>JBHHVL010000147.1:0-1512 GCA_046754245.1 Binatia bacterium | reverse complement strand
GATTCCAGATCAGGATGCGATTGCGGATCAGGATGCGATAAAGAGTGCGCCCTAAACCCCCCGGGGAGCATCGGCGTCCCGCCGGTAGTTGTTGTTGTAATGGTTGTTGTTTTTGTTGTTCACCGAATGGGGCACATCGGCGTCCTCGCCGGTTGTAGGACGACCGACACCACGACGTCTCAATTACGCTTAGGACGCACTCTAAGCGATCGGAGTGATGCATGTTCCATGAAGTTCCCGGTCAGTTCGATTTTCCCAGGGTGGAACGGGAGACCCTCGCCTTCTGGGAAGAGAATCGAATCTACGAAAAATCCCTCGAACAGCGCAAGGGGAGTAAGCCGTTTGTCTTCTACGAAGGCCCCCCCACCGCCAACGGCCTGCCCCATCCCGGCCATTGCCTGACGCGGGCGATCAAGGATCTCTTCCCGCGCTACAAGACGATGACCGGCCACCACTGCCTGCGCAAGGGCGGCTGGGACACCCACGGTCTGCCGGTCGAGGTCGAGGTCTGCAAGGAACTCGGCATCCATTCCAAGGAGGAGATCGAGGCCTACGGCGTCGAGCCGTTCAACCGCAAGTGCCTGGAATCCGTCTTTCGCTACACGAAAGAGTGGGAGGAGATGACGAGGCGACTCGGTTTCTGGGTCAACCTCGACGAGGCCTACGTCACCTATCACCAGAGCTACGTCGAGTCGGTCTGGTGGTCCTTGAAGACGCTATTCGACGCGGGTCTGCTTTACCAGGGTCACAAGATCGTCTGGTGGTGGGCCCAGGGCGGCACGGCGCTCTCGGCCGGCGAGGTGGGACAGGGCTACCGCGAGGTGGCCGATCCCAGCGTTTTCGTGCGTTTCCCGATCGTCCTGGATGATAGGGCCAGCAAACTGGCGATCCCCGAGGGTACGAGCCTGCTCGCCTGGACGACGACGCCGTGGACGCTGCCGAGCAACATGTATGCCGCAGTCAACGCGGACTTTGATTATGCGCTGGTTCTGGACGAGGAGGACGGCGAACGACTGATCTTCGCGGAAGCGCTGGTAGAGCCGATCGCCAAGAAGCTCAAGGCCACGAAGCGATGGAAGATCGAACGGACATTCAAGGGCAGCGATCTCCTCGGCCTGCGTTATCAGCCGCCGTTCGATTGCTACACCCGGCGCGCGACGCGTGACTTCGTGCCGAAGGCCGATGGATCGTCATTGGCGGATTACCAACCCAAGCTGGCAGGCGGCCAACCTCAGCACGCCATGTGGCGGGTGCTCGCCGCCGACTTCGTCACACTGGACGCCGGCACCGGTCTCGTCCATCAGGCCCCCGCGTTTGGCGAGGTGGACTTCGATTTATTTCAGGAAGATCGGAAACGATTCGCGGATCCGGAAACCGTTCCCCTGCTCTGCGCCGTCGCTCCGAATGGCTCGTTCACCGACGACTTTCCCGAATTCAAGGGCCGCTGGGTCAAGGATTGCGACAAGGACATCTGCAAGGAAATGAAGCAGCGCGGCGTTCTGGTCTTTCACG
>JBHHVL010000146.1:0-1524 GCA_046754245.1 Binatia bacterium | reverse complement strand
TCACGTCTCCCCCCGCGCCGCCCGGGCGTTCTCGATGGCTGTCCGTAGGGCGTTCTCCCGCCTCGCCATCTGCGGAGCAAGCAGGAACCGCTCGGCTGCCTCGAGGAGATCGGCATAGACGCGCGGGATCGAGCGGATGCTCGCGGCACGCGCTCCGCCGCCCTCGCGCGTGAGCGCGTGGATCATCTCGCGGATCTCAGCAAGGTCGCAGGCAGCGTCGTCAGGCATCGCGTGAACCGCGAAGATCGTAGCCACTTTCCTCCTGACAGCGCAACAAGAAATTTTCAGAAATCTTATTGACCGGCGTCCCGGAGGCGTGCTACAACCCCGCCCATGGAAGCACGCGACGCACTCAGGATCGTGATGCGCGCCCGGCGCAAGGGCATGACCGATGAGCAGATCGCCGGGCGCGTCTACTGCTCCACACAGACCTTCCGCGATTGGGGCCTCAAGCCAGATACGGTCGTCTCCAAGGCGATCGAGGCCCACATGCGGGCCTTGCTCGAGGAGCTTCGCGCGAAGAAGGTGAAGGGAGGGAAGTGATGGGGTCCACCGCTGTCGAGCGGTTCAGCGCATGGATGCTGTGCCATCCGGAGGTGGAGTACATGCCGTCTCAGGAGGAGGTCGATGCGTGGTACGAGGGTGTTCCGCTGGTGGCCGGCGGGCAGGGGCGCGACGCCGATGATGCGACGCGCTCGATGGCGCTGATCGCGTGGGCGGGCATCGGCCTGTTCTGGCTGGTGGTCGGCGTGTTCATCGGGAAGGTGCTGTGATGGATATCTACGCGGTGGTTTTCGCCGTCGTTGCGAGCCTCGCGCTCGTGAACTGCATCATGCTGATCTTCGTGGTGAGGGGTCTCCGCAGTGACCTCGACGCCATCATTAGGCGTCAGGACGCGCACTTTGCCAACCTGCTCCGTGTGGATGAGCGCAGCCGCCTCAACCATGTCGATCTGCTCTACGCCGACCTGGCGAAGACCAGCGACTCGGGCCGCGTCGTTCGTCCCCCCAAGTCTCGTTGACCAACACCGCCTGTCCTGTGGCGACCTCCTCGCCCGCACAGCCTGACCCCGGATCTACCCTTTCCCACTCACGCACCCACCGGGCGACGGGCAGGACAGGCATCAACACACCAAGGGGAGACGCCTTCTGTGCAGGTAGCACCGTCCCCGTTTCCCGGAGTGACCAATGAGTGATCTTGCGAAGACCGATAAGCGCAGCCTGATCTCCGACCTCGCGGAGAAGCACGGGCTCGAACCGCAGAAGTTCTACGCAACCGTTCAGGAGATGTGCGGTTGCAAGAACGCCAAGACCGAACACTTCGCCGGCCTCCTCATGGTCGCCAGCCAACTCGATCTCAACCCGGTCACTCGGCAGCTCTACCTCATGCCTACACAGAGTGGCGTGCAGGTCGTGGTGCCGGTGGACGGATACCTCGCGATCCTCAACCGGCATCCGCGCCTCGTCTCCCACACATGCGAGATTGGCAGCGATGACATCGGCGGCAACTACGCCGAGGTCACGA
>JBHHVL010000145.1:0-1537 GCA_046754245.1 Binatia bacterium | reverse complement strand
ACGTACGGTGTGACGCAGCGGGCTACTGCGGCCCATTCCCTGGTGCAGACCCCCGACGGTGGTTTTCTCGCGATCGGGCACAGCGACGTCGAGGGGCCGCGAGAGGCGCCGTTTCTCAGTGGCGAGGTCTACGTGTTCAAGACCGATGGCGACGGGCACATTCTGTGGCGTGGTTTCTTCGGCCAGGGAGGTGCCATGGGAAGGTCCGTTCAAGTGACGAGGAGCGGCGCCTACATCGCGGCCGGCGTTCAATCGTTTTGTCGCGAAGGGGAGACTATCGCTATCTACCGTCATCGAGGCAATACCTTTGTTGAGTTCCGTCACGAAGGGGTCAATCTCCTGGGTGGTTTCAGCGGTAGCGATAACAAGACGAACCACGGCGGCTCGAAGAAGGGACACGGTGGGGGCTATCCCTTCGGGTGGCTGGATTCGAAGGGACGGAGACAGGAGTGGGCTGGCTTCTGGGCCGGCTATGCGTACCTCGATCGCCGGTGGGGCTTCTGGGAAGGAGTGCCCGGAAACCCCTTTGCGGAGCAGTCGCACGAGCTGCGCAGGGTTCGCCCGGACTGCATCGAGCTTCACGTCGTGACGAAGGTCGGCCCACTCAAGAATCCTCTGTTTCAGTGCAACGTCTACTACTATGTCTCCCCAGCCGGAATCGGTGTCAAGAGTGCCGTGAAGGTCCTGCGCCGCCTCGAGCCGGTTGGCTTCGACGATACCGGCGGGCAGCTCATCATGACGCAGATCGACTGTGACCTCGATCCGAGCAAGCCGTACACGCGGAAAGGGCAGATGAGCCTCTATTACAGGCTGGCTCTCGATAAAGAACTCCTGAGATTACGCAATGGAGTATCCGCCCGCTCGAGACCGCCGTCGGTGCGCTGCTTGAGGCTGAAGAATTGGTGTCGAGCCGTTTCGAGGCTCCGTTCCAACTCGCCCGGACCCTACAGCTTCGCGGCGACCACGCTGAAGCTCGCGCCGCGCTTCTTCGGGCCCTTGCCCGGAAACCCGATTTCCATCCTGCTCGCGTTCTCCTCGCCGAGCTCGATCCGTCGCCGGAGGATCACGCCGCGTCTCTCAACGCGACCTGGATGGCTACCTGGGCCAAAGCGCGAAAGTCCCCGATCCGTTCCTTCGGGTCACGGTAGGGCACCTGGGAACGCTGAAACTCCTTGAAACCCGTGAATTTACCCATTCGAGATTCCCGTGTCCGGCGCAGGGGCACTCAGCTCACGCCGGCTTCCGCCTCCTCGTGCGTTTCCCGGCGCTTTCGCTCCTCGAGGACTCTCTTGTAGTCGGTGGGCATCACCTTGACGAACCGAGGCAGCGCATTGTCCCAGTCATCCAGTATGTCGCGGGCCACTGTGGAATCCGTGGCCCTCTGGTGGTCTTCGATGAGGGCGCGCAGTTCGGCGATATCCTCGTCACTTTCCACATCTTCGAGCCCCACACTGCCGAGATTGCACTTCTCCAGGAAATCCCCCTGGAGGTCCAGAATGTAGGCGATGCCCCCGCTCATGCCGGCGGCGAAATTCCG
>JBHHVL010000144.1:0-1539 GCA_046754245.1 Binatia bacterium | reverse complement strand
CATGAGGATGCCGGGCGTGGCCCCCAGGTACTTCCGATCGAGGTACTTCCGATCGCGCGCCAGGTCGGTGACCGCCCCGGCAACCGTTCGCATGAACAGCGAGTACGCGAACTTCTGATCCGACAGGAAGAGATGACGGATCTCTTGAGGGACCGTGGCGACGAGGTGATAGTAGTCGCACGGCAAGAGTTCCGCCTGCCTGGCTTCAAGCCAATCGCGCATCTGGCGCCCGTGACAGGCGGGACAGGCGCGATTGCGGCAGCCGTGGTACACCCAGAACCGGTGGTCGCAATCGCGACATTGATACTGATGGCCGCCCATCTGAGCCGTCATGCAGGCGGCGATGTCGGCGAGGGCCTTTACCTGGGACGGCATCATCCGGTGCCCGAACCGGGCGACATAATCGTCCTTGAACCGGCGGACGACGTCCGCCAGTTCGATACGGTCGTCTTTCATGGCCGGTCTCCCTTAAAAGAGTCCGGCGAAGAAGTCGCCGAGCAATTGACGTAAGTCGCGACGCAAGGGTTCGCTCAGGTGCGTGTAGATCTGAGTGGACCGAATGCTTGCATGCCCCAGCAGGATCTGCACGAGGCGGATCTCGACACCCTTTTCCAGGAGCTGGGTGGCGAAGCTGTGGCGAAGCGTGTGGGGCGTGAACTGGTCATTGAAACCACACGCTGCCCGTGCGGCGTTGAAGGCGAGGCGAGCCGTTGAACGGGACAGATGAGAGGTGCCGTTGCGGTTGGCGAAGAGCCACGCCTTATTGCGATGGATCTTCCAGACCTCGCGAAGCATGGCGAGTACCGGCTCGGCCAGGGGTAGGGCGCGTTGCTTGTTGCGCTTGCCGATCACGCGCAGGAGCATCTGCTTGGAGTCGACGGCGGAGATGGGCAGTTCGACGGTCTCGCCGATCCTCAGGCCGCAGACGTAGATCAGGGCGAAACAGCCGCGATAGACCGGCTGTCTGATCGCGCCGATCAGGCGGCGGCAGTCCTGGTCGCTTCGGACGTCGGGCAGGCGTTGGCGAAGGGGTTGGCGGACTTTTTTTTCGTCAGCAGCGGCCAGTCGTAGGCCAGGGTGTTGACGAAGAAAAACTTGATGCCGAAGAAATGCTGTTGGAACGTGCCCTTGGCGATGCCCCGCACATCACGCAGGTGGATGAGGTAGTCGCGCAACTGGCGTTCGGTGATCCGTTCGGGCGACAGGCGGAAATGCCCGGCCAGTTGCCGCACGGACCTGACGTAGGCCTCCTGCGTGCCCTGTGACAGGCCGGCGAGTTGCATGTCCTCGATCATGCGGTTTCTCAGTTCGGTCATCGTGATAGCCTCCAGTAAGGAAGTAGATGAAGGTTCCGGCCCCCACGGCCGGAGACCCCCCGAGGATATCACATGCCGGAACACCCCCGCTCACCCCCTCTGATGGCGGCTACGCCGCCAATCCTGCGGCGAAGCCGCTTCGTCCAAGCGCTCATGTGAGGAAATATGCAAAGGCGTAACGATAACACCCGAAGGACGATAGATATGGCTTTTTGCGTCGCGG
>JBHHVL010000143.1:0-1549 GCA_046754245.1 Binatia bacterium | reverse complement strand
TTCTTTTGCGGTGGCGTTCCCTCGGCCATGACCTCCTCGAAGTTGTCCGCCAAGGCGTTGAGCATCTCCCGGTCTGACGTTCCCGCCGAAAACTGTACCACGCGGAGTGAGAGAATTCTGTATGATTTTGGCCTTTGGAGGATTCTCTTATGGGAAACAAGAAGCATGGGAAGCGGTATCGGGTGGAACAGATTATTCCGGTCCTTCGCCAACTGGAGTCGGGCAAGCCGATCGCCGAGTTGTGCCGGACGTACGGGGTGGGTGAGGCGACGATCCACCGTTGGCGAACCAAGTATGGCCAGATGACCGAGTCGGAGGCTCATCGACTGCGTGAGTTGGAAGCGGAGAACGCACGACTCAAGCGGATCGTGGCCGACCAGGCGATGGACAACGCAACTCTGAAAGAGCTGCTGGCAAAAAACTGGTGACCCCTTCCGCCAAACGAGACGCCGTGGAATGGCTTACGACCGATCGAGAGATCGCCGAGCGCCGAGCGTGCGACCTGACGAGCACGGCGCGTTCGACGGTGCGGTATCGGCCCGGCCCCCGGCATGACGACGCGGCCCTGGCCGCTTCGATGCGCGAGATCGCCTACCGGTATCCGCGCTACGGCTGTCCGCGGGTCACGTTCGAGTTGCGGCGGGAGGGGTACAAAGACAACCACAAGCGGATCCACCGGATCTGGAAGGCCGAGGGCTTGAGCCTTAAGCGCAAGCGGCCCAAGCGGAGACGATACGGACCGAGAGGAGAGGTGATGCGTAAAGCCGAATACAAAGACCACGTCTGGAGCTACGACTTCATCGAGGACCGCACCGAGTACGGCGACAAGGTGCGGATCCTCAACGTGCTGGACGAGTACACCCGCGAATGGCTGGCGGTACGGATCGAGCGAAACCTGCCCGCAACCCGAGTCATCGAGGTCTTGGAATGGCTCATGCTCACCCGAGGCGTGCCGGCCTACATCCGCAGCGACAACGGCCCGGAGTTCATCGCCAAGGCGGTGCAAGACTGGCTGAAGAAAGCCGGCGTGCAAACGATCTTCATCACCCCCGGCTCGCCGTGGGAGAACCCGTACATCGAAAGCTTCCACGACAAGCTGCGAGGCGAATGCCTCAACCTGAACCTATTTCGAGGCCTCCGGGACGCCCAGCAAATCATCCCGGACTGGCGTGACTACTACAACCGACGCCGCCCGCACAGCAGCCTGGGATACAAGACGCCGGAGGAATTTGGAAGGGGTGCTGCAAGGCCGCTTCGGGCTACGCCCTCAGCCCCCTTGCAGCCCAAGGACAAGGAGGTTATCCTCTCACTCTGACTGGTACATAAAATGGGGGGAGGTCATTCAACTAACGTTGGGACACCCTCCTTGGAGGACCTGCGCGTACGCAGCCATGTGGCGTTGCGCAACCGATGGGTCTTGGTCCACGCGGTCTTCTACTTCGTCAGCGTCGCGATCGGCACGCGCTCCAAGCTCCGTTTGATCTTCAAGAAAGTCTGCGCGCGCAAAACGATTCTACGCAATCGCCGCGTTCTATCACCACGCAGTAGC
>JBHHVL010000142.1:0-1586 GCA_046754245.1 Binatia bacterium | reverse complement strand
TTGTACTTGTTGAGGGTTTTGCCGACACGCAGCCCGATCTTGTCTTTCCCCTTGAGCGGTCTCTTTGGACGTTTGGTTGCAGTGACGATTTCGTCGAGCTTTTTCTCCGTCGCCGCGAGCAGTTCCTGGCGCTTGCGCGCGCGGCTCTCCGCGAGGAGAGGATTCCGGCAGACAACGAGGCGTTCACCCGGATAGTCCGGCGACTCGATCTCCATGAGATCACGCTCGTCGAATAGCGACGGCTGAATCTGCCCTTGTTCTACGAGTTTCCTGATGCTCTCAGCGCGAAGTGCCGTGATCCAGTCCAAGCCCTCGACCTCACGAATCGTCTCGTCGATGCGCTTGGAGGTGAGCATTCCTCTGTCTCCGACGAGGATGACGCGCTCAAGCCGAAAGCGCTTGAGGATTTTGTCAACTTGCGACTGAAGCGTCTTCGGGTCCGAAGTGTTTCCCTCGAAGACCTCAACGGCAATCGGGCAGCCGTCAGAGTTACAGAGAAGTCCGTAGACGATCTGCGGGTATCCGTTTTTGCCGTCGCGGTTGTGCCCGAACTTGGCGAGACTACAGTGGGTCCCCGTGTAGAAGCTCGAGCTGACGTCGTAGAGGATCAGAGATCCGTCACGCAGGTGCTTCTTAGCGAGTTTGTTCTCGATGCGTTTCTGACGTTCACCCAACCAGTCCAGAGCTTCGTAGAGCTGGCGTGGTGACTCGAGCTCAAAGTCGAGTTCGAGTGCGAGGCTTGAGGTCGCAGTTTCGCCCTGGAGGCCACGGGCGGTCGCGAGCTTGGAGCGTGGGTCGATGATTCGTGCAGCGAGCATCGCGACGATCAACGTTCGCTCGCGCGAGGGGCGAGAGGCGATCAGTCTGTCGAGCCCGATGCTTCGCAGCGTGCCGAGGACGGCGGCCACGTGACCGTGTGGAAGGGTACGTAGGATCTCGAAGCCGTCACCCCGCGGCGGGAGGTCACCGCGAAGGCGCGCGCGTATGGTATCAATCAGATCCGGGGGCAGGTGAGAGATGTTGCCGACGGTCTGGTGCTTAACCTTTCCGTCCTCGCGATAGCTCCGTCGCAGGAGGTAGGTGCGGTAGACCTTGTCCTTGACCTTCCGAGTAGTAGTGGCTACGTGGACACTTCCGAATCGCCTTGCCATAAAGAAGTATCATAGGCGCCATCGGGCTGAAGTCAAGGGAAAGTCCACATTTTAGTGGCTACATCATGCAAAGTTAGATTATAGCCTAACTCGCTTTGCGCCAAGGCCTTAAGCCCGCTGACGGGGGTCGTTTCCCCGAAAAGTTCGGTTCAGAGGGCGGTTTCCGGAGCAAGAGACAGCGGGCCGTCACCCCAGCTCCGGCCCGGCTGCCGCCCACTGCTGGTGGGGCTGTCCCGGAAAACGATTCGGGCCCCGGTACATGCGGATGAGGTCCCGCTCTTTGCGGAAGCCCATCGAGGCGAGGAACTCGATCCAGCCGGATGCGTGGAGGAACGGGTCGACGTATACGGGCTTTCCTCCGGCTGCCTCGAGGGCCGCCACGAGGAGGTTCTTGGCGGCGTCCTCGCTCGAGGCGACCACGGGGCCGATGTGCTC
>JBHHVL010000141.1:0-1635 GCA_046754245.1 Binatia bacterium | reverse complement strand
ACGCAGCTTCTCCCGTATCAAGAGTTGAGTCGGGGAGCGGAGCACAAGTCCCGTGAAGGATCAGATTGCCGTGAGCAGCACCCTTCCACACCGAAAACCAGTGTCCCGCTGGATGACGCTTGCCGGCACCGTGGCACTCGCAACTCTGGCCGCGCTCGTGCTGGCCCTATTCGCCCGCCGGGTTTTGGAATACCCGTCTCTGTCCCTTGACAGCCTGACCCGTTTTGACTTCGATCTCTACGTGGTTGGCTCTACAGTTCAAGAACTCATCATCCCGGTCGCGCTCATCTATCTCTTCAGCAGTACCGCCCTTTTTCGGCGGGTCGTCAGCGGCGAGACTACACCGCGGGACCTACTGAAGCTATTTGGAGTGCTGGCGATTATCCAGTTGCTGGCCTTCAGCTACTACCTGGGGCTGGCCGTTTTCGCCGATATCGAGACGACGCTAGGCTTGCTGATTGTGGTTGCCGGCGGTTTGCTGGGCGGCTGGCGTGTGGGACTGGGGCTGGGCGTTGTCACGGTGTTCATTCACGGCACAATGCAGTTTGCCTTCTATCCGGACGCGGACCTTCTCTCGATCTATCGAACCGAGGGCCTGCGGGGCCTCTTCGACCTGATGCTGTGGGTCGACGTATTCTTCTGGTACTACGTGATAGACCTGGGAGTTTCATCGGCCGTGTGGGCGGGGATCGTTTCTGGCTTGTATGCAGAACTACTGGGGGAGCGCAGATTTGCGCCTCTGGCTGCCCTGGGGCTGGGAGTCGGGATCGACCTGGTAGCCGGCTATCTCACGGCCATTACTCAGGAAAACCCAGCCGACGTGACGAAGCTTCTAATCCCCAGTATGTTGGTATCGGGATTGGCAATGGCCGCGATAGCGCTGATTGTGCGCGGTGTGCAGGCCGAGGTTGCCCGGCGCAAAACCGAAGTGGCCGAATTGGCGCTCACCCAGGCCGAACTCCGCGCCCTGCGCGCCCAGATCAACCCCCATTTTCTGTTCAACGCGCTCAACACGATTCGCTATTTCGTGCGCACCGATGCGAAGACCGCGCGCCGGCTTCTGCTCAACCTGTCCGAGGTCTTCCAGCGCGCCCTGCGGTCAGGAGAGTTCGTGCCCCTGCGGGACGAACTGAGCTACGTTGAGGCCTACCTGGCCCTGGAAAAAGCCCGCCTCGACGAACGCCTGCAAGTAGAGTGGTCCGTCGGAGCGGAAGCCTGGCTGGATCACCCGGTGCCCACGCTTATCCTGCAGCCGGTGGTGGAAAACGCCGTCATTCACGGGATCGCCAGGAAACCCGAGGGCGGGACGGCGAGCATCACCGTCGAACTGGTGGACGGCGACCCTTCGGCAGGCTCAGGGCAGGTTCTTCTGCTTCGAGTGGAGGATGACGGCCCAGGCATCGCGACTGCTCGTCTGGAGGAGGTTCTGGGTTCGGGGCAGGCAAGCAGGGTCGTGAGCCCGTCGAAGGGCGGTGCGGTCATCGGGCTTCGCAACATTGATGGCCGGCTGCGGGCACTGTACGGGGAAGAATACCGGCTGGTCGTTGAGTCCGAAGTCGGGCGAGGCACGCGAGTGGAGATCAGGATTCCAGTTGTTGGAGATTAAGGACTGGGTATTAGGTATTGGATATTGGC
>JBHHVL010000140.1:0-1660 GCA_046754245.1 Binatia bacterium | reverse complement strand
GTTTACAAGTGGGTAGCAAGTCACTGACAACTCGATAACTAGTCACCACCAAGTGACGACTGACCAACTCAGTGACCAACTCCTGGAGACACACGTGACCGAACAGCACCCTAACGTCGGCCTGAAGGAAGGCCGATTTCCACACGACGACCGGCCCGATAGGCCGGCATTCGTACGGCACGGATACAACGCTGACGCATCTCAAGCCTCCTTCGGATCAGACGCGTGAAGGCGGGAAACAAGAGTGCATTTGGGCGCAGATGCGGCTTGACCCGGCCCCAACCGGGCCTTAGACTTGTTTGCGGAAAGGGACGTTCTCTACCCCGTTTCGCAAACGCGATGGAGCAAGAAGAATGGCGGCCGTGACCGTGGAAGACTGGGTCGATGCCCTGCAGGCACGGGGAAAATACACGTTTCTCCGCGCCGAGGCGATCAGCGACAGCGGCCTATCCGCCGAGGCCGTCAAGAAAGCCCTCCAGCGACTCGCCCGTCGGCAGCGCGTCGTGAAGGTCAAGAGCTACTTCTACGTGATCGTACCGCTCGAATACCTCCATGCCGGCGGTCCGCCTCCCCCGTGGTTCATCGACGATCTGATGAAAGCGATGGAGCGGCCGTACTATGTCGGATTGCTCAGCGCGGCCGGCATCCACGGTGCTTCGCACCAACAACCTCAGGAATTTCAGGTTTTCACTGATCGGCCGGTCAGGCCTTTGCAGGTTGGCCGCACGAGGATTCGGTTTTTCACCAACAAGCACACCGCGGACACCGCCACGCAGAGCGTGAAGACGTCCACCGGGGTGATGCGCGTGTCCACGCCGGAAGCGACGGCCTTCGATCTGGTGCGTTTCGCCAGAGCGGCAGGCCAGATAGACAACGTTGCGACCGTCCTGGTGGAATTGATTCCACTGCTGGACCCGAAGCGAACGCTCAAGGTCGTGCGCGCCGGCGGCGACATCCCCAACGCGCAGCGCCTGGGCTACCTGCTCGAAAGGGCCCGGGGGCGACCGCAGGCGAAGGCCATCCATGAGTGGCTTGAGCGCCAGTCTCCCCGTGCTATTCCCCTTCGGCCCGGGCAAACCGCTGATGGAGCAGAGGAGGACCGGCGATGGCACGTGCTCGTCACTGAGCCTGTCGAGGTCGAAACGTGATTCCGCAAGCGCACCTTACGGCATGGCGCGCGACCGCACCGTGGGGCGACGACGCCCAGGTTGAACAGGACCTGGTGCTCACGCGGGCAGTCGTTGAGGTATTTGCCGAGCCGGAACTGGCGGGGGCGCTCGCTCTTCGAGGCGGAACGGCCCTCAACAAGCTGTTCATCCAGCCTGCCAGTCGGTACTCGGAAGACATTGACCTGGTTCAGGCGAAGCCCGGCGCCATAGGCGGCGTGCTGAACGCTATCCGCCGACGCCTCGATTCCTGGCTCGGGCGGCCCAAACGCTCAAGCAGCGAAGCCAGTGTGACGCTGACCTACCGTTTCGAATCTGAGGTGCCACCGATCCGCCCACTGCGCCTAAAGATCGAAATCAACACGCGCGAGCACTTCGCGGTGCTGGCTTACCAACCGGCTCCGCTCGTAGTGGCAAACCCCTGGTTCACCGGCGAGGCCGACGTGACGACGTACCCGCTGGACGAGCTGATGGGCACGAAGCTCCGGGCGCTG
>JBHHVL010000139.1:0-1741 GCA_046754245.1 Binatia bacterium | reverse complement strand
GGGTTTTACCCAGGAGGTAAGAAGGCGTTGTGGCCCTTGGCGTGATGCGACTAGCTGGAGTCCCGAACCCCTGCAAGGGAGGATTTTACCTCGCCGACCCCCAGCTTGGCCAGCAGGAGCGGCAATATGTTTCCGATCGGTTGTGGGCCGCGTCGTCGGGCGGTGTAGGTTTTCTGAAGACGTTGGATCAAAGGGACGGCTTCCAGGGAATGTGCGTTGGCCGGGAGTTGGGCCGCGGCCTGGTTGAGGTCCGCCATCATCTGTTGCGGAGTGGTCTGGTGCTTCTGATGAAAGGCGATCAGCTTGTCGAGGATGTAGCCCCGCGGCTGCAAGCAGCGATGGGGAATGATCTCGCGGCCGGCGACGATCAGGTACGCCAGCCGGCTGAAGCGCGAGGCGACCTTCACATGGGCATCCCGCGGGTCCTTGCCGACGGCTTTCCAGCGGTCGGCCAGCCCTTGAAAGTAGTGGTTACACTTGAGCAGATTATCGGCGATGCCCAGAAGGGCGGCGCGGAGTCGGCGGTTGGCGCAGCGGACCAAGGGGCCGTCAGGGAAGTCCACCCGGTCGCTTTGATACCGCGAGGGAAACAAGCCGGCTCGCCCGGTGATGGCCTTGGCATGGGCGTAGTGGGAGATGGGTCCCATCTCGCCTGCAAACTCGCCGCAGGAGGCGATGTTGATGCCGGGGATGGCCATGAGGAGCACGTAGGGCGTCTGGACCAAGAGCGAGGCGATTTCGCCTTCTGCGGCCAGGATTTCCCGGGTTTTTTGCAGTCGATCGTCATCGAGGGCCAACGCGAGGCGCCCGCGGAGGGAGGCCTCCGGGTCGGCCGGCGGTGCGGTCCGCGCCCAGGCGAGAATCCGTTCGAGGGTGCGGCTTTGCCCGCGTTGGTCGGCGGCACGGAGGACCGCACGCAAGCCGGAAAGATCGACCTGCTGGATGGCCTCCGACGAGGCGAAGTGGCGGGCGATCGTCAAGCCTGCCGGCGTGGTCCAAAGGTCCTCGAACAGGGCGGCGAAACCCGGCAAGGTGGCCTGCCAGTGTTCTTTCAGTTGGCAGCAGAGGGCGGAGCGTTTCTCGACCAGATCGCGGCGGTGACGCACCCAGAGCCGAAGCCTCGCGGCGAGTGGATCGAGCGTGGGTTCCAAGAGACCGAAGCCGCCCGCCGCAGCGGCGAAGATTCCGACCAGGTCGGTGTCGTCGGTCTTGATGCCCGGATGGGCCACCTGACGAAACGCCTTGCTGGCCAAGGGATGCACGATGCGACATTCAAAGCCCGCCGCACGGAAGGCCCGTTTCACCGGTTGATGATAGGTGCCGGTCTGTTCGATCGCCACCACAAGGTCTTTCAATCCGTGCTGGGCGATCGCTTCGCGGATCAGCACGACGGCCATGTCGAAGTGCCCCCGGCTATGCACCAGTTCCGTAGGCGGAATCAGCACGGTGCCATAGAAGTCGGTCAGCATCCACTTGGACCGGGCCTTGGCACAGTCGACACTCACAATGCCGAAATGCTCCGGCCCGACCCGCTGCACCCGCGGCTGCAGAACGCCCCGAGGCTTGTGGATCGGACGAGGACGAGGGGTCGAACGGCCTTTGCGTCTGGTTGCGGTACGCATTCTGGACTACCTCCATGAGAGGGGAACGGAAATCTCCAATTCCCCGAAAAGTAGCCCAGTAGCAGTTCCCTATATATGTTTTTCTCGTTTCGGGACCACATACCAGAGGAACCCGTACT
>JBHHVL010000138.1:0-1759 GCA_046754245.1 Binatia bacterium | reverse complement strand
ATGCGATAGGACTCGAGGGGGTCGGTCCCGACGCCGACGCCGCAAGGGGGGGTGTGCTTGATGTAGCAGGCGACGCTCGGCAGACCCGCGCAACTCAGCTCTTCGCAGAGGTCGAGCGCCGCGTTGGCATCGACGTAGTTGTTGAACGACAGCGCCTTGCCCGACTCGCGCGGGTCGTCGGCGCTTTCGGAAACGGGATCGACGGTCGTAAGATCGGCCGCACGCGTGTCACCTTTGAGGCTGAGGACTTCGGCGAGCTGGTGGGGGTTCTCGCCGTAGCGCAGGGCGCCCCAACTCCACAGATCGAGAATGCGAACGTCCGGCAGGGCGTCCTTGTCGTTCATGCTGAGCCAGGTGGCGATCTGGGCGTCATAGGCGTGGGTCTCGCAGAATGCCGAGAACGCGCCGCTGCGCAGGGCGTCGAGGCGGTCGTGGTCATCGCGCCAGTTTCGCAAGCGCGAGAGGGTCATTTCGTAGGAACTCGATTGAGCGACGGCGAGCACGTGCTTGTGGTTCTTGGCGGCGGCGCGGAGCATGCACGGGCCGCCGATGTCGATCATCTCGATGGCCTGCTCGAACGTGCAGTGGGGGTCGGCGACGGTTTTTTCGAACGGGTAGAGATTGACGACGACCATGTCGATCGGCTTGATGCCGCGTTCGGCGAGCTGGCGCATGTGTTCGGGATTGTCGCGGTCGGCCAGGATGGCGCCGTGGATGTTGGGGTGCAGGGTCTTGACCCGCCCGTCGAGCATCTCGCCGGACCCGGTGACGTCTTCCACGGGCGTAACGGGGATGCCGTTTTCTTTTAGAAGCGTGGCGGTGCCGCCGGTGGAGAGAATCTCGATGCCGAATTCGTCGGCGAGGGTGCGGGCGAAATCGACGATCCCGGTCTTGTCGTAGACGCTGATGAGAGCGCGTTTGATCGCTCGGCTCATGTCGGCCACCATACCAGACGACGCAAGTCGGGCAAGGGCGTTGCTATGGGTGCGTTGCGGCCATGCCGGCTTCTTGGGGGGAGTCGGATTGATCGGCGGTTGGCTCTGCGGCGCGATCCCAGGCCCAGTACTGGTGCCGGCCACCGACGCGGACGACGGCCAAGACTTCGCCCAACTCGGAGGCCTGTTGCACGGCGTCGTGGAAGGGCAGCTTGAGGTCGGGGGTGGCCAGGACGAGGGCACCGGAGCGATGAACGATGCGCATGGAACGCAGCAGGGCGTTCCGGCGGGATCGCTCTTTCTCCAAGGCCTCGCGTTCGAGCATCAGCGACTCACGCTCGCGTTCGAGCTCCTTGCGTTTTCTGGCGAGCGTGATGAACGTCTCCTCGATCCCCCAGACGTCGAATCGATCTTGTGCGACCTTGTCCTCGATGTTGACGTCGGGGTTGCGAAACAGGGCGCGGCGTCGCGCGTCGTCGTAGCGGACGGTCAGGTATTCCTCGCGGTCGGACAGTACGGAGAGCTCCCGGTCGATGTCGTTGATCGCCTGGAAATAATCGACCTCGTATTCCTGCTCGATCCTTTGCAGATCGGCGACGAAATAGACCTGCTCGATGAAATCGCCCTGCTTAAGATGTTCGAACTCGCGCTCCTCGAGCCCCTGCGTATAGGACAGGTCTCGCGAGGGGAAGAGATGTTCGGCCTCCTGGTGGCTGGCGCTGGCGAGGCGAATGGGGATGAACGCATTGGCGCAGAATCGGCGGGCGTCCTTGGCCTTCGGGGCCCGGATCTGCAACTCACCGTAGATGGCGGCGTCCTCGGCA
>JBHHVL010000137.1:0-1760 GCA_046754245.1 Binatia bacterium | reverse complement strand
GCATCGCCGAGTTGCAGCCCGGTGATCGGATGTGGATGGTGACATCCGGCAAGGGGCTTGGCGACAGGCGAGCCGCCTGTTCTACCGAACTGGTGGGACAGGCCTCCGGCCTGTCACAGGCTGCGTTTCTCGTGGGCGTGTGGGCCGTACGCGAGGTGATCGATAACCCGGACGACGACCCCGCCTATCCGGCTGATGATTATCGCAAGCGGGTCGTGGCCGACCCGTCGGGATCGGTGATGCTAAGCGATCCGGTTTCAGTGGATCACATCCTGCGACCCGCAGGCCGAGACCGGGCGGCATCCATCGGTCGGTTTCTACAAGGGCCTCGCGTTCTTACTGATGAGAAGAAACGCCTGCTGCGCGCGGCGGCGGGCGGCGAACTGGCAGCCACATGGCTGAGGAGCAAGGCATGAGTACGCTGAAAGCATGGAGGCAGGTGGTCACGCCTCACGAGGACATCCGCAAGGGCCGCTTCGACGCCTCGGTGTTCGCGGCTGACCTCGGCGAGGTCATCGCGGGTCGGGGCGCGGTGGACTACCGCGACGCGGCTGCGTTCTTCGGCAAGACCTACCTGACGAAGGGGCTGGCCGATTTGCTCACGGGTGTCGTGCGGCGTTTGTCTGGCCACAAGGACGGCGAACCCGTCGTGCAGATGCAGACGCCGTTCGGCGGCGGCAAGACGCACACGCTGCTGGCACTCTACCACCTGCTCAACGACCCGAAGAAAAGCACTAGCCTCGCTCCGGTGAAGAAGCTGCTCGGAGACGCCGAACTCAAGACGGTTCCCGACGCGCGGGTGGCGTGCGTCGTCGGCACGGCCATGAATGTGGCCAGCGACCGGACGATGTGGGGCGAGATCGCGCATCAACTCGGCGGCGACTCCCTCTACAAGATGGTCGAGAAAGAGGACAAGTCGAAGACCGCGCCGGGCAGCAACCTGCTCGGCGAGATGCTGGAAAGGTGCGGCCCGTGCGTGATCCTGATGGACGAGATTCTCGTGTACCTCGTCAACGCGGAGAAGATCAAGGAAGGCGAATGGAGCCTGCGCGGTAGCACGATGACCTTTCTGCAACAGTTGACTATTGCTGTGGCGAACTGCCCACACGCGGTGCTGGTGGCGACGCTCACCAGTCAGGCTTCGGAGTTTCTCGACACGGGCGCGGAGAAGGCATACCAGTCGCTGGAGAAGGTGTTTGGGCGAGTCGAGAAGGTGAAGCTCCCCGTCGAGGGCATGGAAATCTATGAGGTGATCCGGCGGCGGCTGTTCGAGAGCCTGGGCGACCAGGCCGAGCATGAGCGCACGGTCGATGCGTGCTGGGAGAAGTACCGGGCGCTCGGCGATGATGTGCCGCAGGCCGTCAAGGAGCCAGCCTACAAGCAGAACATGCTGGCGGCGTACCCGTTCCACCCTGAGCTGCTCACGACACTGTATGAACGGTGGGGTTCGATGCCCGATTTCCAGCGGACGCGCGGCGTGTTGAGGCTGCTCGCGTATGTCGTTAGCGATCTCTACAACCGCAAGGACAACGAGTTGATGATCCAGTCGTGCGATGTGAACCTCGGCCTCAGCGAGATTCGCGGGGAACTCGTCCGGTACGCGGGAAGCGCGTTCCATAGCGTCGTTGACAGTGACATCGCCGGGCCGGATGCCAAGTCGCCGGAGATTGACCGATCTCTAGGCAGTGAGTACGCGAAGGAGTCCGTCTCGGAGAAGCTGGCCAAGGCGATCTTCATGTATTCGTTCAGCGGTGGGCAGC
>JBHHVL010000136.1:0-1890 GCA_046754245.1 Binatia bacterium | reverse complement strand
CCATCGCGTAGAAGTAGTTCCCCTCGGCGACGCCGCTGTCGAGCACCTTGACGATATTGGGATGATCGAGACCGGCGACCGAGGCGATCTCCCGCTGGAACCGACCGCGCGAGGCCTCGCTGGCGAAGGGCCCTTCGTGTAGGATCTTGATCGCCACTTTGCGTTGCGTGGCAATCTGCACGGCCTGATAGACGACGCCCTGCCCGCCGCCGTGAATCTTGCGAAGGATCTCGTAGCCGGGAATCCGGTCGGGGGGCAGGCCGCCGGCCGGCGCGGCCGGTCCGTCCATATTCGTTGTCCCCGAGCCATCCTCGTCGACAAGAGTCGGCGCCACCTCCAGGAAGCTCGCGTGCTCATGATCCTGAGCGAGTAGCGCCTCGACCTCCGCGCGGAGCTCGGAATCGTCCTTGCAGGCCTCGTCGAGATACGCCGCACGCTCCTCTGGCTTCAGCTCGCACGCGGCCAGAAAGAGGTCAGTCACCTTCTTATGATGCTTTGGCGTCGTCATTACCCGTGTACCTCATCTCGCATGGTAGTTCGCCCTACCGAACACATACGCGAAAACCGCGCGCGTCGGGGGCAAGAAAATTTCAGCACAATCCGGTCTCACTCGCCGATACGATGCCGTAGCCACGCCTTGGCAATTCGCCAATCGCCCTTGACGGTCCGCGCTGAGACACCAAGGGCAAACGCGACCTCCTCCACCTTCAGCCCGGCGAAGTATCGAAGCTCCACCACCCGCGCCTGACGCTCGCTCAGACTTGAGAGCGCATCCAGGGCCTCGTCCAGCGCGAGGAGGTCAACATCATGTGCGTCCTCCGCCTCGGCCTGTCCTTCATGAAGTGTGACCCGACACCGGTCGCCGCCCCGCTTCTCGGCGCCTCGCTTGCGGGCGGCGTCCACCAGGATGCGACGCATCATTTCCGCGGCAATGGCCATGAAATGGGTTTTGCCCCGCCAATCGACCCGCGTCTGGTCGATCATCCGCAGGTAGGCCTCGTTGACCAGGGCCGTGGGCTGGAGGGTATGGTCCGGTCGCTCCTGTTGCATGAAATGCCGAGCGAGGGCACGCAACTCGTCATAGACCTGGGGGAACAGTTTCTTCGCTGCTGCTTCGTCACCCCTCGCCAAGTCAAGAAGGATCTGCGTTGTCTCGTCGATCGAGGACATGCTCGTTCCGCCCGAACGGCTCAAGTCGGCCCAGCCGCCGACATTGTAACCGATTCGAGCCGATTAACACGAGTGGCTTATGTTGGGGTGTGGTCTAACGTTCGATAGCGTTTTCAGGACAGGATACGCTGAGAGCGGTATGAATTGTGGCCACTGTCATTCATTTCGCCCTGAAACCGCTCCCATTCCCGCCAAACTCGGCCCAATCGCTGACACAACGCGGATTTGGTGACGCCCATGCCTCTGATGGGCTTTGCAATGCGTCGACGAATGCGGTCGTGGAAGGCAGGATCGATGGAGATCGTTTTGTTGCGACCCACTTCGCACTGAAATCAGGTGAACGGTGAGTTATCACCAGGGTCATTAAGTCATCTGCAATGATTCAAGTATCGGGAGAAGAGCCAACAATTTTATCTTTCCCAACCTGTCAGGAGAGCCCGGGTGGCCTTGAGAAAGTAACCGGTGACTTTCGACCCCCAATGGGAAATACACCCATTCAAGCTCTAGCTAGCTGTGTGCCTGAAAGAGGAGGGTGGGTCAAAATAGACCGGTTACTTTCCCGCCGTATGGGTGCCCTAAGATCCCTACAAATTATATACAGATTGCCACTATCCCCCGAATCACCGTTGCACAATCTGACAACGCTTCAACCACTCCGATCCGCTTACGCCATGCAATACAGGCTTCCGCGTTTCTTGCCTTGAATCGGTCGTCGCTTGA
>JBHHVL010000135.1:0-1899 GCA_046754245.1 Binatia bacterium | reverse complement strand
CTTGATGTGGGAGTGGAAGCCCTTTCTAATATTGGGTTTACTCTAGCGCTTCTCGGTTTTCCGGATCAGGCTCTTACACGGGTCCGGGAGGCCGTGAGCCTGGCTGAGGAGCTGTCCCATCCCTTCAGTCTGGCTTTCGCTCTGATCTACGCTGCCATCGTCCACGGGCATCTCGGAGACTGGCGAGCTCTTCGGGAAAGTGCGGACGCGCTGATGACGATTTCGACCGAACATGGGTTCTCCCTTTACCTCCTGATGGGGGCTTCTGTGAAGGCGATGATGCCGGTTCAACGGGTCCCGGTAGAGGAAGACATCGAGGAGATGCGCCAACTACTGGACGCCTTCGAAGCCGCGGACATGAAATTGAGACGGCCCTTTTCCTTCGCGCTCATGGCTCAGTGGTATGGTGGAGGCGGGCAGCCAAGCGAAGGGCTGGCCCTGATCGCCGAGGCTGAGGAGATAGCCGAGAAAACCGGTGAGCGTTGGTCCGATGCCGAGATTCACCGGGTCAAGGGTGAGCTACTCCTGCTCGAGTCGAAGGACGACGCGGCTGAACGCTGCTTCCACAAGGCCATCGAAGTTGCGCGCAAACAGCAAGCTAAGTCGTGGGAGCTAGTGGCTTCGACCGGCCTTGCCCGCCTGTGGCAGCGGCAGGGCAAGAAGGACGAAGCCCACAAGCTGCTTTCCGATATCTACGGCTGGTTTACTGAAGGATTCGACACGGCACCGCTAAGAGACGTCAAGGAGCTGCTCGAAGAGCTGTCGTGAGGGACGCGGCTGCGCTCCCTTTCTTGCTCGAAAACACGTGTTATTCCTGGGCCTCGTCATTGCCGTCTACCTTGGCCGTCTCAAAGAACCCATACCCAGAGGGAGTAGCCGACAAAAGCCACGTAGGCAGCGGCGATGGCGGCCGCGGTGAGGCGAGGCCCGGGCCTCCGGTGGCGACGAAGCAGTATCACGGCTCCGATCAATACGAAGGCCGTCTCGACCCAGAACACCGAGGTGCCGAAGTGGCTCGGATCCCAGTAGGAGAGGGGGCTCGCGAAACGCCAGTCCGAGAAGGGGAAGAAGTGCCGGTGCGCGTCGTCGTGGTGAAAGGGTAGATCGAGGGCTACGTGCAAAGCCATAGCCGCTGACAGGACGAGTGCATTACGCGAACCCAGCCGCCAGCTTACGATCATTACGATCGCGATCAGCGGCAAGGAGTGAAACGCATCAAAGAGCCCCTGCCACGCCGGCAAGAAATAGAAATGCGTCCAGATTTCGCCTTCGAGGCTGCGTAGGAAGATCTTGTGGACCAGGTAGAAGATCACCATCGGAAGGTCGGGAAGGATACCGCCCAACACCGCGGCCGCCGTGTAGCTCGGCGCCTGGCGTCTGGACAACGCGAGCATTCCCGCGATCGCGTGCGCTGGGCTTGTCACCGGCGCACGCGCAGCCCTGCGCCGGCCTTATGATCGTTACGCCCGGCCCGTGCCGCTGCGTGTCTCCCCGCGTTCCGACCGGAGAACACGCAGTCGCTTATGGACAGCCCGCTGACGTAGGAGTGGGACGAAACGCCCACGGCGTTGCGACCGGCGGCGTACAAGCCGTCAATGACCGTTCCGTCCTCGCGCACCACGCGCGCGGTGGTGCCGTCGACAACCAGACCACCCAAGGTCATGCTCGGCGTCGGGTACCTCGCGTTGTCGAGATCGAGGTTGATGGCGAAGAAGGGGGGTGTTTCGATCGGATGGAGAAAGGCCTCCGATTTGCCGAAGGCGTCGGAACCGGCCGCCACACCCTGATTGTACCCCCTGATGGTTCGCGGAAGTGCACCGTCCGGCATGCCACAGCGTCGGCCGAGCTCCTCGAGCGTCTTGCCCTTTTTGTAGTTGAAAAAATCGTTGGCGATGCCGA
>JBHHVL010000134.1:0-1948 GCA_046754245.1 Binatia bacterium | reverse complement strand
TTCTCGCTTCGGGCTTGATTGCGAGAACATCGAGAAAATCCGGCAGGCGATTGCGTAGCGCGTGCGCGACGACAAGCTCCGAGGGTGGCTGATCGACGTTCATCGTCCTGAGCCAGCTGCGAAACTGCCGCCAGACCTCGCCCGAGAAGTTCAACGAGAGATGCAGCATCAAGCCTTGCGCGATGCATCCGAGCTGCACGTGCAGATGGTAGGCCCCGATCTTGTCCTTGACCTGGTCGCGGTAGCGCTGTGACTTCATGTGCATGTATTGATCGCCGCTGTTGCGCGCCAGCGGTGTCATCTCGGCCATCCAGAAGTGGTAGGCGTAGGCGCCAATCACGTGCACCGCGTGTCGAAACCCGAGCTCGATCTTGAAGCGATAACCGTACAGGCGAATGACATCGACCGGGTCCATCTGCGTATCGGTGCTCATCAGGAAGATCGTCCCACGGCGCGGATGAACGACAACGACGAATCGTACGAGATGGCCGACCGGACGCCACAGTAGATCGATACACTTGTAGTGCAGCGTGACGTCGCTGTCGCCGTAGACGGGGCTTGCGATGGTATCATAGCCGGCGGTATTGGCAGCGAGATCGCGCAGTCGGATCTTGGCTCCATACAACCGCGGCCTGCCACGGCGCCGCTTGGCTGGCGGCGCAGCTTGTTCATAAGCAACGGTGTTGATCCGACATCGCGTTACCAGATGGTCCCCACGGGCCAGCAGCGGTTCGATCACCTTGCGGCTGGCGTAGTAGGCGTCGGCGACCAGGATCACCGGCCGCTGCCAGACCTTGACCACACCCGCGAGCAACGCCACCAGCTTGTCGAGCAACGTTCGTTGATCCCTGTTCGACCACACCAGGCCTTCGTGAATGCGCGAGACGATGGGGATTGCGGCAACGCTGCCCGCGCAGCCCTGCACCAGAACCGAGATGGCTTGCAGCGAATGTCCCATGATGTAGGTCGGCTTGGAGTTCGACGAGGAGGCTTGATGGAGCTTCTTGACCGCCGGCATCAGTCGCCCTTCCTTGGGCGCCTTGATGCCATCGGCCACGCAGATCAGGTACTCGCCGACCACGAGCGGACGGAATAGCCTTACGGCCAGCTGCGCCCAGATCTCGGTAAGACGATCGAGGCTGAGGGCCTTGGAGCGAAACAAGTGCAGCATGCACGGGTAGGACTCGGGAAGCAGTCCGAGCACGCGTACGAAGCTGGTCACACCGGCCAGATCACTGCGCGTACACAATGCAGCCATAACCATCATCATCCACAGGAACGTGCGTAGCTTTCGGCAAGCCGGTCGCAGCTCACCTACGCACTGGTACCACACCCGCCACAACTTCATCTTCCACCCCCTGTGCTCTGGAGCTGGAGCCTGTGCTCAAACTCCGGCAGCCCGATAAGGCTACCGGCGATGTCATGCTACATTGACGTGCAGATGAATGCACGCATGCGCACGCTGGAGCGTCGGATCGAGAAGGTTAAAAAGGATCTGGCCGAGCTCGGCGACCTGCGAGTGGGCAGCGTCTCGAAGCAGTATAACGTCTGCGGTCAACCAGGGTGTCGTTGCAAGGCAAGCCCGCCACGCAAGCATGGCCCCTACTATCAGCTCAGCTTTGCGCGCAAGGGCAAGAGCAGTTCACGGTTCGTGCGTCGAGAGAACCTCAAGGACGTCCAGGGGCAGGTAAGTAACTACCGGCGGCTACGCAAGCTCATCGATACCTGGATCGATCTGGCTACCGAGCTCTCAGATTTGCGCCTTCGGGCGAAGCAGAACGGCCGCTGATCGTCGGCCGTTCATGACTCAGAACTTCGCACTCTCCAGTACAGTCGGCGGATCGGATTTCTGCAACTGGGAGGTTTAGACAGTGATGAACAACGCATACCGCCACATTGGAGTGGCCACGAACACTCGGAGTACCGACATGGACGACGATATAGTCAT
>JBHHVL010000133.1:0-1966 GCA_046754245.1 Binatia bacterium | reverse complement strand
TTTCCTCCGCACTTGCAAAGGAGCGGGTCGGTCTTGAAAAGCCTCTGAATCAAATGGGTGCGGCTCTTTTGGAACCGAGGGAATCGCCGATTTTCTCAGTGATCTCACCGTACAACGGTCTCTCCTTGTAGGGTTGTTCGGAGGATAACCGAGTTTGCTCTGGTCGTGGGCTCACTTTTCGCTGGACATTTGCTTGGGAGTTCGCTACGGTAGTTGTGCCGAGGAGGGCGCTGGGTACGAGCGGAGCGAATTTCGGTGGCAGGCGGTTCAGCTCGTCGGAGCTGAGCCTGATCCAGGAGGTGGTGGAGAGCTGCGTCGGGCTGAGCCGGATGGAGCTGGCCGGAACGGTGTGCGAGCTGCTGGATTGGAAGAGGCCGAACGGAAGGTTGAAAGCGCGGGAGTGCCGGGAGTTTCTCGAGCGGCTGGAAGGCGAAGGTCACCTGGAGCTTCCGGACAAACGCCCGGGTAAGCCAATCGGGACACGAACGCGAATACCGCACACCGAGCGTGGCGAGGCGGCTGAGACGTTGGAGGGGGAGCTGCGCGAGATTCGGCCTGTGGTTTTGGAAGTGGTACGGAGTGCCGAGCAACGTCTTTTGTTCCGGGAGCTGGTGGGCCGGCATCACTACCTGGGCCACGCGGTTCCCTTCGGCGCTCATCTGCGCTATCTGGTGTACGCATCGACGCCGGCACGGGTGGTGAGCTGTGTGCAGTTGTCGAGTCCGGCGTGGAGGATGGCGGCACGAGATTTGTGGATCGGATGGGACGACGCCACGCGGGGGCGGAACCTGCAGCGAGTGGTCAACAATAGCCGCTTCCTGATCCTTCCGTGGGTGCATGTGCAAAACCTCGCGAGCAGTGTGCTATCCCTGATGGCGCGACAGCTTCCGGGCGAGTGGCATAGTCGCTATGGGGTGGAGCCCTTGCTGGTTGAGACCTTGGTGGATCCCAGCCGGTACCGCGGCACCTGCTACCGGGCTGCGAACTGGATCGAGCTTGGGGTGACGACGGGTCGGGGGCGGATGGACCGCGAGCACCGACGTCACGGCGCTAGCTCGAAAACGGTGTTGGTCTTGCCTCTGGTGAAGGACGCGCGCCGGGTGTTGCGGGAGAGCTGAGAGATGGCACTTCCTGCGTTCGAACTGTGCGAAGATACGTTCGGGATGTCGAGGGACGATCTCGAATCGATCATCGCGTTTCTCCGTTCTGCCGAATCGAGGCAGATGAGCCACAGCGACGTGGAGAAGCTGGTGCGCGAGAGGAGCCACGAGCTTTCGCGCAAGCTGTTCCAGGCCCATGTCGACTCGCGCGGTCCCGGCGAGGCGGCGGCGCCGGTCCGAGGTGCGGATGGAGTGGAACGGGACCAGGAACGATTCCACGAGCGCGGCCTGACGACGATCTTCGGGGAAATCCGTGTCAAACGTCTCGGTTATGGGGCCGAAGGTGCAGATAGCCTGCATCCGTTGGACGCCGAGCTGAACCTCCCCCGCGAGCAGTATTCGTTCGAGCTGAGGCGGACGGCGGCGGTAGAAGTGTCGAAGGGAGCGTTCGATGAGGCGGTGGCGAGCCTGGGCCGCCACACTGGGGCGAAGGTTGGAAAGCGCCAAGTGGAGGAGTTGGCGCGTCGGGCGGCAGAGGATTTCGACGCCTTTTATGGGGAGCGCGCTCCACCGACAGGGGGTCACAGCGGTTCGGTGCTGGCGATCACGGCGGACGGCAAGGGCGTTGTGATGCTGCGCAAGGACCTGCGCGAAGCGACGAAGAAGGCGGCCGAGAAAGGCTCCCGGCGACTGGGCAAGCGGCTAACCAAGGGCGAGAAGCGGAACCGAAAGCGGATGGCCACGGTCGCGGCCGTCTATACGGTGGAGCCCTTTGTGCGCCAGCCCGAAGACGTGATTCGTGTGTTGGCACCTAGTGTGCTGTCCCATAAGTAAGTGATATAATGACGGGCGTTCCCTGGAGAGGA
>JBHHVL010000132.1:0-1999 GCA_046754245.1 Binatia bacterium | reverse complement strand
CGTCACGCTGGATCCGTCCACTGCGCCCTGACGGTCGTCGCCGCGCGACCGCCTGAACGTTTACGCCACCGCTAGCCCTACGATGTAGCTTCCGCCGCGGCGAATCACTCCGGAGTCGGAGTGTTATCGCCGAGCTGAGACTCAAGCGCGTCGAGCGGAGAGAAGACTACGCACCCGACTTGGTCGTCGCGTCGCAGCAGCCAGTTGCTGATCGCCAAGACTTCGCATCCGGCGTAGCCGCGCACGGCGGCTATCAACAGCGAGATGCCGTAGAACAACAAGGTCGCAACGCGCGTGGGCGGATACACGAACAGCAGCAAGACGACCAAGAGGCCGCCGATGAAGCCACCTGGCCCCGTAGCGTTCATCATATCTGTTGCACGCGTCATGTTCCGTCCGAGAATAAACCCGACAAACGGCGTCTTGAAAGAAGGGAGTGATCGCCCTCCACTGACGGCCGATCAGGCCGTACAATGAGGACAGGAGGGAGACCAAATGGCAGGGAAGCGTCGGCGTTGGACAGCGGACGAGAAGCTCCGGATCCTTCGAGAGGGTCGGGAGGCGGGGGAGTCGGTGGCGGAGGTCTGCCGCCGGCATGGGATTACGCCGGGGCAGTTCTACGCTTGGGAGAAGCGGGCTCGCGAGGGAGCTCTCAAGGCACTACGACGGGTGCCAGGCCGGCGGCGCCCCGATCGCGAGTCGCACCTGGAGGGCGAGCTCAGCGAGCTGCGCGCGGTCGTCACGGAGCTGCTGACGGAGAACCTCCGCCTAAAAAAAGGGCGTTGGCCATAGGTCGGTACAGTCGCCACAAGCTCAGTGAGAAGAGGCTGATCCTGGCGGCGGTCGACCGGGCCAAGAACCTCGGGATGAGAAGCGGCGAAGCCCTGAGGCTGCTCGGCTTGAGCCGCGATCGCTATGCTCGGTGGCGGAGGCGTGTCCAAAACGGTGAGCTGCAGGACCGAAAACCGCCCGGAAGGCCTCGGGCGGCGCCGCCCACCCCCGTCGAGGTCAAGACGGTGCTGGCGTGCGCGAGGGAGTACCCCATGCTCGGTGCCCGGCGCCTGGCGTGGTTCATGATCAACTCAGAGATTGCTGGCTTGAGGACCTGGCGGGTACTCGAGATTCTGAGATCCAACCACCTCCTACGACGCTCAGTGAAACCGGCCCAAGGCGCGCTGCGTCGGCCCGCCAGACCGACGGGGCCGAACCAGCAGTGGCACATCGACCTCATGTACGTCTGGGTCGATTCGCGGTGGTACTACCTCGTGGACGTGATCGACGCGTACAGCCGATACATCATTCACTGGAAGTTGGCCTTGACGCTCGAAGCCGGCGAGACCACCGCGATCGCCCAGGAGGCCTTGGAGACGATTGACCGGGCGCTCTGGCCCGGTCTGCGAGTTGTGCGGGACAACGGCAGCCAGTTCGTGAGCACCGAGTGGGCGCGGTTCATTGACGGTGTTGGCGTGGTCGACATCGCCACCCGCAAGCGGCATCCACAGAGCAACGGTGTATTGGAACGCCTGCACCGAATCCACCGCTCTGAGGGCCCCTTCGGCGAGGACCCTGGTAGCTTGAGCGCTGCACTCGCTCAGATGGAGAATCACGTTGCCTTCTACCGCAACGATCGGCCACACTCGGCCCTGCGGTATCTGCCGCCAGCGGTCTGGCACTTTGGGGACCCGGAGGCGGCGATCACCCGGCGCGATTGCTGGCTCGCCGAGGAAGAGGCCGAGCGGCGCCGCTACTGGGCCGCCCTTGCGGAGATGGACTTCCACACGCCGCCCGTCCGGTATATCGTCAACAGGCCGACCGGGAGGATAGGGCAACGCTGAGGAGCGACCCGAGCGCCTCGTCGGCCACAGGTGGCACAGGGGCGGGGCAAGAGCTCCGCCCCGCGCCGCCACCATCTGTGCCGAAGGCGACAAACCTTTCCGAGGGTGGCCCAACGTACGGGGTCCCGGGAGACACACCGCTGGGCGATTACTCCCTTAACCGA
>JBHHVL010000131.1:0-2041 GCA_046754245.1 Binatia bacterium | reverse complement strand
GGTTCAAACTCGGGGCGACTAGATTCGAACTAGCGACCTTCTGCACCCCATGCAGCAGTGTTTGTATCTGTATAGTGCGTGTGTACAACGAGTTACGATCGTACGCACTGTCCGTTACCGTCTCTGGGCATCTCCTTGTTTCCAAGGGTTTCTGTACAATTAAGGACAGTGAACACCTGCCGCACATCACCTTGATCGCCAGTCAGACTTTGGCCTACCGGTCGGCTATTCCCCTTATCAGATCATCCACCAGGACTCTTTCGATGGTCGCAATGGGAACGTGGCGTGGGCCGAGGACACGAATCGGCGTCACGAGCAGTGCCAACGACAGCAGTAGCGGCAAGTCCTTCGCAGACCTACCGGGCGCACCGTTCATATCCTCATGCCGCCGGCATCCGGGCCATCTTGTGTTTGTTTCGGGCAAGAGCAGACGCGCCGCCAGCTTGTGGGTCCGCTCCTCGCGCTTCGACAGCCAGATGGGGTGAGGTCGCTTGATGCCCTTGGGACGTTCCAATCTCGGCAGCTTGTCGATCGGGTTCATCGTTTTTTGTGACTCGTGCGCCGCTGCTGAGCGGACCCCCGGCTGTGCTCGTTCGCCGCTGCCCAGAGCCACAAAGCCACGTCCGCGATCCAGCACGCTGCCTGGTTCAGCTCGCGCCGAGGAGGGTCGATCACCTCGCCCCAACTCTCGTCGTACCCCCGCGCTAAGGGGATCAGGTGCTTGCGGTCCGAGGAGGCTACCCCAGTCAGCACCACCGGGCAAGCCTCCTCCATTCCCGGCCCGTTCTCAAGTAGATCCCGTCCGCCCATATCCAAGCGAACGTGGACTCGCTCAAGTGCCGCTGATCGAATGCCGCGTACTCGGCCCCGAGACCTCCTGCCAGCGGGCCGATAATGCTCGGCGACGGGGCGAGATGGCTGCCCATCAGCAGCCGCAGTGACAACCCGAAAGCTCGCGTCGCGAGCCCCTCGACGAAGACCTTCATCAACGTCTGATCCATCGTCTCGCTGCGACGCTCGTACCGCCGGAGGGCCCTCCATACATAACGGTCTTGCGTCGGGGCAGGAGCGACTCGAACCGCCGTTCAGCCGATGGGTGATCAGGACCGTCATCGCCAGATCCCCGAACTCCGACCACTGCCGGTTCGAGCGTCTTGAGACGCTGAGACACCAGTTGCTTGCAGGTGGAATCGTGCATACCCGACGCGATGACGTGATCCGCTGCGCCGTGCGCCGCGTAATCCGTAATCGCCAACTCGCGGTTCCGAGTGCCCCAGCGACGCATCCAGCAGCTTCGCAACGCCACGAGACTCAAGCGCGCCCCCAGATGCAACGCCCCAAGCGCCACTCCAAGTGCCACCTCTACCATCGACAGATCGAACGCTGCGTCCAGCGGACAGAGGGCCTCGCCCTCCCATCTACACCAGCCGCCCTCCAATGCACGAACACCTGCCATACTCACCGACGACAACGGCAATCAAGAACATCCCCCCGAAAAACGGTAGGGCTCCGCAGATGTCCTCTCCTTTTCATTTCGACAAGCTTCAACGCCTACCCAAAACGGACGACCGGTTGAATGCTCACCGCATGCCATCCCACAAACTAGTGCATGGTCACACGTTGTTTTCTGAGTTCGAAATCCCCTCGGCTCCCTCGCGAGAGGTCGAACAGGTGTCATCGCCTCGCGATCAACCCACAAATTCAAGGTCGACGGCACACTAGGCCTCTCCCACCCCACATGTCCAGTTGTTGTGCCAGCCGTCATGAAGTCGCCCGATCATCAGCAGCACGGCATCACGAACTCATTCACTCCGCATCATCTCGTGTCACTCTTCTCGCCAGCCGCCATTGGCCTTTCCCACAAGTGGCCTAGCAGTCCCAGCAGATTTCAACTTTATATGACACTTTGATCTATACAGAGTACCAGAGGGAGAGTCTGTTTGTTGAAAGAAAGTAAGAAACTGCTAGGACACCTGGGACGCTTTACCCCCTATTATTCACGGATACAGCGGTCTGGGTGTTGCAAAAAGTTCCTCCGCGG
>JBHHVL010000130.1:0-2042 GCA_046754245.1 Binatia bacterium | reverse complement strand
GCCCGCGGCTGCGTGCGTGTGGCTCAGATCGAACGAGAGATTCACAAACTCATCGGCGAACTGAAGAATCGCGTCCCAAGAAAGCCCGAGGCCATGGCCGCAAACCTCCGCAAATACCTCGATGAGGTTTTTGAAAGGCTGCCGGCGTGAAGTATCTGTACCCGTTCTGCAAAGACATTCGCCTGCACGTCAAGGGCCGCGTCTCACGAGAGGATGCCCGGCGGCAGGAGGCCACGGTCCGCGAAATCCTCAAACGCCTCTACGATCAACCCGGAATCATCCTTGCCGACGAGGTCGGCATGGGAAAGACGTTCGTGGCGCTCGCCGTCGCCGTGTCTGTCGCCGTGGAGGACTACCATCGACGCCCCGTCGTCGTCATGGTCCCGCCGTCGTTGCAAGAGAAATGGCCGACGGACTACCAGTTGTTCCGCGACAAGTGCCTCCCGGCCGAAGTGGCCGAGGAACTCAAGTGGGCCACGGCCAGACGCGCCGTCGAGTTTCTCAAGCTGCTCGACGACCCGCTCGAAAGGCGATGCAGGATCATCTTCGTCACGCACGGCGCGCTGAGTCTCGGGCTGGCGGACGGCTGGGTCAAACTGGCATTGATCCAACGGGCAATCCGCGGCCGACACGGTGTCAAGAAACTGCGCCGCGCACTGGCAAGGATTCTGGGGAAACTCCTCAGGATGTCCTGGGTGGATCGCAACGGCTGCGGCGTCTGGGAAGCACTGCTGTCCACGAATCCGAGAGACTGGCTCGACGTGCTGCACAAGTGGGAGATCGATCCCGAGCACGACGACGACTCCGAAACCGACGACGATCCGGTCCCGCGAGCGGTTTCGGAGACCCTCCAGGAACTGGATACAGACGAGGTGTACGATGCATTGAAGCAAATCCCGCTCAAGAAATCGAAGTATTACAACGAACGAATCCAGGACGCCCGGCACGCAATCAATGGTGAAGTCCGCACGCTGTGGAAGGACTGCATCGAATCTCTGCAAATGCGGCTTCCATTGCTCATTCTGGACGAAGCCCACCACCTGAAGAATCCCGAGACCCGGCTTGCCTCGCTGTTCCAGGTTCCGGAGGCCCGTGACGACGCCGACGAGATCACCACCAGGGGGACGCTCGGTGACGTTTTCGAGCGCATGCTCTTCCTGACCGCAACCCCCTTCCAGCTCGGCCACGCGGAACTGTGCTCGGTGCTCGACCGCTTCGGCGCAATCCGCTGGACCGGCAAGCACGCTCCCAGCTCGGGGCTGCCAACCTATCAACATAAGCTCAAAGATTTGCGAACGTCGCTTGATCGCGCGCAGGCTGCGACCTCGGCGCTCGACCATGCCTGGGGCAGGCTGCGGCTCGAAGATCTGCACATCGACGGCCAGTCATTCGACGAGTCGCGTGTCGACGCCTGGTGGAAGAAGCTGTCAATCGCGTCCGATGGTTCGCCATCGATCAAGAGTGTTCGTGAACGCTACGCCAGCGCCAGCGATCAGATGAAGATGGCCGAGCGCCTGTTGCGACCATGGGTCATTCGCCATCTCAAGCCGCGGTCTCTGCCCGCTCCCCATCAGGCCACGCCGCGCCGCGAGAGGTTTCCCGGCCGCACCCTCGAGCCCGGCACCGAGCCGAACAACACCGCGGGCCTGCCGGTCGCCGATTCGTCGCTCCTGCCCTTTCTCCTGGCGGCCCGCGCCACGTCGCATGCGCCCGACGCCCGCCCGGTCTTCGCCGAGGGCTTGGCCTCTAGCTACGAGGCTTTCCTCCATACGCGCCAAGCCAACCTCAAGAAAAAGACCGGTCGCACCACAACCGCAACCCTGGACACGGACGATGACCCCGCAGAACGATGTGACGTGACGCAGCCCATGGAGTGGTATCTCGACCATCTAGCAGCGCTCGTTCCACACGGCGATCCACAGGCCTCCGTCGCCCACCCAAAGGTCGGCGCCACCGTTCGGCGCGTCGTAGACCTATGGGCCAAGGGGGAGAAGGTCGTCGTCTTCTGCCACTACATCGCGACCGGCCGGACGCTGCGCCAG
>JBHHVL010000129.1:0-2059 GCA_046754245.1 Binatia bacterium | reverse complement strand
CCCAACGGATCAGGCTTCAGCTGCGAGCCACAGCGCCTCCGAGCTCCGCCGAAGCCTGGGTGTCCGATGCCAAACTGTACCACGCTCCGGTACGGCCCAGCTGTGGCTCGTCAGCTGCAAGCCGTTGTTGGGCAGCAACTTTCCTGCTGGACAAGTATGCACGTTTGTGCATATAATACCCCGTGGTCGAATGGGACCTCGACAAGGCTTCGACGAACCTTGAGAAACATGGCATCGACTTCGCGGATGCGGTGGCCGTTCTGAGTGATGAGATGGCTCTCACCGTTCACGACGCGTACACGGGGGAAGAGCGCTACGTGACGCTGGGAATGGATGCCCTGGGGCGACTTCTCGTTGTGGCTTACAGCTGGCGTGATGAGGATGTGCGCATCATCTCCGCGAGGAAGGCGAACCGGTCGGAGCGGCGCCAATACGAAGGCAAGAGATGAAGAAACGTTACGATTTCAGCAAGGCGAAACGAGGGGCCGTTCTTCCGACGCCCCCCGGGAAGACTCGGATCACAATCCGGATCGACGACGACGTACTGGAGTGGTTCCGAAAGCTCGCTCACGAGGCAGGCGGTGGGAACTATCAGACGATGCTGAATCAGGCGCTACGAGAATACGTAGAAACTCAACGCGAACCTCTTGAGGAAACTCTGCGCCGCGTGCTTCGCGAGGTGCTGCCCACCACCGCCGCCGCAAAGCGGCAGCGGGGAAAGAAGAAGCCCGCCCGCAAGAAGACCGCGAGAAGGAGCTGAACGCTCGCGTTGCTGCCCAACGGATGGGCGTTCAGCTGCCGGCGGCGCTTTGCTACCGGTGCCGAGACGCCGGCACACTGCGCATACTACCAGAGCCCCGTTACGCCTAGGCCCGAGCCGGTCAGCTGCAGCGCCTTGAATGGACGAGTGAGGGAACCGATGTGTTTCTGGGACACGGAGCAGCGACACCGCTCCGATCAGGATCCCCGATAGGTGTTTGGTGCAGGCTTGCGAGCCTGGAACCGGTAGCTGGAAACGAAAGTCGGAGACGAAGGAGGAGCGACGCGCTCAGTACGAACGCCGACCCAGGGGCAGGCGTCAAGGGACGTCATTGCCTGTTGACAACGGGGGGCCTGATAGGTGTTGGGCAGCGTGCGCCTCAGCGATCGGGGATACGGATCGGCTCCCGAGGGGGGAGAGACATGCTGTGTAGTTCATTCCGATAGTCGCCCATCAGGAGGAAGATTCTTTGCATTCGCTCAAAAGTGAGCTCGATTGGCGTACCCGGCGGAAACCAGCGGATGATCTTGCACTTTGACATGTCGGAGTTGGCGATCCCGTTCTTGTGGAGAATCGAGTTTCGCAGCTGTCGCATATCTCCCCAGAAATCGCTCGTGACGTGCTCGTTGAGGGTCGCGCGATTTCCTTCCGAGTTGGTGGCACCCTGTGGAAGGACGCCGATCGCGATCCCGATCTCGATACGGAGGTATTCCTCCCAATAGGCGTATGCGGCGACCACGCATTGACTGCCGAGCAGAAGCAGGTTCTTCCCGTCTTCGCGGGTTCTGTCCTTGAGGTCACCTTGCTTCATGACCGGTGACATGGAGACGGGTGATAGGTCGCTACCACCGAGCTGCCGGTATGCGACGGAGCAGGTGTCTTGGAACGCGGCAGTGGCGTACTCGTGCTCGCCGAGGAACCGCTGGACGTCATCCTGACGACGCAGCAGCTGATCGTGAAGAAGCTTGAAGCCAACGACCGAATCGAGGTACAAGGTGTGCAGCTCTTCGATCTTTCGCGAGAACTCCCAGAAGAGCTCCAACAGGCGCTTGTAGTCGATCTCACGTTTCGGTCTCACCGGCTTACCGTCCTCTGGATCGGGGATAGCGTCTCGGTGGCTTCTGAGCACTCATCACGCTGCCCAACGGATCGGCGTTAACCGGCGTGGAATAGCGCCGCCGACTCGGCCGAGCCTGAAGAGGTTGATGCCAAAACGGTACAGCGGTCATTTGAGCCGCGCTATTCCACGTCCGCGTTCAACGCCATGTTATACGGCGTTTGCCTCCGACTCCCGCATGA
>JBHHVL010000128.1:0-2188 GCA_046754245.1 Binatia bacterium | reverse complement strand
AGTAGTGGTTGCTGATGAAGCTGTATCGCAGACGCTTACCGTCGAGATAACGGCGCACATTCCTGGTCCATTCGGGAATGTGCTCACAAAGAGTCTCCTTGGGAACGAACTCTTTGCCGCCGCAAGGGAAACGAAGAACTCGAACGCGATCCGCCGCCTGCTCATTACGCGGCTGCCCCTCGAACTGTCGGGTAAGAATGTCCACTTGATAGCCCATGCGGCCGAGGCACTTTCTTAGCTCGAGGAGGTACACGACTTGACCGCCCGTGTCGGGCTTGCGAGATTGCCCCGGCTGTAGTTGAATTTGAGCGGTCTCCATTTTCACCTTACGCGGCTTGCGTGGTTTCTGCAACGTCGTGTCGGTCGAGCGCGGTGAGGAAGCGGGCCATCGCCTTGTAGCCACGAATGCGACGGAAGTTCTTCTCCGCCTGCAGCAAGCCCGCGGCCGTCCAGCGAAGACGCATATCCCCGCCTCGCCAACGCTTCACACGCCGGGTGACATCCGCCGCCACACTCAACGCACTCTCGATCAGATTGGTGCTCTGCAGGCTCTTACGCAGCGACTCGGGAAGTCCGAGCCGGTGCAGTGTGAGCGTCTCTTCCAGACCCTCTCTCAGTGAGCTGGCCGCCGAAGGGTTGATCCCCTCAAGCCAGGCCACCGTCTTGACCAACTGCGCCTTCGCCTTGTCGTGGTCCTTCATGGCATAGGCCGTACGGATCCGCTGATCCGCGCTGCCCTGGTATTCCGGCGGAAGGTGATCCTTCACATTGCGACGCTTGTGAATCTGGCAACGCTGCACCGGACAGCGTTCACCAAAGGTCTTGGTCACCGCCTTCCTCAGAGCCTTGCTGCCATCCAAAACGAGCAACATCGCCTGCCGCGTATCCAGACCCCGTTCAACCAGATCATCCAGCAGGTGCTGCACGACGATGCTGTTCTCCGTGCCGCCCTGGACGAGTCCCAGGACATGTTTCTTGCCCGTCTCATCCACGCCCAAGGCCACGATGACGTGTTCGCCGGCGAAATCCTTCCCGTCGATCATCAGCACCACGAGCCGAGGCAGTTCATCGATCCGGCGCTCGCACAGTTTCTGCAGCGACCCACGCGTGCCTTCCATCAGCTCTCGGCTTACCGCGCTTTTGCTGAGGCCGTACCCCTCTGTGAATTTCTCCACGGCCTTATCGTACGTCCGCGTACTGATCCCGTGCACCAGCGCCTTGACGATGCTTCGCTGACGGCGAGGCGGTGATTGGAAACGCTCGTAGCTGCGCAGCGCCACCTCGCGGCCGGTACGATCACGAACGCGCGGATGCTCGACCCTCACCTTGGCTCCTCCCACCACGGCATATCCGGCCTGTTCGCCCCAGCGGAAGACCCTGCGGTCGGGATCGTGCTTACCCTTCGGCCCCGCCAGTGACGCGACCTCCGCGTCCATCACCTCCCGCATGATGAGCAGCCCTGCCTGACCGGCGAGCTGTTCGATCTCATCGCTGACACCCTCGATGACGTCAGCGAGCGACACCGGCAACTCGACCCCGATACGGCCGCTGAGCGCCTCATCACGCCCGACAATCTGCGGCCGCCGTCCCCCCGACGTCGTTCGTTTCCCCCGATTGGACGCCGATCGCGTCTTTCGATACCTTCGTCCCATAGCGGTTCTCCTGTAAGAAACTTCGAATCCAGCGGGAGCTTACCACGACGGCGAGCTCCCGCGGAGAACCGCTCTTTTTCAACTATTCACGGGACATGCTCCCGATAAGTGGGTGATCCCTTCGCTTTGGCATGCAACGCCGTCTGCAGCTTCCGAATCTTTTCCGGAGTTTCCAGGCTCACGCCAATCTCCCGACTCTCGCCACTTCTTGCGTTGACCCTGAACCAAGGCCCCTTGGCTCCACCGGCGTTACCCGGCTTCGACGCTACTACGGGCCTTTCCGCCACCCGACGTGGCCCGGCCTGTCCCTCACGGGCGTCCGGTTGGCGGTCACGCGCCGCCACCGCGTCGGGCTTCCCGTGTTGCACGTGGACCCCCTGTGCATGCATGCTGTCGCCACTACCCCGGCGGAACCGCTGGATGATGTCGCTCGTCGATTCCAGCGATGGCAGCCTTCCCCGTTATGTAGGCGGGTCGGCTTCCGCGTTACACTTTTCGAGGCCTGCTCAGCGTTCACTCGCGTTACGGCCTGCATG
>JBHHVL010000127.1:0-2198 GCA_046754245.1 Binatia bacterium | reverse complement strand
GTTCCACGGCTCCTGTCTCCGAGGGGAGCCTCACGATTGACTAAACCCCAACGTTGCATACTTCTCTGTCGGGTCCAGTGGTCGTGGCCTGCGTCTGACAGCGCGCTGGGAGCGGAGGAGGACGGCGCAACGGCCAACTGTTCACGTCGCTGGTGACGTCTGGGGAGGGTCAGTGCCACCGATTGTGCTGCGTCGGCGGGCCGAGTTCGCGCGAGGAGGCGTCAGAAGGATCGTGTTCGCATAATGTTCGCGCCGCAGTTGACAGTGACACGCAGACAGGGCCACGGAAGTGCGACACCCAGGCGTCACGCTGCCTGGTACAGCACAGATGTGCGAGCGGCGGGCTGCTCAGGCCGCTCGCTCGTTGTGCGACGCGCCGGCCGCTTCGATGAGGCTCCTGAGTTCGGCTTGCACCGACGCATTGGCGCCCAGGGTGAGCGTCAGTCGGCCCTGCGGCTCAGAGAGACGGCCCGCACGCTGGAGCAGCCTCTGGCGGATGGTCCCCAACTCGAGGAACGGCCAACGCGCCGGCCTCTTCGGCTGCGTTGCCCTCGGCGGAGACTCAACACGCATCTGCAGCTCTCTTGTCAAGTTGTGAGCGAGCATCCCGGCGAACGTGAACAGTTGGTTGCCCAGCTTGCGCCGCGTCGCGATCACTCCCAGCGCGGCGTCTTGCTTGCCCTCGGCGAAGATCCCCTCCTGCGAGCCCCGCCCGTTGTGAAACGCGATCACTGCGCCGGCAGACTGTTCCTTGTTGGTCACGATGACCTTGTACTCGTAGTCGTAGTCCTTCGGCTCGAACAGGTCCAACTGCAGCGGCCCCTTCGTCTGCTTGGGCTTGCGTTGCCGCACGGCGACATAGCGGTGCAGTTTGCCCACCTCCCAGCTCTTCGGCTTCCACACCAGCTCGCTGTAGGAGATATCGTCATTGAGGCGCGTCCAATTCCCCCAACTCTCGATCGACTCGACAACCGCCTTCAGTTCTGGGAAGCGATTGAAGGGCACCGAGCAAGTGAACTCCACCAACCACTCTACGAGCGTGTCGAGAATGGTCTCGCTGAAGAAGGCGCTGTCGGCGCGAGCCTCCATGATCGTGCGTGGCAGGTGTCTGCATACCGCCTCGAAGCACTGTTCCATGAACTTCGGTGCCCCCACCGAGTCGTGCACGTTGCCGGGGCGGTGGTGCATGTCGAAGAACTGCGCGGTCTGTGCGACGGTGCAGTACAACGGGTAGTAGCTGCGTGCGCCTTTCTTCACCTTGTTGAACCCCACGGCGGTGCCCTCCATGTGCCCCGTCGTGCTTTGCACCGACCCATCGAAGTCGAGGGTCACGCGCGCGAAGTTCTCGGCAACCAGGCGATCGAGCACGATGTCGCGCGAAAGTCCTCCGACATTGCTCACGGCCTTGTCGTCCATGTCCTTCAGCGTCCGCGAGACCGTCGACACATCAGGCAGCCGGTGCAGCCCGACCACACGAGCCACCAGCGGGTCGTCACGGTAGTAGTCCAGGCCACGAAGCCGTCGGAACCCAAGTAGCAGGTGGACGACCAGCAACAGCATGACTTTCCAGTACCCCACGACCTTCTGTCCGCCCAAGTGCGCGAAACACCGCCGAAGCCGCCGCCTCAGGTCCAACGCACGAAACAACACGAAGAAGATGACCAGCCCACTGTACGAAGTCAGCCGCGTCTCCTCCTCGAACTTGAGGTCGGGAACCCGGTGGACCTTTGCGTGCGTCTGTGCTTTGCTGGACTTCACTTTTGGTGGCCTCTTGGATCAGGCGATGAGCGATAGTGACACGCCGTTTATAGCCTGATTCCAAGGGGTCTTGTCGATCCCCAATGCACTGAGGCCACCAAAAGTCTGCAACTGGGGGGTCACCCCACCGAGGCTATTGCGTAACTTCTCAATAAGTCCGGGCAGGGCTATGCCGCACTGGCCGCGCCGAGAGTAGTCCGCCGAAGAGCAAGCAGGAGCGTTGTCGCGCGGCCTTTCAATTAATCCGGGTACCCCCTGGACACAGCGCCCGAAGTGTGCTTTGCTGCGAGGCATGAGTTCGGACGACCTCCCCAAGCTTCCCGATATCCCGAAGCTCGCCGACCTGCCTCCCGACCAGGTCACGCCTCTGGTGCTGACGCTGCTGGAGATTTGCCACCACCAGCAGGAGCAGATTCAACAGCTTCGGGACGAGATTGCCC
>JBHHVL010000126.1:0-2278 GCA_046754245.1 Binatia bacterium | reverse complement strand
AGGGATCGTTACCCTTGAAGTAGTTGCTCACGCCCGCAAGGAGACCCTCGCCCTCCATCCGGGCCAAGGAACTTGAAGCGGCCAACTTGAGCCGCACGACCCTGGCCGAGACCTCGTCGACAGAGGGATTCCGTAACGCGATTACCGCGGCGTCACCGGTAAGAAAGAGCGCGTAGTTCTTTCCTTTGGCTGTAAAGCCGACCAGGTCAGCGCTCTGTCCGAGATTCTTCTCGAAGCTAAAGGCCGAAGTCCTCCATCCCTGCCCCAAGCGAGCGATGTCAAGTACCCGCGAATCGGATTCTCCACTTACCGCTCCCGAGGCGGGCTGGGCGGAGCGCAGACTGAACGATGGCGATGGGGCCTGCAGAGCGGCTGAGGCCGAACCGACGATCAACAATAGTCCAAGCGGCGCGGACAGTAGGGTGCGGGCGAAGATCGGGCCAGCTCTGTTGAGCCCGACCCACGCACCGGAGCCCTTCTCGGCGGCTGAAGCCCGCCCTTCTTTCGTTTTCAGTCTGTGGTGCATTTCCGAATCGGTAGACCCGCCAAACAGCGAGGAATACGCGGTCTTTGATTCTCGTTGGCGACCGCGAAAGTTGTCAAGGTGGCGAGGTGCCGGGGGCCTACTAAAGAGAAATAGTGATGGCAAGGCGGGCCGGGGGACCCTGTCGGCGTTTTAGTCTAGGAAATAGTGACGAGGGCCGTCGCCCCCCGAGAAGGGGATGCATGGGAACTGACCACCGACTGACAGTTCTTGGTGCGAGCGACCGGATCGAATACTTGGCCGCACGGTCACCAGCGGCACCGCCAAAGGCTGTTTGGCCCGAAATACCTGGAGATCGGCCCCGTCGATTCGAGGCTCGGCAGTCTGAGGACCTAAGTCCGGGTGGGGAGATACACGCCGATAGGCGCCTCGAGATCTGCCGGATCCACGCAGCACGGCGAGCTACCGCTCATTCGCAGGCTAGAGCATATCGCCAAACGCGGATTCTGGCGTTACCACCCTCCGCGATCCTCAACGGCGCCGGACACCCGCAATCCCTCCCCCTCTTCTTGGGGGCAAGGCACCCAGATCCCCCAAAACCGTAGCCGCGTATTGAAGGCCAGATGAGCGCTCGTTGGCCATCCTTGGCGACGGGCACGGGGCGGCCGCGGGATTGCCCAGCCCACGGGGGCTCCAACGTTGTCACGCCACAACGAAACAAAATCCGAGGACATCGCCTCCCGCAGAGCCACACCAAGACTGGCCCGAGCATAGGGCTTCTTGACGAAGCTACTGCGCCCCATCGCTTTTACGATATCGGCAGAGACGACGTTACTGTACTCCGTCGCTATCACAACAGGCAGAGATGGCCGAGACAATCTCATAGCGCGCGCGAGTTCCAGGCCCGTCAATTCCGGCATAGCCTGATCGGTTATCACCGCGGTGAATTTCTCCGGATCCGCAGAGAAAATGCGCAGAGCCTCGGTCGCACTGTCCGTGGCGGTGACCTTGTAACCGAGGTGTCCCAACATGTCGCGTGCCGTGTCGACAAGCAGGGGTTCGTCGTCAACCAACAAGACATCCTCCCCGTTCAGCCCGAAGGGATGGAACTCTCTTCGCCCGCTTTCGTCACGTTCCCCAATACGACCGGCCTCGGCCCGGGAAGCTCGGCGGATATTTACACGGCCGACTTTGCCACGGACAGTTTTCGCGCGGCCGACTTTGGGACGGGCAGTTTTGGCGTGCTCGGCACCGGCACTGTGAGTCCTGACGGACTGATCGTGAGATCAGACACGGCGCTACTTTCTCGGTTCGGCTCCTACTTCGTGGTGCCTCCGCGAGAGCCATGCTCCACGACGGTGTTTGGGCGCGCTGTCACAGAGATTGGTCTGGTTCCTGTCGCAGGCGCCTTGGTAGGATATTACGTTCGGGGCCGTTCGAGGCGTGTTCACTTTGGCCGATCCCAGTGTTCACAATCCCGATCTACGTGTTCACATAACTCCGATCCTGGTGTTCACGTTGCTCCGAAATACGCAGACATGCGCACGGTCCAAGAGCTGATGGGACACAAGACCCAAGCAATGACGCTGCGCTACGCTCACTTGTCGCCGGGACACCAAATCCTCGCAGTCCAGCGTCTTGATGCACCGCGCCGTGACACCACTACTGACACCGACAAAAAGACGAGCAGAGTCATCACACGACCCGCGCGGCAACTCGTCGGAATGAGAGGTGAAAAGTGGGTGCGGGGGAGGGATTTGAACCCTCGACCTGCGGGTTATGAGCCCGCCGAGC
>JBHHVL010000125.1:0-2297 GCA_046754245.1 Binatia bacterium | reverse complement strand
CCGAACGTGGAGTTTCAGCCGCTGCAGGAAGCGGGAGCGACGCAGGAGCGTACGCTGGAGGCAGTCGGCTGGAAACCCTTGTGTACGCCCAGCATGGGCGCGAACTAATGGGGTTGAAGTCCCCTGTACGTGAACCTCCGTGCCCTCCCTTGGGGAGGATACGGCAAGTACTAGCCGAAGGCAACTGCGGGAGGGTGACCGACCGTGGAAAGGAAGCCGGAGAGCAAAACTGTGAGCCTACGGACAGAAACCGCATATAAGGCCAACGGGCTGGGTAAGGTGGCACAACACACCGAAGCCCCGGGTTCAGGCTTGGGGGTAAATGCGGAGGTTGTGCAGTTGCAGTTCGCGTTCTTATCTGGGGAGACCTCCATACCAGGCACCCCGGCGACGGGGGGCGGCACGACGGGTAACCGGCGTGTTGAGGGTGGAGGAGTCAGCAGAGGGCATAGTACTGCCTTGGCCAAGGCGGGAAGGCCCGAACCGGTTGGGTGTGACTCGACCCGCGACCCGCGACCCGCGACCAAGACCCCGAATGGGCGAGTCGAGGAGCCGGAGGCGTCGGCGGGGAAGCATGGAGGCACACAGGCCAATCTACTGGAGCGGATTCTATCCCGGGAAAACATGCTTCTGGCATGGCAACGGGTCAAGGCCAACAAAGGAGCCGCAGGTATGGACGGCATGTCTATCGACGCCTTTCCTGAGTTCGCCCGTCAACACTGGGAACGGATACGCTCAGCCCTTGAAGCGGGCACCTATCGCCCCGAAGCGGTGCTGCGGGTGATGATTCCCAAAGCCACAGGGGGCGAGCGCCCTCTGGGCATCCCCACCGTACTCGACCGAGTGATTCAGCAAGCTATCGCCCAGGTCATCAGCCCACTCTTTGAGCCCTACTTCAGCACGCACAGTTACGGATTTCGTCCGGGACGCGGTGCGAAAATGGCGCTTGAAGAGATGCTCGATGCCCACCGCGAGGGTCTGCGCTACGGGGCAGATTGCGACCTGAAAAGCTTCTTCGACACGGTGAACCATGGTCTTTTGATGAACCGGCTGGCCCGCCGCATTGCCGACCGGCGCGTGCTGCGGCTCATTGGCCGCTACCTGCGTGCCGGGGTCATCCTAGCGGACGGCAGTCGAGAGCCAACCCCCTGCGGGGTACCGCAAGGCTCACCGCTGTCGCCCCTGCTGGCCAATGTGATGCTCGACGACTTGGACAAGGAATTGGAACGTCGTGGACTGCGCTTCGCGCGTTATGCCGATGACTTCCTGATCTTTGTGCGCAGTCAACGGGCAGCACAGCGGGTGTTGCGCAGCATTAGTCGATTCATCGAAGGGCGTTTGCGACTGCGAATCAACCCGAGCAAGACGAAGGCCGCACGCCTGAGCGCGTGTACCTTCCTTGGCTTCGAATTGAGACGCGGCAAGTTGCACTGGACCGATGCTGCGGTCAAACGGTTCAAAGAGCGGGTCCGTGAAATTACCAAACGGAGCAACGGGCGGAATATGACCTCCCGCATCGAGGCCCTGAAACGGTATGTTTGCGGATGGCTCAACTACTTCGGCCACAGTCAAAGCTATGCCGAGGTGGTTGAACTGGATGGGTGGCTGAGGCGGCGCGTCAGGCTGTGTTACTGGAAACAGTGGAAGCGGCCGCGCACGCGCCGACGCCATCTGCTGGCCTTGGGCATATCGCGCAACGAGGTCAAACTGGCCACGCGCAGCCGCAAGGGGTACTGGCGTATGGCGGGCAACAGCATCGTTCAGCGCGCCTTGAGCAAGCAATGGTTGTGGAAACAAGGTGTGCCCAACATGCGGCAACAGTGGATTGACCTTCACTACGGCGCTTCAACGTCGTGACCGCCGGAACCGCCCGGTGCGGACCCGCATGCCGGGTGGTGTGGGAGGGGGGAGCTAATCACTCCCCTCGACCCGATTCGGCGATCTCCGACCCACTCGTTCGGCGATCTCCGACCCACTCGTATGCTCGGTTTGGCCGGGCAACTCGCCACGTGGGAAGGAATGGTTCCTATCGTGAGCGGACCACCCCCTTACCCGACTGGCGGAGAGCCGTGAAATGAAAGTAGGTGTCCGTGAGGTCGAGGGCGATTGAGGCCAGCGTCTTCGTGGTACCACTGCCGATCTCCGCGCGCTCGAACTCGATCCCGTTCGGGAGGTCGATGCGGACGCGATGCTCAGCCCCCGTCGCGGCGCCTCGGATCGGACGGGCTGTGGAGTGGAGCACGTCAGGGATCACCACACGCCCGGTTCGACGCTTGATGTTCGCCTCGAACTCGATG
>JBHHVL010000124.1:0-2340 GCA_046754245.1 Binatia bacterium | reverse complement strand
TCGCCATTCACTTCCCCGTCGGCACTTTGGCCTTGAGCTCCTCGAACCAGTTGAGGACCACGTTGAGCTTCATGGGCCGCTCCCGCTCTTCTCGTGCTGAGATCGTTAGAAGCCGCCCGTCCGGAGCGACGTCATAACCGTACATCTCCCATCCGTTGGTTGTGAGCATGTTGGGATCTTCGAACAGAAGATGCGGCTCGCCCGCCTCGAACGTTGGCTCTGTCTCGATTTTCACCGCCATCATCTGCGTTCCGTCAAGGCTGCGATAGAAGAGCTCCTGCCCATCACGCGACCAGCGCGGTTCCCAGCCCCCGTCTCTAGATATGCGCCTCTTCCCCGTGGGCCGCTCACGCCCCGGCACGAACTCCTTGACATAGGTCTCCGGGCGTCCCGACTCGTTCGACACGAAAGCGATGAAATGCCCGTTGGGAGAGAACATCGGGCTGTGCTCCCAATGCTCCGTCACCTCGAAGGGTTGGGGCTCACTGCCTTCGCCGGTCATCGGGAGAATCCAGATATCGTTCTGTTCGTCCCCCCCTTCGATGTACGCCAAGAACCTCCCGTCCGGCGACCAGGATCCGGGGTTTTGGAATCTCTCGCTGGCTTTCAGTCGCTTTACTTGCCCGCTGCCATCGGCGTTCATCAGGTACATGTTGTACGGTCCATTCCGATTGGATAAGAAGGCGATCTGTTTTCCGTCCGGACTCCAAACGGACCCCTGGTTCCGCTTGTCCCCCAACGTGATCTGCGTTGGAATCCCGGACGCCACATCGAATACTGAGAGCTGATACTGAGTTCCTTCGCACACGTCCACGGCTATCTGTCTCCCGTCAGGGGAGAGCGCAGGGTTTATGAACAGCCCCGGTGCTGCAGGCAGCGACTCCGTATCCCCGTGACGATCCGACCAGACCAAGCGGCCCTCACCAATCCTCTGATCACTCGGCACGTAGACGAGGGTGCCGGTCGCAGAAACCGCATACAGGGTCGCGCGCCGGAAGAATGGGTCCACCTGGATTTCAGACAGGACGGGTACTTCCGGGCCTGTGACTTCAAGACGATCGGGATCGAAGCGTACGGCAAACAGCGTTCCATCCCGTCCAAAAACGAGATGACCACTCGGTGTGTATGCGCAGTGCCACGCGTCCTTTATGAGCGACCGACGCTCTCCCGTATCCAGGCGCAGCAACTCGACGTGGTTTACGTCGTAGTTGCCGACGCTAACGCCGAACAATACGCCCCTGCCGCCCGGCAGAGGACACGGGTTACCGTGCCACACTTCACCCTTGGCGGCGTCCAATTGCGTGAGGGCGCGGGGTTCGCCGCCGTCGGCTGAGATCTGGAACAGCCCGGAAACCGGCCCTCGAGAGAAGATGATGGTATCGTCTTCTTCCCAGCTCCCGCCCCAGATGAGGTCTCGACTATCGAGCAGAGGCACCGGTACCCCTCCGGCGAGCCGAGTCTTCCGGAGTTTCTTATCCTTGTAGTACCCAACCCACTTCCCATCGGGCGAAACGAAGAGCGCTGTATCTCTCACTCCCCTCGTGCCCGGGACGGGTTGTACTTCGAGATCATTCAGGTAGCGAACAAAGATCTGGCGGGCGTTCGGGGGCCCTCCGATGAACACGAGCTCACGGCCGTTGGGCGTAAACTTCCAGGGTGCCCAATCGATGTTCGTCCAAAGACGCTGTGCCGGCGGGAGCTCCATGGTGAGCTTCACCGGCGTCTTTCGCTCGAGTTCCAATGTCGCGGGTTGGCTCCAGCTCCAAAGTGCGATGGCTACGACGGCAGCGCCAAGCAGAACGCCGGCAGCAACTCCGCCAACGAAAGCCGCCCTCCTGTCCGGCCCAGCCTTCTGCGCGGTGGCACGGTCGCCTGCATTTGACTCGCCGAGTTCGAATCGTGCGTCACCGATATCGCGCAACCTCTCACGAGGTTCCTTCATAAGGCAACGCCGAAGCACGCGATGCACGCCCGCCGGCGCTGCGGGCGGAAGCCGATCCCAAGCTGGCTCCTCTCTGACGATCGCAGCGAGAGTGTCCGTCACGCTCTCGCCACCGAACGCGAGCCTTCCGGTCAGCGCTTCATAAAGACAGCAGCCGTAGGACCAGATATCCGTACGTTTATCGAGCGGTTTACCGCGGGCTTGCTCGGGACTCATGTACGCGGCCGTACCGAGAACGACACCCGGACGGGTGTGCTGTACGGTGATCGTCGGCGAATCAGGTTGCGCAGCGGCGTAGCTATCACCGACGAGCGCCTTCGCCAGACCGAAGTCGAGTAGCTTACCCCGGCCATCCTCGGTGACCTTGATGTTGGCGGGTTTGAGGTCGCGGTGGACGA
>JBHHVL010000123.1:0-2340 GCA_046754245.1 Binatia bacterium | reverse complement strand
CCTCCTGGTAGCCCCCCGTGTCGAGGAACGCGATGATGTCCCCGCGCTCGACCTCGGGGAGCATGACCGCGGGCAAGAGCCGGTCGCCGTAACAGCTGCGACCGACAACGTCGGTCTTGATCGTTCGCGCCGCGCTGGCCTTGTTGGCGACCCGGTAGTCGTGGAGATGGTGTTCGATACGGCCGCCGGTGAACCAGAACTCGGTCGTGTCTATGGTCACGATGTTCCAGGGTACCGGGCCAGGGCTCTGCTTGAGCGCCTGGACCGTGCTCAGGTGAATACCCGCGTCGGCGTGCATGCTGCGGCCCGGTTCGAGCTGCAGCATGATGCCCTTTGGATCGATGCCGTTGGCGCGCAGCTCGGACCGCAGCGTGCTGGTACAGGTGCGAGCGTAGTCCTCGATCGACGGAGCCCGGAGCTTCTTGGGTTCGCCGACCACGATACGTTCGATCAGGCGCGAAAGGACCTTGTAGCGTCGCTCCGTCCCGAAAGGCTTGAGAAACTTCGACAGCGCATAGAACGCGCCCAGCTGTAGCGGTGTGGCGTAGTCGGTTGCGGCGTTGAACGGATCGCGGCGAGTCGCGAAGCCGCCGCCGATGTCAATTTCATTGGGACGGTAGCCGCCGAGTAGCCGACATACGCGAGCAATCTCGGCCGCGTAGGCCTTCATCTGCGCCTGCCAGTAACGGGTGGAGGCGTGGTGGCGTCCGTGGTGCTCGTGAAACCCGACCAACTCGACCCCTTCCATCGCCACGATGCGGCGAGCGACGGGAACGATCTCATCGTAACTGAGGCCGCCCTTGTAAACCTGCGCGACGATGTCGGTGGGCAAGAACCCCTCGCTAACGAACTCGCTGTACTCGGTGAACTCCGAGACCACCGGGCGCAGACGAAGGCGCACCTTGGCCGTCTTGCCGAGTTCCTTGACTGCCCTTTCGAGCCAGTCTACCTCCTCGGTGCTGTCGATGGTGAGTCGCGCGCCTACCTCGACGGTCCTACGCACGTGCTCGGGATCCTTGGGAACTCCGTTTACGGAGATGAACTGGGGATCGAAACCGGCGTCGAGCGTCGCCGTAAGCTCGCCGCTCGAGTAGACGTCCGCTCCGCAACCTTCGTCGGCGAGGATGCGCTGGACAGCCACGATCCAGTTAGCCTTGGCCGCCGGCATCACCTTGACCTCCCCGTCCGTCCAACCCGCCTGGAAGGCCTTCTGAAAGCGTTGCGCGGTGCGCCGGAGCTGGTCTTCGGACACGACGAACAAGGGCGAACCGAACTCGGCGACGAGACCAACGCTGTCAAGTTCCTCGACGAAGAGGTGGTCATCACGTACCGAAAGGCAGTCGTCGATGCGAGCGATCGTCATGATGGTTTTCTCCTTACGCGCCCGGAGCGCTGATTATCGTTTGTAAGCGCGTCTACGACGCTGGCAAGACGCCGCTCCAGTTCCTGGTAACTGGCGTCTGGCCTGGTGAGACCGGAGAGTTCGAAGCCGCGCATCATTTCGGAAACGCTTCGGGCGGCATCGGTCGGGCAGCGCGCCCCGTGGCGCCCGAAGAACTTCGCCAGCCGCGACTCGAGCCTGTCATCCCATGCGTGCAACTCGGCGGCCAGCTCGGCGTCGCGGGCGGCGTAGAGGATCAACTCGTACTCGGCCTGAACCAGGTCCGGGGTCGTGAACTCCCTGCGCGCCATCTCCACCAGGAAGGAAACCAGCGACGGCGGATCGACGGGGGGGATCTCCCGCTCGAGTTCATCGAGAGAGGACGCGACATCGCGGAGATAGTGGCAGAAGGCCTGGCGCAAAAGCTCCTCGCGCGAAGCGAAGTAGTAGGTCGTCGATCCCAGGGGCACCCTCGCCTCGGCCGCCACCCGGCGATGGGTAACCGAATCGGTACCGCCGCTGGCGATCACCCGCAGCGTCGCGTCGAGGATCGCGCGGCGGCGCTCCTCGGCACGAGGCGAACGCTCAGCGCTGCGAGTTACAGCGGCCTGGCCCATGTTGTACATATGTACAACTCCTGCCGGCCTGTCAAGTGAGCGCCTCCAGACCCCGGTTTACTCCAACGGCTGGGCGCCAGGGCCGTTACGGCCGTCTGCGGCAACAACAACATGCGCGACATCGTAATCGCGCTCACGAAACTCATGGGCGTGAACCCAATGAAGCTCATCCCATTGCCGCCGTGGGAATCCGGGTGGCTCTCGCTCCAGGCCCTGCTACGCGGCACCACGGCGCGCATCGCGATTCCGTTCTTCCCCAGGTAACCAAAAAAGGGGGTAAAAGGGTCAAAGGGGGTCAAATCGCGGCTTGCGACACCTCCCCTCGGTATCGCCGCGGCCACC
>JBHHVL010000122.1:0-2366 GCA_046754245.1 Binatia bacterium | reverse complement strand
TGCACACGCCCGCCTGGCATGTGTCGGTCTGCGTGCAGGCGTTGCCGTCATCGCAAGCCAACGTGTTGTTGGTACTCGCGCAGCCGGTCGCCGGATCACAGGTATCCGTCGTGCAGACGTTCGCGTCATCGCAGGCCGCCGTATTATCCGTGTTGACACAGCCCGTGGCTGGAACGCAGGTATCGGCTGTGCAGAGGTTTCCATCATCACAGTTCGGAGGCGTGGTCCCCACGCACGCGCCCGCGGAACAGGTATCCACCGTCGTGCAAGCGTCGCCGTCGTCGCATACGCCGGTTTCTAGCAAACAGCTTGCATCGCAACAATCACCAGCAACCGTGTTGCCGTCATCGCATTGTTCCCCGGGATCCAGAGAACCATTACCGCACAGTCCGCCAACAGTGATCGTGCTACCCAGCCCCGTAGCCGCGAGGCTCTGTCCGAGGGGAGTAGCCACCACGTCCGGTGTGATGGTCAGAGGTATAGTACTGCCGGGAACTGCGGCGGGGTCGACGAGAAAGCTGAGTCTCGCGACGCTAACCGCTCCCGTCGGTGACGTGAAGCTACTGAACTGAAACGCTGTCAGCTCAGCGTGACAACCAGTGATATTCTGACCGAAAGGCGGAGCGGTAAAGGGGAAGGTCGCCCCACCGGCTGCAGGAGGCGCGATCTGAGCCTGCACTACATTGCAGTCAACGATCACAGTGTAGGCGCCCAACACATCGGCTCCGACATCGATGATGACGTCGGCCACTACGGTCCCTCCAGGATTTACCGCACCGACCGGCAGCTCCAGCCGGACCTGCGCCCCGAGCACTTGGGATGGCATCACCACGCCCGAAAGGGAAAGTGGAACAAAGGCACACAGTACGAAGAACATCAGCCTTCTCGTTGAATTCACGGATTTCGCCTCCTTAATTATCCTGGCGAGCACCCTCGCGCTTGTCTCCGTCCTCGCGAAAACGAGCCCGTGCGCTCGAGACTGACCCCCCATTTCGTGACACGCGAAGCTGGGTCCGATCAGGTGAGATCGGACGCGATTGACGCGCCACGCCAAGCTGCGACCTCCGAACTGTAGATCTCCCCACAAGCCCGTAGACCGACAGGCCGAGCTTTCCCAGGTGTTGATCGTGGCGGCTGAAAGGCGTCTGTCAAGAAGTCTGCCCCCTCACATTGGGGGCACTACAGTCGACGCGACGCGAACCGCGAAAGGCGGCAACGCTGCCAGCCCCTCTCCTCATTTCTGTGTTAAGACTGGATACTCGAAGTTCGCGAGAGGCGTAGCCTCGGCGGAAGCCCATCCACGAGAAGGGCGACCATCCATCTGAAAGCCCGGCAATACGGACCCGACATGGACTCCACTCGAGAGGTGGGACCCACCCGGCACAGGCCCTCGAAGATCCCTACTACCCCCGTTGAGGTGTCGGTCCGGTCGGGCCGACAGGCTCAAAGTGCTTCCAAGCGAAGCCCGAGACCGCGCCCACGCTGCGATCTCCGGAGCGTTTTTCCGAATCCGCGGCTACGCCTTGCCACGCGCAATTGGGGGTGAACCCGACCCGGCATGCCATCCCGGCCCCCTCCCCGTGGACGGCCTCCTTGGGACCGGTCCCGCTTCGGCTACAACGGGACCTCATGCTCGATCTATCGGACCTGCTTCCTTACTGACGCAGGAGGCACTTGACTTTCGTCCCCTTAGAATTGGGTTTGCACCCAGCCTGGAACGCGGTAAGGCAGTCTCCGCTGGAAGCATCACCAAATATCACCGACGCAGACAGAGATGGTTGCACGGTGATATCGGGGAACTCCATTCCGATCGTCTTCACCTTCACCTTGGCTATCCCCTTCTTGGCCACCATCTTCACCGTAGCCACGAAGAGCTTGTCAGGGCGCGACTTCGTCTTGTCCTTGTACTTGAATCGCGTACCCTTACCGCCAGCATTCACGAAATCTACAGCTTCCACCCGTGCCGCGTAGAGAGCACTACCGTCTGACCGTACGACCATTACTTCCAGACCGCCCACATCCGGCAGCACTCCCACATCCGAAGAAGCGACCGTAGTCTTTATGATCATACGATCATCCGCCGGACCATCTTTGATCACCGCGTTGATCTTCGCAAAGCTAACGTCGCGCGAGTCTCCTGCGACACAGACCCCGCCGGAGCACGTGTCCAGGACGGTACAGAGGTCGCCATCGTCGCAAGTCCCCGTGTTGTCGGTATTGATGCAACCGCTGACCGGGTCGCAGCTGTCATCCGTGCAGACGTTCAGGTCGTCACAGTCCCGAGGCGCACCACCCATACATATTCCGCCAGCGCAGGTATCGGCCGTCGTACACGCGTCGCCGTCATCACATGCGGCAGTGTTGTT
>JBHHVL010000121.1:0-2455 GCA_046754245.1 Binatia bacterium | reverse complement strand
GGGTTCTTTCTCGGTGGGGAGTTCCTCAGCCTCTACGGTCCCGACACGGCTCGCGCCTTTGGCCACCCCGGGTTCACCAACATCCTGGGCTGGGCGGACCCCGAACGAATGATCACCGTGGCTGTCCTGACCAGCGGGAAGCCCGTGTTCTATCCCGAGGTGTACCAGGCCTGGAACATCGTGAGACACGTCGGCGCCGCCTGTCCCAAAGTGCGCGAACTTTCTTGAAGCTCGACGGTCTGCCGTGGAAGCGCCAACGACGGGTTCCGGAGCACGTGGTGTCGAGCGAGGAGCTCGGCCGCGTTTCATCAAGGCGCTCGTGGTGGTCTCGCTGGCGGCAGCCGCGGCACGGGTCCTCTCCCTTGGCCTGAACGGTCTGGAAGACTTCGAGCAAGAATGGTTCGGACAGCGGTTCTCGGGCCCAGCGGCCCTGGCGGCGTTCGTCCCACGGCTGGCGGTCTACCTTGGCGGTGCGTGGGGTCTCTGGCATCGCCGGCCCTGGGCGCGGCTGGTGGCTATCGGCTACTTGGGCTACTTGCTCGCTTCTTTCACGATCTGGGGGGTGCGAGACTTTCAGGCCCAAGGTCTAGCGTGGCTGCTGTTGTGGTACGCGTTCCTCCTGCCCTTTTGTTGTTTCAGCCTCGGGTTTCTCTATCGAGGGAAGCGTTACTTCGACCAGGGTCGACCGCGCGTCCCCCGGTAGGCTCGCCCAGGGCGGATCGCCACTGGCGGCGGGCCACCGTATCTTGCCGTTCTCGCGAGGGGGCGCATTGACTTCGTTGACGTAGGACGCGACAAAGGCCTGCGCCGATGCCAGAAGTCAGGTACAGTTTTTCCCGCATCTCTCAGTTCAGCCAGTGCCCGCGCCGTTTTCGTTACCGCTACATCGACGGTGTCAAAGAGGCCTTCCAGTCGGTCGAGGGCTTCGTGGGTCAGAGGGTGCACGCGACCATCGAGTGGCTGTACCTAGAGCGTGTCGCGGGACGCGAGCCAGACTCGCGAGAAGCGGTTACGTGGTACTGCGACGACTGGGACCGGGCGATCCTGGGGGCCCAGACGGTTCGCGTCGTCCGGGGCGTTGACAGCCTCGAATCCCACCGACGCAGAGGGGCGGAACTCGTTGATTCATATCACCGGCGCCGCTTTGTGGAAGACCGGTTGGAGACCGTCGCGGTCGAGCACCACTTCGTCGTCGAGCTCCAGAACCGCTACAGTTTTCAGGGCTACATCGACCGTCTGGCTCGGGACTCCGAGGGGCTATTCCACGTAATCGACTACAAGACCGGTCGGCGCACGCCCAGATCGTTCGCGGGGAAAGAAGCGGACCAGCTGCACGCGTACGCCCTGGCGATATTCAAGGAGAACGCGGTCGAGGAGGTCGAGCTGGTTCTGGAGTTCCTCACTTCGACGAGGAGCCTGCGCGCTCGCGTAAGACGCTCGCAGTGCGAGGCCGTAGAGGAACAGCTCGCGTCGCGAATCGGTGCCATCGAGTCGGCTACGGTTTTCCCCCCCAGTCCCGGTGTGTTGTGCGATTGGTGCGGTTACAATGACATATGCGACGCGGCCCGGACGCGGTTCTCCTGAAGCTTTCGCCGAGGCTCAGCCCCCGACTCCAGCTCCGCCGGGATCCTCGTTCTCCCCAGCCAGGTCGAGAACCACCTTGGCGGGATCCCAGTAGCTCATCAGGGTCTGTATGTAGCCGTGGTCGTTGAACTCGAAGACGTCGATTCCCTCGAACTCCACCTCGGCGCCGTTGACGCCCCGGCCCCGGCCCACCCACTTGACCGCCGCGCCGTTCCCCGCGTAGAAGGTCTCGTGCTGTGTAACGGCGAGGCTTTCGAAGAGCCCGGCGATCTCCAGCCAGAGCCTTCGTATGGCGTCGGGTCCCTCGGCGGGGGGAGATCCCACCGGGTCGTGGACAACGGCGTCGGCGCTGAAAAGCGACAGTCTTCCCTCGACGTCAGCCGCGCCGATGGCCTTGAAAAAGGCCTCGACGCCTCTCGAAAGGGCCGGATCGCAAACGCCGCTCACGGGGCCAGTGGGTGCCCCGGGGCGCGAGGCAATGCAAGGGCGCGGGCAACGCCGTCGCTCGACGGCGGCGTCGAGCGCGGCTCCGGACCGAGAACGCGCGAGGCAGGGAGCGAGCGGCTCGCGCGTTCCAGTCCCAGGAGGACAGTCTGGCCAGATGAAGGCTAAGTGCCTATAAACTAAGGCAGTTCTGGTGGCGTCCAAATTCTCTTTATTAATCGGACGGTTATCGCGAACCATCCTTTCGGGGGGGTTGACCACCGGGTTGGGGAGAAAAGGGAGGGGAGGCAAAGGGCAGGAAATTGGCGACGCTCGGCCTTCCACGAGTCGAAAAACCATCCCAGGTCTATCAAGTGTTCGTGCGCTCGGGCAATCTAGACAGTAGCTGCGAACCCACCTTCACACCAACACGACCCGGGGAACCGGC
>JBHHVL010000120.1:0-2495 GCA_046754245.1 Binatia bacterium | reverse complement strand
TCCAGATGCCCAGCCCCTTTCCGCCGCGTTCCGAAGTCAGCGCGAGCACCCGGCCGTCGGCCCGAGTGAAGACGTCGACGCCGACGCCTTGTTTCACCCACGCCACGGCGTCGCCCGCCGGCGAAAAGACCGGCCACGAATTGCCCCCGTCGGTGGTGAGCTGGACGCCGTCGCCCGTTTCGAGCCAGCGGATGTAGATTTCTCGCTGGCCGGTCCGCTCGGAACTGTACGCAATCTCCATTCCGTCGGGCGACCAGGACGGCGACATGTTGCTTTCTTCATGCCGATCAGCCCGGGCTCCTCGGCACGGAGCCACTGGTCCCGGTTGACGACGGGGAGCGCGAGGGCCCATTAGGCGGATCCAAAATTACCGCTCGTGTAGGAATACCAGACCTCCTGAGACATTCTGTGCTAATTATTAGTGAACGATCAGGAGGTTTGACCCGTGAACAAAGAAGTAGTTGTCCGCGAGGCGTTAGCGCTTAGATTCAAGTACAACGTTCTTGAGTTTGCCCGAGAAATTGGCAGTAATGCGAAATCCTATCGGTTCTTCGAGGTACCCAAGGCCACGTTCTACAGGTGGAAGAAGGCCTACGCCGATTGCGCGATCTCGAACTGGTCGTTCCAGAACCCCTTCGACAGCTCGCGCATGACGATACCCGAGGCGGCGCTCCTCAATGAGTCAAAGCCGTGAGATAGGCGGCGCGGGGGGGCGCCTGCCGCGCACGGTCATCGCCCTCGGCCTGGTGAGCCTCTTTACCGATCTGTCGAGCGAGATGGTCTACCCGCTCATCCCGGCTTTTCTCTCCGGCTTGCTCGGGGCGGGGGCGCTGTCGCTGGGCGTGATCGAGGGCATCGCCGAGTCGACCGCGGCGCTGCTCAAGGTCTTTTCCGGCGTGTGGTCGGACCGCCTGCGGCGCCGAAAGCCCTTGGTGCTGGCCGGCTACAGCCTCTCCGGCCTGGCGCGCCCCCTGATCGGCCTGGCAACGGCCTGGCCGTTCGTCCTCGCCATGCGCTTCGCCGACCGCGTGGGAAAGGGCATTCGGACGACGCCGCGGGACGCCCTGATCGCCGACGTCACCAGCCCGGCCATGCGCGGGCGGGCATTCGGGCTCCACCGGGCCATGGACCATGGGGGTGCCGTCGTGGGTCCCCTCGTGGCCGCCACGCTCCTCGGCCTGGGTGGACTGACCCTCCGCCATGTCTTTCTGCTGGCCGCCGTGCCGTCGGCGGTGGTGGTCGCGCTCCTGGTCACGGTGGTGAAAGACCCGGCGGCGTCGGTGGTCCCTACGCCCCTCAATCCCGGCACGGGATGGGCGCGACTCGGGCCCGACTTCAAGCGCCTGGTGCTCGCCCTCATCATCTTTACGCTGGGCAACTCCACAGACGCCTTCCTGCTCCTTCGCCTCGCCGGGCAGGGGGTCCGCCCGGGCTCGGTCGCCGTCCTGTGGTCGCTCCACCACGTGGTGCGGATGGTGGCGACCTGGGGTGGCGGGCGCCTCTCGGACCGCACCGGACGCCGCGGCATGGTTCTCTCCGGCTGGCTGTTGTACGCCGCCGTCTACCTGGGATTCGCGGTGGTGGAGTCCCGCGCGGGGCTCATAGCGGTCTTCCTCGCCTACGGTCTCTACTTCGGCCTGACCGAGCCGGCGGAGAAGGCGTGGGTGGCGGACCTGGTACCGAAAGAGTGGCGGGGCAGCGCCTTCGGCTACTACCACGGGGCGGTGGGGGTGGCGGCGCTCCCGGCGAGTCTCGCCTTCGGGCTGCTCTGGCAGCGCTGGGGCGCCGGTGCCGCCTTCGGGACCGGCGCGGGGCTCGCGGCGGTGGCGGCCGTGGTGCTTCTCTTCGTGCGCGGGGGCAGCGCCCCCGAATCGCCTTGACACGCGTGGCCGGCCGGCCGGGGTGAGGGCGCCCCGTCAGATCTCGAACTTAATAACAAACTTGAGGACGATCGCTGCGACAAACGAGTATATGATAAAGATGGCGATCCAGTGGAGGTTAAAATAGTTCTGGAACTCGTTATCTATCTTCCCTAAGAGCACCTACAGCCCGTCATAATGCGCGAAATGCTGCGGAATAGCGCGATTGAGGTTCGCTATACTCTGCGGTCTCGTTTTTTGACACCCATTTACATCGCTGTTAATATCCGAGCGTATCCTTGGACCCAGTTCTAGATGAACCTCCTCGTACCGTTCATCCTCGACTGGTTGGTGAGAGCCTCGTGATCGGTCAAACCGTATCCCATTATAAGATCCTCGAAAAACTCGGTGAAGGTGGGATGGGGGTGGTCTACAAAGCCAGGCATCTCAAGCTCGACTCCTTCGTGGCCCTCAAGTTTCTCCTTCCTCATCTGGTTCCTCAAAAGGCCGCAAAGAAGCGTTTCATCCAGGAAGCCAAAGCGGCCTCATCCCTGGAGCATCCCAATATCTGTGCCGCCTACGATTGTAGGTCGTCAAGCTCAATGAGACACTCTGCACCAAAATCTAATAGACACT
>JBHHVL010000119.1:0-2555 GCA_046754245.1 Binatia bacterium | reverse complement strand
GGAGGTTTTGAGCCAACGATTGCGTATGAGAACATCGCCAAGAAGTGCGATGACGACCCGGACTTCGTGGGCTTGAATGTAGTTGTCTGGCTCAAGGAGCTGGAGGAAGAGAAGTGAGCCCACGCTTGCTTCTTTTCTTTCTTTATCTTCTTGATTTGTTATTTGGATGCTGTTGCTTCGTGCTTGGTCACAGACACTGAGAGGCAGTTCGTTGATAGCTTGGCGAGGTGCCATCCGTTGAGTCGCCCCAGGGAGGCTGTCGAGGATACCGGCGGTCGAAGGATCGATGTCCAGCCGGAAGGCCATGAGGGGTGCGCGTTCCGGAAAATATGGCCACCTTTTTCCGGAAATTCTGGCCACCTCAGGGGGCGGGGCCAACGGGCCATTCGTTCCGCCTTCGGCGGGAGTTTTTTGAGGCATGAACGGACAGTAACGGGATGGGGGCGGGGAGACCCGGAAGCCTCCCTCGACGTAGATCCGCCACCGCCCGGCTCGGATATCCCTCGACGAGTTGCTCTCCAGCAGAGCTCGCCTCCGTTTCTCCGAGCAACGGCAAAGTAGCCGCGATAGGACGCCGGTTCAACCACTCGCCGGATCTCCTGTTCCTGGAACAGGGGCGCGTTCATCGCGCCCTCCGAGTTCGGTACCTTTCAGATGACGTGTTCGATACGATGGGCCCCGAAGCGGGATGAAGCGCCCTCGCTCCAGCACCCGATCCGTGATGGCCTCTGCCAGGTCGCCGTCGTGCAGAACCCTACCCCACTGGGTCAGTGCCTTGTTCGTCGTAAACACCATCGGCTTCTTATGCAGATAGCGATGGTCCACGACCTGGAAGAGCACGTTGGCTGCGTCTGCGCTGTACGTCAGATATCCTACTTCGTCGATCACCAGAACGTGCGGTTGCACGTACGGAGCGAGGGCCTCGCCCAACCGGTTCTCACCCGCCGCGGCCGACAGTTCCTCGATGAGCTCCGCGGCGGTTGTGAAGCGGGCGTCGTAGCCGTTCTGGATGGCGCGGTACGCGATCGAGACCGCCAGATGCGTCTTGCCACGGCCCGATCGACCGCCCAGGATCAACGAGCGGCCTTCGGTGACCAGCTCCGGTCCGAGATAGCTGCCCAACAGCGGCAAGCGAACGGAGGTCTGGAGTTTGAAGTCGAACTCCTCGATGGTGCGCAGGAACGGGAAGTGTGCTTTTCGCGTGGCTCGCTGGATGCGCGTCTCCGCCCGGTGGGCGACCTCTTCAGCCACGAGCACCGCCAGGTAGTCACGGTGACTCATGCCCTCGGCCGCTGCGCGGTCCTCGAGTTCGGGATACAGTCGTCGCATCGTCGGCAGATGCAAACGCCTGAGCAGGCCGTCGAGGTCAATCCGCTCGGGCGCCAGCGCCGACGGTTCTGACTTCGTCTCGACATTCATTGTCCCCATCACGCCACCTCCTGATCCAGGATCCACGTGATCGCCTTGACGTGATGTGTACCGTTGAGCAGTACACGCTCGATCGCCCCCAGCGTTCGCTGAGGCCCATGAAGGATCAGAAGATCGTGCAGTGTCTCCACCTGACTCTTCCAGTTCATCCTCGGATGGTGAACCCACTCGGTCATGAGCGCCTCGGCCGAGGGCCCTAATTCCAGGATTTCCTGGCGTTTCTGATAGAGTTTGGCCCGCTGGCCGTGGACGGCGGCCAGCTTGGCAACGCGGTCCTCGTTGCGATACGAAGTGTTGCCCACCACCGGACGCCGGGGATGTTCCACCTTGGTTCCATCTTTGGTGATGATGCGCACCTTGTCCGGGTACAAGAACAGCGTGCCGGGAATACCGATGGTCTTGGGAGGCATAGAGTAACGAATTCGCTCGTACTCCACGAAGCCGGTCGTGCGCACCATGGTGGTGATCCGCAGCGGATACTCCGCCACCGGGATGGCCATGGCGGTAAGACGCTCGCGTTCAGCTTGCATCCTGTCGGCGGGGATCTCGTTGGTGGCCCGGCTGGGGCGTTGGGTATTTACCTCTTCGAGCCAGGCGGCGAGTTGTCGGTCAAGGTCCTCACGGTCATGGAAACGCCGGACCTTGAAGAAGCTCCCCTTCACCCAGCCGACCAAGTTTTCCACGGAACCTTTCTGGTTGGCGCGGCGTGGCCAGCAGAGCTCCACGCCGAAGCCGTAGTCGATGGGCACGTGGGCGAACGTGGGGTTCCATTCGATGGCCCCCTTCGTCCGGTTGATCACGATCGTCTTGGGATTATCGAACACCGCCCGTAGCGGAACGCCACCGAAGGACTCGAAGGCCTGCAGCAGAGATCGGATGAGCGGCTCCACCTTCTCATTGGGCACGGTGACCACGTGCGTCCAACGGGAGTACTTCAGACGCGATGCGAAGAAGTGGATTTTCTCGTCGGAGCCGTCGGCGTAGGTGACCCTTACGCTGCCGAAGTCGTGCTGACTGAATTCTCCGGGCACACCCTCGAACCGCACCTCGGGCGACTCGGTCTTCGGCGGGCGAATCGCCTTGACCAACTCGTAGACGGCCGACTTGCCGCCGGTGTACCCGAACCC
>JBHHVL010000118.1:0-2562 GCA_046754245.1 Binatia bacterium | reverse complement strand
TTGACGAAACGCCTGCGTCGCTATGGGGAGTACCTCTTCACGTTCCTGGATTACCCCTACGTAGCTGCGGATAACAACTTCGGAGAGAGGCAGATCCGGCCAGCCGTCATCTTGCGGAAGAACAGTCAGTCGAACCGCAGTGACCGCGGCGCGGCCACCCAGTCCGTCCTGATGAGCGTCTACCGCACCCTGAAGCTCCGCGGCCTCAACCCGACCCAAACCATCGCCGACGCCCTCAGAACCTACCTGACCACCGGGAAACTCCCGAAGTTACCCGGGTAAGCCACTGCAAATGGCTGACCTCTTACCTTCCGGCTTCGGCCGCCGGCGTTCGGGCTGATTGGGGCGGCAGATTTGGCGGTTCGGCTCCCTTCCTGCTGATGGTGCAAATTATTTTTCTTCGCAAGCGGATTTTTGTTGACGTATTCGGATAAGTGTGCTAGCTTATCCGTATGAAGGTACCGGAACACCCCACGCTCATTCGTCGCATGAGAGACGCCCGGGTCAAGCAACTGGCCCGGATCGGCCCCGTCCTGGCCGGATCCCTCGTCCAGATCGCCAAGCATTGCGGACGGGCCGGATGCCGCTGCCAGAAGGGGGAGAAGCACGTGGGTTGGTACCTCACCCGATCGGTCAAAGGAAAGACCGAAACGACCTATGTACCGCTGGAGATGTTGGAGGAGGTCCAAGGATGGATACAGCAACATCATCGTCTCAAGCAGCTCATCGCGGAGATCTCGGACCTCAATCGAGCGCTCATCCGCACCCATGTGGCCCACCACAAACGACGCGGGACAAGACCGTAGCGGTGGGCACGATCGTCGGTCAGACCGTCCGGCATTTCTGGCCGGATTTTTCCCCCTTGGCTGGACCGCCTTCCTGACCGGCGTGATCCGCGCCTGGTCACCTACGCCGGCCGGTTTCTGATCTGGTGGGGACTGCTGCTGTTTCTGTGCAAGCTGGGGCGCCTGCGTCAGCTGGACTACGAGCTGCGCGATGAAGAAACCTGCGTCCTGCCCAATGTGAACGCCCTGGCCCAGGCCGGCCAGGAGACCTTACCGGTTTGGGGCACCCTGTCCTACTTTCTGCGGGGGGTGGGCCCCGAACCCTTGGCCCAATTGCGGACCCAGATGGTCCGCCAATTGATTCGCAACAAAGTCCTGGACCGGGATCGCTTGCTGGGTGCGTTCGTCGTCGCCATGGATGGGACCGGCCACGTCTCCTTCCGGAGCCGACATTGCGTTCACTGCCTGACTCAGACCCACGGGGAGCATACGTACTATTATCACAATGTTCTGGAAGCCAAGCTGGTCACGTCCTCAGGGCTGGCTCTGTCGATGGGCAGTGAGTTCATCGATAACCGACATGATGACGCCCCTCCCCCAGAGGGACAGGAAAAACGCAAACAGGATTGCGAGCTCAAGGCATTCGCTCGCCTGGCTCCCCAGCTCAAACGGGACTTTCCCCAGACCCGGCTCTGTATCGCCGGCGATGGACTCAACGCCTGTGGCGAGGTTCTGCAGACCTGCGGGGAAAACCAGTGGAACTACGTGCTCACCTTCAAACCGGGCAGGCTCCCTGCGGTCTGGGAAGATTTCCAGTCCCTTTTAGCCCAATGCCCGGAGCAGGTGTCTCGGATCCGCTTGCCGGACGGAACCGACCTGGAATACCGTTGGATCAACAGTCTATCCTACGAGGACGACCAAGGCCGACGCCATACCTTCAACGCCATTCAATGTCGTCAGACGGTGAAGGATGAGTGCAAAACCTTCGCCTGGATCACCGACTTCCCCGTCACTGCCGACACGGTCAATGCGATTGCCCAGAAGGGAGGGCGAGACCGCTGGAAAATCGAGAATGCCGGATTCAACACCCAGAAGAACGGTGGCTATGAACTGGAGCACGTATACGGCTCCGACGAAGGCTTGCTCCAATGCTTCTACTTGCTGCTGCAGATCGCCCACCTGATCCTGCAGTTGGTCGAGAAGGGCAGCCTGCTCGGGCGGTTCGCTCGGCGATACGGCAAGACCGTCCAAGCCCTCTTTGGCAGCCTCCGCAATATTGCCCGCCGTCTCCTGGATTGTCTCCGCTACCGGCTCATCTCCGCCGAGGCGCTCGATTCGGCTCGACACATCCAGATCCGCCTGGATTCCAGCTGAGCCCCGGAGCCGTATGCGCCTCCGAAGCTCATTGCCGTTCGTTCTTCTGGCACAACCGAACCTCCTCGCTTCCATTGCCCGGCCGGGCCGGGAACACCCCCGCACACCCACGCCCAAGCCGCCCGCGCCAGAAAAACCACGCCGACGGTCGCCAGCAGGGCTATTTCCCAAAGCTGGGTTCGGACGGGGGGGCTTGAGCTGCATCCGCCACTGACGGTATAATGAAGAGAGACGAATCCACATCTCGCACAGCGAACAGGAGGTCCCTCATGCCGAGCCGAGCACTCCGCCACGATCGAGCCACTGCCAGAGCCGTCGAGAAACAGTTGCGCAACTGGGAACTGGCGCGGGCGCAGCGCATCACGACGACGGCGCGGCTTGTGGAGATCATCGGTGCGGCGTT
>JBHHVL010000117.1:0-2574 GCA_046754245.1 Binatia bacterium | reverse complement strand
GTTACGACGTTGGGATTGCTGTTGCTCTCGTGTCCAATTCGCGTGCAGATGAGCCCATACGGCACGTCGCCAGCGTACTGCTTGATGATGTGGCCGTACTTGGCGGATGCTCGCTGAGCCCGGGACGCCAGGCTGCTGACCGACTGGCGTTTGCCGTAGTCGATCCCGGACTGGACCGGTCCTGAGCGCGGGCAGGCCACTAGTTGGCGCCGTTCGGTCCGGTCCGGTAGCCGGCGTCCGCGAAGACCTGCTCCTCGTCGAGGTCGTCGGCGTCGACACCCAGCGAGCTCGCGCCGAATCCGCCGCCGAGAGATCCATCTGCCTCCTCGGCCACCTGGTCAGCGAGCTCCTCGTAGTTCGTGGGGTCGGCCTGCGCCATGCCCGGCATGTGGAAGTAGTCGCCAACACCGTTGACCGGCGGCTTGGATGGCATCCCGTCGGGGCCGACCGAGACTGGTGGCGCCGGTGCGCCCGGCATCATCGGCTGCTGGGTCAGCGGGTTCGGGAAGAACTGCTTCTGGATCAACTTCCCGGCCATGAACCCGACGCCGGCGCCGACCGCCGGCGCGAGGTACTTGCCGTGCTTCTTGCTGTACTTCGCGTGCCCCAGATACGCGCCGCCGGCGGCAAGCACCATCGGGTCGAGCATCAATTTCAGGATGCCTTTCATGTCCATCACTTCACCCTTCTGACAATCGCGTCGATCTTGACCTTGATGGTCTTGCCGGTTCGGTGCTCTTTGACCTCGACAGTCTGATCACCGCGCGGGAGCGCGAACTCGGCCTTCCAGCCGCAGATCAAATTGGACTGCATCCCGCCTTTGGGCCCCTTGCCCTTTTGAAACCAGGTGCACATGAACGGCTCGCCGGTTTCGAGCCCGCGTGCACTGACCATCAACGGCTTCTTTTCCGTCTTGATCGTGAGCGAGTTCTCGCATCGCGGACAAACAAAGTTGATCACCCACTCCGGCTGCTTGCCGGGTTCCTGAATGAAGTAGCCGTCCGCTTCCCAGACGACCTCGCCAGACGGCGAGTCGAACAGGAGGTAGAAGTAGCGGTCGGGGCGAACCGAGTTCTGCGCGACTACACCCTTCACCTCGTCCGGCTTGAAGACTTCGGGGCGAAACTCTGGATTGCTCGTATGGGCCATCTGTTACCTCTTTGCGTGATTGCGCACGGACAGTATCACTTGACCCATTTCATGACAAAGTGGAGCGTGACGCCTGCAGCAACCGAGGAGATGACGGTTAGACCGACCTGGTACCAGAAGTCGGACTTGGGGAGCTTTCCTATGGGGATCGGAATGGGAACCGGGGCGATCGCCGGCGTCACGGTCGCGCCGAGCCCATATGTGTAGTGCATGCTACTCATGACAGGATGTGGTAGCCCTTGCACTCGGCTTCGGCTTTGGCGTCCTCCCTGGAGGCGAACAAGCCGTGCTTGGCAGCGCCCTTGCGCACGAGCTGGTAGTACCAGCCCTTTTTGCCGCGCTTCACGCGCGCGATGGTGTTTGGGCCGGGGTTCTTCCCCTGCGTCACCGTCTTGTAGAAGATGAACGCCGCGGCGATCAGCAGCAGCCATGCGATCGGCGGGATGCTTTTGGACGGGTCCGGCGGACCGATGAAGTTCGGGTCGCCAGGTTTGGGCGGCAGCGGAAGCTTGCCTGTTTTCGCAAGAGCGTCCGCTGCAGCCTTCTCCGCAGGGCTGAGCTCGGCGCCGAAACCACCCAGGCCCGCAAGCCGCGTGGCGTACGGCTGGCTGTGCATCACGCCCCGCGGCATGTGCTCGAGCTGGAACGGGTGCGGTTCGATGGCGTCGGCGCCACGGTTGGGCCAGCCCATTCTGTGGTCCAAGACATATCGTCCGTTCGCCATATTGACCTGCCTTGTTTTGGACTTAGGGTTGAAAAGACGGCACTGCGGGGAAAGGGGTTTGTCCACCACCTTCTTCACTGTGCAACGAAATGCCCCCTGAAGATCGGATACGCCGCAACCGACAGCAACCTTGCCGGAGCGACATCTCCCGAGAGCAGATCGTCCTGTGACCCGAATGCCGTCTTTTCAACCCTCCGTCGTTATCGGGTTCCCATGTTCCTGCGCCACGTCTCCTCGAACATCGAGCTCGGTATCGAGAATCCGTGCATGTTTACACCGACCTTGTTGATCGGAAACTTCGGACGATTCAGGATGTGGGCCTCGACTGACAAGCGCTCCTGCGCCTTGGCGTACAGCCCGAACCCGCCGACACGTCGCGGCCCGACTGGCGACTGCAGCCAGCTCCAGCCGGACGAGTCCTGCGGAACCTGAAACGCCGTCGCATAAGCAGAAATGAGCTTCGCCTCCGTCTTCATTGGAGCCGTGCCGGCAAACAGGAGCTCGAAGCGCACGAGTCCGACCAGGGCGGCGTCGGGCAGCTGCGTCGGTGGCCCGAAAAGCCCGTTGGGCGGAATGATTCCGTAATAGTCAACGTCCGTGAACACCCAGGTCTGCTGCTGAGGAACAGTGAGCGATGAGAGCGTGAAGCTTTCTCCGGCAAGCTTGGTATGGTCGAACCGTACCTCTGCCGGGAATGTCTG
>JBHHVL010000116.1:0-2656 GCA_046754245.1 Binatia bacterium | reverse complement strand
CCGGAGTCGTTCTCGGAACGGCCGCGTACATGAGCCCGGAGCAAGCCCGCGGCAAGCCGCTCGACAAGCGCACCGACATCTGGTCGTTCGGCTGCGTGCTGTATGAATGCCTGACCGGGATAAGGCCTTTTCTTGGTGAAACCGCATCCGACACAATCGCCAAGATCCTCGAACGCGACCCGGATTGGGATGGGCTGTCGATCGAAACGCCGCCGCTGGTACGCGCGTTGTTGCGGCGATGCTTACAGAAGGACCGAAAGCAACGACTCCACGATATCGGAGACGCGCGGATCGAGATGGCCGAAGTCTCAGAGGCAGTGCCCGGTCTGGAGGCTGCCGAGAGATTCGCCACAGCAACCCGCATGCCCGCCAGGACTTGGAAGGTGGCCGCCCTTGTGCTGGCGGCCGCCGCTGTCGCCGGATGGCTCTCCGCCTACCGGCACTGGGTCTCGCCCAACAGCGTTTACCGCTTGTCATTCGGGCTGCCCGCGAAGCAGGGAATCGCCACTGACATGGACGTCCGTTTGTTCGACATCACCGATGACGGCCGCGCGGTCGTTTGGCTTAGCCAGGAAGAACCCCGCCGGATCTACTACCGCTCACTCGACAGCCACGAGGTCCGTGCGGTTCCGGGCACGGAGGGCGCGGAGAACCTCTGCATCGCGCTTTCGCCGGACGGGCGAGATGTTCTGTTTGTGCGCGGGAGGGCGCTATGGAGGGCTCAGCTGGAGGGGGGCGCCGCGCAGAAGCTGCTCGAGGGTGAAACGGCAACCGCAATCTGGGACTTCGATTGGGCGGAGAACGGCTCGATCCTGATTTCCCTCGCCTACGTCGGTTTGGCTCGGCTGCGGGGTCCGGGAGCAGCGCTGGAGAGGTTGACGCAGTGCGACGCGGAGCAACAGGGAGCGCACGCGTGGGTTCGATCTCTTCCAGGAGGGCGCGCGGCGATCTTCACCGTGGGTAACATCGAATCCGGCGTCAACAACCTGGCGTTGTTGATGCTCGACGGATCCGAACCTCCCATCCGAACGCTGCTCGAAGATGTTTGGTTCGCGGAATACGTACCCACCGGGCACCTACTATTTGTGCGCGACGGAACGCTCTTCGCTGTTGTTTTCGATCTGGACAGCCTTGCCGTGCGAGGCCCCGCGGCCCCGGTGCTTCCAAACGTCCAGATGGATATCTTCGCCAGGATCGGGGAGGTCGCGGCAAGCCGCAACGGCACGTTGGTGTATCTTCCCGAGCAGGGGATTCATGACTCGCGACTGGCCTGGATCGACCGCGAGGGTGACGTCGAGTTTCTTCCGCTTGCCGAGGGGTCTTACTACAACCCTCGCGTTTCCCCGGATGGCGGGCGAATCTCCGTTACTCACCGAAAGCGAGGTTCTCGCTATCCTTCCGTTTCCCTCTACGACGTGCGCCGCTCGATCCTGCAACAGTTCTGCAAAGAACGCTCGTCCGTCTATTCCGGCGTGTGGAGCGCCGACGGTTCTCGAATCGCCTTCAGTGCAGGAGGAAACCTCTACATAAAACCGGCCGATGGAGGCAGCCCGGCGCTGAGGCTAGGGGAGAGTCGAATCCCGGTAGATCCGCTCTCATTCTCACCGAACGGCGAGGTGCTGCTGGGCGCACAGCGGTTGCCGCGCGACAGATTCCGACTCGTGGCAGTCGATGTGGTCAATGGCGGGAGCCCGCAGCCAATCACCGCTGAGGGCGTTAGCGAGATCTCCGGAGTCTTCTCTCCCGACGGACGCTGGATCGCCTACGTCTCCGACGAGGAGGGGCAGGCCGAGGTCTTCATCCGAGGGATTGCCGGTGGTGACATCTCTTTAGGGCGCAAGGAGCGGGTGTCGCGCAACGGCGGCTGGCATCCGGCTTGGGCGCCGGGAGGGGACGCACTCTTCTACCTCGACGACAACGCCAGCCGGTTGCTCGCCGTTTCCGTACTCACCGAGCCGAGATTGGAGCTGGGCGACACGAAGGTCGTGTTGGAGTTCTCCAATCTAGAGCTAGAGCTTCCCAAACCGGATTGGCTGGACGCCGGCAGGCCATACGACGTGTCGGCGGACGGGAGGCGGTTCCTTGTGGCTGCGCGCCAGGGGGCCGGTCGCGAGATGCAGGTCAACGTAACGCTCAACTGGTTCGAGGAGCTCAAGGCCAAAGTGCCGACGGGGAAGTGAATGGCGAATGATGAATAGCGAATGTGAATTGCGCACGGCGAAGGCAGGTGAGTGTCCCCGAAGTTCGGCCGGCGCGAAACGTGGTGGTTGAGATGTAAGGTCATGACCCTGGCAAGTGGGACAAACCTCGACCCGTATGAGATCGTCTCGCCCATCGGCGCGGGCGGGATGGGGGAGGTCTATCGCGCACGGGATACCAAGCTTGAACGCGAGGTGGCGATCAAGGTGCTACCGGATACGTTCGCTCGTGATCCGGAGCGGGTCGCTCGGTTCCAGCGAGAAGCGAAGGTCCTTGCGTCGCTGAATCATCCGAACATTGGAGCCATTTACGGGTTCGAAGAATCGGAGGACAAACGGTTTCTTGTACTCGAACTTGTCGAGGGCGAAACGCTGGCCGAGCGGCTGCGTGGCGGGGCATTGCCGGTTGATGAAGCGCTCGAAGTCTGCAAGCAGATCGCCGAGGCGCTGGAAGCCGC
>JBHHVL010000115.1:0-2656 GCA_046754245.1 Binatia bacterium | reverse complement strand
GTCTGGCAGGTGATCCCCTGCCGTCTTGCCCACTCCGAGAGCTTCACAGGTGCAGTATAGAGCCATATACAACAGAACAAAAACGATAAGTTAGATGAACAGTTGGCAACCCCCATGGCACCACGATCCCACCGTCTCAGCTCCAGAGGATCGGCACGCCGTACGGTTCCATGCGCCGATCCGCCGTCACGAGGGTCAGCCCCTCGATGAGCGCTTGCGCGAGGAGCATGCGATCGAACGGATCCCGGTGGTGTTCCGGCAAGCTGCCCGCCGTTTCCGCATGGGAGAAGCGGATCGGAAGCTGCTCGAAGCCGCTGTCCCGGACACCGGCGGCGATAGGCTCCGGGATCTCGAGCCTCCCCAGCCTCATCTTGATCGCTGCTTCCCACGCCGAGGCCGCGCTGACGAACACGAACTCGGCCTCGGCGATGGCACGGGTTGCTTCGCCGCCGAGCTGCGGGTCGTTTGCCCGCCACCAGAGGAAAACGTGCGTATCCAGCAGCAGTCCCGTCGCCGTCATCCCCCGAACTCGCCGAGCAGATCCTCGGGAAGGGGCTCGTCGAAGTCAGCTGCGATTCGCACGCTTCCCTCCCATCCGCCCGGCTTGCGTCGTTTCCCCGGCCGCGGAAACGGGACCAGCTTGGCCATCGGCGAACCGTTCTTGGCAATGATGATCTCTTCACCGGCAGCCGCGCGGTCCACCAAGCTCGACAACGCGGTCTTGGCCTCGTAGAGGTTGTAGATCACTTCACTCATGCCACTCCTGCCTTGGTCAACCTTGACCAAGGATACTCCAGGCGGCGGGTCTCGACAAGCGACGCAGGTGCGTCACCCATCACCGGCTGGCGGCTTCGGCTAGCCTCGATTTCCACGGTCCGCACAAGGCTAACGGCGTAGCAGGGTCCGTTCACACGTGAGGCCGGCGGAGGTCCCAGATCCTGCGGGACGCGACGCGGGACAGCACCGCCGGTGCTGAGCCGCATGTTAGTGAATTCTGGGACTAGTCGGCGAGCCTGGAGCTGTGAACGTGGACAGGCTGCGGCAGCGCGCCGTTTGCCACAGCGACGCGTCATGTCCTGTTTCCTGAGGGATTCCGTGCCGAGAGGGCACAATGTGAAGGATCGGCAATATCTCCACATCCCACATGTTGCGACCGGCGGTGGTAGATGGCATAATGTGCTCATGCCGTTGAGTCGCAAAGATAAGCTAACACGCGAGGCCCGGTTCTTCCTGGAGCCAGAGAAGCCCCTCCACCGGCAGTACGAGGCCCTCCGCGCCTACTTCGTGGGCCAGCGTCCTTCCGCCAAAGTGGCGGTGGAGTTCGGCTACACACCCGGAAGCTTCCGGGTCTTGTGTCACAGCTTCCGGCGTGAGAAGGACAAGGAGGCCCGCTTCTTCTGCGACGTCCGTCACGGTCCACAGTCGGCTCCTTCTCGCGATCGCGTGCGTGAACTAGCCGTTGCCATGCGGAAGAAGAACCTCTCGGTGTACGACATCCAACGCGAGTTGCAGGAGGCCGGCCACGAGATCAGCATCAGTTCGCTGGCGATCCTGCTCAAAGAAGAGGGTTTCGCCCGCCTCCCGCGACGCGCCGATGACGAGCGACCCGACACTACGAAGCCCGAGCAAGCCGCGGTTGCCGACAGACGGGAACTCGACTTGTCGACCCGCAGCTTTCGGACGCGAGTCGCTGGCTTGTTCTTGTTCGTCCCGATCATGAGAGATCTCGACCTTGGGAGAATCGCGAGGGAAGGCGGCCTTCCGGGGTCCATGAAGATCCCCGCCGAGCAGGTCCTCCGAAGTCTCTTGGCCCTCAAGCTGATCGGCAGGGAGCGGAAGAGCCACGTCATGAACCTCGTGTTCGATGAGGGGCTGGCTCTCTTTGCGGGGCTCAACGTGATTCCGAAGCGGTCCTATCTGGCGTCCTACAGCTCCCGCATCGGCAGCCGAGGGAATGTCAAGCTCATGGGAAGCTGGTTCCAGGAGGTCCAGAGAGCCGGGCTGAGTCGCGGTGGATCGTTGGACCTGGATTTCCACACGGTCCCCGCCAACACGGACAAGGAGCCGCTGGAGAAACACTACGTTTCCAAGCGGAGCCGTAGCCAGAAAGGGGTGCTCGTCTTCCTCGCGCGAGACGCCGAGGAGCGCGTGTTGTGCTACTCGAGAGCTGGGATCCCCCGGTCCCAACAAACGGATGAGATCCTGCGGTTTGTCGAGTTCTGGAAGAAGCAGACGGGTGCCGTTCCGCAGGAACTGGTCTTCGACTCCAGGCTGACAACCCACGCCAACCTGCGGCGACTCGACGAACAGGGGATTCGCTTCCTGACACTGCGCAAGCGGTCCAAGAAGATGCTCGCGAGGATCTATGGTCTTCCGGCATCTGCCTGGCGACGGGTGACTTTGCGAAACCTCACGCGGACCTACCGTACCCCCAAGGTCCTCGACGAACGGATCTTGCTGAAGGGGTACGGCGAGACGCAGCTTCGACAACTGTCAATCATCGAGCTTGGGCACGAAGAGCCCACCATCCTTCTGACCAATGATCCTGACGCAAAGCCAACGAGCCTGATCACGCGATACGCACAGCGGATGATCATCGAAAACGGCATCGCGGAGGCCATCCACTTCTTCCACATCGACGCCCTCTCGTCGATGG
>JBHHVL010000114.1:0-2664 GCA_046754245.1 Binatia bacterium | reverse complement strand
GAGTGTGAAAGCTCCGAATACAGCCATCGCTGGAGTGAGCCTGTTGCCGATACCGTTAACCATACCCACACCTCGGGCAATCGCGGTTGGTGACATCCGCAAAAAACCTCCTCCCGCTTTAACCGCGTAGCGCCCAATCATGTTGAACCCGCTCGCGTAGCGCGTCGTGGTGCCGCCAACACCGGAACGGGTCGCTTTCTTTGACATCGCCACCAGGTCGCCGGTTAAGGAGACGGCGGAGCCCACCTCGACCAACTCCACGGCATTGCGCGCAGCGCCATCCGGAAACAACGCTGAGAACCGATTGTTCTGGTAACATGCGGGGGCAGCACGCTGCGCATTCTGGACAGCCTGATTGCGATTGTCCCCCGGTCCATTAACGTTGTGCGCTTTGTCGCCCAGGTAACCTCCGCCCTCACTACCCGTATTGCAACCATCACCGGGGAAAGCGCATCCCCCTCGCCGTCTCCACCACCTCCGCGGTAGTGTCCCTAAGTTTGTGTAAAAGTAAAATCAGTTGTTCAGGTCTTCAGGGATAGTGAGGCTCTGGACAACGGGGAAAAAAGAGAGGAAGCTCCTCGGGAAGATTTCAAGTAACCCGAGAGACCGATCGCTGTTTGAAGCCAGCGATCGACGAAAGGAGCTTCCTCATGAAGGATGTTGGCAAGATATCGGTTGTAGCGCAAGAGGACATGCAGATGGACCTGAGGGCGATGTTTCGGGGCGCGATCCGCGCGAGTCTGAACATGTTTTTGGAAGAGGAGTTGGAACAGCTGATCGGCGCCGGTTGGTACAAGCGAGTCGACGGACGACAGGATCATCGTAACGGTTCATATGTACGCCATTTATTGACGGGCTTGGGCACTATTGACGTGACGGTTCCGCGGTCCCGCGAGGGCGGCTCGACAGGTGAGGTTTTGGGTCGGTATCGTCGTCGGACCGCAGAGATCGACGAGATGATAACCAGCGGCTACGTAAACGGCGTTTCGACGCGCAAGACAGGCGAGTTGACCGAGGCCTTGATGGGCCAGAAGGTGTCGCGCTCGACTGTGAGCCGGATAACGGAGCGTTTGGAAGCTGAGGTAGACGCTTTGCGGCAAGCGCCGATCGAGGGTGAGCATCCATATCTGTACCTGGACGCGACCTATGTCGACGCCCGATGGGCCCGCAAAGTAGAAAACGTCTCGGCCCTGGTGGCCTACGCCGTGGGTCCCAACGGGCATCGGCAGCTGCTTGGCATTACCATGGGCGTTGAGGAATCGGAAGCCAGTTGGTCGGAGCTTCTGCAGCAGCTGGTGGAGCGAGGTATCACGGGAGTGCAACTGGTGATTACCGATGAGCATCTGGGTCTTGGAGCTGCGGTGCGCCGCTGGTTTCCTGAGGCGCGTCGTCAGCGCTGCGCGGTGCATCTTATGCGCAACGTGCTGGCCAAGGTGCCGCAACGGCTTCGAGGGCGTCTTGCTCGAGAGGCAGGAGTCCTGTTTAAGGCATCGAGCCTGGCCGAGGCCAGGAAGCTGTTGAATCGTCTGGTGGGACGCTGGAGCAAGGAGCTACCGGAGGCAATGGGGTGTCTTCAAAATGGTTTCGGCGCGGCAACGACGTTTTACTCGTTTCCGAAGCAGCACTGGAAGAAGATTCGTTCAACGAACGGACTGGAACGTCTGCACGGAGAGATCAAGCGACGCACCAGAGCTGTGGGAGCGTTTCCAGACCGGGCAAGCGCCCTTCGCCTGATCACCGCGGTGGCATTGAAGGTCACGGCGATCTGGAGTGATCGCCGATACGTGGACGTTTCGTTACTCGAAAACTGGGAGGTCAATCAAGCAGCGTGACAAAGTGACCGGGGAGCTTCCTCTTTCACTTTTACACACAAATCGGGACTTGACCCCTGCGGGTTGGGGACTGGACTTCTGGGGACTCGCGGTAGTCTACGTGCTGTTCTACTCCGTGCCGGTCGCACTTTTCGGAGGGATTGTAGGACACTTGCTCGGACTTCTGGTGGAGGCGATGCCGTCGAGAAGACGGAAGAGAGGGGTTTGGGACGGATAAGGATAGGGTGGACGGAGCGGTTGGTGCACCGCAACACGGGGGTCGCCGAACAAGTCGCAGCTAACCTAACGACACCGCCGCCAAACTGAGAAGGCCTCCAGCATGGACGTCGATCACGAAGCAGCGTCCGTCTCTTCCCGCTTTCAAAAACTCGGTATCGCAATACCCGAAGTGTCCGCACGTTCGGCTCACAATGTGAACGTGTACGAGGCGATAGCGAGGTACCGGATCGAGGTCGTTTGCACTCCCTCGCAAGACCCGGGCGGTGGGAATCCGCAGCGTTCTGCCGCTTTGCGGTACCGTGGTGTATGTTTGCGGAAACAGCGGAGCCGGTAGCCACACGGCGAGTTAACCGGAACTTCACAAGCCAGGGGGTCAAGCCATGCACATGCCAGGTCCGTCACCGGGACATAAGCGTCTCGAACTGCTGTCGGGAAACTGGGAGGGTGAGGAAACGATGCACCCGTCGCAGTGGGATCCGGAAGGCGGTGTAGCCGTCGGCAGGAATCACAACAGCCTCAGCCTGAGCGGATTCGCCCTGATTTCCGACTACGAGCAGGAACGCGACGGCGCGGTACCCACACCCCCCAGTCTGCCAGCTTCTACCGCCCGCTC
>JBHHVL010000113.1:0-2746 GCA_046754245.1 Binatia bacterium | reverse complement strand
CGGCAACGGCGAAATTGAGAGCGATTCGGCGGACAGCGGGCTGTATACGGCGTCAGGATCAAATCCCAGGTGTGTGCCTCTTAACCTGGATTATTCGTGAAGAAGTCGCGTTCTTGAATTGAAGAAGGCCCCAATTGCGGTAGAAACGTGTTGCAACACCCGTTTCACCCCAACAAGGGCCCCTTCATTCATGATGGATTCTACCGCACAGACTGTTTTCTTTCCCGACCTGATTTCGAAGCCCGTCGTGGCCGCCTTCGACCAGGCGCACAGCAGTTCGGACGGCGGAGCCCTGTTGCTCAAGGCAGTCGATGAGCAGCTTGGACTGAGCGAACGAGTAAGCGAGTGCCTGCGGGATGGACGGCAGGCCGGCAAGGTGCGTCACGGTCTTTCCGAACTCGTTCAGCAACGTCTGTTTGCCATCGCCCTGGGATACCCCGATGGCAACGACGCCAACGACCTCGCCGACGATCCGATCCACAAGATGCTCGTCGGCCGGAGTCCCGTTCACGGAGACCGGCTGGCGTCCCAGTCGACGGTTTCGCGTTTCGAGAACGCGCCGGGGATGGTGGAGCTCTACCGGCTCGTCGAGACGATCGCCGACGCGGTTCTCGAGCGTCACCGGCGCCGGCTCGGCCGGCACGCCAAGGTCGTGACCCTCGACTTCGACCCGACCGTGGACCCCACGCACGGTCAGCAGGCGTTCAGCTTCTACCACGGCCACTACCGGACCCATTGTTTTCTCCCCCTGGTGGGGACGATCCAGTTCAATCGGGAGTCGAAGCAGCGGATCCTCTGCTCGATTCTTCGCCCCGGGGATGCACGAGCCGCCTTGGGGCTGGTGCCGCTGCTCGAGCGATTGCTTCCGAAGGTCCGATCCGCGTTTCCGAAGGCCCGGATTCGGATCCGGCTCGATGGAGGCTTTGGGACCCCCGAGGTGCTCGATTATCTCGATGAACTCGCTGGGGTCGAGTACGTGGTGGGATTGGCGAATTGGGCACCGCTGAAGAAGCGAGCGAAGAAGGCGCAAGCCGAGGCCAAGCGCGCGCACCGGCAAACAGGTCGTACGACCCAGGTCTTCGGGGAGACCGACTACCAGACGAAGACCAGCTGGCCTCATCCTCGGCGCGTCGTCTACAAGGCTGAGATGGTCGACTACCCGGGGCGGGATCCCAAGCCCAACCTTCGCTTCGTGGTTACGAACATGAAGCGCACGCCCCAAGGGGTCTACTGCTGGTACTGCCAGCGCGGGGACGCAGAGAATCGCATCAAGGAGTTGAAGGTGGGGCTCGCGATGGATCGCACGAGCTGCTCCTCGTTCCTCGCGAACCAATTTCGTGTGCAGCTCACGGTGGCGGCGTACGTGCTGCTCCAGGAACTCGGGCAGCAAGCGCGGCACACGAAGTACCGAGACGCGCAAGTGACACGACTGCGAGAGAAGCTGCTGAAGCTCCCGGCGTGGGTCGAGGAGTCGGTGCGACGCGTCGTGCTCCACTTGCCGACACCGTGGATCGGCGAAAGTGACTGGCAGCGCGTGGCCGTCGCGGTCGGCGCGACTCCCGGCTGACCGTTCCCTTCGTCATCGATCACGACATCGACGCGCGTCGAGGCGGTGAGGTGTGCTCAATGCTCGACTATGGACGGAAGAGCGGGGCTCATCCGTGCCGGCGAAGCGAGTCACAGCCATGAGAGCGACGTCGACCAGAATCAATCACAACCCAGCGCGTCGAAACGCTACAAACTCAGCTCCTCAGCGAACGTTCGTGCATAATGCAGGTTAGCGACCGAAAGTCTCTCGGAGATTGGTGAAAGGAACCCAATCCGAGAGCAGACAATTTCATTTTCCAACCTCCATTCGGCGCGAGTTCAAGTGTAAATGCTCGCCCAGCCCCGGGTGTAGCTCGGCGGTGTGATCGGTCATCGTTTTCTCGAACCGATCGAGGAGGTGGCCCTGGAGACATCAGGCGGCGCAGCGCGTCGAGCCGTCGAAGCACTTGGAGCCCGGGGTAAGACGACTCGGATACCCGACGCGGTGCGCCTCGTCGTGCTCGGCTACGCGGGGCAGGCGCGGTCGGCCGGGCAGTCGTGGAGACAGGTTTCGGAGACGGTGGGTCTTTCCAGCTCGCTCTTGCAGCGATGGAACCGTGCGGGTAGCCCGAGGGCCAAGCTGAAGCCTGTCGTGGTCGCCGAGGCTTTGCCGTCGGTAGAGGGGGTCGATCTGGTGCTGGCCACGGCGCACGGTGAGCGTCTCGAAGGGCTTGGCGTCGAGGACGCCATTCGTATCTTGCGGGGGCTCCGATGATTGGGTCGACCCGGAACCTTCGTGTGTTTGCCTACGGAGCCCCCGCAGATCTTCGCAAGGGCTTCGATGGTCTCTACGGCATCGTGATGGCCGAGCTCGAGCGCGACCCGCTGGATGGAGACTGTTTCCTTTTCGTCAATCGGGCTCGTTCTCGAGCGAAGGTTTTGCTCTGGGACGGGACGGGCCTTTGCATTTACATGAAGCGGCTCGAGCAGGGCCACTTCGCATGCCTTTGGGACGATACCCGGACCCGTGCTTCGGTCGAGCTGACGATGAGTGAGCTTTCACTCTTTCTCGAAGGAAGCGAGATGGTGGGTCGAATCTCTCTTTCTCCGACACAGATCAGGCCGATGCCTCTTGCGCAGGCGTACCTAACATGACTATTTTCGGGATGTGATCAACGTCTCGACCGAATCCGATATCGAGCGACTCCGCCAAGTCGCC
>JBHHVL010000112.1:0-2758 GCA_046754245.1 Binatia bacterium | reverse complement strand
CTACCGCCGGATCGCAGTAGCCAGGATCACAGTAAGGATCCACCATCGGATCGCAATAGCCCGGGTCACAGTTGGGATCTACGGCCGGGTCGCAATAGCCAGGGTCACAGTAAGGATCCACCGCCGGATCGCAGTAGCCCGGGTCGCAGGCCGGATCGTTGGGATCACAACCCCCCTCGCAGCCGGGGCCATCACACGGCACCCCCGGCCCCCCGGGTCTCCCTCCTATGCCTTGGATGAGTTCAAAGCAGTTGATCCAGTCGTAGCCCAGATCCAGGTGGGCACAGGCCATGTCTAGAGCCAGCTGATCAATCGTCACCACCGCTTCCGCCGTATCAACGCAGTCCCAGCCCTGTCCTTCCTCGAATTGAATGGCGACCGAATCTGCAACTTCGACTAGTTCGGCGTCTAGAACCTCGGAGACGAAATCCGCAGCTGCATCGTAGTCGACCTGCTTGGTTTCACCGTTCCACCCCTGCACTTCCGTAAAATCGGACCAGCTGTACAGGGTGCCGTCGCGCATGCTCACCTTGGCGGCACCATCGCCCAAGGCTAGCAGACTGATCTGGTAGGTCTCCCCGACGACGTTCGTGTCGAAGAGCTCAACGGCAGCGGTAACTCTGTGGGCGTAGCTGCGCGCCCAGTCGCCCTCGCCGTAACTACCCGCGTCGTACCCGTCGAGGTCCACGCGGTCGGCCGACTGGCTGACAACCATCTCACCGTATCCGGTGTCGACCCCCCAGTTGCTGTTGTGACTCAAGGTAATGGTCTTCGTACCTACAAACTGGCCGAAGTCGTTGAGGTTGCCCTGCACCTGAACCTGGTGGGAGTCGCTGCTCCTATTGGGATCACTGCGGACCCCTTTAGCCACCATCGAAAAGGTCGTGCTGTCGATGCTCTGGTTGATGTATTCGCCCTGTCTACGACCGTCGAAGGTCTCCTCGCAGGTGAACATCTCGAAGCCCGTTATGGTCTCTCCGGTACGGACCATCTTCATCTTTACGCTTGACGGCCCGCCATCGTATTCGGGGCCGGGACCATCGCCAGGTGATGGCGAACCGAAATCGAGGTCGAAGACATGATAGTTCCCGTCGTAGATGTCGACGCCCTGGTTCTCCACGCCCGTAAAGGCGTTTTGTATATAGCAAAGAATCTTGTCTGCTTCGGCAGCTGCGTTCATGGCAATGCGGGTCATGTTTGCAATCTCGCACGCCGCCATGCTGCTGTCGGGTCCAAATGTGTCACGGTCAACCTGTCCTAGTGGTATGCCCTGAGAGTTATCGGCGACCACCGCTGCGCCGGGAACCGTCAGGCCGAATACCAAAGCCGAACCCGAGTTTCCGTCCACCACCTGGCTGGTTGCGCGCGGGAGTTCAGCAATGTCGTTCACGGCTATCCCGGGGCAGACCATGTCCACGGACTGGCCTACTGCCCTTTTGAGCACCTTCAGAGCGTCGGACGCTGATATCGTGCCGTTGTCGTCGACGTCGCAGAGCGCCTTGGCGCAGTCGCCGGTTCCAACGGCTATTCTGAGCACCCCCAACGCATCGGAGGCTGTCACCGCGCCATCGGCGTTGTAGTCACCGCATGCAGCCGGCGAGGTTGTCGCCGTTCCAACAATAGCAAGAGCTGTCAGTGAAAGAGCCAGGAAGGCTTTGTGAAATTTCATAGCTTTACCCCGCGCAGCGTCCTCGTTGTTGTGAGCCTTCAGGGGTAACAAGCTTTGGCCTCAGAGCGGCATTTTACGAGGGCGTTCGGCGGTAACGAGCAAGATCGATGCCGGCCCTTGAAAGGAGCCAGGTTCAGAGTTTTCAAGCACAAAAGTGACGGCGGTCCGACTCGCCGTGTCAAAGGCGTGACACTAGCGTCGAGATATTGATGCGGACCGGCTCACCGCCAGGTATCGCAAGGGCGCCGTCGCCCATCGCGCACGATCCAGACTGAGAACCGAACCGAGGGCGTCTACCGGCGGCTCCAGTTCCGGCGGCCCGATGGGCTAGCCGCCCAACTCCGTTCGCCTCTCAGCTACGGAGCAACGGTAGTCGAGGTCGTAGATGTGGTCGTAGTCGTTACAGTTGTCGACGACGCACCACTACCCTCGGCATCGTGACAGACAAGCTCCACCGCCAAGCCTACCGACGCTTTCAACGTCAGGAGCGCGTCCACTGCCGTAATATCCCCGCTTAGGTCGACGTCGCACAGCGCTAGCGGGCATTGAACGCTCAATCCGACCGCCCTCTTGAGAATGAAGAGAGCATCCGCCGAACTGACGATTCCGTTGGCGTCAGGGTCGCCGCAACACTGTTCAACGAGGTAACGCCCAGCAGTACAGCTACCACTGTCACAGAGATCATCTACCGTGCAGCGGTTGCCATCGTCACAAGACGCCTGGTTCTCCAGATTGAAACAGCCCTTTTCCCGATCACAGCCATCATCGGTACAGTCGTCTCCATCGTCACAGTCCACGGTGGATCCCGGAACACAACGACCGCTGTCACAGCTATCGCCGGGTGTGCAGACATCGCCGTCGTCACAGGAAGCGGCGAGATCGGTGTGATGACAGCCTAAGATCCGGTCACAGGCGTCGGTCGTGCAGACGTTGTCGTCGTCACAGTCCAGCGCCGCGCCACCGACACAAACCCCGGCGATGCAACTTTCGAGAACGGTGCACGCGTTGCCGTCGTCGCAGGGCGCACCGTCGGTCAAGCTCGGGTTGCTGCAAAGACCGGTCTCGGGACTACAGAACCCCGCTTCGTGG
>JBHHVL010000111.1:0-2797 GCA_046754245.1 Binatia bacterium | reverse complement strand
CGTCAATTTCACCATCGACGGCTCTTTCGCTTTCCTCCGCGCCGACCCGCGGCTCACCGGAAAGTGGTCCGACAAACGGCTCGCCGATTTCGTCCGGTTCAAGGACGTTATGTACCTTTGCTCCAGCATCGACTATCCGCGATACAAAGGCACCTACCCCCACGGGACGGCCTTTCAAACGATCGATCATAGGTATCGCAAGAAGCACATCGCCCGCTTGCGGCGGCTTGCCCCCGATGCCTTGCACCTGGTGTACTTCCACTGTTTCATCGACGTGCTCGACGACGCCGAGAATAGATATGGCTTTTTGCGTCGCGGAGCCGACGCGATAAGCCTATTGGACGAAGCGCCTCGCTGCAGGATTGGTGGTGGGAAGGGTTTCGCGTCGGACCGGTCCTTTTTCGAGGAGCGATTCCGATTGGAGGCGGTTTTTGGGGGACTGATGGCGCAGCACCCCCTGGCGACGTTCCCGCGACGTGCGAGAACGCGCTTCATGGATCCGATAGGTGCCGCCGTCCTGGGACGCGAGGGCAAGCCTGCTTGTGCGCACGCAGACAGGTGGATGGCCGGATGGTCAGGCCGTACGGGCTACGGGCCTATGGGCCAGGGCCACGGCAACGTTCTTGCAGATGTTCCACGCGATGGCTTCCGCAGTGGGGACAAGCCGGTGAGAATCCCTCTTCTGAGGCATCTCGTTCTTTGGAGGCGGTGTCTGCCTCCGCTGCCACGTCGGCGATGAGCAAGGGCTCGGTCGGTCGGGTGCGTCCGAGCAGCGACAACAGCAGCCGGGCTCGTTGCTGAAGATCACACTTCGAGTGATGCCAGAGTCCATAGTATCGCAGTTTGTGAAAACCCTTCGGTAAGACGTGCATGAGGAAGCGACGGAGGAACTCGACGCCGGTCAATCGGCACAACTTCCACTCGCCCGTGTCCCGCTGCTTACATTTGAACGTTACATGGGTATCGTCCATGGCGACGATCCGGGCGTTGGTGATGGCGATGCGGAAGGCGTAGCGAGCCAGGTACTCCACGACGGCCTGCTTGGCCGGGCCGTAGTGCTTGCTGAACGAGCACCATGGCTGCTTCCAGGTCTTTCGGGGTAGACTGCTGAAGGCCTCCGGCCTGGCCTTCTTCAGCGCGTCACGGAACCGGGCGGCGATCAACTTTGAGAGGGCCTTGACCGGCACCAGGAATGCCCCGGGCGGTTCGCACCACGACTGGTGGTCGTCGGAGACGCCGCCGCCGGTCACCAACAAGTGGACGTGCGGATGGTAGTGCATCTGGCTGGTCCAGGTGTGCAGTACCATCAGGATGCCCGGTGTCGCCCCGAGGTACTTCCGGTCGCGGGTCAGGTCGATGACCGCGCCGGCGACGGTTTTCATGAACAGGGCGTACATGAACTTCTGCTCGGACAGGAAGAGATGGCGAATCTCTTCGGGGACCGTGGCGACTATGTGGTAGTAGTCGCATGGTAAGAGTTCCGCTTGCTTGGCTTGAAGCCAATCGCGCATCCGGCCTCCATGACAGGCGGGACAAGCGCGGTTGCGGCAGCCGTGGTACACCCAGAACCGGTGGTCGCAATCGCGACATTGATATTGATGGCCGCCCATCTGGGTGGTCATACAGGCGGCGATGTCGGCGAGGGCCTTTTTGTGGGAGGGCATCATTAGATGCCCGAACCGGGCGACATAATCGTCCTTGAACCGACGGACCACGTCCGCCAGTTCGATACGGTTGTCTTTCATAGCCGATCCCTCCGTCAAAAGAGGTCGGCGAAGCAGTCGCCGAGCAATTGGCGCAAGTCGCGACGCAAGGGCTCGCTCAGATGCGTGTAGATTTCGGTTGAGCGGAGGCTTGCATGCCCCAGTAGGATCTGCACGACATGGATGTCGAGGCCCTTTTCCAGGAGTCGGGTCGCGAAACTGTGGCGAAGCGTGTGAGGCGTGAAGCGGTCATTGAAGCCGCCCGCCGTCCGTGCGCGGTTGAAGGCCACGCGGGCTGTCGAACGGGGGAGATGAGAGGTGCCGTTGCGGTTGGCGAAGAGCCACTCGGGGTTGTGATGGATCTTCCAGACCTTGCGAAGCATGGCGAGAGTCGGCTCGGCCAGGGGCAGGGCTCGCTCTTTATTGCGTTTACCGATGACCCGCAGGAGCATCCGCTTCGAGTCGATGGCGGAAACGGGCAGTGCGACGGCTTCGCTGATCCTCAGGCCGCAGGCGTAGATCAACGCAAAACAGCCGCGATAGACCGGTTGCTTGATCGCGGCGATCAGGCGGCGGCAGTCCGGGTCGCTTCGAACATCGGGGAGGCGTTTGCGTAGGGGTAGGCGGACTTTTTTTTGGTGAGCAGCGGCCAGTCGTAGGCCAAGGTGTTGACGAAGAGGAACTTGATGGCGAAGAAATGCTGCTGGAACGTGCCCTTGGCGACGGCCCGAACGTCACGCAGGTGCATGAGGTAGTCGCGCAGTTGGCGTTCGGTGAGCCGATCGGGGGAGAGGTGGAAATGCCCGGCCAGTTGCCGCACGGCTCTGATGTAAGCCGCCTGCGTGCCTGGGGAAAGGCCGGCGAGTTCCATGTCTTCGATCATACGGTTTCTGAGTTCGGTCATGGTGATATCCTCCAAACAGGGTAGTAAGATGAAAGTTCCAGCCCCACGGCCGGAAAGCCCCGAGAGGATACCACGCTTCTGACGATTCCCAGATCATGTCCCCACAACCGCCGCTCCCCCCTGCGGCGTAGCCGCTTCGTCCAATTGACCGCACGCCAGCTTCGACCGGCTGCGGCTTTCAGCCCACTTC
>JBHHVL010000110.1:0-2897 GCA_046754245.1 Binatia bacterium | reverse complement strand
TCGAAGGAAGACACGACACACTACCCACATCGAGGCTCTTCCCTCACGCGTTACGATCATCCGTCCACATCATCCGCTCGTAGGAACGCCGCTGGATGTGTTGGGTCATACGCATCGCAAGGGCGTCCCGCAGCTCATCCTCGTTCTTCCTGATGGAAGCCGATCGCTGATCCCCGCGGCGTGGACGGACATCAAAGGACAGGTGGAACATGGGCCGCCAGCGGTCACCAACGACGGACGCTCGACATCGCTGGGCGACGTAAAGGGCAGGTCGTCAACGCAGCTTGGCTCGGTCTTTGACTTGTTACAGGCACGCAAGGTCGTGGATGCTCTGCTTGACAGGCTCGAACGTTGCGAGCCGATCGACGAAGCGTCGCCCAAAAAGGAGAGCAAGCGTGCCACATCAACTGGAGTTTTGGATCACGGAGGAACCTCATCCTCCAGTGCCGTCCCTACGGGAGGATCTCGACGCGGAGCAACGCGCGGCACTGATCACCCTGCTGGCCCGGATGATCAGCCAGGCAGTGTATCCGCAGCTGAGCCGTGACGATGAGGAGGACGACCATGAGCGATAACGAGAAGGTCCAACCGAGCCATTTGCAGCGCCGCGCCTACGTCTACGTGCGTCAATCGACGGCGGCCCAGGTCGCATGCAATCGGGAGTCCACGGACCGGCAGTACAAGCTTCTGGACCGCGCCGTGCGGTTGGGCTGGTCGAAGGATCAGGTGAGCGTTCTCGACGAGGACCTGGCCCAATCGGGCTCGGGCACGGACGAACGGCGTGGGTTCGACAGGATGATCGCCGAGGTTGCGTTGGGGCACATCGGGTTGGTTTTGTCCATTGAAGTGTCCCGAGTAGCCCGCAACAATGTGGACTGGTATAGACTGCTTGATCTGTGCGGGGTGACCGACACCCTGATCGGTGATGAGGAGGGTCTATACCATCCGGGTCTTTTCAATGACAGACTCCTGCTTGGGTTGAAAGGAACCATGGCGGAAGCGGAGTTACATGTGATTCGTGCCCGTCTGAACGGCGGCATTCGCAACAAGGCCGAACGGGGCGAGCTGCGTCGCGGCCTGCCTGTCGGTCTTGTCTGGGGTGAAGCGGACGGCGAAGTGCTCTTCCATCCGGACCAGGCAGTCACCGGGGCCATTCGCACGGTCTTTGAAAAATTCACCGAACTGGGCTCCGCCCGACAGGTTTGGCTGTGGTTTCGTTCCGAAGGACTTTCCTTCCCTCTGCAGTCGAACGGCACCGCTGAGATCCAATGGGTCACCGCCAGCTATACGGCCATCCATCACGTGCTGACCAATCCCGTTTATGCCGGGGCGTACGCTTATGGTAAGACACGCCAAGAGCGCTATGTCGATCAAGCCGGCCGGGTCAGGAAGCGGACCCGCCACCTGCCCCGCTCCGAGTGGGCCGTGCTCATTCCGGAGCATCACGACGGCTTCATCGATTGGGAAACCTACGAAATGAATCAGGCCCGCATCGCCCGCAACACCCGTCCCGGACCGCACCAGGCCGGTGGCGCGGTTCGAGAAGGCTCAGCCCTGCTGCAGGGCCTGGCCACCTGCGGTCGCTGTGGTCGCCGTCTTCGCGTCTACTACCAGGGTAAGAACTCGACCCCCGGTTACTACTGCGCCAACAACTCGATCGTCAACGGCAGAGGCACCTGGTGTCTTCGCGTCGGAGGCGCCCGCATCGATGAAGCCGTCGTGCGAGCTTTTCTCGAGACCATGACACCGGCCGGGGCCGAAGCCGCGTTGCTGGCAGAGCAGGACCTACAAGCTGAACATGACGCCCAGATGGCTCAATGGCGGTTGCAGGTGGAACGAGCCGCTTACGAAGCCGAGCGTGCCGAACGTCGCTTTCGCGCCGTCGAGCCGGAGAACCGCCTGGTAGCCCGTACCCTCGAAACCGAATGGGAAAAACGGCTCAGCGAGCGGGCTGTCGCCGAAGCCGAACTGACCCGCCGGGAGCGTGAGCGTCCTCGCTGCTTGACCGATGAACAACGCCAGCAGGTTCACGACCTGGGTGCCGACCTGAAGCGTGCATGGGAGGCGCCGACCACGACGGACCGGGATCGAAAAGAACTGCTGCGTACGCTGCTGGAAGAAGTGAACATCAACCTGCAACGCTTGGAATCCAAAGCTCATCTGACGCTGCGCTGGCGGGGAGGCGCCATCCTTGAACTGGACGTCGGCCTGCGATCCTGCCACGTGCCGCCCATCCGCACGGACGAAGACACCATTGAACTGGTACGTCGTCTTGCGGCACACTACTCTGATGCCATGATCGCCGGCATTGTGAATCGTCAGGGGCGCAGGACCGCTCGTGGTGATCGATTCACCGCCAACAAGATTGGGAACCTGCGCCGCTACTGGAAGATTCCTCGATACACCCCGCCAAGTACCCCGTCCACGGGTGAATTGGCGACCGTTAAGAAGGCCGCGGAGATCCTGGATATTGCCCCCTCCACCGTACACCGCTGGCTTTCCGACGGGTTCATCGCCGGTGAGCAACTCACCCCCGGCGCTCCTTGGCGGATCCGAATGACCGAGCAGTTGCGCGACCGCTTTGTCGAAGATGCTCCGGAGGGCTACGTGGACATGTTCAAGGCGATGCGTATCTTGGGCGTCTCCCGCCAAACCGTTTTGCAGCGTGTAAAGCGCGGAGAACTCTCCGCCGTGCACGTACGTCGTGGAAGACGTAAAGGCTTGCGAATTAAGGTCTTAGATAACCAACGTGGACTCTTCGACCGACCTTCATGAAAGGGTGTGCAGTATGAAGAGGTCTCCAAATACCCGCTCAGGTCCGCATCCACCACCTGGGTATGCCCGCTAACCAGCAGGTTCCGTACGTGGTTGACCGCGTGCAACGCGCTCCGGTTCTC
>JBHHVL010000109.1:0-2954 GCA_046754245.1 Binatia bacterium | reverse complement strand
CGCCAAGCCCCCCTACGATCCCGGACGGTCGGATTTCCCGAGTCCGGTTCTGACCCTGGCTTATCCTCTGACGGCCTTCCGACACCTGGGGAAGCTCAAGCGCTGGCCCGCGTCCACCCCTCCCAGGTGCCGTTTGCCGACAGGCTCGTCTATACCGGATGGCTCCTCCGACTCCCGCCGTTGACCATCCTGAGACCGCCAGGTGCCCAGAGCCCCTTTGCCTGGCCTGCGGAGTTACCGCCTTGCCAGGGCCGTGTCACGCACGGCCTCGGAGGGCATTACCCCTCCTTCATCGCTCCTACGGGCTCATGCGCCAGACCATAACCTGGAGTTTCGCGGTTTTTCGTAGTGATTCCTCGGGGTCGGCCCGGGCGTTCGGCCGAGAGGATGGCTCGAGGGACTGGACACACAGCGATCCATCTCCTATCGTTGGGACATGGACGCCAAGGCATCGGTTCCTCAGCGCTACTGCGGACGCCTTTTCAGCGCGCAAGAGATGGATCTGGTCCGCGGCTTGATTACCTCGGACCCGGCCAAGACCCGAGCGCAGCTGTCCCGCGACGTGTGCGACCTGCTCGACTGGCGGCGACCCGACGGTCGGCGCAAGGACATGTCGTGCCGCGTGGCCATGCTGCGCATGGAGCGTGACGGCCTTGTGCAGCTGCCGCCGCCGCGCAAAGGAAACGGCAACGGTCACCGTCGTCCGCGACTGACCCCGGCTTCGGAGCCGCAAGAACCGCTGACGGCACCGGTAGGCCGTCTGGGGGAACTGGTGTTTCGTGGCGTCGAAACGCCCCAGGACTCCGGTCTCTGGAACGAGCTGATCGAACGCCATCACTACCTGGGGTACCAGCCGCTACCCGGCGCCCAGGTCCGCTATCTCATTGCTCGAGGCGACCAGCTGCTGGCCGCCGTCGGCTTTGGTGCCGCGGCGTGGACGGTCGCCCCCCGCGACCGCTTCATTGGCTGGACCCGGGAGCAGCGCCGCAACCACCTGCCTCTGGTGGTCAACAACGCGCGTTTCTTGATCCTGCCCTGGATCCACTCTCCCAATCTCGCCTCCCATCTGCTGGCGCGCCTCGCCAGACGGCTGCCGGAAGACTGGGAGCGGCGTTACAGCTACCGCCCCGTGCTGCTGGAGACCTTTGTCGAGCAGCAGCGCTTCCGAGGCACCTGCTACCGGGCGGCCAACTGGATCCCCGTCGGCCAGACCCAGGGTCGCGGCAAGCTGGATCGGTACAAGCGCTTCGCCGTGCCGGTCAAGGACGTCTTCCTCCTCCCCCTCGACCGAGACTTCCGCCAACGACTCTGCGCACCGCAATAGCCTCTGCCCGGACGGTGGAGAAAATGGACGGCGGAACTCCTCTACCGCCTCAGGGGAGATGAGACATGTTCGAGGCCGCCCTTCCTTCGAGTCTCCAGGCGCTGCTGGTGGCGTTCGCGCCGTGCTTCACCCGGCCTGGAGGCGACAACTTCGCGACCTTGGTCAGCGGTTGGATCCTGTGCCCAGCCCGGCACAGTATCAGCCGCGTGATTCAGGCGGCCAGCGGCGATTTCGTGCCCGAGAAACACCACGCCTCCTTCTACCGCTTCCTGTCTCACGGCAGCTGGGTGATCGACGCCCTCGGAGAGGTGTTGTTCGATCTCCTGCTACCGTGGCTGCCGCCGCGGATCACGCTGATCTTGGACGACACTCTGTGCCACAAGAGTGGCCCCCACCTCTTCGGTGCGGCGATGCACTACGACGCTCACGCCTCGACCTACGGAAGGGGAACCTCGCAAGGCCGCAAGGGCTTCTTCGCCTTCGGGCACAACTGGGTGGTCGCCGCCGTCTGGCTTCCCCTTCCCTGGAATCCGGCTCGCGGCCTGGCCCTGCCCCTACTCATCCGTCTCTACCGTTCCAAAAAGCGGTGTCCGGCAGCACAGTACCGGAAACGCACCGCGATGGCCGCCGAACTGGTCGAGCTGCTCGCCGGCTGGCTGCCCGCTGATCGTTCACTCCACGTCGTCGCCGACGCCGAATACGCCTGCAAGACCGTGGTCCGCAAGCTGCCCGACAAGGTCTCTTTCACCGGGCCCATGAGCATGGACGCGGCGCTCTATGACCAGCCCGGACCCTATCGAGGCCGAGGACGCCGACGACTCAAGGGCCAGAGACTGCCGTCGCCGAAACAACTCGCCGCGCGAACCTCCACGCCCTGGAGAAAGCGGACCCTCACCATCTACGGCCGGCAAGTCACCCTCCTGGTCAAGACACAGCTGGCGCTGTGGTACACGGTCGCCGGAACCCAACGATTGTCCGTCGTCGTCACCCGAGATGCCGCCGGACGCCTTCGCGATGGCGCCTTCTTCAGCACCGACGACAAGAGCTCGGCAAGCGACATCTTGATTCAGTTCGCGCGCCGATGGGAGATCGAGGTCGCCTTCCGAAACACCAAGCAGGCCATGGGGCTCGAGGATCCCCAGAATGGTTGGTGGCGCCGCAAGGCCGGCACGCCCCGTCCCAAGAAACGTCCGGGACCCAACCCGCGCGGCGAAAAAGGCGCCACCGCCGTCAACCACACCCTGATCCTCGGCTTCACCGCCTATGCGCTCGTCGTGCTCTGGTACCTCAAGCATGGTCATCGCGACGACGACGTCGCCAGGGTGCGAAGCGAAGCTCCCTGGTACCGGCACAAGCACACCCCGTCCTTCACCGACATGCTCGCCGCCCTGCGGCGTCAAATCTGGATCGCGCGACTTTCTCAGCACCCGGTCCTCAAACCGCTGTGCGAGAAAATCGACGCCCTCCTCCCGCACTGGTTGCTCGCGGCGTGACAAACCGCGAAACTCCAGACTAGCTCGATCCGTCTCTTCCTCGGGGCTGTGGTGACCAGCCTGGCAGCGGTGGCGGCCGCTCAGGAGCCGGTGGTGCAGGCCGCTTTTTTGGCCATCAAAAAAGCGGCGGAAGTCAT
>JBHHVL010000108.1:0-3056 GCA_046754245.1 Binatia bacterium | reverse complement strand
CTAGCCTCGATGTAACTTAAAAACTCGTGCGCAAGGATGGCGGTAGAAACTGAAATGGCCTTCTGGTGCGGTATACTTGTCGTGCTAGCAACAAAAAACACCGCAACCAAAAGGCCATTACCAGTGAGACTCAGAAAAGCCGATCTTCGAGCCCGTGTCAACGCCGACCTTGCACTTCGATTTCAGGCCTCGGGCCTGACCTCGTTCGCTGGTTTGGAGTTGCTCCGCCGTTACTTTCAGTCGATCCATCTTACCGAGCGGATTCGCCGGCACCTGGGAACAGCGATGCCGAGCACGGACTTTGGCGTCGTGTCGATGATTTTGTTGCTGCTGACGTTGGTCGTGACCGGTGGCCGCCGAGTGCGTCATCTTCTCTACCTCGACGGCGATCCGTTGGCCCTTCGTCTGTGTGGGCTGAGGCGTCTGCCGACGCCCTTCACGGTTGGCCGTTGGCTTGCTCGGCTGCGGATGCGTCACCTGGACGGCCTGCTCCATCTCAACGAGGAACTCGTCGCCGATGCGATTCGACGTTCGGGGGTAAAGCGCCTGACGATCGACGTCGACGGGACCGTAGTTTCGACCGGGCTCCAAGTCGAGCGAGCTCGGCGAGGCTACAATCCACACCATCGCAAGGTCCCCAGTTACTATCCGATCACCGTCTACGAAGCGCAGACCGGGCAGATTCTCAGGGTGCGCAATCGCTCGGGCAACGTTCATGATGGCAAGGCCTCGATTGGATTTCTGCGGGATCTGTTTCGCCAGCTTCGCGGTAATCTGGGGACAGGGTATGCGCTGGAATGTCGCATGGACGGTGCGTTTTTCCGCCGTGACGTGCTCGAGCTGCTCGACCGGAACCATGCCGAGTACGCGATCAAGGTGCCGTTTTTCCGGTGGGTGGGGATGAAGGCGCTGATCCAAGGGTGCCGATTCTGGCAACCAGTCGACGTGACCGTGAGCTGTTTTGAGGCATGCGTGTTGCTCAAGCCCTGGGACCGATATGTCCGAGTCGTCGTCTACCGCAAGAGAGTCCATCACGAGACCGCCAAGAACTTTCAACTCGACTTGTTCGACCCGGCCGACGGACACTACGAGTACTCAGCGGTGGTGACGAACAAGCAGCTTTCGGGACCGTACCTATGGCGATTCATCTGCGGACGCGGCGCTCATGAGAAAGCCCTCGGAGAACTCAAGGACGGCTTTGCTTTCGACTGCCTGCCGACGATGAAGTATGCGGCGAACAGCGCTTGGCAGATCGTAAGTGTACTGGCGTTCAACTTGATACGAGGCTTTCAGGTAGCCACGACCGCCGAGCGCCTTACACTTCTTTTTCTTTTCTGAACACGTCCCGCCTCAAGCTCCGTGGGTGCCGGACGCGATGACCTTGTCTTTTTCCAGAACGACATATCGTCCCTCCTATCGCTTTACCTGTCCGGTCTCGAATAGGGGACGTGTCACGTATTTTCCGCCGACATACACGGACATCAATTACTGGACGCTACAGGCATGCGGGAACGGTCCAGGCGAGAGGTCTTTACCATGCTCAAGAGATTGCACCCCCGCGACAAGTTCGGCGGAGGATCCGGTGTGGGCCTGAGCATCGTTAGGAAGATCATTGAAAGGCACAATGGAAAGGTGTGGATGGATTCTCTACCCGGCGAGGGCACAACCGTGCACATCGCGCTCCCCCTAGGGGACTAGGTCGATATCCTCCTTGTTTTGTCGCCGGTGCTCCTGCCGTCGAAGGTCGCGCGGCCCTGGAGGCGAAGCGCCCAGCCAGAGGCACCGAAGCCGCTGGTCGGAGCGTTGGCAACAAAAGGGGGCCACTGAGCCGGCGAAAAAGCGTACCCCAAGACGCGGCGTCTGTAGGGCAGGAACCCACACCGCCGTCACTCGATCTGGCTAACGGTCCGTGCATCAGCAGCGTTCAGTAGTGCTGCCGAGGGGGGGTGTTGCAAGAATCGAAATCAGGCCGAACGTCCCCGGGATTCGGATCGCCATGCACCGCCGTCGCTTGGTTAGGTACGTGAGAAAAAGTCCGCCAGGACGTGGCCGACCTCGTCAGGATCGTCTTCTTGGAGGAAATGCCCGCAGTTGGGAAGGGCTGTAAGTTCGGCTTGAGGAAGGTCTTGCATCACACGCTGCATGGTCTTGGCGACATCAGGCAGAATCCGGTCACGTTCCCCGTAAACTATCCGGACAGGAGTGCTGATTGACGGCAGTAGGCGCCCGATTTCCTTGAAACCCTTCGGCTCGAGACCGTACGCCGTCTTAAGCAACGCCCGGCGGGCATCACGGGTTTGAAACGGAGCCTGCACAGCCGCGACGACTTCGTCGGTAAGCCGTTTGGGATCGGCGAGTCCTACCCGCATGGCGAGTCGTAGCCCTTTTGGACTGGCCAGCAACATACCTACCCCCGGCATCCTACAAGCCGCAACAAACGCTATGACAGCCCAAGAAAGTTGCGGGTAGACGAGCGTGTTGAGCAACGCCAGGCTTTGCAGCCGCCCCGGGTTATGACAGGCCCAGTGCAGCCCTACCGGTCCACCTAAGTCGTGAACGGCCATGCCAGTCGCGCCGATGCCAAGGACATCGAGAAATCCACCTAGCACGCGAGAGCAAAAGGCAAATCCGTAACTGACATCCAGAGGCTTGTCCGATTTACCGAAGCCCGGGAGATCCAGTGCGAGAACCCTGTTGTGTTCGGCGATCTTGCCCATGACGTTTCGCCACAGGAACGAAGAGGTAGGCCATCCGTGAAGCAGCAGCACCGGATCTCCGGTTCCTGCCTCGAGGTAGTGGAGCCGAAGCCCATCGACCTCGGTATGCCGGCTCGAAATTTCTGTGTTCATAACGTCTTACGCTAGCGCCTCGCCGTCGTTATCAACAACGAACGTCACAATGGGCCGCCCGATCATGTTCTTCACCGCCCGCACCTAGCCTGTAGCGTCCCGTAATTGATGTCCGTGTATGTTCGCGGAAAATACGTGACGCGTCCCCTATCCGAGACCGGACAGGTAAAGCGATAGGAGGGACGATATGTCGTTCTGGAAAAAGAC
>JBHHVL010000107.1:0-3058 GCA_046754245.1 Binatia bacterium | reverse complement strand
GGTCTCTTGGCGATCTTCGCTGCGCTCGCGTGGGGGGAGTCGATCCTCCCCCCCGGTCATGGCCCGGTGATTGGCCGCCATGGCCTCGTAACGCGCGGCGTCGTCCTCGAAGTCACGCGCCAACGCCTGGCAGTGATCAACCATGAGGAGACTGAGCTTCGCCTCCTCGCCACTAGCCTCGGCCGCCTTGCTGCGGTAGCTCGCTGCCATCGACACGTGGCGCCCGGCCTGGGCACGGGCATCGGCAGCCTTACGTTCATACACCTCTGCTAGCTGGTGGTGCCGCTCGGTCGACGCCGGAGCACCAATGAGGTATTCAAGCGGCGTACGTCGACCGACCATCGCACATCCGCTATAGAGCGGCGTCACAACTAACACGGCAACCAGCAGCTGCCCGGTCAGCCTCAAATTCCATCGTCGAGCAGTGCCGACTCGCGCTGATCTAATAGCCGTATCCCGTATCCTCCGATGCCGCCGTCACGCTTCGCACGAGCTCCCCCTCATGTCCAACTCAGCGGGGTTGACAGGGATAAGTATTGCGCCACGCAAGCTTGGGAAGGGAGGAAGAGATGTAAGCCACAAATCTGAAACCCTTCGAAGGAGCCCTGCGGGTATTCAACCCCGCCCGGTAGAGTATGGCCAGCAGCCGGAAGCGAGTCTAGCGTCGGACAGTGGTAACGCTGTCGGCGAAGCGTAGGCAGCCAGTGCAAAGGCCGTGTGATTGAGCCCCGAAATTACCAGTTGTCGGATGTCTCCGTTGTTACTTAAGCGTGGACCGTGCCGCCGCATTGTATAGGCCTGATGCGAGTGGACCGACCGGGGTCGAAGAGCAAGGCGAATGCACATCGGGTTCCCCAGGAACGTGGGAGGCCCTGACGTCTCCGTGGGAAGTAGCGGGTGGGGGAAACCGCGTTGAAACCCCCGGCCCACCGACGCAGGCACTCGGTGCCGGTGGGAGCGAAGAACGAGTGTGACCACGGTAACGCCTAGCGAAGGAAACCAAGCGAGGCGAGATGGGCGCCAGGGATTCGGAGCACCTCATAGTACCGTCGAAGCTGGGGGACACGGAGACCACGTGGACCCGGTGGAGGGAAGGGGGTGTCGCAAAGGAGGAATCGTCGATGGGAACCACGACGCGGACGTTGGACCGCGAGGTAGTGTCAACGCGACAGCGACGAATAGCAGAGCTGGCAAGACAGGCGCCTGAGATGAGCCTGACTTCGCTGAACCACTACATAGACCTGGCATGGCTGCGCGAGGCTTATCGGCACACGCGCAAGGACGGAGCCAGTGGTGTAGACGGCCAAACGGCGAGTGAGTACGCACAAGACCTAGAAGCTAATTTGGGTCGACTGCTCGAGCGCGCCAAGTCTGGCATCTACCGAGCGCCGCCCGTGCGCAGAGTGCATATCGCCAAGGATGGGGGCAAGAGCCGCCCCATCGGCATCCCGACGTTCGAGGACAAGATCCTGCAGCGAGCGGTGGTGATGCTGCTGGAGCCAATCTACGAGGAGGACTTCCGTGACTGCTCGTATGGTTTTCGGCCGAGGCGCTCAGCGCACCAAGCGCTCGAGGAGCTGTGGAAGCAGACGATGCGCGGGGATGTGAAGTGGATTCTGGAGGTCGATATCCGCGCGTTTTTCGATACGCTGGATCGGGGACATCTGCGGGAGTTTGTCAGCCGGCGGGTACGTGACGGAGTGGTGCTACGGCTGTTGGGCAAGTGGCTGAGGGCCGGCGTGCTCGAGGAGGCAAGCGTAAGCTACCCAGAGCGAGGCTCGCCGCAAGGCGGGGTGGTTTCACCGCTACTGGCCAACATCTATCTGCACTATGTGATGGATGTGTGGTTTGAGACAGAGGTGAATCCACGGTTGAGAGGCCGCGCGTTTGTAGTGCGCTACGCCGACGATCTAGTCATCGGGTTTAGCGATGGCGAAGATGCACGCCGCGTGCTGGAAGTGCTGCCGAAGCGATTTGGCAAGTACGGACTAGACCTTCACCGGCAAAAGACTCGGATGGTACGGTTTGCACCACCAGCGGGTCGCCCCGGCGAAGAGGATCCCCCGGAGGGGCCGAGGCCAGAGACATTTGATTTTCTGGGCTTTACCCACCACTGGGGTCGCTCACGCCAGGGAAGACGGTGGGTGGTCAAGCGGCACACGGCCAAGAGCAGGCTGCGTCGGTCAATCAAGGCAACGGCCCTGTGGTGTCGGCGCAACCGCCACGCCCCGTTAGCCGAGCAACATCAAGCACTGAGTCGCAAACTGCACGGGCATTACGCGTACTACGGCATCACCGGCAACAGCCGGTCGTTGAAGCAGTACCGCGATGCCGTTACGCGCAGCTGGCGCAAGTGGCTGGGGCGACGCCATCGGCGCGGCGCCATCCCTTGGGATCGTTTTCAGGTCATGCTGGAGCGTTATACGCTTCCTCCGGCCCGAGCGGTTCACTCGGTCTACTACGTCACGAGGTGAAGCCTCTTTGTGAGGAGCCGTATGCGCTAGTCGCGCACGTACGGATCTGTGGGAGCCCTGGGTGGGCAACTGCCCAGGGCCACCCAGCCAATTAGTAACCCCGCAAAACGCCTTTACTGCACCCCCTTTGTTTTCGCGGGGTTACTAATTGTACTTATCCCCCCTCCGTCTCAACGGCCGGCTGCGATGATGGCGCTGAGCTCGAAGTACTCTTCGGTGGTACCTTCGAGATCACCGAGGTTGATATACCAACCCTGTTCGCCGGGGAACTTGTCGCTTGGTAGCGAGCAGTGCGTCGCGTGCTCGAGCTGCATGTCGACCATCGAGATCGACGCATTGTAGCTGACTTTCCAGTCAAAACCGTACTCGGCTTCGGGGATGGGCTTTCTTGCGTACTTGAAGTTGTTCACCCAGATTTTCCACAGCTCACCGGCATTGTCGTACATGTCGGTGTATGGGATCCGATAGGTTTCCTTGTCGAGGAAGATGACTCGCTTAGAGTAGGCGTACTGTGGCAGCTTTGAGATCCCTTCGACCACCCAGACCTCGCGTGGCTCCCACACGTCGTCTTGCATGAAGTTGGC
>JBHHVL010000106.1:0-3073 GCA_046754245.1 Binatia bacterium | reverse complement strand
AACACATCAGCGAAAGGATCGCGATGGACATGGAACGTGACGCACGAGCCGAAGCCCGGATGCAGACCACAGAGACCCTACGGCTCGCAAGAACCGGTTGATGCCTCTGTAATGTTTATACAGTCTCGATTGGTCCAACCCGCTTGATCTGGATTCGCCACGTCACTCGCTGCCCAATAAAGGCGGCGCTCTCTGCAATCCACTCGTCGAAGACCGCCCGCCCTCGCGGAGAACGCTTGTGGGTTCCGGAAATTCTGACCACCTCCGTTCCGGAAAATATGACCACTTTGGGGTCATGGTTTTTCGTAGCGTTGCCTCGCGAATGCCGGGAGCAATGGGGCTTCCCGCAGCGAGGCACAGAGAGGATGATCAGAATGCTGGATCGCGTACGGATTCGAACGCTTCGGGAGGCGGGGCACACGCTCGAGGAGATCGCGGCCACGGTGGGGGTAGGGAAGAGTTCGGTGCAGCGGATCCTCAAGGAACTGCCCATCGAGAGCCCGGAATCGGCCCCGACCCCGAAGTCGCAACAGGTCGGGCGTCCGAGCAAGGTGGAGGCGTTCCGGGCGGACATCGAGCGGATTTTGCGTGAGGCGCCCTCGCTTCCCACCATGGAAGTCCTCTGCCGACTGCGATCGCTCGGTTACTCGGGGGGCAAGTCGGCGGTCTATGACCAGGTTCGGTCGGCTCGGCCCGCCAAGGCCCCGGCGCCGGAGGTACGGTTCGAGGGCGTGCCCGGCGAGTTCAGCCAGCACGATTTCGGTAGCGTGAAGGTCACCTACGCTGATCCGCCGAAGGCGGACGAGAAGGTCCACTTCTTCGCATCCCGCTTGAAGTATTCGCGCTGGACGCACGTCGTCACCGTGCCGAACGAGAAGGTCGAGCCGCTGATCCGTTCGTTACTGGCCGCCTTCGAGTCCTTCGGCGGCGTACCCCTGCGGGCGGTATTCGACAATCCCAAGACCATCGTCACCAACCGCACCCACGGAACCATCGAGTGGAATCCCACGTTCGGTCATGCGGTCGTCGACTACGGCATCGGCGTCGAACTGTGCTGGCCGCGCCGGCCCAACCAGAAGGGATCCGTCGAGAACCTGGTCGGTTGGGTCAAGGGCAGCTTCTTCAAGGTCCGCCGCTTCCATGACCGCGAGGACCTCGAGCGGCAACTCATCGCCTGGCTCGAGGAGATGAACTTCCAGCGGCCGAGTCGGGCCACGAACGAGATCCCGGCCGAGCGGATGAAGACGGAACGGGAGCGCCTCTCGCCCTTGCCGATCCCGGCGGCCGACTACCCGCTGCGATTCGCGGTCACGGTGCGCACCACCGGCTTCGTGGAACACGAGGGCATTCGCTACTCCATGCCCCCGGACACTATCGGCATTCCCGGAACCCTCTACCTCTACCCCGACCGGGTGCGGATCGTGACCCGGAACGGTACGGAAGTGGAGCATCCCCGGCGCCCGGCCGTGGGCAACACGGCGTATCGCACCGAAGACCGGGTGGCCAAGCTCGCCGCCGTCCATGGCGAACGGGCCAGGCTCTACCAGAAGCGCCAGGAGATCCTCGACCTGGGACCGGCCGCCGAGGCGCTGCTGACCGAATGGGTCCACCACCCCAAGATGAACTGGAAGGGTCAGGTCGAGGTGCTCCACGACCTCTTGGTGGGTCACGGAGCCCAGCGGACACTTGAGGCGATCGAGCGCGTGCTGGCCAACGGCACGAATCACGCCAAGGCGATCGCCTGGGTGTTGGGAAAGGAGAGTGAGTGATGAGCTCCGCAGCGGTACGCACGAGTACGCAACCATCGTCACTCACTTCAGAGGCCATCGACCTGGACGGTCTCCTCAAGCGTCTGCATCTGCCGACCATTCGCCGACTGTACCCTGAGCTGCAGGAACGGGCCGAGGTCGAGGGGATGAGCCACCGCGACTACCTGGCCGCCCTGGTGGCCGAGGAGGTGGCCCACCGCGCCGAGACGCGCATCCAGCGGGCGACCCGGCAGGCACGCTTCCCCTTCCTGCGCACCATCGAGGAGTTCGACTTCAAGCTTCAAACCGCCGTGCGACAGTCCCTGCTCGGCAGCTATCTCGGGCCGGAACTGGTCGCCGAAGGACGCAGTCTCATTCTGGGTGGGCGATCCGGTCGGGGGAAAACGCACTTGGCTGTCGCGATCGCTTACCGCGCCATTCAGAATGGCTACGACGCCCGCTTCACCAGTGCGGCCCATCTCATCGACGAGTTGTCCACTGCGGCTCGCGAGGGCAGGCTCATCGAAGCCCTCACCCCGTACGTGCAACCCCACGTCCTCGTCATCGATGAGGTCGGATACCTCACCCACCGCGCCGACGCGGCCAACGTGCTCTTCCAGGTCGTCGACCATCGCTACCTGCACAAGAAGCCGATGATCTTCACCACGAACAAGCCGTTGAGCCAGTGGGGCAGCGTGCTGCACGACCCCGACCTCGCCGAGGCCATCACCGACCGGGTCCTGGAGCGCGGCCGCTTCATCGAGCTTGCCGGCAAGTCCTATCGAACCCGTCACTTGAAGGATGCCGAGAAGGGAGGTTCACCGTCATGATCTTGAGGCCATCGATCAGCGACGCTACCCTGCGTCAAGGGTATAGGCCCGCGAATCCGGACGCCGGCCCAGCCCCGGAAAGGTGGTCAGAATTTCCGGAAGAATGTGGTCATATTTTCCGGAACGCGCACCGTCCTCTTCGCGATAGAAAACGACCTGGGTCGCGGGCATCTGCTACACTCCCCATTATTCGCAATATTGCGAACCTTGTCAACCCCTGCTGGGGTACTGATCGGGTCAATTAGCCCACGGAAGCCGGCCGGGGGCAAACTGGAGGGGCAGCCTCCAATCGGGAAACACCTTACTGAAGCGAGCGGGGGAAGTTTCTCTCGCAACCTGACCCCGAAGACCTGCCGGCCAAGCTTCGACGTGATGAGCGAACGGGACGCCCCCTGGGGGATGAACGCTTTCTGACTCGATTGGAGACCATCGTCAACCGCGACCTGAAGCCCAGAAAAGCCGCGACGCAAGCCGAAACTGCCGAGGAAACAAGTA
>JBHHVL010000105.1:0-3190 GCA_046754245.1 Binatia bacterium | reverse complement strand
CAAGCCCGCGGCAAACCGCTCGACAAGCGCACCGACATCTGGTCGTTCGGGTGTGTACTGTACGAGTGTTTGACCGGCCACCGACCCTTCGAGGGCGAGACCGCATCCGACACGATCGCAAAGATCCTGGAGCGCGAACCCGACTTCGATGCACTGCCCGGCAACACGTCCCGCACCATCGGCAAGCTGCTGCACCGTTGCATGGCGAAAGACCCAAAGGAACGACTCCGCGATATCGGTGACGCCCGAATGGAGATCGTCGATGCCTTGGCGGAGCCGAGAGGCGATCTGGAAGCGAGCGCCGCAACAGACGTGAGGCATCGTAGTGCCGCAACTTTGGCGCTGACCGCTCTCGCAGCAGCGCTTCTGTCCGCGCTCGCTGTTTGGAGAATCGTTCGCCCACCGAAGCCAACGATACCAGCGGTGACCCGCTTCGTTGTCAAGTTGCCGGATCATCAGCGCCTTGTCGCACCACAAGGGCAAGCGGAGGGCCCCGGACGCTATCCTCCGATTGCGCTCTCTTCGGACGGGAAGAAGCTCGTCTATGTCGCCTCGAACGGCGGTGGTCCGCCGCAGCTCTATCTCCGCGAGCTCGATCGACTTCAGGCGCGGCTCTTGCCCGGGACCGAGAACGCCGAGCTTCCTTTCTTCGCTCCCGACTGCGAGTGGGTGGGATTCTTGGTTGGAGGCACCGTTTTCAAGGTTGCTGTGGACGGTGGAAACCCGGTGGAAATCGGCGAGGCTTCTTCCACTGCTCGCGGAGCATGCTGGACACCGGATGGAACGGTAATCCTAGGCGGCGCCAACAGGGGTCTCTTCAGGCTCGATGCGGGGGGAGGGACGCCGATCGAGATCACGCGCCCAAACATCGAGCGAGGCGAGCAGTACCACGCATGGCCCCAAATGCTCCCCGACGGGGAGCACGTGCTTTTTACGGCCGTTACCGGAGTGAGCTGGCACATCGGGGTGCTTTCCCTGAAGACAGGTGAATCACGCATCTTGGAGCGAACGGACGGTGCGGCCCAGCCCCACTATCTGGACTCCGGGCTTCTCGTTTCTTTCCGAGCTGGCGGGTTGTTTGCGACCCCTTTCGATCTAACCGAGATGGCACTGGGGCGCGCCACAATCCCGGTGTTGGACGACCCCTTGATGGGATGGAACGCCGGTCTGGACATCGGCTATTTCGCCGTGTCTCGATCTGGATCGTTCGCCTATGTTCCTGGTGGTCCCGTCGCGCGCAAGAACCGGCTCGTGTTGGTAGATCGGGACGGGCTCGAGGAGCCGCTGCCAGCCGAGTCGGGCCGTTACGGATACGGCCCTGCAATCTCTCCCGATGGCGAGCGGTTGGCCGTAGGGAATAGCACGCGGGGCTCCACGGACCTGTGGGTCCACGAGCTTGATCAAAGTAGGCATGCTCGATTGACCGACGAAGAGGCCAACATATTTCCAGTCTGGACCGCGGATGGTGAGCGGGTGATCTTCGCTTTGTTCAAAGCCGGCTCCGCCTCATTCGATCTCTACTGGACACCGGCGGACGAGGGCAAGCCGGAGCCGCTCATGGTCAGGGAGCACGACCAGTTCCCCACATCGTCATCTCGCGACGGCCTTTCTCTTGTCTTCACTGAGGAGAATCCCGTTACGGGAAGCGACATTTATCTTCTCCCACTCGAAGGCGATCGCGTCCCTTCCCCCCTGGTGTCCACGGCCGCCAACGAACGTGAAGGGACTATCTCCCCCGACGGCCGGTTCTTAGCGTACGTCTCCGACGCGACCGGCCGGGACGAAGTCTATGTGAAGTCTCTCTCCGGCGAAGGAAGGAATGCCCCTATCTCGACGGATGGTGGACGCTGGCCGCGTTGGGCAAGCAAGGGGGATGAGCTCTTCTATCGTAGTGCCTCGGCCATGATGGCCGTCCGGATAGAGTTCGAGCCAACCGTCCGCGCGGGAACACCGCAAAAGCTCTTCGAAGGGCGATACGAAACCTGGTACGACGTGATGCCTGATGGCGACCGCTTCATAATGTTGAAGAGTGAGCTAGTTGAGCTCACTGAGATGATAGTCGTCCTCAACTGGTCAGAGGAACTCCGGGCCAAAGTGGCGACGGGAAGAAGTCAATGACCCTCTGCGCGGGCACGCAACTCGACCCCTACGAGATCCTCCCGCCACTGGGCGCGGGAGACATGGGCGAGGTCTGTCGCGCACCGGATACGCGGCTGGACCGCGAGATAGCGATCAAGAAGTCGTCCGATTCGATGACGTGCTGAGAGAATCGCAGGTTGAAAAGATGTTCGGTGGCTATTAGATGAGACGTTTCAGCAGCTTACTTGTAGAGATTGCAGCAATCCTGGCCGCTACTGGATGCGCTTCCACCGGTCGGCTGCCGTTGGTGCGGGAGGGGGCCGTCGCGGTCACCGGGGGTAACGTCTGGTACAAGATCGTAGGCGCAGACCGTCCGGGCGTGCCGCTGCTGGTGCTGCACGGCGGGCCGGGCATCCCACACGATTACATGACGCCGTTGGAGGCGCTCGCGGACGAACGGCCGGTGGTGTTCTATGACCAACTCGGCTGCGGCAACTCTGACCGGCCAGCCGACGAAACCCTGTGGACCATCGAACGCTATGTTGACGAACTGGTCCGCGTGCGGGAGGCGCTGCATCTCGACCACGTACACATCCTCGGTCACTCCTGGGGCAGCATGTTGGCGGTGGATTACATGCTGACACGCCGACCCGCCGGGGTCGTGAGCCTGACACTCGCCGGGCCGCCAATGAGCGCGGAGCGCTGGTTCGCGGATCAGCGGGTCTGGCTGCTGGAGTTGCCCAGACTGACTCAAGAGGCCATTCGGGATGCCGAGGCGTCGGGCAACTTCGATTCTCCCGAGTATCAGACCGCCGTAGCCGCGTTCTACAACCTGCACGTCTGCCGCCTGGACCCGTGGCCGGACTTCGTGCAGGACGCGTTATCGCCGGAGAAGATGGGCCAGGACGTGTACCTGTACATGTGGGGTCCAAGCGAATTCACAATAACGGGCACGCTGAAGGACTTTGAACGCGTGGATCGCTTGAAGGAGATCACGACACCGACGCTCCTCACGTGCGGGCACTACGACGAAGCCACGCCGGCGGCGACTGAGTACTACCACCGGAACATGCCCGGCTCGGAGTTCGCGGTGATCGATAACGCGTCGCAC
>JBHHVL010000104.1:0-3283 GCA_046754245.1 Binatia bacterium | reverse complement strand
TCTAGCTCCACCTCGATTCCGCTGGCTGCTCGCGCTATCGCTTATTTCAGGCCTAGCAGCTCGTTGAAAAAGTTCATGTAGCAGGCGTTCAATAAGGTCCAGATGCTAGGCGGGTAGCGCCCAACGCAGCAGATGGGCCTCTTTCAACGGCCTGCTAGCCGACTACGTGTGAGGCCTGGAGATCATCGACCTCTGCCTCGCTCAAACCCAGTTCCACCAATAGCTCGCGACCGTGCTCACCGACCAGCGGGGCGCGCGAGCCGGCCCGACCGGGCGTGCGGGCCAGGCGGGGCGCCGGGCCCGGCACGGAGGATCCCTTCACGCCTTCGACAAAGGTGCCACGGTGAGCGTTGTGTGGGTGAGTCGGGGCCTCGTCGAATCCGAGCACAGGAGCGACGCAGGCGTCGCTCCCTGCGAAGACTTCCATCCATTCATCTCGGGTTCTTTTCTTGAAAATCTCGGCGAAGGTTACTTGCATCCTCGGCCACTGCTCTTGATCCATCTGGTGCGGGAAGTCGTCTTCGGCGAGATCAAGCAGCCTCATCAGTTCCGAGTAGAACTGGGGCTCTATCGCGCCGACGGAGAGAAAGAGGCCGTCGGCGGTCTCGTAGGTTCGGTAGAAGTGGGCGGCTCCGTCAAGAAGGTTGGTTCCCCGCTCCGCACGCCACATTCCTTGAGAATAGAAACCAAACAAGAAGGTGCCGAGGCTGGCCGCGCCGTCGACCATCGCCGAGTCCAGGACCTGTCCGCGTCCCGAGCGTTCGCGTTCGAACAGCGCAAGGAGGATGCCAAGGGCGCAGGTCATACCGCCACCCGCGAAATCGCCGAGAAGGTTGATAGGCGCCTGCGGGGCTCCCCCCTTCTGCCCCAGCGCTCCCAGCACACCGGACATTGCTATGTAGTTGATGTCGTGACCGGCCATGTTGGCGTATGGACCTTCTTGGCCAAAGCCGGTGAGTCTGGCATAGACGATGCGTGTGTTGAGTTTCGTGATTACCTCGGGACCCAGGCCGAGTTTCTCCATCACCCCTGGACGGAACGGCTCCACGAGCACGTCGCTATGGCTCGCCAGTTTCAATAGCGTTTCCACACCCCGAGGGTTCTTGAGGTCGATGGCGATCGAGCGCTTGCCGCGCGCCAGGCAGTCTCCCCTGGCATCCGGAAGCATGCTACCGGCTCCCAGGCGATCGACCCTGACGACGTCCGCGCCAAAATCGGCGAGGATCATACCAGCGTAGGGTACCGGCGCCAGGCCCGCCATTTCAACTACCTTGATTCCTTGCAGGGGGGGCATTTCTAACTCCTTGATTTCATGAAAAAGTGGATCAACAGGGTTGCTTCACAGAGTCGCCGTGGTGCACTGCTTTAGACAAAGGCCAGAGCAGAGTCCACGGCAGGCCCCCCTGAGTGGGGGGTAGAGGCCATCCTGGTAGGGTTTTTCGTTGACACTGGCGCTGGGCCGGATCCATACTCCAAGACGGTGGCGGACGGGGCCCTGCTCAGGATCTAGTGGAACAGGATTTTTCATGATCGCAAAAAGCTCGACACTCAGTGCTGTTGTTTCGTTATCGGTCGCAGCGATGCTGTTGGTGACCACGGCCGATTCCTTCGCGGCGAGCCGTAGACAGGATCGTTGCCGGCTTGGCCTCGTCAAGGCGACCGCCCGGTTCGTAAAGGCTTCATCGCGCGCTCGGCAAGACTGCATGTCCTCGGTGTTACGCGGCGAATCATCGCTCCTCACCGACTGCGTTGGTGGGGATGGCGACGGGATCACCGAGACTCGCCTCCTGCGTGCTACCGCTCGTCTGTCGAGCGTCCTCTCTCGGCGGTGTTTTGGTGCGGACCTTATCGGGTTGGGGTTTCCGGGGTCTTGCAGGGTCTGTAGCGGGGACGATGGTATCGCTTGCCAGAACGATTCCGACTGCGTTGGATTGGGTGGCGCGTGCCTTTCATTTGCAGAAGGTGTGAGTTTTGACGCCAATGATCTAGAGCGCTGCGTGATGGACAAGCTTGACGATACCGTTAACTCTACACTTAAGAAGCAGTACCCCTCGTCTGTGGCGACACTCGCCGGCGCTTCGTTCGAATGCGTGAACAGCGTTGGCCGCAAAGCCACGGCGATGTTGACGAGGGTGGTCCGCGCTCGCCAAAAGTGCCACCTGAGAAACCGGGATGGGCAACTGGGAATCTCGACGGACTGTCGAGAGGGGATACCGCCCTACGGAACAGGTACCGGGGATTCGAGAACGGACGATAACATAGAAGACGCTTATATCCGGCTGCTGGCCGGCATTCCACAGGTCTGCGGGAAGGTCGACGTCGCCGATCTCGGGTTCGACGACGACTGCGCTGACATTACGCCGCGCAGCCGCTTCAATATTTTTGACCTCAAGGTATGCGAGTTCGAAAGCCATCGGGACGAGATCGTCGAGGTAATGGAGACATCGTTTCCACGTGAGCCCGAGTGCGGCAACGGGATCAAGGAGTTCGGTGAAGCCTGCGACGACGGTAATAGCATTGACACCGACGCTTGTCTGAACGTCTGCGAGGTGGCCGTGTGTGGGGACGGAGTTCCCTGGGAGGGGGAGGAAGGCTGTGATGACGGTAACGCGAGTGATACAGACGGATGTCTATCGGACTGCACCCCCGCATCGTGCGGAGACGGCAAGGTCTGGGCGGGGGTAGAGGATTGTGACGATCAGAACTCTTCGAACAGCGACGCTTGCTTGAACGACTGCGTAGCGGCTTCCTGCGGTGATGGCCACGCCTACATAGGTGTCGAAGACTGTGACGATGGCAATAATACCCCTGGGGACGGTTGCAACGCTGCGTGCAAGATAGAGTTTTGTGGTGACGCTGTTACCCAGCCGGGTCTGGGCGAAGACTGCGATGATGGTGCAGGGAACTCCAATTCCGTGCCCGACGCCTGTCGTCTGAATTGTTCTTTGCCTTCTTGTGGCGACGGTGTCGCCGATACGGGTGAGGGCTGCGACGACGGCAACGCTGTCAGCGGTGACGGGTGCTCCACAGACTGCCAGGTCGAAGCCGTCTGTGGCGACGGGATCGCCGAGTTCGAAGAAGAGTGCGACGACGGCGGGGAATCGGCGACCTGCGACGATGATTGCACGGCAGCGCGATGCGGTGACGGCAAGCTCAACCTCACAGCGGGCGAGGCTTGCGACGGTGACGGCAGCGGCACCGGTGGCGAGACAGCAACTTGCGACGTCGACTGCACCGCGGTTCAGTGTGGTGATGGGATGCATAACGCCGCGGCCGGCGAGGA
>JBHHVL010000103.1:0-3306 GCA_046754245.1 Binatia bacterium | reverse complement strand
ACCACGTGGTGTTCATTCCGAAGTACCGCCGGAGGGCGTTGTACAGAGAGCTGCGGCAGCATGTGGGGGCAGTATTTCGGGCGTTGGCCGAGCAGAAGGACTGTCGCATCGAGGAGGGGCATCTCCAGGCAGACCACGTGCACATGATGATTTCAATTCCGCCGAAGTACTCGGTGGCCCAGGTCATCGGTTACATCAAGGGGAAGAGTGCGATCCACATTGCGCGGACGTTTACGGGCAGGCGGCGGAACTTCGTCGGGCAACATTTCTGGGCGCGGGGGTACTACGTCTCGACAGTCGGGAGGGACGAGACGACGATTCGTGAGTACATTCAAGCGCAGGAGGCAGAGGACAAGCGGTTGGACCAAATGCGCTTGTGGTGAGGTAGACGCCACCTTCAGGTGGCTCACGGGGCCGCTCGTGAGCGGCCATAATTCAAGCCGCTTTGAGCGGCTCACGCAGCGAATGCCTCCGGCTTTGCCGGAGGATTGTTACTTAGTTTCTGTTTCAGTACCTCGAAACTACCGCGTCAGAATTGGGTTGGACGCCGTAACTTGTTGAGTTAACTGGCGTTTTTCTCTGGCCGATGGTCATACTCTATCAACCTCGGCGTCCGATCTGACGTTTTCAGGCCCCTGGAGGCTCCATGAGTGGATTTCTAGCGCTCCGGATGGTAGAGTAAGGCGTTAGTGAATTGGGTCTAATCATACTCGGCCACGGTAGGGGGTGGATGATGTGGGGCAAGAGGGACGAGCTACGCGGACTGTTCGAGGCAAAGACCGTGGCCGATCTTGCGCAGATCCGCAAAGCGCTCGGTGGCGTCTCAGTCATGACCGCGTATCGGCGTCTCAAGCAGATCGGCTACCGACGCAGCTACAATATGAATGGCCGCTTCTATGCACTTTACGATCCGAAGCGTTTCGATCGCTTCGGGCTGTGGAGCGTGGGCGGCATCCACTTCTCGATCGACGGGAGCCTGAGGAGCACGGTGCGCCGCTTGGTCAAGGAGGCACAGGCAGGAATGACTCATCGCGAGTTCCTGGAACGGCTACGCGTTCGCGTGCAGAGCGCCCTGCTCGACTTGCTGCACAACCAAGAGGTCGATCGCGAGAAGGTCGAGCACGTCTACGTGTACTTGCACATCGATGCTGTGGTACGTGCGGCGCAGCTCGAGGAGCGAAGGCGGCAAGCTGCCAGCTTCGTCGAGAGCACGGCAACACAAGTGAGTGATCGCGTGGTGATTGCGGTATTGCTCACGCTGATTCGTCATCCCGGTGCGATGCCAGCCCAGACACTTCGACATTTGCGGGGGTATTCCCCTGCGATTTCGTTTGCTGAGGTCGAAGCTGTGTTTGCCCGCTACGGCCTGGAGGAAAAAGGGGGGCCTTGGATCTGCTGAGCTGGGTCAGGAGCCACGCCGAGCGGGCCGGTTGGTCGCCTGAGGAGATTCGTCGGGCGTTGATCGAGCCTGGCAGCATACAGTCTCGGGTCAACTTCGTCGCCGAGTTGAAGCGTTGTCCGGGCTGCCTCGGGCCACTGAGCGTCTACAAGACCCGTACCCGCACGGTGGTCACCCTGGCCGCAGGATCTTTCGAGGCCAAGGTGACGCAGCTACGCTGCGATTGCGGCCCCGCCCAACGCAGTGAGTCCTGCTCTACCGTCGAGAGCAAGCATCTGTGCGCCCTGGTTCCGTCAGGGCAGAGATTTGGCTACGACCTGATCGTCTACGTGGGCCTGGCACGCTATCTCGACGGTAAGCAGCGCGAGGAGATTCGTGCGGCTCTGCAGCAGCGCGGGATCGAGGTATCGACCGCAAGCATCAGCAAGCTCTGTGATCGCTTCCTGCTGTATCTGGAGATGCTGCATCTCCAGTGTACCGAGCAGCTACGGGCAACACTGGGACAAGGCTACTCGCTCCACATCGATGCCACCAGCGACAGCGGCAAAGGGGGCTTGTTTCTGTGCCTGGACGGTATGCACGGCTGGGTGCTGGCGGCCGAGCGAATCGCGACCGAGAACGGCGACTTGCTGACACCTGTGGTTGAGCGCACTGTCGAGCGCTTCGGCAAGCCCCTGGCCACCATGCGTGACCTCAGCTCGGCAATGGCAGCAGCCGTCAAGCCTTTGCGCGAACGCGGTATCCCCGATCTGGTCTGCCACTACCACTTTCTACGCGCGGTCGGTACGAAGTTGCTCGAGCAACCCTACGGCCGGCTTCGCACGATGCTCAAGGCAATCGCGCCCCAGAGCGAGCTCGTCGCGCTGCGAAGAGCGCTGCGTCCCTATCTCGACGGGGGCGGCACACAACAACGCTTCGGGCCTGGCCGAGTCCGCGACGGCCTGCTTGCTCTGGTTCATTGGCTCATCGAGGGTGCAGGTGGTAAGGACCCCGACTTCCCCTTCGCACTGCCTCACCTCGATCGCGTACTCAGGTGTCGAGCCGTCTCCGAGGTTGCCAGCCGTTGGCTGCCACGACCCTTGAATCAGCCCGAGCGTCGAGCCATGCGTACTCTCGACGGCCTGCGGCGAAGACTAGACAAGGATCCCCGGATGGCGTCGACTGTTGCCGAGCTGCAGGAACGCTGGAAGGCCTTCGGTGAACTGCGCTCCGTACTGTGTATGGCTGACTCTGAGCTTCCTGGTGGCCAGCAATCAAGACAGATGCCTACCAACGGCGATGATGAAGTGCTGCGCCTCGAACAGATCAGCCTCGCCGTCCGACACTACCGTGACGACCTGCGTCAACGCCCCGGCAACGACGCCAACAAGAAGCGACCTGACCGGCCCGAGTCCATCGTTCTACGCTACCTCGAATCCTATCGAGACAACCTCTTCGGCCATCCTGCCATACGCGACGACGACCAACGAGTCATCGCCGTCATGCCCCGCACTAATAACCCGGTCGAGCAATTCTTCGGCATTGGCAAGCAGGCCTTACGTCGGCGCCTCGGCCGCGCCAACCTCGCACGAGACCTCCAGCAACAGCCCGCTCAGGCCGCCCTCGTCGCCAATCTCCGACGTGCCGACTACGTTCGCATTGTCTGCGGCTCACTCGAAAACCTCGCCCACACCTTTGCTCAACTCGACCTCTCCAAGATCAAAAACCTCCGCCTCAAACGCGATCATCGCGACTCTCGCCTCGACCGTGTCGTCTCCTCTTTGATCAAACATTTCCCTCTTCCCGAGAGCCTCCAACTACCTCCCCTAAAACCCCGTTTTTCACTTCATCCAACCCAATTCTGACGCGGTAGACGCCAACCCGGCGCGCCATTGGATAATAACATATGCGAACGGGCACTCAAGAAA
>JBHHVL010000102.1:0-3308 GCA_046754245.1 Binatia bacterium | reverse complement strand
GGGCTAGTGTCACCCCACAAAGTATTTGCCTGCCGATGCAGGTCGAGAGGCTATTGAGGAATCGCTTCCGCTACCGTTTTGGGCGTAGAGAGCATAGCTGCATGAATCGAAATCAGCCCGAATACCCCTCGACCGGAGGAATGACGCAACAACGCCGAGAGATGCATGCGTGAATGTCTCACATATGAGACTATCGCGGTGTGATAATTATCGCGGACGCGTGTCGGAGCGAGGTGAAGCGACTCCCGCACTCTATCCGTGCCGATCTGGCGGACGCCCTCGTTCAGGCCTGACCTTAGCCATGCCGCTGTCACGTCCGATGCCAAGCATTGGACGTGGAGTACACGAGCTGCGGGTCAAGGATCGCAGCGGCGCATACCGTATCGTCTATGCGCTGGTGATCGCTGGGACGGTCTGTGTGTTGCACGCATTCAAGAAGACGACTCGAACGACGCCGAAAGCAAATATCGAACTCGCGAGAAAGCGATTGAAGGAGTTCACGTCATGACTAAGAAGACCAGTGCTGCCACCCTCGCGGCTGATCTCGGAATTCTCAAGAGCCGAGTTGTCGAAGCGCAAATGAAAGCCAAGTTAGTCGCCGCAGTGGCCGCGGAAGTGCGGCGACGACGACTCACGCACACGCAGCTAGCAAACCATTCGGGCCTCGGGCGCACCACCGTGACGGGGATTCTCTCGGGCAGCCTGCAGAAAGTATCGCTGGGACGAGTACTGCGCTTGGTAGCGGCTGCCGGGCTAGAGGCTGACCTCAGGATCCGCCGCGCCGCGTGACAGGATTCCGTTACGGGCGCGAGGCCTCGAAGAATCCGCCCAAGCCCAACACGTCGAGGGATCCCATGACCTTGAAGCCAGCCTCGCCGAGAGCCGCGCGGAAGCCGTCGTGATCGAAGCGGCCCCCCTGCAGATGATCGAACAAGCGCCGCCCAAGAGGATGGAAGGTCAACCGTTCGAAAATTCCCTCGGCATAGAGACGGCCACCCGGCTTTAGCACCCGATGGATCTCCCGCAGCGCATCGCGCCAACGCGGTACGTGGTGAAGGATTCCGAACTCAGGAACCGCATCGTAGCTGTCGTCGCGCGCGTCGATCGCGCAGGCGTCACCGGTACTCACCCGGGCTCTGGCTCCAATACGGGCCGGTCGGGGCCGCTCGCGCCAAACCGCTTTTGTGATCCTGGAAGCCGCGGCTCAGGTTCGCGCCGGCGTCAGGCGACGACGAGTGCCGCGACCAGTGCGTCAACGGCTCCATCGGCCATGGCGACGAGTTCCTCCTCGGTACGATCCTGGACGGGATGGGAGACGAATACCGAACCCAGCTCAGCCGCCAGGGCTCTGCTCTGCCCCGCGGCCGCGTCCACGAACTCCTCGGTGGCCACGAAGACCATCGGAAGTCCTCTCGATTCGATGTCTGCCGCGTCGTGCACACTGCACGTCGTGCAGGATCCTCAATCGGCGAGCGCCTCGATGACGGCGTCGCAGCGCGTCGCTATCTCATGGCGTAGATCCACCGGCGCGGGCTTCGTGAAGGTGGGCTTCGCGAAGCGCAGAACCGTCGCACCACGCTTTTCCAGATGGCTTTGAACGCGGTCGAGAAAGACCGACCCACATGGTTTCGAAATATCAAGCAAGCCGATAGTCTTACCGTCGATGCGGTCCAGCCGTGGCGCCGGCTCTCGCCGCGCCGGTTTCGACTCGTTGGCCGGATCGAGAAAAATACGAACGCCGGATGCCTTGGTCATGACCGTCTCCTTCGCTTCTCGTCGCTACGCCGCGTTCAGGGCCTTATCTCTCTTACCACCGGCTGGCTGCCGATGTCGCCGCTCGCCCAGCCACCGATCATCTCCGAGAACAGACCGGCGCCACCTCCGCAGTGAACGACGAGGAGCCCTCCGGGACGGAACTTCGGTATGGCCGAGCCCGCGAAATGGTCCGGCATGCCCTCGGCCATGCCGCTGGCTCCGCGCACGATTTCGTCGCCAGAAGCGGTGAGAAGCTCGCCGAGGCGCCCCAGTAACCGCTCTTTCGACCAACCCGCCTGTCGAAACACGCGTGAATGCTCTGGCCCGATGGCGAGCATGCAGTCGAAGATGAGCGCGAGCTTAGGGTGGTGCAGCGTGCGAAGACACGAGGCGTAGGTCTGCGTGAGCGAGTCGGGGTCGCGCGAAAGCTGGTCTACGATGCAGCGCGGTCCTTCCCCGGCAAAGAGCGTTACCGTGCTTCGGCCTTCCCTACTGCCGGCCGCGCCGCCCTCGCCCGCTCCGCCGTCCGCCACGACCGGGCTGCCCGGGAGGTCCGCGCAGAGCGGTCCCCACGGCGAGCCTTCTTCGTCCTCGGCGAAACAGAATCCGAGCTTTCCGGGATTGCCGTGGGTCGCACGGTCAACCTCACCCGGACGGCCACCGCCGACGTTGCGTATGACGAGTTGCACGGCACGGCCGATGGTCGCGTTCGCCCTGTTACCCTGGCCGAACACATTGACGCCGCTGTTCATGCCGATGGCGCGACGAATCGGCCCGTTCACGACGATGACGGGCCCCACCGGCATGGTCGTGGCGAGCACGCCGTGGACATTGAACTCGTCCGTGCAAGCGGCTTCCACGGCCGCGAGCACAACGGGAAGATACTCGGGCCTACAGCCGGCCATGACGGCGTTGATCGCGACCTTCTCGACGTCGATCTCGACGAGGTCCGGGGGCACCACCGCCACGATCTCGCGCGGGCCGCGCGTGGTACCCTCGAGCATTGCCATCACCCGCGCTTCGGTTGGAGGTACGACGGGAAGCCCGTCGGTCCAGCCGCGCGCGTAAAACGCCTCGATCTCGTCTTCGGCGGCGGCGACTTCGACGCGGCGAGAGTGGAGCACCGAGCTACCGTAACGCGCGGCCAGAACATGAACACGGGAAGGATCCACGCTCATGGAACCGCAGCCGGGTCTCCACGCCGGTAGTTCCGGTCCCAGACCGCCCTGCCCCGTGAAAGCCTCCCAGTCCTCGCGCTGCCACCCCTCAAGACGTGCGGTCTCCACACCATCCTCGACGCGAAGCAGGGTGGGAACCGAATCGATGCCGTAGTGCCAGGACAGCTCCAGGCTGGTGTCGTCGACCGCGTCAACGCCGTCGGGAAAGGCGGGGTCGTCTTGAGTATAGACCGTGAGGGACACCCGGTGCGAAAGCTCGACGAGGACTGGCGCGACTAGTTCACAGGTAGGGCACTCTCGCTTGACGATCGCGACGATGCCGTCAGGAAGGACCGGCTTTTCCTTGTTTGCGCTCACCGTTCTTGTCCGCAACCT
>JBHHVL010000101.1:0-3450 GCA_046754245.1 Binatia bacterium | reverse complement strand
CGCACGCTCTCGATGCACACAATGTCCGGCCCCGATACCGCCGGCCCGGCGTGAGAGTGGGTGCACACCATTCTCCGGGCTAGGGTTTGAGGGCCAGAGTCCTCGATGAGTCTGCGAGGTGCCGGTGCATGGGGTCCCGGCCGGTGTGAATGGGAGAGCGAGGCCTTCCCGGCGACAGGAGGTTGCCATCCAGGTCAAGATCAGGGTGGAAGTGGACGGCCCCTTTTCTCCTCGGGAGTTGCCCCAGCGGGCCATGGTGTGGGCGACGTTGCCGCCGTCGGCGCCGCAGAGCTTGGCCAGATAAGGCGTGTGGGTGTCGACGCCGAGGGCGCGAAGGTCGGTGTCGGTGTCGGGGCCGACCGGCGGCCCGCCGAAGGCGGCTTCCATACCTCCCCCCCGGCTTTCAGAGCATGGCGACGAGTTCCTCAACCGACAAACCCATATCATCGACAAGACCGCGAAGCATCCCGGGTTTGAGATCGCGCCCCTTGTGGACCGGGATGACGATCCGCCGTTTGTCAGACACCCGTATATAGACGGCGTGACTGCCTCTCTGGCGATCGAACTCGAATCCAAGCCTCTCGGCGATCCTGATGACCTCGCGGGCCGTCAGCACCGGGAGTTTGCTCATATGGCGACCTCAACCGGCTTGATCACCAGGTCTTCCCGTGGGATCGGCTCGCCGTGGGCTTCGACGCTCTCCAGGTAGGCTTCTATGGCTTCCCGAATGTTGGCGACCGCCTCATCCAGCGAGTCGCCCTGAGAATGACAGCCCTTCAAGGCGGGACAGAAGGCGTGAAACCCCCCATCGGCCTCGCGTTCCAGGATAATCGTGTAGCGGTAGGTCACGGGTCTTGCTCCTTACCAGATAAGGGCAGTGACGTGGGCGGCCAGCAAACGCCGGTGTCGGCATGCGGAATCAAAACTGTGGCATGCCCCGTGCCCTATCTTCCTTCGCGATTCATCATTCTCTTCCGCCAGGCGTTGTACGTGGCGTCGCCGCCGGGGATGTAGTCGGCCATCACAAAAGCTCCTTTGCATCACAGGGGGCGGCGCCGCGCCCCCGCTTTCGGCCGAATCCAGCCGGTCGGGATGATACGCCTGGGCCGGTCAAGGAGCAAGGGGCGGTTTCGATGGGCGATTTCTTCGCCGCAGACTCGAGCCCCCAAGTTCGAACAACCTGGGCCACCCTGCCTAGCCGACTTCCTTCAGGTCGGCGACAAACTGATTTGCGGCACCAGCGAGGACTTCGGCACGCCGCTTGAGCCAGCTCTCGTAGTTGTCCACACTCATGGACGTGATGTCCTCGTCGATGAACTGCTGCCTCAGCTTGTCGCTTTGTATGTTGTATCGCTCGATGTAGTCTAAAGGCTTCTTGGCACTGATGCGGATATTGATGCCTTGCCCGATCACCGCTATGTTCGCGAGGGCGTCGATACTCTCGCCGTTATCCCAGCCCTGAAGCAGCTTTTTGGGAAAAACATGATGCCATTGCGGGCGGAAACCGGCGAGCACCTCTGCGCCCTCAAACCCAATGCGGTGCCCTTGCTGATCCCAGTCGTGGGCACCATTCCTATAGACGAGTAAATAGAGAAGGAAGCGCCCGAATCGCCCATCGCGGTAACTGCGCAGGAAGTCCTCGGACTCAAACCGCTGTTCGTGTTGCGGAAGGCGTCGGAGCAGCCGTTGCACCGCGCCCGTGAGCGCGTCTGCTTCGTTCACGTCGCGCAAGTCCTCTTCGAGCGACGTGGCGCTCGAACCACTGTATCGCGCGAACCTAGACGCCTGGACAAACCAATACATCGCCATAGCGAAGTTCGAATCGTCGTCAAATCGCTCGATCAAACTGGTCATGACCACCAAGGCCGCCTGGGTCGGCATCGGGTCATTGCTGAGGATGCCGTACTCACGAAAGCGGCGAATCAAACGTCCCCACGCTTTTTTCGTGCGCCCCCACGCTGGTTCAATCTGCTCACGTTGCCAGAAAGCTTCGTCAACCTCACGAAAACGCACGCGCCTGCATCCAATCCCCGTTAGAGTTCTGAACAACAGGTTGGGGTTTAACTCGAACCCGCCCTCGCCGAGCGTCTTGAGGTACGGCATGAAACTGTCGCGCACCCAGCCCGGGTTCTTGGCAGCAACAATACCCAGGTAGATATCCGCCTCGGTCACGCGCGTCCCGCGGCTGTTCAGGCGTGAGAATATCTCGACCACATCTTCCAGGTCGTGGTCGATGGTGATCGTAACGATGTCCTTCTCGCGTATCTTGCGCACGCGGTCCAAGCGCGTGTACACCTCCATCGCATCCATTCCAGGACACAAGTCGTCAGCCTTCACATCTCTGGCTAGTTTCTGCAACGTCTTCTGGTCTTCCTCCTTGGACGTGTCGAGAACGAGCAGCTTTGACAGCGGGATGTAGCGATTTCCCTTTGTTTGTCGGATGACCGCATTGGCGACCACAAAGAAGGGAGGCTCTTTCGCATGCACGTCGAAGCGCACATCGTAGCGCTTAAGGGTTTTGTTCCACTCATCTACTGAGGACCACCAGTACGGCTTGCGACCGAACAGGATGCAAAAGGTGGCCGTCCTCTGTTGGCCGTCAACAACCCAAAGCCTTGGGGATTGGGCATCGCGCGCGAGCTGCGGCTCCGTAGGTCTCCCGCTATTCCAGACGAGCAGGGTGCCGACGGGGAAGTCGTACCACATGGATTCGGCTAGGTCTCGAACTTGTGTGGGCTTCCACACGAAACCCCGCTGGAACTCTGGCACACTCCAGTTGTGACCGACCGCACGGTCCACGATTTCCTTGATCCGCACCGATTCATAGGCCATGGGTAATCTCACTGTCGGACAGGATGGGTAACGCAAGTTTACAGACTTGCGGGCTCGATCATTACGCCCCGATCGTCGCGCTGGCCGTCTCGCTCCAAGGGTACCGCTCTTGCCGTGGGTGCTGAGCCATCGTAGCACGTAATGTGTGGTCTTGCCACCCTCCGGGCCGGTAGACTGGGCCACGGCGGGGGAGCGGGTGCAAAGATAGTGGCGAATTGCGAACGACGAGAAGACGTCCGCCACGGGGGGCGTACGCTACGGCCCGGCGGGTCGAGCATACAGGAGTCCACCTGCCAGCAAGGGGTGTGTCACCGTCTGGCGGGCTCGGGCCGACAGTGGTCGCGGTCCGGGGCGTTGGCGATGACGGCCATGATGGCCCAGCGGCTGAACGCGAGTTGGAATCGCTTCCCGGCGACCCGCCCCCAGCAACGAGCCGCATAATCTGCCCGGATCGTGGGATGCACCTCATGACCTTCACCGCCGGTCGGCGATCCTTGATGCTTATCATTCCGAAAGTTAGAATCGGCTTGGGCCGCGCCGGGACGGATCGAAACGCTGCCAATGGGGTCGCGGCGTGCCCGGTGGGTCCGAGCAGGACGGCCTTCATCAGATCCGCCG
>JBHHVL010000100.1:0-3640 GCA_046754245.1 Binatia bacterium | reverse complement strand
TGGTGGTTTTCTCCAGACGGTAGTCTCCCCGTGTTCCCACCAGCACGTTCTGCTCCGCCAGAGTCTGGACGACCTCTTCCATGAAAAACGGATTGCCTTCGGTTCTCTCGAGAATCAGTTTCTTTAGGGGCGCTACCTTAGAGCGCGCTCCATTGCCCAACAGAACGTCAAGAAGCTCCTCGGCTTCTTTCTTCCCCAGAGGATCGAGGCGAAGCCTCGTGTAGTAGGTCTTACGCGTCCAGCCATTCTCATACTCAGGCCTGAAGTTCGCCAGCAGCATGATCTTGGCGGTGGCGAGGCTTTCGGCCACTAGGTCGAGGAACTCCTGAGTCTCGCTGTCGATCCAGTGCAGGTCCTCAAAGATGAGAACCAGCGGTTGGTTCAGGCTCTCCCGCACCAGTAATCCTTTGACCGCGTCCATGGTACGTTGGCGTCTCATCTGCGGATCCATCTGGGTCAGAAACGAGCTAGGTTCCGAAACGCCGAGCAGTGAAAACAGATAAGGCAAGAGGTCTTCCAGACCGCGGTCTAGCGTGAGGACCTTGCCGGTTATCTTTTCACGCCTTCGCCTCTCGTCGTCTTGAAGGTTGATGAGAAAGTAGCTTTTCAATAGATCAACGAGCGGCAGATAGGCGTGGGCCTTGCCGTGGGAAACGGAGAAAGCCTCCAGAACAAGACACTTTGACTCCTGGACGACCTTGAATTCGTATACCAGCCTCGACTTTCCGACTCCGGCCTCACCCATGATGGCCACGATTTGTCCATGGCCCTCCTTGGCCAAGTCCAGGGCCTCGTTCATCTGCTCGAGCTCTCGCTTTCTTCCCACAAAGCGCACGAGACCACGGCTGGCTGAGACTTCCAGGCGAGTTCTCAGCGGACCTACGCCCTCTACCTCGTATACATGCACCGGATCGCTCACGCCTTTGATCTTCGTCGCACCGAGGTCGTTGAACTGGAAGTAGCCCTCGGTGAACTTGTGGGTGTGCTCACTAACCAAGACCGAGCCTTGAGCAGCTATGGCCTCCATGCGCGCGGCCAAGCCGGTAGAGTGTCCGATGGAATCGTAGTCGGTATGGAGGTCGTCTTTGCGTATTGCACGGACGACGACCTCGCCGGTGTTCACACCGACGCGCATTTGAACGGGCGCTCCGCCCTCGGCACGAAGTTTCTCGCTGTACCTGGCCATGCTGTCCTGCATCAGCAGCGCCGCGTACAGTGCCCTCTGCGCGTGGTCCTCATGCGCGATGGGCGCACCGAACATCGCGAAGATCCCGTCGCCGGCGGACTGCGCGACGTAGCCCTCGTAGCGATGGACACCGTCCATCATCAGCTGCAGCGCGGGATCAATAACACGGCGGGCCTCTTCGGGATCGAGGTCCTCCATTAGCTCCATCGAGCCCTTGATGTCGGCAAACAATGCGGTGACCATCTTGCGTTCGCCCTCGACGGAGTCCCGAAAGTCTAGGATCTTGTCTGCGAGGTGTTTGGGGGTATAGTCGCTGGGATCGCGCTGCTGGAAAGCGGCAAAGCAGGCGGTGGCCGGCTGGCTACACTCGTCACAGAACCTTGCTGTCGGACGGAGTTCAGCCCCGCAGCTAGAACATGGGCGAACAACCAGCGGAGCAGCACATTCCTCGCAGAACTTGGCCGTCTCGCGATTCTCGTGCGCGCACTTCGGACAGTCCATCCGAAACCCTCCCCGCGACGCGGCTCACTAATACTCCTCTAACCCCGGCAATGCCAAGCCCGACGCCTGCAGAACTGGGGTTCGTCCCCCTGGGCGGTTACGTAAGTCGATCCTCCGTCACATCGGGCCCAAGTTGCTGAAAAGGCGCAACTCCCCTACCCCCCGATTGGGGCGAAGGCCTGCCTTAGCGCTTGATAAGGTGACCGCTGGGCACTCGGTGGAATTTGCACTCAGGGAAATCCCCCGAACGGGGAAAATCAACCGGCCGCGGCGACAGGACGTGGCTAGTCGACCGGCTATGCCGCAGAGTCAGGGGAGATGCCGTCGGCCTCTGCCGCTGGCTCGAGCGTCAACAACTCTGGGGGGGTATTGATGTACATTACCATTGCCAATTCGGTCCGTGCCTTCGCACAGCGCAAGGGCCTTCTGCTGCTGCGCTGCTCGGTGGGGGTCGTCTTTATGTGGTTCGGGTTTCTCAAGGTGGTCAACGCCAGTCCGGCGGCCGATCTTGTCACCCAGACCGTGTTCTGGTGGGACAGCTCCTGGTTCCTTCCGGCGCTCGGATGGTGGGAAATGGCCATAGGCGCCTGCTTCTTCAACACGACCTGGCTGAGGATCGGGGTGCTGCTGCTCGCACCGCACATGGCCGGGACTTTTCTTCCCTTCGTCGTGGTGCCCGATAGGGTGTTTCAGCACTACACCCCGTGGCTGCTCAACATGGAGGGGCAGTACATCATGAAGAACCTGCTCATCATCAGCGCGGCCTTCGTGATCGCCGCGCGGGTGCGCGAATGCGAGCAGCAGGTTCTGGTAGCCAAAGCGGCAAAGAGCTAGTCCCAGGCACGGCGGGCGATCAGCGCGTGCGACAGTTTAGTCGCCGCCCAGCAGCCCTACAGACGAGGCCGGCGCCCGCCATGCAGTCCGCCTCGCCGCCCTCACCAAAGACGAGCCTGAGGGCGAGGTGGCGTCGGCTCGCCGCCAACGGCACGTCGATACCCCGTACCTTGGCCTTGAACCGTACGACCTTTCTCCTGGCGAAGATCTTGACCGAAGCAGCCACCAAGCCCGCTGCCCGCTGTCCACTGGCATCTTTGAAAACAAATCGGCGGCCCTTCCCGCCGGCGTTCACAAGAGCTGAGGCGGGTAGCGTAGACGAGTAGATCGCTGTCCCGGCGCTGTCGAGTACTACGATCTTTAGCGCGCTCTTCCCCGGTGCGCTGCGAAGCCCCTCGAGGGAACCGAGCGCACGAATCGCGAGCCGGTCGCCAGCCCTACCGGGCCCTAACCCCGCCTTCACCTTCGCCGAGACAAGAGCTCTGGCCCCCTCCCCTGTAGCTGGGCATATATCGACGTCCCGGTCCAGACGACGCCCCGCCGTATCGACGAGCACGGAAGGAACGACGCGAAAGACGCTCGAGGGGTCGGTCACGGTGTCACCGATGACCTTCAGATCCACCCGCGCGACGCTGACGCTGCCTCTCGGTGAATCCATACTGGAGATCTGAAACCCAGCCAGCTCGGCGTGGCAGCCGGAAATATTATGGAGCGGGGCCTGCCCAAACTCCGGCGAATCGCCTCCGCGCACCGGCTCGACGATCTCGAGACGGCTCTCGTCGCATTCCACTCTGAGGCTGTAGGCCCCGAGCGGAGACTGGGTCTCGACGATAATTTCAGCGGTGATAATGTCGCCCTTCGCGAAAACGCCGGCTGGCAACTCGCTGCTGACCACAGCCACCGCGGGGAGATCCTCGGGGGCATCAAGGCCACGCCCGATCGACAGCGCACCGCCAGGGGGAAGGCTGCAGCTGAGCGGACCGCAGCTGAACTCGCAGGAGATGATGCTAACGCTGCACTGGGCCATCCACATCGCGTCGACGATCGTACACGCCCCGTCAGATGGAACCGGATTGATGTCGCACAGGTCGAAGCGCTCCAGTGACGCACAGTCGCGTA
>JBHHVL010000099.1:0-3703 GCA_046754245.1 Binatia bacterium | reverse complement strand
TGGTGAGACCGCAGAAATGTGGAGTAGCCGTGCGATGCCCATGGAGGGCCGCGGCTTTCGAGGAATCTACTACACATTATTGAGACGCTCAGAGAGCCTCGAGCCATTCGAGTACGGACGCATCTTTGCGCCATGAAGCGACTGGCGACGGGCCGTCGTCGAAGGTTTTCGCCTTGCTGATCGCGGCGCGTTTCGTTTCGAGATCCACGGTGACGTAGCGGTTCGTAGTGTTGACGCTTGCGTGACCAAGCCAGTGGCCGATGGTGACCAAGTCGACTCCGGACTTGAGCAGATGGAGTGCGGTACTGTGACGCATGCTGTGCGGATGAAGCCGTTTGCCTACCAGCGTTGGCATAGCGCGGCTAGCCAGGCGGCAGTACTTTCCGAGGATGTAGCGAACGCCGAATCTTGTGAGCGGCTGCCCGCGACGATTGCGAAACAGCGGCTCAGATGACTGCGCATCGATGCCGTGTTCAGCCAGGAGCTCCCGAAGTAGCTCAGCGGTCTGCGACCACAGGGGACACAGGCGTTCCTTTCGCCCCTTACCGACGAGGCGCGCGTGGAAGGGTTTGACAAGTTGAAGGTCGCACGGCCTGAGGTCGAGAATCTCTTGGACGCGAGCGCCGGTGTTGAACATCATGGCAAGAAGGGCGTAATCGCTTCGCCCATAGATATTTCGACGATCGATAGCGGTAAGGACGGCTCGGATTTCGTCGTACTCAAGGTAGTCGACCGGCCGCGAGCCCGTACGCTTGAAGGGCACACCGAGAACTCGCTGGCAATGATCAAGACGATCGGGGTGGCGGCTGGCCAGGTAACGGAAGAAGCCATGGATGGCCGCCAGGCGAACATTGCGCGTCGACACGCTGTTGCTACGCACTTGCTCGAGGTGTCCAAGGAACGCCGCCACCTGCTCGGCGTCCAGATCATCGATGTCGAGTCTGGCCACGGGTTTCGCCCGACGTGCGGCAACAAAGCGAAGCAAGAGCGTGACAGAGTCGCGGTAGCTGTGAATCGTGTGCGGACTCATCCCGCGCAGCCTGCAAAGATGGTCGCCGAAGTAGTCGCGCAGGGCACGCGCCAGGGCATTGGGGCGCTGTATCTTCTTCATGATGTACCTTCCTTTTTCGGTATCGGCGTCACTAGTGCGCCGCAGGCCGTATCGAAGCGCTCACTGGCCGATGCTGCGAGCTCCTCGACAAAGCGCAGGTAGTACTCAGTTGAAACGATGGAAACATGCCCCATGTAGGTAGCGAGCAAGGGCAACTTTGCTTGGACGTCGGCACCAGTCCGATACCAACGCAGGAGTGCGTGCACCGCGAAGCAGTGACGAAAATCATGAACGCGGGGTCGCCCCCCACCGGCTGTATGAATCTGCGCAGCTCGAAACAGCGCTTGAATCGTCGAGCCGAAGCCCACCCCTGTGTAGGCTTTACCGCCACCGTATCGATTCCAGATTAGCGGCGCTTCGGCGGCAGTAGGCAGACGGCGCGCCCGGCGAATCTGGAGGTAGGTGTCGACTTCGCGCGTCGGGTCGGATGACAGCGGCAGCAGTCGTGACTTGTGGAACTTCGATTCGCGAACCAGCAAGGTGCGTTGCGCGGGATCGTAGTCCCCGACGGTTAGGCGCAACAGCTCTCCGCGGCGCAGTCCAGTGGTGTATAGCAACGCGATCGCCAGCCGGAAGTTTTCGCTACGCAGCGGCGAACCAGCGGTGGGCTGCAGCCCACCGGCGGCGGTTAGCAGCCGCGTGATCTCAGTTTCGGTGAAGATATGGGGCCGAACCGATTGGTGGGGCAGCGGAAACTGCGATGGGTCGGGCACGAAGCAATCGCTGTCTGTACGCCGCCGGTACAGGCATAGATTGCGCACTACTCGCATCCAGGTACGTCGCACGCCAGAGGTCAGATGCTCTCGTGTGCGACACCATTGCATGAAAGTCTCTGCGGTGAGATCCGTGGTGCAAGAATTCAGAAACGCATCGAGATGCTCTAGGATCTTCTGCTCGACTGCGTACTTTCTGCCCAGGGCGCACTTGAGCGCCAAGTAGTCCGCGATGCACGGGCCGAGGGGGGAAGTCAACGATGTGACCCTGCTCATCGCTGTACCTCCTGTGTGGCCGTGACCGGGAGACTCAGTGCGACATCACGTAGATCCTCGATATCGAGGCGGAGGTATACGCACGTGCTCTCTGGGCTGCGGTGGCCAAGCAGGTCGCCTATCGTCTTGAGCGATACACCCTGGCGCAGAAGGTGGACTGCGTATGAGTGGCGCAGGCAATGGGGTCCGTGAAAAGGAATCCTCAACCCGCTGCGCTTCGCCCACGCTTGGAACGCGTTGTTGACGCCGCAGCGACCAAGCGCACCGGCCGGGGCTCGATGCCGCACGAAGATCTCACGGTACGACACCACGGGCCGACCGCAACGAAGATACGCGACCAAGCTCTCGCCGACCGCGTCGGTGAGCGGAAGTAACAGCGAGGTGGCTGTCTTGGGCCGAGAAACGCAGAGAAGCCCGGTGCGCCATTGTACGTTGTCGAGTTTTAGTCCGGCAACCTCGCTACCTCGAAGCCCGTACGTCGCAATGAGCAGAAGTATTGCGTAATCGCGAACGCCAATTGGTGTGGACCGATCGACCGAGGCCAGCAATGCGCTCACCGTCTGCCAAGGCAGCGATCGAGGAAGCTGCTCGCCTCGGTACATACGTGGCGTATCGATTTGCGTATCAAGCCCACGCGCGGTTTCGCCGCGTCCGGCAAGAAACCGTAAGTAGGAACGCAGTTGCGCGACGATGTGCTGCATCCTGCCGCGCCCAACTCGGCGACCTGCCGCTCGCACGAAACCTTCGAGCTCTCGTGTGGTCAGTATGCGAAGCTGCGCGTGATCTCCCTGCTCGCCGATGTGCTTGAGAAACTGCGATACCGTTGTCAGATGCAGCTTGATTGTGCTCGCGGCCAGACCACGCGCCTCACTCAGATAGGCCGCATAGCCCATGAGCAGCGTTTCAATCGGGCTCGGTGGCGTGGACGATGACAGTACGCCGAGTCCGGCCAGATAGCTCTCCAGGACACGCACCGTCGCCGCAAGACGGATGTGCTCGTTTTTCTTCTGTGGCGGCGAGACGCACGCTCGCAGACGCGAATGCGTGATCTGATTGACACGGCGGCAGCCTCGCTTGCGCAACCGCCGATCAACAAGCAACGCCGTACGAACGTGCTGACGAATCGATCCTCGTGAATACCCCTGATCGATAAGGAACTCGACGAATTCTTCCATCGTCGAGCCGAGCAGCAGCAGAGATGAGTACCGTCTGTGAGCCTTTGGAAATAGATCTGTTAGCATCGGGACCTCCGTATGAATGAGCGATTGGTCCGGATGCTACGGCTTCTGTAATGTGAAGCCCCGTTAGAAAAGCACTAGCGATTTCAAGAGGTTTTGCTCCCTACTTCACATTTCTGCGGTCTCACCATTAGTCTGGTAATGTGGAGCTCCACATTAGTCGATGACTTCGGACTCCGTCGTCTCGATGCTCGCGCATCGAGCGATATCTACGAAATTATCATAGAGAGGCACCGCCAATCATCGACCATCTTTACCTCCAATCGTGACGTCACCGAATGGATACCGCTGTTTGACGATCCAATCCTGGCGCAAAGTGCCCTGGATCGGCTCGCACACAACGCCCACCAAGTGGTCATAGAAGG
>JBHHVL010000098.1:0-3868 GCA_046754245.1 Binatia bacterium | reverse complement strand
TCGCGATGACAGTGGAGTCATTTCGTGCGTAATTATGTCGCTCTTGTCGTTAGCTTTTGCTGGCCATTCCGAAGCCAACCCGCGCTCTAGCAGGGCATCTCCCGCGCACAATCGGGTGAGCATGACCAGTGAAAAGACCAGTCACGCGTGGGGTATCAGGGTCAACGCCGTGTGTCCCGGCATCATTTCGGACTCCGATGGCCAGCGCGGTGGTCGCTGAGATAGGTGGCAACCCTCGTCACCTTTTTCGCCAGCGACGACTCGCCGTTCATCACCGGCGCGGCGATTCCCATCGACGGTGGAATGACGGCGGGGTTCATCGCGACGCTCGGCGAAGCGGGCTGAAAAGCGGTGCCCGTCAGGCGGCTTCGGCCAGCTTGCTTCGAAATACCAGAGCGGGGCCGCCCGATGATTCGGTGTCGAGGTCCACGACCACTCTCGTGCCGCCGCTGATCTCGCCGGATAAGAGGCGTTTGGCCAACTCCGTCTCCACCTCTTTGCGGATCGCGCGCTTGAGCGGCCTGGCTCCGTAGGTGGGATCGTAACCCACCCTTGCCAGGTGTTCTATGGCCGCGCCACTCAGGACCAACTCGACGTTTCGATGTTCCAGCCTGCGTACGAGCACGGCTACCTGGAGGGCCACGATCTGTTTCAGCTGGTCGAATTCGAGCCCACGAAAGACGACGATCTCGTCTAGTCTGTTCAAGAACTCGGGTTTGAACTCGAGCTTGAGCAAGTCGAGGATGGCCTTCTTCATCTCTTCGTATGAGTGTTTCTGGGCACCGAGGGAAAGTATTTCGGTACTCCCGAGGTTGGAGGTCATCAGAATTACGGTGTTGGTGAAATCGACGGTACGGCCCTGGCCATCCGTGAGCCGTCCGTCGTCGAGCACCTGCAGCAGCGTGTTGAACACGTCCGGATGGGCCTTTTCAATCTCGTCGAGCAGGATCACGGAGTAGGGTTTGCGGCGGACGATTTCGGTGAGCTGTCCGCCTTCGTCATAGCCTACGTATCCCGGCGGTGCGCCTATAAGCCGCGCTACCGAATGCTTCTCCATGTACTCGGACATGTCGATGCGAACCATCGCGGCTTCGTCGTCGAAGATCTGTTCCGCCAGTGCTTTGGCGAGCTCCGTCTTGCCCACACCGGTGGGTCCGAGGAACAAGAAGGACCCGTCGGGGCGGTTTGGATCAGCCAGGCCGGAGCGTGAACGGATGATCGCATCGGCGACGGCGTCAACCGCCTCGTCTTGGCCGATGACCCGGCGGTGCAGGTGTTCGGCGAGGTGGGTCAACCTCTCGGCTTCTCCCTCCATGAGGTTGGTTACCGGTATTCCCGTCCAGCGCGAGACCACCCTGGCGACATCCTCTTCGGAGACTTCCTCTCGCACCATTCGTCGGCATTCTTCGCCCTGCACTCGGTCGGCAGCCGCCGAGAGTTGCTGTTCGAGCTCGACGAGTCGTCCGTACTTGAGCTCCGCAGCGCGGTTGAGGTCGTAGGCCCGCTCCGCCTGCTCAATTTCTACGCGGACCGCCTCTATCTCGCTCTTGAGTTCACGCAGTTTCTGAATCTCTTCGCGTTCAACGTCCCAGAGGGCTTTCTTCTCGTCGTATAGTGCCCTGAGGTCGGCCAGTTCCTCTTGAATTTTCTCAAGTCGTTTCTTCGATGCGCTGTCCTTCTCTTTCTTCAGGCCTTCCCGCTCGATTTCTAGCTGCATGATGCGGCGCGAGTGCTCGTCGAGATCGGCGGGCATGGAATCCATTTCCGTACGGAGACGCGCGGCGGCCTCGTCGATGAGGTCAATCGCTTTATCCGGCAGGAAACGGTCGGAGATGTAGCGGTCCGAGAGCGTCGCGGCTCTGACGAGGGCCGCGTCTCGAATTCTGACGCCGTGGTGGATCTCATAGCGTTCTTTCAGACCACGGAGGATAGACACGGTATCGGTAATGCTGGGCGGATCTACGCGTACGGGCTGGAATCGGCGCTCGAGGGCCGCGTCCTTCTCGACATGCTTGCGGTACTCGGCCGGCGTAGTCGCTCCTATGCAGTGGAGTTCCCCGCGAGCGAGCATTGGTTTGAGCAAATTGCTCGCGTCCATAGCTCCCTCGGTCGCACCGGCGCCGACTACGGTGTGCAGCTCATCGATGAACAGGATCACCGAGCCCTGGGCGTCCTGGACAGCCTTGAGAACGGCTTTGAGACGTTCTTCGAACTCGCCGCGAAACTTGGCGCCGGCGATCAACGCTCCCATGTCCATCGCCACGACGCGCCTGTCCTTGAGGCCCTCCGGCACGTCTCCAGCGACTATCCTGCGGGCGAGGCCTTCGACGATGGCGGTCTTTCCCACGCCGGGTTCACCGATGAGGACGGGGTTGTTCTTGGTCCGGCGGGACAGCACCTCGATCACGCGACGGACTTCCTCGTCGCGGCCGATAACCGGGTCGAGCTTTCCTGCCTCGGCCTCGGCGCTGAGATCGCGGCCATAGCGGTCAAGAGCCTCGGAGGCAGCTTCCGGGGTCTCGCTGGTTACCCGAGTGCCCTGACGGAGTTCATCGACGAGGGAGACCACCGCGCCTTTTTGCACGCCGAACTCGCCGAGGATGCTCCCGGCTTCGCCTCTGTCCTTGAGCAGACCGAGGAGGAGATGTTCCACGCTGAGATACTGGTCCCCGAAGTCCTGGACAGCCCGTCCTGCCTCGCGCATGACTCGCGTGAAACGGGTCCCGGCGCGCAACTCTTGATCGGGGTCAGTGGATACGGGGAAGCGCTGCAGGGCCTGTTCGACTCTGGCGAGCACGGCGGACACTTCTCGGCCCGCGCGGCGGATGATCGTCGGTACCAGCCCACCCTCTTGTTCGAGGAGCGCGAACAGGAGGTGTTCGGGTTCGAGTAGCTGGTGGTTGCGATCGATCGCCTGGCCCTGGGCTTCGCTTATGGCCTGGCGTGATTTTTCCGTGTATGGTTTTTCCATCGTATGTTGGGGCGGGGCGGCCGCCCCGCCCCGCGGTTTCTGTACTAGAATGTAAGCACGGAAGTGTGTTGTGCAAGGCGGACCGATCTATTTCGCGGTCTCGGGTGGAGCGACCGGCTGGCGAAAATCCCGCAGCATCATGCCCGCGAAGCAGCCGAAGCCGAAGCCGCCAAGATGGGCCCACCAGGCCACCCCCTCGCCGGGAGAGAACACGCCGGAGACCTGGGTGACGATCCACAACACGATGAAAACCAGCGCCGGCACCCAGACACGGAAAAAGAAAAGCACCATTGGGACGATGATCTGCAGGCGAGCGAAGGGGTGGTAGACGGTGTAGGCGCCGAGTACGGCGCTTACCGCGCCCGATGCTCCCACCATGGGGACCTCGGAGAGCGGGTTCGCCAGAGCGTGGGTGAGTCCGGCCGCGACAGCACCTGCGAGGTACAGGACCAGGAACAGAGGGGGGCCGAGGCGCTGCTCGACCCGACCCCCGAACACGAACAGGTATACGAGGTTGGTGAGCAAGTGCAGCAGACCGCCGTGGAGAAAGGCACTGGTGACCGTGGTGGCCAGTGCTTCGGGACTCACCGCGTAGTCGAAGCGCCTGGGATACATCGCCCACTGTTCGATGAACGCCTGAGGATCGGGCGCGACGATCTCGTAGTAGAAGACTACGCAGTTCAGCGCGATCAGCACCCAGGTCATGAGCGCGAATCGGCGTGGGCCAACGGTGTCGCGTAGTGGGTACACGGTAGGGAGCCTAAAGCTTAGGGGTTTTCAGACCGGTGCTCAACGTAGCGCGGGATTGTTCTTGGCCCGCTCCATACGTAGATTGTAGCTGAAACAGCGCCCGACGGCGCGCTCCGCCGCCAGGGGCGTGGCTTTGCGGGCTTCGGG
>JBHHVL010000097.1:0-3956 GCA_046754245.1 Binatia bacterium | reverse complement strand
AGCCGACGGATCGCCCAGATTCCCGCCGCCCTTGACCTTCTTAATCACCAACATGCTCAAACCTCCCTTTCACGCCGGAATTCTCCTGCCCTCGGCGCTCGAAAAACAGACCGCGCAACGCCCTCGCCCATCCAAAGAAAACAGCAAAGATACGCTCACGAGCCGCGATGATATGCAGCGGAATGACCGCGTACAACCCATAACTGAACACCACGTGTAATTCGGTAGACAGGTCAACAACCGCGTAAGGCAGAGACATCTGGAACCACAGCACGAAGCCGCTGACGATGAAGACAACGCCCGAAACCAGAGTGAACCAGAGGTTGAAGGCGTGGAAACGCAGATTATCCGTGCGAAACGACCGAATCCTTATGGTCTCTAGCGCCCGCGAGGGTGCGCTGGCAACGGCTACGAGCGGCACCGCCAGCATCACGACGCCTGCCCACTCGTGAACGGTCGCCAACAAGCGACCGTACCCGCCGATAAACGCCGCCCGCAGATCTGGAAACTGAATCGTGATCCCCGTCGCGATGAGAACCAGAACCACCGCGGAGTACCAGAGGTGGAGCTGAAAGTAAGAGGCCCAAGGAGCGCCGTCCGCGCCACCGTCCATTTCGAGAGGATCGAATTCCCCTTCGGTGACTTCTTCGTGCCGGTCGATGTCGTGGACCCCAGGTGCGCTTTTCGGTCCCACCTCATGCAGCCTTCTTTAGATCCACGGCGACGGCTCGATCGGCCTGCTGGGGTTGCCAGTTCCACCGCCAGTAACGCAGATGGCCGTAACCACCGGCCAGGTGAAGCCACTTCACCATGCCGGGAATGGCCGCGTCGTAGCTCTTCCCTCCGGGGAACTGATAGGGCTCCCAGGCGTGGTAGATCACCAGCTGGCCCGGTCGTACCGACGCGGCCGTGATCACGTGCACCTTGAACGAGTTGAAATCGTTGAAGACTTCCACCAGTTCTCCGTCCCGGATACCCCGTTTCTTGGCGTCGTTGGGATTCATGAAAATACCGGGCCGTCCTCGATGGGTTCGTAGAAGCAGTTTGTTGACGACCCAAATGGAGTGGATGCTCCAGCGAAGGTGACCGCTCGTCATCCGGAAGGGATGATCCCCTCCGGCGTCCGGGTTCTTCTTGAATACCGGAAGTTGCTCATCGGCCTCGAGGAACCAGTCGTGGTCGATGTAGAACTGCGCGCGCCGCGTAAGCGTAGGATACGGAACCTTGTCGCGGACGTGCCACTGCAGGGCAACGATGGGCTTGTCTGGCTCTATATCGCAAGAGGTGTTGAGCGATACCGGATCGAACTCGTCCAGCCCGGTGGCACGGAAGAACCCTTGTTCCTTGTAGCCCTCGAGGGTGGCCTCCTTCGGAAAAAGTCCGAGGCGCCGCTGGTCGTCGACCCAGGTTTCGAGAGAGGCCAAGTACCCTTCCCGATTGACCGGCACCTTCTTGGTATAGAGCTCGTGGGCGTCTTGATAAGACCGCTCCAGCCCCAGGCGGCGCGCCATGCCGGGCAGTACCCAGGATATCACCCGTTCCAGCACCGTCGCGCCGAGCAAGCGGTAGAGTGCCTGCATGGCACCAGGCAGCAGGGCGATGAAATCCTTGTTGAGCTTGTGCTCCTGCTTGAAACTCTCTATACCACGGGCCCTCGCGCGCCTGGCGACTTCTTCGGACAGCCGTCCAAAAATCTCCCACTCGGTCATGGTCTCACCGAGGGGTTCGACCGCGCGGTCGGTAAAGGTGTTGTACGACACAGAGGGCGTGAAGAATCGAAAATCCTCACGCTCGTAGAACCACGCGGGAGGCAAAATCACGTCGGAGTACATGCAGGTCGTACTCATGCGCGGATCGACTGACACCACCAGCTTGAGTTTCGGCCAGGTATGCCCGAGGAGTTGCTTCATGCCGCCACGGGTACGGCGAAGCGTACTGCCCGCGGCACCGATGAGGACCTGAGGGGTCTTGTCCGGACCAGGCCGGACGTTTCCATCCCACCAGCCCTTGTCCATGGCCTCCTTCATATAGTCGTCGAAACCGCGCTTCATGGAGGTGTCGCCCCATTCCTTCTTGTTCCACACCTCGCGGTAACCAGCGTGGTGGTACCAGTAGAACACCGGCGGCGCCATAGAAGTCAGCGGCCCGACCAAGCGCTCGTACTCTATCGCGGCCATCTCATCGCTTAGGGTCGGATCCCTCTTCTCCCGAATGAGCTTGATAAAATCCCAGTGCTGCTTCGTTACCCGTTCAAACTCGCTGTCGTCCAAGGACTCCCGAGCCATAGCAAGGTGCGCCCCGTGCCCCGACTCGTTCCATCCGCTGTTGCCGGTACCGGATCTGCCCCAGTTGCCGCTGAGTCCGAGAACGAGCGACTGGGCCCGCTCGATGAGATCGCCGTGATAGTACTTGTTGGAGTTCCAGCCGAGAATGATGAGCGAGCGCTTGGTGGCGATCAGGCGGGCCAGACGCCTGATGATGTCGGGTGCGGTCTTGCACATGACCGACGCCTTCTCTGGCGTGTAGTCACGATCAAGCATCTCCCGAAGCAGTGAAAAGACCGTTCTGACCTCTACTCTTCTTCCATCGCTGAGGGTTACCTGGGTGCGGCCATCGAGCAGGGGCTCGACGTCTCCGGTATCGAGCGTCGTCAAAGAAGCCCGCACCGGTTCTTTGCGACGCCCGTCGAGATGGTAGAACTGGTCCTCGCGGGCGTCGCCGCCTTCGTATTCGTCGCCGCGCAAGAACCGGGAGTTGTCCGATCTCACCAGCAGCGACAGGTCGGTCTGCTCCTTGACAAAATCCTCGTCGACAAGGCCCTCCGAGATCATCACTTGGGCCATACCCAGAGCCAGAGCCGCGTCCGAGCCAAAATCAACCGGGACGTAGAGGTCCGCGTGTATCGTCGAAGGGCTCAGATCCGGAGCGATGGTAACGACCGTCGCCCCTCTGTAGCGAGCCTCCGAGATGAAGTGGTAAGAGGGAATTCGCGTGTAGATCGGGTTCTTGTGCCAGATGAGTACGACCTCGGCGTTGAACCAGTCGTCAACGGAGCTGGCCTGCTGGAACTTACCGAAGGTGATGTACTGGCCGACGTTGAAATCGCCTATGATGCCATCCGTATCCAGGGAGGTCATGCCGTGGGTCATTGCAAAACGACTGATCGCTTCGGCCTGGAAGATGCCGATATTCCCCGGCCCCAGCTCCAACACGCAGGATTCCGAACCCACCGTCTCCTTGGCGTCGATGATCGCGTCTGCGACCTTCCCCAAAGCCTCATCCCAGCTCGCCCGCCGCCACTTGCCCGAGCCTCGCTCGCCGACACGGATCAGCGGATAGCGTATCCTCTCTTCCGCGTACATGACGTCGCCGAAAGACGCGCCCTTCTGACATCCACGGGGGTTCATGTCGGGCAGATCCTCGTTGAGCTGTGGATAATGGGCGGTCTGTTCTTCTCGAATTACCATCCCGTCCTTGACATAGGCGGTCCACGAACAGTTGCCCGGGTAACAGTCCACACAGTGGGTGATCTTGGCCGTACGGTCCCAGGTCCATCTCTGGGCCAGCAGCTGCTGGTAGCCCTCGTACTCAACCGCCGCCGGGCTCCCCGCCACCGCGGCACCCGCGTCCAGCGGCCGAAGCCTCCCGAGGCTAAGGGCCAGTGCCGAGAGAACCGATCCTTTGAGAAATCCTCGCCGCGATAGTCCAAGGGCAGCCATACCGCCTCCTTAACCGAATGGTGGGCAAAGGGGGCCTGAGCAAGGGCGAGCCCCGGAGTTGACGATATCTGGGTGAGCCGTGCTGTGGGCGATGCCTGGAAAAGTGAGAACGGCCGCCGTCGGTAACCGGAAGCTACCGACCACCTCCAACAACGCTGTACGCGCCTCCGTGACTACTGACGCCATCCCTGTCCCCCAAGGCAGTTGTGTACGGCGACAACATGCAAGCACCCTGCC
>JBHHVL010000096.1:0-4254 GCA_046754245.1 Binatia bacterium | reverse complement strand
TTCGTCCCACTACGCCGCCGATCCGGCCGCCGTAGTCATGTACCAGCTCGTTCTCGGACGAATCGGCCCGGCCTTGATCGGGCTTCTCTCCCTGCTCGCGGCGCTCCGCCGCGACCGCCGTGACCCGCTCGCGGCGACCTTCGCGCTCGTCACGCTCGTGTACGCCTACGGCTACTGGTCGGGAGAGTGGAGCTACGGCCGCGTGCTCCCCTACGGCGTGATGGTCCTGCAACTCAGCCTCGCGCGCGACCTCGCCCGTGTCAGCCACCGTCTGGGCCGAGCCGGGGCGGTCGTCGCGACGCTGGTGGCCTGTGTGCTCTGCGTGAGCGGTTTCGTCTCCAACTACACCGACGCGGGCCGGGCGAGTGGCCCCCTCGCCGCGATCCCCGAGGAGCACCGCGATCCGGTCTCCAGGCTAGGCTTTCTCCCCGGCTACGTGCCGGCCGACGCGGTGGTGCTGTCCGACTTTCTGACGAGCATGATCGTGCCCGCGTTCAGCGGCAAGGTCGTTGTGTTCAACCGCCCCTCCTTCTTTCCGGGTGACTACCAGAAGCGGCGTCAAGACCTGAGGACCTTCTTCGCCGCGGAAACGAGCAAGGCCCAGCGCGGTGAGATCATTCTTCGTTACAAGGCCGAGTTCCTTCTCATCGACCCCAGCCTGATGGGCTTCGGTCCTTACCGGCTCGACGCCTTCAAAGAGCTCGGCCGGGTCGAGTACGAGCAAGACGGGCTCACCCTCCTCCACCTCTACCTGCCGCATCCACAGTCGGAGGGCGAGTGAAATGGGGTCTCGATGACGGTTCTCGAGGCAGACACGAGCGTGGCGGAGCGGGGAGCCCCAGGGGCGCTTTCCCCTCTCGCCGTGTTCCTCTGTGCTATGGCGTTGTTCTGGCTCTGTGACCCCCTCGGCATGGGCCTGCTGTTCGACAACCAGCACTACTTCTTCATCGCCGAGCGCGCGGCCTCGGGCGTCCCCCCCCACCTCTCGCAGTTCGATCCCAAGCACGCGCTGTCGCTGCTGATGACCGGCGCCGCTATCAAGCTCGGCCGGCTGATCGGTGCGGACGACGTCTACGCCGCCCGTGTCCTGAGCCTGCTGGTGGGCGCCACGGGCGCCGCCCTGCTATGGGTCCTCACCCTGCTCCTGACCCGGCGTCGCCTCGCGGCCTGGCTCGCCGCGCTGGTGATGCTGTCTTTTTCGGGTTTTCTCGAGATGGTCGTCATGGGCTCCCGACCGAAGACCTTTCTCGTGCTCTTGGCCATGGCCACGCTTGTCCTGCCCACGCTGCGCCGGCTGCTCGCCGCCGGCGCCGGCGCCGGCCTCGCGTTCCTGTGCTGGCAACCCGCGTTGATCTTCCTCGGGGCCATCGCGGCGGCCGCGCTGTGGGAAGAGCGGCGACCCGGGCCAGCCCTGCTCGCGCTCGCAGGGGCTCTGGCCGTGCAGATCCCCTACGAGGCCTACTTCGCCTGGCACGGCGCTCTCGGAGAGCAACTCGTGCAGGCCTACGTCTTTCCCGCGCGCTACATGGCCGGCGAGTTTGCTGGCTTCGCCGGGTCGCTCGCCGAGCTGCGCGAATTCTGGGGCGCGGGCTTCGGTCCCACCTTCCTGTTGCCGGTCGTGTTCGTGCTCACGCTGGCTCTGGGCGCGGTCCTCTTTGCCGCCCGCCCGCGCTGGGCAGCTGCCGAGCTGCGGGAGCGCCCCGGGTGGCTCGCCTTCGGGCTCGCCGCCACCTCGGCCGCGGCCTTCACCTTCTACGACCACCAGGGCTTTCCCGATTTCTTCCTCGTGCTGCCCTTCGTCGCCGTCGTCGTCGGATGGCTCGCCGCAGCGGCCCTCACGCGGATCTCGCAAGCCTGGCCGCCAGCGCTGGCCAGCGCCGCAGCCCTCGCCCTCCTAGGCGGCGCCGCCGCCTGGGCCGTCACCCAGCTTCCGCAGCCGAGGGTGCCCTACGGGCTCGACGAGCAGAGGCAACTCGCACAGCGGGTCGGCGAGTACCTGCGCTCGGGAAAGAGCGTCTACGCCGTCGGCTGCGTTCACCTTCTCGCGCTCAACCACGCGAGCAACCACCTGCCCTATGGCTTTTTCTTCCGGGGGGTAGAGCCCTACCTGCTGAGCCGCTCCCACGGAAGCTTTTTTGAACCAGCGCGCGACGGGAAGATGGCCGACGTCGTACTGATCTCACGCAGCGATATCTACCCCGTTCCCGATCGCAAGTACTGGCTGGGAACTCGCTACGTCCAGCTCAAGGACCGGGCTTTCAACGCGCAGGGGATCCGAGTATGGATCGGCGTGTGGAACCGCTGACCGACAGGCTCGGCGACGCGTCGCGATCCAGGTTCCGGGCGCTGTGGGCCTGCGCATTCGCCACCGCTCTGGCCCTGCTCCCCTGGCGCTGCACGGGCCGGCCGCCGACGGATATCGTTCTCATAACCGTCGACACGCTGCGGGCCGACCATCTGGGCCTCTACGGCTACCCCCGTGCTACCACCCCCAACCTCGACCGGCGCTTCGCGACCGCGGCGATCTACGAGAGGGCCTACTCGACCGAAGCGAGCACCTCGCCGAGCGTAGCGAGCATACTCACCGGCCTGCTGCCCCAGGAGCACCGGGTACGGCTGTTCTTCCAGCTCCTCGGCGAGGACGTTCCGCTGGTCACCGATCTCCTGCCCGCCGCCTACCAGTCGGCGGCTTTCGTGTCGAACATGGTGCTTACCGACGAGGCCATGGGTCTCGCCAGCCGCTTCGATTTCTTCGACGACTTCGTCGACGAGAAGGAGCCATACCGCGAGGTCTACGAACGAAACGCCCGCCGCACCACCGACGCGGTACTCGCCTGGCTCGACTCGGCCTGTGACCCCGAGCGGCCGCTTTTCTTGTGGGTGCACTACATCGATCCGCACGGCCCCTACCATCCACCTGATCACTGGAAGCGCGGTTTCGAACACGAGGGTTCCCGCCCGATTCCGATCGACCGGGTACCGGAATACCAGCGCGAGCCCGGTGTGACGGACGGTTTGAGCTACGTCGACTTCTACGACGAAGAAGTCGCCTACGTCGACTCCGAGCTTGGCCGCTTACTCGACGAGTACGAAAAGCGAAGGTCATTGGAGCAAACGCTCGTCGTGTTCACCGCCGACCATGGCGAGAGCATGATGGAGCACGAACGCTGGTTCACGCACGGATACCAGGTCTACGACGAAATCGTCCGCGTGCCGCTAATGATCAAGGGGCCAGGTGTCGTTGGTGGAAGGCACGACGCGCCTGTCTCCCTCCTCGACATCGCACCTACCCTGCTTCGTTTCGCCGGCGTCGAACCAACCGCAGCAATGGGTGGAGTCGACCTTCGCAGCGTGGATAGCGCCACCCTCGGTTCGCGCGTCGTGTACGCCGAGGCCACAGAGGAGACCTCGTTCCAGGTCCTGCTCCAACGGCGCGCCGCCATTCACGGATCGCTGAAGTCCGTCGTCGAAATCACCCCCCCGACCGCCGAGGTCACGCGGCGCTGGAGCTACGACCTCGCCGCCGACCCCGATGAAACGGACCCGCAGCCCTGGCCCGAGCCAAACCCGGCCGGCGAGGCCCTGCTCGAGCTGACCAAGCTCGACCCGGACCCCGCGGGCATACCGGCGGAGTACGCGCACGGTATTCGCATCGGCGCCCCGAAGGTCGCGCCGCGCGCAGGCTCCAAGGCCATGGAGCGCCTCAAGGCCCTGGGCTACGCCCAGTAACGAACCGGCGGCCCCCGATCCGAGCGCTCTGGCCTCGGCTATTTCGATTTCCTTCCGCTCTTGCCAACGGTGACCATGCCCCGCAGCTTTTCCATGGTAGCGCTGCCTATTCCGCTCACGCGCTCCAGGCCGTCCACGCTCTTGAACTTCTCCCTCGACCTTTCGGCGACGATCGCCTCGGCCTTGGCCGGACCTATACCAGGCAGCTCGGCGAGCTGCTCGACGGTCGCCGTGTTGAGATCGACCTTGGCCAGCGCCCAGGCCGCGGGCCCGCTGGCCAAGAGCAGCAGCACCACCAAGGCAGCGGTCCTCGCCACCTTCCCCGAGACCAGAAGGCCTCGCCCTCGCAGATCCAGGGGCCGTATGCGGTACGGAAATACCCTCATGTCGATTACCTCCATTGCTCAGTAAGCGGCCCGAGTATGAGACGGCTCGGGGGAGAGGGGCAACGACCGTCCTGTAATAACAAGCCCCCTTCGTCTTGCCTTCATCCCGGGCCCACCGGGGGGCCCGGGATTGTCTTCC
>JBHHVL010000095.1:0-4283 GCA_046754245.1 Binatia bacterium | reverse complement strand
GAAGTACCTCTCGAGCTGGGACGTCGGCACGACCTAGCCTTCAAGCCCAAGGGGGAAGGGGGTCAAATCGCGGCTTGCGACTTGACCCCCTTCCCGAGTGACCCCCTTCCCGAGTGACCCCCTTCCCCTTTCTTTCAGCCGAACCCGGGGTTGTTGATGTCGAGCCGAGCGCGCAGCTCCGTTCGCAGGTACTCGAGCACCTGAGCACGCATTTCGCCCTCGTCGGCGTCCCCCTCACGGATACGGCGGCACAGCTCATGGCTCAACTCCAGCGCCAAGTCGTCGTGGTCGGCGCCGGGCGGCGGCACCCCCTCGCGGCCGAGTAGCTCCCAGAGGTCGCGGCACTGTTCGGCAGCGATCGCCGCACCGAACTCGCTTTCGCGGGCGAGTATGTGGCAGAGGTTGGTGGCCACGATGGCGAAGAAGCGCTTGCGGCCCTCGAGTTCACCTACCACTTCTTCGCTCAGGAAGGCCGCGATGGCCTCGAGCAGTTCCTTCGCTGGTGGATAATCTCTCATGCGACTCTCCGTTCTCGTAGGGCCCTATCCCTTCAACTGGAGGGGGTCAAATCGCGGCTTGCGACTTTGTTCCGTAGGACGTCGGTAAGTTGTCTATACCGGCGGCGGCATTTCTCGTGTTGCGCCAGGTTTGCACGTGCTCGCCTGACGGCCGTAGGTACGGTGGCCGCGGCGATACCAAAGGGAGGTGTCGCAAGCCGCGACTTGACCCCCTTTGTTTGACCCCGTTCTCTCAGGGCCGCTCCAACAACTCGAGTATTTCCAGTTCCACCTCCGGCACCCTGCGCCCTATGGCCGCGAGTTCTACGTTGGGGTAGGCGCCGGCCTTGTGGCTCATGGCCTGGCCTATGCAGATTATCGCCCATTTCCAGTTGCCGAATACCTCCCAGTACCGAACGGTCTCGGGATCAACTTCGACGCCGCTCTCGTCGGCGTACATGGAGTAGAACTGCTCGCGGCTGCACAGGCCGCCCACGGCGAGTTCGTCTTTGCCGAAACGCCACGAACGCACCATCAACCAGCCGAGGTCCTCCATGGGATCGCCCAGGTGTGCGAGCTCCCAGTCGAGCACTGCCTTGAGCCCCTCTTCGTCGAACATGAAGTTGCCGACCCTGAAGTCGCCGTGCACCAGCGCCGGCTGACGAAGCGGCGGTGCCTGCTGGCTCAGCCACCTGGCGGTTAGCTCCAGCAGAGGCCTGGGCTGAGAGGCCGCCACGGCGTCGAGAAAGCCTTTCCAGTAATCCACCGCGGCCAGGGCAAAACGCCGGTCGTCACCACTCGGCGCTCGAGCCAGCAGAAACGAGAGCTTCGGATCGTCGAGGTCTATGGCGTGCAGGCGCGCCAGCTCACGGGCGAGCCGCGCGGGCAGACGCCGCCGGGTCTGCTCGAATCGCTCGTCGCGAAGCAACCTTCGTCCCAAGGACTCTCCGCGAATCCTCTCCATGATGAAGAAGGTCCCGCCCATGCCGGCCTCGGGCCCGCCCGACCAGTACACCTCGGGCACCGTGACGCCGGCCCTGGCGGCAGCCGCGATGAGTTCGAACTCTTCCCGGCGATCGCCCTCGATGGCCTTACCAGGGCGATCGATCCGCAGGACCAATTCCCGAGCCGCCGCCTCACCGTCAATGCGGGCCTCGAAGCGGTAGACATCGCAGGACGAGCCACCGACCAGACGTTGAAACTCGATTATCTCGACGCCTTTGCCGAGCTCCTGGGCGATGAAAGTAGCCAGTGTCGTCTGCATCGCTTGGCGACGGCGCGACGGCCTCGATCCGTCTCCCCCACTCCACACGACCGCAGCCCCGGTCGGAATATTCGCGGGCCCAGGGGAGCCGGAGTTGATAACGCCGCCGGGACAAACTTATATCTACCCAACCGGGCCGTTGCCATCGCCGCCCGGTCGCTGACATGGCCGATCCGATCCTACAAGACCTGGCAAAACGGCCGGTTTCGCGCCTCGGCCGGCTCCTCGCCGCGGTGCCGTCTGCCGCCACCGCTCGCAAAGCGTGGCGCAGGCTCGGCTTCGAGATCCTCGAGCCCCGCGCCTTCGCGGGTTGTGTAATGAGCGACCTGATCCTGCCGGCCGGGGGGCTGCGCTTTCTCTCCGTGGACCCGACGGCGCCCAGCTCGCCGCTCAGCACAGACATTTCACGCCGACTCGCCGACGGCGCTGGCCTGGTCGGCTGGACCTGGGCATGCGAAGATCTGAACCGTTCGCATCAGACCCTCGAGGAGAGGTCCGGGCTGAACTGGCCAACCCCTGCGGCTTCGATGGATGGCTGGGCGCAGGTTCCCGAAGCTCTGACCCCGGGAGCCGCGACCTTTCTCGAACAGAGTTGCGACTCCGCTCCCGTGCATCACCCCAACGGTGTGACTTCCATCGACCACCTTGTGCTGCGGGTAAGCGACACCAAGGCCGTGGCCCACTGTTTCGAACAAGGCTTCGGCCTCAAGGCGCGGCACGCCGAGCTCAAGGAACGGCTCTATGCTTTTCTCAAAGTGGGCTCCTGGGTACTCGAGCTGGTCGGGCCGCTGGAGCCGCGCCGCGGGCCCCTGGCAGGGCGTCTCTGGGGCGTCGCCTTTCGTTCGAGCGACCTCGACCTGACCCTAGGTTGCATGCGCGACAACGGCGTCGAAACGGCGGACCCCCACGACGCCATCCAAGGGGGAAGAATCGTCTCGCTGCCGATGACCCTCGGCGGTATCAACGTCGCCTTCATGGGTGCCTGACGCTTCCCCTAGCAGGCCGTTGAAAAAGGCCCGTCTACTGCGTTGGGCGCTACCCGCCTTGTATCTAGACCTTTTCCAACGGCCTGCTACAAGGACTCTTTCAATGGGCTGCTAGCCCGCGTAACGTGGATTCCGTCGGTCACCAGCGACCGCGATCGCTCCGCCCCTCTTTCTTGGGGTAACGATTTCTTGGGGTAACGACCCGATCATCGTCGGCGCCTGCCTGAGTGTCCCCGCCGCCGTTGGTCAGGCGACGAGGGGCCAAGAAGTGCAGGCACGCGTAACGTCCGATCCTCGCCGGTGGAAAGGGTATGGTGAGCATCGTCAGCAAGGTGGCGTCTGCCGACTTCCCCTGCAGAAAGCAGCTCACTTTCCACTGCCGTGAGGTCGGTCCGTTTTTCTTGATGGGCTCCTGAACAGGACAGTTGCGATCGCAAAACGGGGCGCCCTGCGAGGTCTGGAGCAGTGCGACCTTCCAGCACGGTGAGCCGAGGGCAGACCAGCGGCTGCAGCGCAGGAGTTCGCTCGCGGGCTTGTTCATGTACTGCACGCCGCCTCGGTTATCGGAGAGCAACACCCCGAACGGCACTTCCTCAAACAGAGTGGCGGGTATTATGGGTATCGAGCCTTTCATCTGACCGTTCGGCCATAGCGCCAGGCTACAGCCTCGGTGCGGTGAGCTACGCGCCGACCGGCGCTGAGATTATGGTGTTCGGCGAACCCAGTTCACCTTCTTCTTTGCCTAGTCCTCTGGTTTCGATTCGTCAAGGAACAAAAAGGAAAAAAACGTCGGCTCTGTGCGTAGCGTGGGCGGCTGGCGGTGTCAGTAGGCCGCGGCCTGACTCGATGGGTGACTGACCGCTTGTGTCCTAGCAATTGATCTGTCGGTCACGGCTTGCTGGCTTTGACGAGAAAGCGTGCTGGCTGGATGGGCAGTAACCGAACAGGGGCCTGCTGCGAAACCGACCCGTCACAGTCCTGTCCTCCCAGCCAGCCAACACGTGCTCAAGCCAGCCAGAGGAGGCCAACTATGACCATCAGCATGACAGCTACGCCACGAGATCGAAAGGTGATCGTCGGAGTCGACACGCACAAGCACGTGCATGTTGCCGTAGCGATCGACACCTGGGGTGTTCGTCTTGAAAACCGATCATTCGCCGTCGATTCTGGTGGGCACACCCAACTGATCGCCTGGGCCGAGGGCTTAGGCCGGATCGAAGCGTTCGGAATCGAAGGGACTGGAAGCTATGGCGTCGGTCTTGCCAGCGTGGCTCGCCGTGCGGGACACAGAGTCATCGAGGTGAACCGCGCTGATCGTCGCAATCGACGCGCAAACGGCAAGTCCGACACTGTAGATGCCGAGTCGGCTGCTCGATCAGTGCTCAGCGGTCAATCCAAAGCGGTCCCCAAGACAGCAGACGGGCACGTCGAGCGTGCGCAAAGAACCCACACCGAGGAATTTCACGAGGTCAGGGAGCTGCCCTGGACGGTGGGTAAACTCAGCCAGCACTGCCTAGATTGGGAGAAGGTCTACAA
>JBHHVL010000094.1:0-4434 GCA_046754245.1 Binatia bacterium | reverse complement strand
CGGTCGGGCCACCCCCTGTCACCGCGTAGAGCCCCGTCACGAGCGTCGTTGTGCTGATCCGGTCGCGCGCCAGCGCGAGATTCGAGCAGAGGGTCCCAGGCAGGGGCCTCGGCCACCCGCCCCCGAAGAGGGGGTCCTGATCGAGGCCGCTCCCGCCGTCGAGGAGGTGGACCGCGATCCCCCCCGCGGTGCGGACCACGACCGCGATCTCGAGCCCCGGATCGCCGTCGGCCTGGAACAGCATGGGGGGCGCGAGCATGGGGTCGAGCCGCCGCAGGAGCCCCAGGGTCGTGGAGTCGGCGTCCCCGTCGAACACCTCGGTCAGGTCGCTCCCGTGCCAGGCCCACAGGCCCCCCGCACTGTCGGCGGCCACGATCTCGACCCGGCCGTCCCCGTCGACGTCGCCGATCGCGGGGGCGCCGACCCAGGGGCCGGCCCGGGCCACAAGGCTCGCATCGAGGGTGCCGGGGTACTCCTGGAAGTCGCGTGCACCTGTCCGTGTGGCCAGCGTATCCAGGAATGCCTCCCCCGGGACCAAGAACAGCTCGCGGCAGTTGAAGCCATCATCCGGGAGACCGGCCCCCAAGCGAATGCTGATGGGGTGCCACCGACAAACATGGCCACCCGAAGCCTCGATGGAGTCGATTCGGCTAGCGTAGGCCGCACTGAGTGAGTCCGAGGGCTTGTAGTTCCAGGCAAGGCCCGTGACAATGCAGCCGGCGAACTCGGTGGACGACTCGTTGGTTGCTTCAACAAACACCAGAATGCTGTCGCACAGCGCAGGAGAAATGCAGCGGTACTCTGCTGTCACGCGGAGTGCACCATCTCCCGCCGCATCAGCCCCAAGAACGATGCCAGCCGCCAAAACCGGAAGAGTGACTCCGCCGACAGCACGCAAAGTACCGATTCTCCTCATGTAGCTCTAACGGTTTCGGCATCACCTGCGGCGCGAAGCGCCGTCAGGTGGTAGGGTCAGGGAGTGGCGCCTGGGACCGAGGTCCTGGTTTCCACCCCCTGCCACATCAAACCGTACGTGAGGTTCTCCCTCATACGGCTTTCCGACAACCTTCACCCTACGGCGTGCAAGGCCGTAGACCGCGCCGTCCCGTTGGGTAGAAGTACATCAGACCACTCCGACGCTCCCACTCCGCAAATGCCTCCGGTCGGAGCCGGCCGCGAGAGCCCTGCCTCTTCCTCAAGAACCGCCACAGACGAAGCCACACATACCGATCGAGATCGGCCAGCTTCTTCGTTGAGTTCCCGATCGAGAAGTAGGCCCGCCAGCCGCGAATCAGCCGGTTGAGTGACGCCACCAGTTCGCCGAGGCCCACCCGCAAGCGGGCCCTCGCTGTCTCCCGGCGGATCTTCTCACGCACCGTCTTCATCGCCTTCTGGCTCGGCCAAGCGTAGGGTACCAGGCGTCCAGTCCGCCGTGAAGGCAGCTTATGGAAGTGGAACCCGAGGAAGTCAAAGCCCTGGCGCCCCATGTCGACCACCTGGGTCTTCCGGGGGTGCAGGGTCAGCTGCAACCGCCTCAGGAAACCTGCGACAAGCTCGCGCGCTCGTGCCGCGGCCTGCCGGCTGCGACACACGATCACAAAGTCGTCACAGTAGCGATGGAGCTGGCCGACCCGACCGTGACGATCACTCCACCATCTATCCAGCGTGTGCAGGTAGATGTTGGCCAGCACGGGGCTAATCACACCGCCCTGGGGAACGCCACAACGAGTCTCTTGCCGCTTCCCTTCGATCACGACCCCCGCACGCAACCACTGAGCGATCAACTTCAGCACCCGGCGATCGCTGATCCGCCGCCGGACGAGCCCCGTCAGGACTTCGTGGTTCACGTTGTCGAAGAAGCCCTCGATATCTGCATCGAGAACCCACCAACTTCGAACCAGCGCTTCCTTGACCTTCAGCACTGCTTGCCCCGCGCTACGCTTGGGACGATACCCGTACGAGCACGGCAAGAAGCTCGCCTCGAAGAGCGGCTCGATGACGATCTTGCACGCCTGCTGGACCACCCGATCACGAACGGTCGGGATCCCCAACGGACGCGTGCGACCATCCAGCTTCGGCACCTCCACCCGCAGCACTGGGCTCGGGCGATACCGCTGGGCCTTCAGGTCCTCGGCGAGCTCCGCGAGGTAGCCATCGACACCTTGACGCTCCACATCCTCGATGCTCACGCCATCGACGCCGGGACAACCCCCGTTCGCCCGCACTTCTGCCCAGGCCCGCCACAGCACATCGGGCCGAACGATGCGGTCATACAGAGCGTGGAACCGACGGCTCCGACTCCTCTTGGCCGCAAGGTACAGTCGGCGCTGGAGCTCTCGTGACTTTTCTACCGGGTGTTGTTGGCTCTTGCGAGCATGCACCGTCACTTCCCTCCCCGCTCGACACAGTTGAAGCAGGGGACCTTCCCTCCGATGCGGTTATGTTGTCCGCACCATCAACGGTACTCCGTCCCCCTCCGACTTCTCACGGGGCATCGGCCCAGACTTCGCATTGACGTGCTTATACCAGGCCTTCCGCGGGCTGTGGCCACGCGACCTCGCGAGATCTCCCTTGTTGCCCTGATGGCTTTCCCAGTATTCCGCTCCCCCTACGCCGGAGGGTTCTTCGAGGCTGCGTCTCCAGAGTCTTCGCCTCTTCCATGGCCTTCGCGATCGATGAAACGCTCGGCTCCCTCTTGCTCCCCTTGCGGGGCTAACATGTCGACGCTGCAGGATTCCCTTCATGGTACGGACTACTGGTTTGCTCTCCCTTCGCAGGAGGTTACTGCGCTTCACCACACCCGGTCGCCCAGGTGCAGTGGCAGCCTGCTACATGGCTCTCTGGCGATTACCACGGCCGGACTTCCACCGGCTAGTCATCAGAACCTTGCAAGGCGCACCATAGCCTTGTTAGGCGGTTTCTCAACTTGCAAAGCAACTCTTCACCCCGGATCTGAACGGCTACTTCCTGGTCAGCGACACCTGCGCAAAAGTAGAATGCGTCGCACCGCGGTCAATTACAATTAGCCAATGCCATGCGTCGGCTTCCCGATCGTAGGTGAAGGTCGTGTGGATAACACTGGCGTCGCCGGTGTCAAAAACGAAGGCCAACTCGTCGGTCGCAGGCTCTGCGTAGCCAGTGGCTTCGGGAAACTGAGCGCCGCTTCCTGTTACGTCGAGCCATAGACATGTATACCGGCTTGTGCGCTGATCCCAACCGATGAAGACAATGGCCTCATAAGCCGGCACGACTTCACTGTCTACTTCGCGCGACACCTCGTGAAAACGTAGATACTGGTGACCGAGCACCCACTCAGCAGCAAGATCATGTGTTACCTGAGTTCCTCCGATCGTGCCGCTCATAAGCCAGTTTCCGGCCATGTGGTCAAGCAGTTCGTCTTGAACGCCTTGCTGCCCCGCCACTGCAGGAAAAGACGCCAACAGCAAGAGAGTGACGACACGAATTGCAGTTTTCATGCTACTGAGCCTCCAGGAACCAATTCTTATCCGCCTAACGTTTCCCTTCAGCAGCGGCGGCGTCCGGCGCGGGGCTTCGAAAGTCCCCTAGCTATCCACCGTCTCACCCGCGCCGGCTTGGCGCGGCGGCTGCCCAAGGCGTTGGATTCATCATCGCCAATTGCAGCCGCCGTGACAAGAGCCGGCGTCTGCTGCAAGGGTGTGTTAGGTCACTGGTACAACAGTCTCGCATCAATGAATGCATCAAATACGCCGATTTTCTCCAGCGACTCCCCAATACCCAAGACAGCGTGGATCATTCGGATTGCGCCTCGCCACTCCTCGACGGTTTCCGGACCACCTACGTCAGTTGCGTTCGTGAAGTATAGGAACACCAACGTGCTATGAATCCCGTTTTGCTCACGTAGAAAGTACTGGTGAGCAGCACCCGCCTGTTAGACGGCGCCACTCGCACCCCGACGCGACAGGAGCACGAGAACGATCAACACAACGTTGAGAACCGTGCCAAACGGCAGATACCACAATGCAGCCACCGCACCCACGATGACACCCCAACATGCCCAACTTGCGCCAGCGCCAAACGCAACGCCAGCCACACACAGCAACCCGCCGCAGACGATATGCAACAACTTAGCGCCGTTGCCATGTGGGTTGACTCCAACACTCCCAAGCACACGCGACCATGGACCAAGCTGGCCCGCGTGAGGTCCACTCTTCGGCGTAACATACTGGCCCGTGACCAGGGCACGAGCACCATCGAACACAAGCCAACTCCCCAGGAAGAGGCAAATGGACACAATCGCCCATTTCAACACAGAGTTCCTTTCATGTAGCGCCTTCTAACGAGTGCGGCTGTGCGGCCGCCCAATTGCCTCGTTTCCAATCTGCACCGATTTACACATACCTCTCCACATGCTGGGCCGGGACGGGCGGGCCGTACCAGCCGCGAGTTAGAGCA
>JBHHVL010000093.1:0-4510 GCA_046754245.1 Binatia bacterium | reverse complement strand
GAAGTGGCGGGCCTCGTGGCCGAGGGTCTTAGCAACAGAGAGATCGCGGCGCGCCTCTACATTTCGGTTGCCACGACCAAGGACCACGTTCACAACATTCTGGCCAAGCTGGGCCTCCCGAATCGCACGGCTGTGGCCGCCGCGCACCGTCCCGCACCCGAGCCGACGAAGCCCACGGGCACGTAGCGCTCGAAAGGAATGCCCCCGCCGGCAAAGCCCTTGACGCTTTCCATTCTTATGACCAAATGCAAGTATGACGCACCGGGTTGGTAACGGCAATCCATCAAACGATGGGTTTTTCGGCAGGGTCGCAAGGGCGTAGCGGCGCGCTCTCAGACACCAAACTGGCTCCCCGGGTAGGACTCGAACCTACAACCCTGCGGTTACAAGTACCCCTCTGTTTCCAAAGGGCTTGGACTATCTCATCGCCCTTTCTGACTGAGCCAGAGGAGGGCGTCGGGCGCTAGTGGGGCTTATTGGTCGAGGTCCTCATCCCCTAGTCTCTGCACGTTCTCGCCTACTCTGACGCCTCCTTCAGCGAGCTTCGCTCAGGATTACCCGGTACGAACCTGGGGCTTCCCTGAATTCACCCAATTTTTCAACAGCGGTCTCCCGCTGAAGCTGCAATTCTGCGTGCACCTCACGATGGCAGTTCGCACACAAAAGTTCGCATTTCTCGATTTCCTCGCGGATCGCTTTCCAACTGCGCGTGTATCCCCGATTGGAAATAAAATCCTTTTGAGAAGGATCAAGACGGTGAAACTCCAACGCCTCACCACACCGATCATATCCGCACTTGCTGCATCGACCACCGAGGTGATCGATTGCCATCTGCCGTATCTTCTTGCGCCGTTTCCTGACGGCTTCTATCAGATACCCGCGGCGATCGGCGTACGTCCTTTTGTCTCGCCTCGTTACGATGCACTCCTTTACAGCCGCATGCTCTACCATTGAGCTACCGAGGAGCCTGTTCTCTTGGCAACACAATATATGGAGAGGTTTCGACGGGCACACCGGCCCGTAGCGAATCCGTATGGTAGCGTCCCATTGGTCGTCTGTCAAGAGATAGGCCCGCGGACGTCGCGGGTTACGCGCGCCCAAACAGCAGTCCGTCGCAGCGATGATGCGGCTTCCGCGCCGCGTTTGCGCCGCTCTCAGAGCCCGCAGGTCGTTCTGACGTCGATACCCGAACAGATTTTATGACAAGAGCTTAGCAGGGGTCACGCTGCGGCGGGACCTGCTCGCCAGCCGGATTCGTCCCTTTACTTTGCCCCTTCCATAGAGGATAATAGTCCCGCCTGAAACGTTTCATACCTCTGGAAAACACCTGTTCTAAGGACCATCCACGAACACCTGTTGCCAAGGAGCTCCCGGTGAAAACTCTGCACAAGAATTCGTTTGCCATGACCTCTCTCCTACTGGCCTTTCCGTTGCTGCTCTCCTGTGGCGGCAGCGACAGCAACTCCACTGGCGGCGACGCGTGGTCCGCGCTCCCGAAAGCCGTCGCCCACGAAAACCTGAAGGAACGGATCGATAAGTACGCCAAGGTGACGGTGTCCTACGACGAGTCGGTCCTCTCCGAGCCGGAGAAACGGGCGCTCTCGCGGCTGGTCGAGGCGGCGGCCGTCATGGACGAAATCTTCCTTCGCCAGGTGTGGTCGGGCAACGTCGCCATGCGGGAGAACCTCGCGCGGGCGATGAAGGAAGCCCGCAGCAACACCGATTCCGAGGCCGCGAAGAATCACGGCCTCGTGGAGGATCTCGAGTACTTCTTTCGGATCAACTTCGGTCCGTGGGACCGCCTGAACGAGGACTCCCCGTACATGGGCACCATGACCAAGCCGAAGGGCGCCAACTTCTACCCGGAGGACTTGACTACGGAAGAGTTCGAGGCCTGGGTAAAGAGCCACCCGGATGACGAGGAGGCCTTTCGCGGGTTCTTCACCACGATCCGGCGCAAGGGCGGCGACCTGGCGGCGGTCCCCTACTCGACCGAATACCGCAACCTCCTCCAACAAGCGGCGGCGCTGCTGCACGAGACCGCCGACATCCTCACCAACCCCGAGAACCAGGCGAAAATCTCCGCCGGCCGCGACTACACGACGCTGGCGAAATTCCTGCGAAGCCGCGCGGACGCCTTTTCTTCCAACGACTACGTGCAGAGCGACATGGACTGGATGGACGTTGCCGACAACGTCATCGACGTCACCATCGGCCCCTACGAGGTCTACGAGGACGGGCTGAACAGCTACAAGGCCGCCTTCGAGGCCTTCATCGCCATCCGCCACCCCGAGGACAGCCGCAAGCTCGAGGGCATCAAGCGCCACCTGCAGACGCTGGAGAACAGCCTGCCCATCCCCGACGAGCACAAGAACCCCAACCGCGGCAGCGAGTCGCCGATATCGGTCGTCGACCTCGTCTACGCGGGCGGCGACACCAAGGCCGGCGTGCAGACCCTGGCCTACAACCTGCCCAACGACGAGACGGTGCGCGAGATCAAGGGCAGCAAAAAGGTGATGCTCAAAAACATCTCGCACGCCAAGTTCGACAAGATCCTCGTACCCATCGCCGGCGAGCTGCTCGACTCGCGCCAGGCGCGTGAGCTGGAGTTCGACGCCTATTTCACCAACGTCCTCATGCACGAGATGGCGCACGGGCTGGGCCCCGGCAAGCTGCTGCGCGACGACGGCGCCGAGACCACGGTGAGCCGCGAGCTCAAGGAGCTCTACCCGCCGCTCGAAGAAGCCAAGGCGGACATCCTCGGACTCTACTGCAAGAAGGTGCTGGTAAAAGAGGGCTTCTTCGAAAAGGGCACCGACGTAAAAGGCTACATCGCTTTTCTGCCCGGCTTCTTCCGCGCCATCCGCTTCGGTGCGACCTCCGCGCACGGCAAGGCCAACATGATCGAGTTCAACTTCATGCGCGAGCAGGGGGCGATCACGTTTGACAAGAAGAGCGGTCGTTTTCACGTGAATATCGACAGGATGCCGGCAGCGGTCGAGGCGCTCTCCAACCGGCTGTTGATGATCCAGGCGCTGGGGGATTACGAGGCAGCGAAGGCGTTTCACGACAGGTACGGCCGGATGGGGCCCGACGTGGAACGCATGCTAGAGAGGCTCGACGACATTCCCGTCGACATCAAGCCCAACTACACCGCTGAACGGTATGTGAAGACGTCCTAGGGCCGCGGGGACGAAAGCACCAACTTCTTCTGGTATATCCCCGGGCCGCGGGGACGAAAGCACCAACTTCTTCTGGTAGATCCCCGGGCCGCGGGGATGAAAGCACCAACTTCTTCTGGTAGATCCCCGGGCCGCGGCGGCGGAAGCACCAGTTTTTGTTGGTGGGACCGCAGGCGCTGGCGGGGGATCGGCGTCGCTCGAGCGGTAATTCAGCAGAGAGCACGCTGACCTTTAGACGCGCGCTAGGACATGGACGTGAGAGTGACGTCGATGCCCCCTGCAATTGCACTTCACGGTCACGCCGCTTCTTCAGGAAATGCCTCAGGTGTCGCCGGAACAACCGCCCGCGCCGGTGCCGTCGGTGCCCGTGGCGGGGGCCACCTGGCTGATGATCACGTGGCCCGCGCCCCCGCACTCGGGACACGCGGTGGGTTCCTCGCGCTCGTCCGCGGTCCTCAGCTCGTAAAAGACCTCTTCGCACTCGATGCACTGGTATTCGTAGAGTGGCAATGCAGGCTCCTTCATATTGGCGTGGCTTACATTCTATTACGGATGTCCTGGCGCGCGGCTGGCGCGCTCCACCGAAGCGATCTCATCCCACGAATGGCACCGGGGCAGCGCCACGTCCCCCTTCTCACACAAGGTATCGATCATGTGCGCCAGGGCCGGGTCGGCGAGTGAAAACACGACTTCGACCCCGCGCCGCTCTTCGCGAACGAGCCCTTGCGACCGGAGCACCTTGAGGTGCTGGGCAATGGTCGATTGCGGCAGCCCCAGCTTGGCGGCGATAAACGTCTGCGTGCATGGATGGTGGCGAAGCCCGCACACCAGCTCCAGGCGGAGCCGGTGCGAGAGCGCCTTGAGCACGCGCGCGGCTCGCTCGAAGGTATCTCCGGACGGATTACTCATAATGAACGATATCCGGCTTGTTCGGGTCCGATTCCTTGCGGCCTTCCAGGTCGCACGACACCGGTCCTCAGCCGCGGATGCCCAGCTTGGGAAAGACCCATAGCCGCACTCCCACGTAGGCGGCTATAACCGCCATAACGATCAGGATTTCTCTTAGAATCTCCATCGGGCACCCCGTCTTAGTTTAATCTATTGCAAATACACGGGTTATAATAACCAATTATCATAATAATACGATAAAAGAGATCGCGTGTCAAGGGCCCGGTGCCCCTTTTTTGGGGCCCTCCCGGGTTATTCCCGGGCCGGCTCGAAAAAGACCCGTTCGAGGAACTGCAGCGAGAATGGGTCTTGTTCCAGCGCGTTATAGGAAAAGAGTGAATAGCCGAGGATCCCGTCCCGTCGCAGGAGCGAGACCGAGT
>JBHHVL010000092.1:0-5063 GCA_046754245.1 Binatia bacterium | reverse complement strand
ACGGGCGCCCGCCCGCGCGCAGCCTTCGAGCACGGGTGGGCTGTTCGCTGACAGGCCCCGCATCGAGCCGCCCCCGGGCTCGGTGAGCCGGCCGTTCATCCAACCGCCGTACGGACTTCAACGGGAGGTATCCATGCGTTTTCTTGCAATGCTTATGGTCTGCGCCGCGGCGCTCGCAGTGCGCGCGACACCGGCATTTGCGTTTCCGTCCTTTTCGGCGCCGGTGCGCGGCACGCTGGTTTTCCTGCACGTATTCGGCGCCATCATTCTGGTGGGTAACATCATCGTCTCCGCGATGTGGATGGCGGGCGCAAAGCGAACCGGCAGTGCCGAGGTGCTCTACTTCGCCTCGCAAACCGTGGTCCGCGCCGACCGCATGTTCACCGTTCCCGGCATCGTGCTGATTCTGGTGCCCGGCCTGCTTACCGTGGGGCCGTACGGTGGCTTTCCCGGGGCGGCCTGGGCGGAGCTGGCACTCGCGCTCTTCATCGTCTCCGGGGTGATCTGGGGCGCCGTGCTCGTTCGCCTGCAGCGCCGCATGATCGAACTGTCGCGGCAGGCGGTCGTGCAAAAAGTCGCACTCGAGGAACGCTACTACGACGTGCTCAAGCGCTGGATGATGTTTGGCGGGATCGCAACGCTGCTGCCCGTCGGCTCGCTGTTCTTGATGGTGTTCAAGCCGGCCCTGTGGGGAGGGTAATCCGGTGGTGCGCTCCGGACCGCCGCCGGCGGCGAGCGTGCGCCTGCGCCGCGGCGACGAGTTGCCGGTACGAGCCCGCGTCACCATGACCTGAGGTTGTCCGACCGAGCCCGGGGGGCTCTGGGATGCGGACAAGATCGAGGTCACGGCACGGATCGCCCGCGGCGGACGGGTCGTCGCCGAGGTGCCGCTTGCTTTTTCGGGGGAACAAAGCATCTACACCGGCGTTATCAAGTTGGAACATTCGGGACGGCCCGAACTCCAGATTCTGGCCGGACAACCCGACACGGCGAATTTCGGAATCGTCAATAAAAAGCTAAAGGTCCGGTAATCAAGTTCACTCTCTTGCTCATCGTGTGTTTGGCGGCGACCGCCGCGGCCGGCATGGCTGCTTCCGAGGCGCCGCCGGTGGCCGGCGGCATGCTGCTGGAGGACCGCATCCGCATCGCGGAGGCGTTTCGCATCGCGGATGAGTTGGGGGAGAAAATCTGGGCCGGTTGGAAGGATGCACCGTGGGCGGTCCTGCTCGTTACGCGCGACCGGGAATACCTCGTGCGCCATCCCTACCCGACCGGCGACTTCACCCGTGTGGAATACGACTCGCTCCTCGCAAGCGACGTCTACACGCGGGATCGGGTTTTCAGCACCCACCTGCTGGCGACCTTCCCCGCGGTGGCCGGGGTGCCCACCGTCGTCATCGGCCAGCCGAAGAACACCGATGCCAGCCACTCCACCCGTTGGGTGGTGACGCTCCTGCACGAGCATTTTCACCAATTGCAAACCTCGCAGCCCGGCTACTACGACGCCGTAGGCGGTCTCGATCTTGCGCGCGGGGACACCACCGGTATGTGGATGCTCGAGTACGATTTCCCCTACGATTCCAAACCGGTCAATGCGGCGTTCTCCCATCTCTGCAAGAGCGCCGCGGTCGCCGTACAGCAACCCGGCGCACCGTCCGCCGCCGATTATCTCTCGGCCCGGGAGCGGTTCCGGGCCCTGCTCGACCGGGACGACTACGGCTACTTCTCGTTCCAGCTCTGGCAGGAGGGGATCGCGCGCTACACCGAGATCCGCCTGGCCGAGATGGCCGCGCTGTCCTACCGCCCCTCGCACCGCTTCGAAGCGCTGGACGACTACGTTCCCCTGCGGCGGGACGCCGAGGAAACCCGCGCCCACCTCCTGACCGAACTCCTCCGGGTCTCCCTCGCGAAGAGCCGCCGGGTCGCGTTCTACCATATCGGAGCCGCCGAGGCCCTCATCCTGGACCGCGTGAGCCCCCGTTGGCGGGAGCGCTATTTCACAGACAAGTTCTTTACAGGCAAGTACTTTCCGGAATCCCCCCGCTGAACGCTACGGGCTGCCGCCTTCGCCGGCCCAAGAAAATTGACCCACATCAAAAAAGGCGGAAACCCTGCACCTAGGTGCAGGGCGTATCTTCCGTATGCGAACCAGACGTTTTGAGACCCGCTGTCCGTCATACGGTGCGCCCATCGCCCCGCCGGCCCGGCGGAGAAGGAGGTAACATAATGTATCGTAAGAGTGTATGGATTGTGGTGGTCGCCGTCTTCGTGTTGAGCCTGGCGTCGGTTGCGGCTCTGACCGCCCCCCAGAGCTGTGCCAAGGGCAGCTGTGGTCACACGGCGTGTGCCGAGGCAGCCGGGGTATCCACCAAGGCTGCTTCGCTGGATGACTATTCGGCCGACGAGCTGAAGGTCATCAAGTACATCGCCGACCAGATCGTCGCCACTGGTGCGACGTCGTTCGAGGACGAGGACCTCGCCAAGGCGACCGGTCTCTCGGTGGAAGTCATCGCCGCGATGGACGGGGATCACATCCAGGCGGGTGTGATGGCGGAGTTGGCCAACCGCAATTTCGACCTGGCCAAACTCATGAACAATGAGTCGTGCGCGGGCAACTGTGCCGCCTTCGGTGCGTGCTCGGTCGACAAGAATCTGGCCGGTGCGAGTGGCGCCGAGTTGGAGAAATACTCCGCCGAGAAAAAGACCGACGGCCAGGAGTTCACAAAGTGGAAGGCGCCCGAGTTCACACTGCCGACCACGACCGGTGGGGAAATATCACTCGCCGACTTTAGCGGCAAGCCGGTAGCGCTGATCCTCATGTCCACGCACTGCAACCACTGCGCGGACACCGCACCGATGCTCTCCGAACTACAGAAGAAATATGAGAACGACCTGGCCATCGTACCGGTGATGGTCGGTGCCCGTTCGGTGAAGAGTGTTAGCGCATGGGCCAGGGCGATGAAGGTGGAGTATCCGATTCTCGTCGCCGAGGGCAAGGATCTGGCCAGGGCCTACGAGGCACGCCTGGTGCCCAGCGTTTTTCTGATCGACAGTAAGGGCTACGTCACAAAGAAATTCGTGGGCTTCAAGGACAAGACGGTCCTCGACCAGGGGCTCGAGAGTTTCTCGACGGCCTCGCGTTAGGATCGAGAGTTACATACGAAGAGGATCGGCTGCCGAGCGCGGGCAGGGGCCCGCCGTTCAGCCGATGCGGCTGCGGATTTCTTTTTCGAGTTCGTCGACGAGTTCCTCTTCGGGGACTTTCTTGACGATTTTGCCGTCTACAAAGATCTGGCCGTGACCCATTCCCCCCATAATCCCGAAATCCGCCTCGCGGGCCTCGCCCGGACCGTTTACCGCACAGCCCATGACGGCGATCTTCACCGACTTCTTCATACCGGCGAAACGACGCTCGACTTCTTCCGCGATACGGAACAGGTCGAGATGATTACGCGCGCACGACGGACAAGAGATGACACGGGGAATGTTCGAGGCGAGGTCGAGCGAGGCGAGGATCTTGCGGCCGACGGTGACTTCCTCTTCGACGTCTGCGGTGAGTGATACACGAATCGTATCCCCCAGACCTTCGCTCAATAGAATACCGAGACCCACCGAGGAATAAATGCTGCCACTGGCGAGCGTGCCCGACTCGGTGATACCGAGATGGAGGGGATAGTCCACCTTCTCCGCCAGTAGCCGGTAGGAATTCACCGCAAGCGGGACCGATGAGGCTTTGACGGAAACGATGATGTCGTGAAAGTCGTGATCCTCGAGGATACCGATATGACGCAGCGCGCTGTCCACCATGGCCTCGGGTGTCGGGTAGCCGTATTTCTCCAGCAGGTCGCGCTCGAGCGAGCCGGCGTTGACACCGATACGGATGGGGAGCTTGTTGTCGATCGCCTTGCGGACGACCTTCTCCACCTTGTCACGGGTGCCGATATTGCCCGGGTTGATACGGAGCTTGGCGACACCGATATCCGCCGCCAGCAGCGCAACACTATGGTCGAAATGAATATCGGCGACGATGGGCACCGTCACCTTCGGCATCATCTTCTCGAGCGCCTTGACGCTGGCGCGGCTGGGCGTGCTCACACGCACGATGTCGCAGCCCACGTCCTGCAGGCGCAGGATCTCATCGAGCGTGGCGTCGACGTCGGTCGTATCGGTCGTTGTCATCGACTGCACCGACACAGGGGCCCCTCCGCCGATCAATACGTCGCCGACCTTGACCTGCCTGGTTTTGTCTCGTGTGTACAACTTTTTTGACTCCTGAAATGGTTGTCTGGGCAAACGCGTGCCCGGCGGGTAACTCTAGAGGAATGATATCAAAGGGATGGAACGAAGGCAAGGTGGGTACCGGCCGTTCCACCGTGCCCCGGGGAGAATCTGGTCTTGAGGCTAGCTATCTCAACGCGAATCCGGCCGAACAACCCTTCAGTACAGAAACGTGATCCTGGCAACTCCTTGCCCGTTGAAGGCGTCATTTCTTATCGAAAATATCCCCTCGCGGTCTTCGGTGAGTGAGCCGATTACGAGCCCATGGTTCTTAGCGGGATTTTCCAGGAAGGACGCAGCGATTTCGGTGATGTCAAGGACGACTCGTTTGTTACCGCCGGCGACTACATTTCCCAACACGGGGACAGCTTGGGCTTCGAACTGGTTGGGGTCGAGCGTGCCCGAAAACGGTCCCTTCAAGGCATACACCTCAATCACAGGCGTATCATTGGTATATCCCCCTATCGTACGAGACGATGCATCCACAAAGAGCTCCAGATAGGCACGTCGGATGGATCGAACCGTGCTTGGCATTTCGAATTGGAGAATGTAAAAGTCGCCGAGACTCTCGCCGGCGGCCTTCTGCTTCGAGAGATCACCTGTGGTCAGGTGCATCACGTACTTTCCCGCACCTGCCCGCAGACCTGGCGCCATCGTGAGCGCAATGGCAAGTGTCACTATGGGAACGACGATTGTGAACTTACGCACTCTTGGTCTCCCTCTGCGCGGGCTAGAACATATAGAAACGGCTGGACCCCTCCATTTATCGTGGGTTACTCAGGGCG
>JBHHVL010000091.1:0-5070 GCA_046754245.1 Binatia bacterium | reverse complement strand
ACTCGGTGGCGCTCACCAACAACCGCCAGCAGGCCGACACCGGCACCAAGATGATTCATCTGGGCCGCAACACCCGAAGCACGATCGTCTCCAAGGGGATCTCGGCCGGACATAGCCAAAATTCCTACCGCGGGCTCGTGCACGTCAGCCCCAAGGCCGAGGGGGCGCGCAACTACTCGCAATGCGATTCATTGCTGCTGGGCGATGGTTCGGCGGCGCACACCTTCCCCTATATAGACGTCCACAATCCTAGTGGGCAGGTGGAGCACGAGGCTTCGACGTCGAAGATAGGCGAGGACCAGATTTTCTACTTGAACCAGCGGGGTATCTCCACCGAAGACGCGGTCTCGATGATCGTCAACGGGTTCTGCAAGCAGGTCTTCAAGGAGCTGCCTATGGAGTTTGCCGTTGAAGCCCAGAAACTGATGGAGATCAGCCTCGAAGGAGCCGTCGGCTGAACCGGCGGCGCGCCAGGAGATAAGCGCAGAATGCTTGAAATAAGCGACCTTCACGCCAGCATAGACGGCACCGAGATCCTCAGGGGCATAAGCCTCGCCGTCAAAGCCGGCGAGGTGCACGCGATAATGGGCCCCAACGGCTCGGGCAAGAGCACCATGGCCCAGGTGCTGGCCGGCAACGAGGTATACGACGTGGCCGGCGGCGGGGTGCTCTACGAGGGGCGGGATCTTTTCGGGCTTTCGGCCGACCAGAGAGCCAGGGAGGGGATTTTTCTTTCCTTCCAGTACCCGGTCGAGATTCCCGGCATGACAACCGCCTACTTCCTCAAGGCCGCCCTCAACTCGCAGCGAAAACACAGGGGCGAGCAGGAGGTCGACGCCATGGACTTCCTCGAGCTGGCCAGGGAGAAACTAGCGTTGGTGGGAATGGACGAGGCCTTCCTCAGCCGCGCGCTCAACGAGGGCTTCTCCGGTGGCGAGAAAAAGCGAAACGAGATCTTCCAAATGGCCGTGCTGGAGCCCAAGCTGGCGATACTCGACGAGACCGACTCGGGGCTCGACGTCGACGCGCTCAGGGCCGTCGCCGACGGCGTGAACGCCCTGCGCAGTCCCGACCGCGCCATGCTGGTGATCACCCACTACCAGAGGCTGCTCAACTACCTGGTGCCCGACTTCACGCACGTCATCCTCGACGGCCGCATCGTGAAATCAGGCGGTCGGGAGCTCGCCCTCGAGGTTGAGGAGCGCGGCTACCAGTGGATCGAACAGGAAGTAGCGGCCGCAGGCGGGCAGACAGGGCAGGGGGCCAGCGTCTAGGAGTCCGTAGCGCGATGAAGGCCGAGTCAACATACGTCCGAAGCTACCTGAGCGAATTCGAGCGCTTACAAGGCGAGCTTGCATGCGCTTCTACACCCTGGCTCGACGAGCTGAGGCAGCGAGCGATCTCGGACTTCGCCGGCCGCGGTCTTCCGAGCACCCGCGATGAAGACTGGAAGTACACCAGCCTGAGCGCCCTGGGGCGCAGGGGCTTTAGCCTTGCGCGTCCGGGCGCTGCGGTGGCGGCGGAAGCCACCGCCTGCGCCGAGGCCATAGCCGCTGGCGGCGCGATCTTGTTCTTCATAGACGGCCACCTAAGCACCGAACTTTCCAGGCTAGACGGCCTTGGTGAGGATCTGATCGTGGGCAGCCTGAAGAGCGCGCTCTCCGATGAGCCGGAGCTCGTTCGGCGCTGGCTCGGACGAGCACTGGCGACAGACGAGTCGTCCTTCGTGGCGCTCAACACGGCCTTCATCGAGGACGGGGCCTTCGTCTACCTTCCGGAGGGAAGCGAGCTCGAGCGACCGCTCAACCTGGTGTTCTTCTCCGCTGCTGGCGATGGCGCCAGATCCTCCCAGCCCCGAAACCTCATCGTCGCCGGCGAGGCTAGTCGGGCCACCATCACCGAGCGTTACCTCGGCGCGGCTTCGGCTTCGATGACCAACTCGGTGAGCGAGCTTTTCCTCGGCAGGGACGCCGAGATCGATTACCTCGACCTCCAAGACCAAGACCTCGGCGCCTGCCACTTCCACCGTGTAGAAGTCGAGCAGGCCGAGGGCAGCAGCTACCACTCGAACTCTCTGAGCTTTGGGGCCGCCCTCGCGAGGACCGAAATGAACGTGCGCCTGAGCGGCGAAGGCGCGAGCTGCCGCCTCGACGGCCTCTTCATGGCGACCGGCAGCCAGCACCTCGACAACCACACCGTGATCGACCACACGAGCCCGGGAGCGCGCAGCGAGGAGCTCTACAAGGGCGTGGTCGCGGGCGAGGCCCGCGGGGTTTTCACCGGCAAGGTGCTGGTGCGGCACGGGTCCCAGAAAACCGAGGCCAGGCAGAAAAACAACAACCTGCTGCTCTCTTCGGGTGCCCAGGTGGATAGCCGGCCGCAGCTCGAGATATACAACGACGACGTCATCTGTACCCACGGGGCTACCACCGGCCAACTGGACCGGGAAGCGCTGTTTTACCTGCTTTCGCGTGGCCTGGAGCCCGCCAAGGCCCAGAGCCTGCTCACCCGCGCCTTTATCCGCGAGGTCCTCGACCCGATCGCCGACGCCAGCGGCCGCGAGGACGCCGAGGCGAGGACGGAGGCCTGGCTAGCCTCGTTCGAACGGGAGGTGCGAGCTTGAGCCCGGCCACGGCGGGACAGAAGAGGCAGAGCGGGGGCGGCCAGGCTCTTGACGCTGCGGCCCTGCGCGCCGACTTTCCCATCCTCGAGGAGCGGGTGCGCGACAAGCCCTTGGTCTATCTAGACAACGCCGCCACCACCCAAAAGCCGACCGCGGTGATCGACGCGCTGAGCCACTACTACCAACACGACAACGCCAACGTGCACCGTGGCGTGCACACACTGAGCGAACGCGCCACCGAGGCCTACGAAGCTGCTCGGGCGAGGGTGGGGAGCTTTGTGGGCGCGCACGACGCGTGCGAGATCGTGTTCGTACGAGGTACAACCGAGGCCATCAACCTCGTCGCAAACTCCTACGTCGGCCCGCGCATCGGTCGGGGAGACGAAATCCTCATCACCCACCTCGAGCATCATTCCAACATCGTGCCCTGGAGGATGCTCTGCGATCGCAGCGGAGCCACGCTCAAAGTTGTGCCGATAAACGACGATGGCGAGTTGTTGCTCGACGAGTTCGAGAGGCTTATCGGTCCCAAGACCCGCTTGGTGGGGGTCAACTACGTCTCCAACGCGCTTGGCACCGTGGCGCCGGTAGCCGAGATCGTGGAAATGGCGCACGCCAAGGGCGCGCCGGTACTGGTGGACGCAGCCCAGGCTGTCTCTCATCTGCGCCTCGACGTGCAGCAGCTCGACTGTGATTTTCTGGCCTTCTCAGGCCACAAGGTCTACGGGCCCACGGGCATAGGCGCGCTCTACGCCAAGGCCGACCTACTCGAGGATATGCCCCCCTGGCAGGGCGGCGGCGAGATGATCCTTTCGGTGAGCTTTGACCGTATAGACTACAACACCGTTCCCCATCGCTTTGAAGCCGGCACCCCCAACGTGGCCGGCGCCGTGGGCCTTGCCGCGGCCCTGGACTACCTCGACGGCCTCGGCCTGGAAGCCGTGGCGGCCAACGAGGCGCGCCTGCTCGAATACGCGCGCGCGGGTCTCGAGACGGTGCGCGGCCTTCGCATAGTTGGCCAGGCGAGACAGAAGGTGGGATTGCACTCGTTCGTCTTCGACGACGTTCACCCGCACGACGTAGGAACGATACTCGACGACGAGGGCATCGCCATACGCACCGGCCACCACTGCGCGCAGCCCTTGATGGAACGTTTTGGTTTGGTCGCTACGGCCCGCGCGTCTTTCGCCCTCTACAACACCGAAGAGGACGTGGACCGTCTGGTGGCCGGCCTCGCCGAGGTAAGGGAGCTGTTTGGCTGATGTCTGACCTGCGCGCGCTTTATCAGGAGACCATACTCGACCACGGTCGAAGGCCCCGCAACTTCGGCTCGCTAGAGCACACCACCCACGAGGGTGAGGGCTATAACCCGCTCTGTGGCGACAAGGTTCACGTATACCTGCAGGTCGAGGACGACGTCGTCAGGAACATCAGCTTCGAGGGGGCCGGTTGCGCCATCTCCACCTCCTCGGCCTCCCTGATGACCGAAGCTGTCAAGGGCAAGAGCCTGGACCAGGTCCAGAGGCTGTTCGAGCGCGTGCACGCGGTGATGACGGGCAGCGACTCGAGCGGGAGCCATGGCCATGGCGGAGAGGGCGCATTAGGCGGAGCGAGCCGAAACCGGGCGACTGAGGGGGAGCAGGTCCCCAAGCTCGGCAAGCTAGTGGTATTCGAGGGCGTCAGGCAGTATCCGCTACGCGTAAAGTGCGCGACGCTTGCCTGGCATACGCTTACCAACGCGTTGGAGAGCCGCGATGAGGTGGCGAAGACCGAGTAGATCAGGTGGAATAGGCGCGAAGCGGAGGCCGGAACCGGCCACCGACGCCGATCCTGGAGAACGGAACATGGCAGAGATCAGCACGGCAGAAGACAAACAGGTAGAGCCCGAGGGAATGGATGCGGCGCTGGAGGAGAAGGTCGTAGAGGCGCTTCGCACTGTCTACGACCCCGAAATCCCCGTCAACCTCTACGACCTGGGTCTGATCTATGACATTCGCAAAGGGAACAAACCCGGTACGGTTTCCATCTCCATGACGCTTACCACGCCAGGCTGTCCGGTTGCCGGATCTATGCCTGGCATGGTAGAGCAGGCCGTGTTGTCGGTGGACGGGGTGGAGGAGGCCCAGGTCGAGCTGGTCTGGGATCCGCCGTGGAACATGGATATGATGTCTGACGCCGCGAGGCTGCAGTTGGGATTCTAGCCCTAAGCGGCCGGCGCGCTGGCGATGAGGCAACTGCCGCCGCTATGCCCATCGCCACCGCCGGTCGCTGCCACCTATATATGTAGAGCTCAGCAAGGGCGACGCGAAAGCCGAAGTGCTGGACACCGACGGGCGTTTTGCCTAGACACACAGGTTGCCGGGCGAGCCCGGCACGCGCGTCTCGGTATATTGTGGGCCGTTAGCTCAGTTGGTAGAGCAGCTGACTCTTAATCAGCGGGTCGTAGG
>JBHHVL010000090.1:0-5649 GCA_046754245.1 Binatia bacterium | reverse complement strand
AGCAGGCCCTCCCGATCCCGGCAAAGAGAGTGAGCTCACCACGGTCCGGACACTGGGCGTGCTGACCGCCGCCCGGTATCGTGGTTGTCGTGGTGATAGTGGTGGTGGTGGTGACGACCACCGTTGTCGTTGTGGTGCCGCCTCCGGCACCCAGAGCATAGAACTGCTCGAAAAGAGTCTCGCCGCGTGAATCGGAATCGTTGAAGACACAGGTCTTCAAGGCCGCCACGCTGACGTCACTGCAAGAGTCCACGTCGGCGAGAACGACACCTATGCCGCAGGACTTGTCGAGTCCAGCTTCGCCCTTGAGGCGAGACTTGGCGATTTTGCCTTTGGGATCCGCCCCCGCGCAAGACAGCGTGGTCTCACTGCCGCCCTTCTCGGCGCTGCGCTGGCACTTGGTGCGCTCCTTGAGAATGGTAGCGAAGAACTTGCCGTTGCCCTTGCCAATGCTCCGGTGGCACTTGGCTTCCCCCTTGTCGAGTGGGGTGGGACCAGGGCTTCCCTGGGTAAAGCCGCTCATGGCCTGAGTGCTGTTCTCGGCCAGACAGATGATACATTCCGCCACGTCAGCAAAATCTCCGATCGCCGGGACCACGAGGTCACAGGGAGCCGGACAGCCGCTGTACCCGAGGGCCGACGGTGTGCCGACCACGGCCACCGCGCACTTGTCCTTGGCCCCACCGACCGAGTCGCGGAGCTTGGTCTCGGCCTTTCCCACCTTGCCCTTGGGATCCGAGCTGGCGTTGATGGTATTGCAGTCAACCGCTTCGTTGATCTTGGCCTTGGAGCGGTTCTTGTGGCAGCCGGAGAGCGTCTTGCCCACCGTCGAGGCCAGCTTGGTTCCAGTCTTGGCTATGGTGGAGCGGCACTTCTGCTGAAACTTGTCGAAAGCGTCGCTCGGCGTCGAGGTGGCGAGCACGAGGCCGACGGCCACCGCACAGGCCAAGGCTACACCCTTGGTGATATTCATTTGCATGGACCTCCTCTGTCGTTTGACCGCCAAGCCACGCTCGACCGTCCGCAAAGAGCCGGCACAGGATGGGCAAGGCTCGCCTATTAGTAGCCAGAAGCGGCCGGTTTTGGCAAGGGTAAAAACCAGTTCGGGGGCTGGCTGCGGCGCGGCCACCCTTTACTTGTCGCGGCCCTTTGGCTTTCCTAGCCTTGCCGGATCGGGAGGGTGCTGGCCTTCGCCCCGGATGACGCAGCGAGTAAACCGCATGGCGAAAAAGAAGGTGCTGATCGACCTCAGGGGAACCCCCTGCCCCCTCAACTGGGCCAGGGCCAAGGCGGCGCTGTCGGATATGAGACGAGGCCAGATTCTCGAAATCCGTGTGGACGACCCGAAGGCACGCGACGACATACCCCGAGCTGCCGAAATGGAAGGCCACCACCTCGTCGAGCTGCGTGAGAGCGGCGAGAGCTGGCGAATCGTTCTCGAAAAGTAGCGCCGGACTTGAGGCCGGCGACCTACAAACAAGAAAGGGGGGGCCCACCGGCCCCCCCTCGCCCGCACTACAGGAGTGCCGAGGCCTTAGTTGGTGAAGACCACCTGAGCCTGGATCACGTCGGCTGCGTCGTCGGTTGACGACCCGTCGGCAAAAATCGCGTCATCGGCGTCATCATGACGGTACTCTACGCGGAAGTCGACGTTCTCGGCCAGCTCCCAGCCTGCGGTTACCGTGATCGACCATACCTCGGTATCCAGCGAGGTGTTGATGCCCTCGTCGTCGCTGTATTCGAGTCTCGCGGCGACACCTGTGTTACCCAGTTCGCTGCCTACGTAGAGCGCAACGTTGAAGGCCTCCTTGGAAGAACTCGCGTCCGGATCGTCCTCCCTGTAGGTAAACTCCACGGCCGCGTCCATATCGGCGACCGCCGCGGACGCTATGGCGTTGAGAACCGTCTGGTCGAGTATGTCCCCCTCCTCGGTGAACAGCCCGGTAACACTGAGGTCGATGTCGCCGGCCACGCCCGCGACGGAGGCGATGATGCCCTTCTCGTCGTCCCCGTCGTTGGCCGAGACGTCGGAAACGGTGAAACCGTTGACAACGCCTATCATCACGTCGAGGCCGCCGCCGCTACCGCTGACGGTGACTCCGTCGTGATTGATGGGCTGGAGCTGCCAGCCGTTGGACCTGCTGATATGCGGGTTTCCCCACGGCTCCAGTACCTCGATCCCGATGGGCGTGCCTACGCGCCCACCGGTAACGTCGACGCTGCCGGCGTCGTAGCTGATCCAGGCTTCCTGAAGAGCGATGTCCCCATCCGAGGAGTCGCCCGCCAGCGCCGTGAGGTCGCCCAGGTCTATCTTGGCCCCATAGGTAACATCGCCCGTCGCGCCGGATACGCCGAGTTGCACCAAGTCGATGTTGAACGACTCGTCTCTTGATTCCTGATTCGCGTAGAGAGAGCTGTTACCGCCCCCACTGGAATTGACGTCGTAAACATAGGACGCGGAAGCCCCCACGCTGAGCTCGGGGCCGTCGGCGAGTGCGACACCCGAGGAAACAGCGAGGAAGATCCCAACCGTCACAAAAGTGATGACTTTCTTCATCATAGTCCTCCTTATTCTCCGATAAACTCCCAACACCCCACCTCAACCAGGGGACCCTCCCCGGTCCCCTGAATCTCGAGACCGAAGACACGTAGCTCACAGGTTTCGGCGGCTACTAAAGTACCCCTCTTCACGGGCGTAACCAAGCACATTTGCTAAGGTATCGCCCCCGAAAGAGGGACAGTGTCACCCATTCAAGTTGCCCACCTGGGTAGCCGATGTCAATACAGCTGCTATGTTTTTTGCGGTACGCTAATACCGCGGTGCGGCGTAGAACCACCAATAGCCCTTTGTTTTCAGGACAATAGGCCTTGACCGACCCGACACGACCCGTTGTCCTCAGGAGGTTTTAGGCCGTCTAGAGTCTACGAATCTCGCCGCAAGAGGGTTCCCAAACCCAGGCACAGGCTCCCCAGCACGAGGCCGGCCGGAAAGGCGGCAAAGGCCCCCGCCAGCAGTAACATGTGCCTGGGCTCGGCCATCTTGAGTTCGGTTCGATAGAGTACGTTACCCGGGTATTTTTCCAGACCTCGCAGCGCCCTGTAGTAGACCTCGTCGTTTGCAGCCCCGTTCCAGCAGAGCAGGCTTCCAACGAGGCCCAGCGTGATCAGCGCCGATCCCAACAATCGCATGTACCAGACCATGCACCGCCTCCCCGGGGCGAACCCCTACAAAGCTCTCCAGTATACCTGTGGGCGGGGACCGCCGCGGCCGGCCCACTTCTTGGCCGGAACCCGCTCGGCGGCAACCCTATCGAAGCCGTTACACTGAAAAAACCCGGCGGCTCGATCGCTAGAGGTGCAAGCGAACAACGCCACCAGTCCCCTGCGCCGGGCTTCGCCCACGACATGGCCAAGCAAACGCCGGCCCAGGCCTTCGCCCTGGAAACGGCTGATCGTGTAGAGCCCCGCGATCTCCCCGAGTCCTTGGGACGTGTAAGGGGCCGTTCGCAAGCCGGCCACCCCCGCGAGCCTTCGGTGCTCGAACCAGACCCCGTGGGCGCAGTGCAGGAGTTCGAAGCGCTGTCGCTCGGACCGTGAGAGGAGAAAGCCCTCCCGCTCTCCACGCTCGAGCAGCCTGAGCGCGTCTTCAAAGTCCTCCACCCCCAGTCGTCCAAACCGGCAGTACTCGTCGGCGGTTATCAGCGTTCCGCTCCCCTCGAAGGTGAACAGTTCCCGCGCGAGTCCTTCCGGCGTCGCGAGGTTTGTCGACTCGACGCCAGCCTTTATGCCCTCCCAGAGAGCACGCAGCTCGCCGGCCGACCAGTCCCCGCGGGGACTGCCGTCCCGGCACAGGCGGCCGAGCCGCGTAGCGTTCACAAACGAACTCTCGCCGATCCTGTCGCTCAGACCGCCGCGCTCGTCTATCACGACCAGCTTGCGTACCCCGAGCAGGCTCGCCAGGTCCACGGAAAAGTGCAGGGCGTTGGCTGAATCTCCGTCGGGCCGGCGGACACAGAGCAGGCCACGGTTGAGCAGTCGCGCACTCATCAACGCGATCCGTGGGCTCTCGGCCTCCATTTGTGCCCGGCTGAGCCGGAGGGCAGCGTCCGTCTTCCTGAACCGGCTGGCAACCACGATCACCATCGTCCGGTTGGCGACGAGTTCGTCCACTACCGAAGATACCCGAGGATCGCTACGCAGCTCGCCGGCGTGCAGCAGCATCGCGCGGTGGCGAAAGCAATCGAGATAGAATTGCTTCTCGCTAAAGCTCGTCAACCTGTCTGTCGCGGACTTCACTGAAAGGCGGAGAGAAAATGCCTACGCCTGGCTGCCGCTTCTTGCAAACAGCTGCATCGGCGTCTACAAGCTGCGACTGTAATGCTGGCCCAATCGCTTCGCCTCGTGGCGTTACTTGCTTTCGTGGTCCTGCGGGCAGCGCCGGCCTTCGCGACCCAGGTCGCGAGTGGCACCCACGGTGCGGTGGCCGCCGACCACCGGCTCGCGTCGGAAGCGGGAATCGAGATACTCCGTTCGGGGGGAAACGCCGTCGACGCCGCCGTCGCCGCTTCCCTTGTCATCGGGGTGGTAAACCCGTCCTCTGCCGGCCTCGGCGGAGGAGGCTTCATGGTCGTTTACAACTCCGTTGACGGGCGCGCCCACGCGATCGACTACAGGGAGCGGGCGCCGGCAGCGGCAACCCCTGACATGTACCAGGTCGACGGCGTGGCGCCCCGAGCAAGCCGAAGAGGTGGCCTGGCCGTGGCCGTGCCCGGCGAAGCCGCGGGACTGGAATTCGTGCTTTCGCGATTCGGCACCATGGACATGGCGGCGGTGGCAGCGCCGGCTATCAGACTCGCGGAACAGGGCTTTGAAGTCGAGGCCCATCTCGCTGAGCGCATCGACGCGCTTCGCCAACAGCTCGCCCAAGAGGCCTCACTCGCGGCGGGCTTCTTGCACACCGACGGAAGCCCCTACAGGCAAGGCGAAACACTCAGACGCCCCGACCTCGCACGGACCCTGAGAATACTGGCGAGACGCGGCGCCGGGGAATTCTACGAGGGAGAAATCGCCGAGGATCTGGTGACCGCCGTGAGGCGGAGTGGAGGCCTGCTGTCGCGGCAGGATCTTGCCGACTACCGGGTCCTGGAACGCAAACCCTTGATCGCCTCCTACAGAGGCATGAGCGTGATCGGCATGCCTCCGCCGAGTTCCGGCGGTGCGACCATCGCCGCGACGCTCAACGTGCTGTCCGGGTACCGTCTCGCCGATCTGGGGCCCAACAGCACGACCTACCTCCACCTGCTGATTGAAACCTTCAAAGCGGTATTCGCGGATCGTGCAGCCTGGTACGGTGACCCGGATTTCGTGACGGTGCCGCTCGAGCGCCTTGTTTCCATGCAACACGCCCTCGAAATACGCCGCGGGCTGAGTGCGATCCGTCCGGCTCCGCCTGATCGTTACGGCAGAACGATCACCAGGGATGACGCCGGAACAACCCACGTATCGGTACTCGACGTCAACGGAAACGCCGTGGCCTGCACGACGAGTATCAACACCGCCTTCGGCAGCATGGTCGCGGTCCCTGGACGCGGCCTCATACTCAACAACACCATGGACGATTTCAGTGCGCGCCCCGGCGTGCCAAACGTC
>JBHHVL010000089.1:0-6301 GCA_046754245.1 Binatia bacterium | reverse complement strand
GCCGTGGTGGGCTTCCGGGCGCTTCAGGCGGTCTTCGAACCGGACTACCGCCGTGTTTTCTCCTTGCTCGCGCTCGCGCTCTTCATCGACGCGACCGATGGAGTCCTGGCCCGCGCCGCTCGGGTCAAGCAGGTCATACCCTGGATCGACGGCACCCTCCTGGACAACATCGTCGACTATCTCACCTACGTGGTGGTTCCCGTAGCGGTCTTCTCGCGGCCAGGGGTCTTGCCTGAGGAGTTCAAAGGCCTGTGCTTGCTGGTACTGCTCGCGAGCGCCTACGGCTTCTCGCGTACCGACGCCAAAGGCCTCGTCGAACATTACTTTCTCGGATTTCCCTCCTACTGGAACGTCGTGGCCTTCTATTTTATCGTCTTGGATACTGGACCGTATACCAACGTGGCGGTGCTTACCGCTGCGCTGGTGTTGGTGGTGATTCCCATGCGTTGGTTGTACCCCAGCCGCACGGAGTTCCTGCGCCGGGGTACTCTCAGCCTGGGCGCCGTTTGGGCCGTGATGGCCGTATTCATGTTGATTCGACTGCCGGAGCCCTCACCAACGCTCGCGATCGTATCGCTGTTCTACCCGGTCTACTACGCGGTCGCGTCGCTCGTGTTCCATGTTCGCAGTTAGCCGGCGGGGCAAAGGCCTTGGCGTCGGCCGCAGCGTTCAGCGGGTGAGAGGACAGGTGCCACCCCCCCCTGTAGGGTAGAACACCGCCTTTGCCACTCGGGCCGCCGCAACTTTTCGACCAGCCGCCTTCCTGATCTGCAGAATACGACCTAGACTCCAATACAGTGCGCGGGTAGCCGCGCCCCCGACCATTAGGGGGCTTTATTCAAGGCTGCCACGCGGGTAGGTCTAGCCCTGACCGATGACGATGTATCTCAAGAGGAAATGGTTCTGGCTGCTGCCACTGATGGTCACCGCCGTCGCGGCTTTTGACCTTACCTGCACGCTGGGAGCCCTGCACGAAGGCACCCTCGTCGAGTTGAACCCGCTCATGCGCGTGGTCATCGCGAAAACCGGGTCCATCGGTCTGGTTGCCTTCAAGGTAGTGGTGACGGTTTGCGTGAGCTTCCTGCTGGCCTGGGCGCTACGCGCTTACAGTCAAGGCCGTTTCGCTATCGCCGACCACGGGCGCGTTCGCACCGTGGTCATGACCGGACAGGCCGTCATCGTCCTCGCCCACGGGGCCCTGGTCTCCTGGTGGCTGCTCTGGTTCCTCTACTGAGGGTCACCCCAGTCTCGCGCGCGTAGCCCGTGTTCCGGCGCGCCTAGCTAGCTCTCATCGTTCACCGAGGACCGCCTGACAGCCGGGAGTTCCGTCGATACGGCCAGCGGCTTCCTGGCTTGCAGCCGGGGAAGCGGGTCACGTCCGAAGCGCCCGAAGGCCCTGTCGTGCATGCGGTGAAGGGCCGCTTCGGCCCGCAGGCGAAGCCCTTCGAACTCACGCAACCCTGCCCCCCTTGGCAACGAGAAAGGTCCTTCCAGGTCCACCCATATTTCGTTGAAGGGCAGGGGAATGGCGAGTCGGTCCCAACTCGGAACGTGGAGTGATCTGCGGCTACAGAGGTTCACGCAGTAGATGGGCAGTTCGTTCCTCGCCGCTACGTGCACGAAGCCGGCCTTACAGGCGCCGGCTGGGCCCCGCGATCCGTCGGGCGTGAGGTAGGTAAATACCCCTTCGCCTTTGCGCGTTCCCACCCGCGCCGTTACGTTGTCGAGCGCGGGGACACGGCGGCTCTTCCGTGAGCTCGACCCGCCCCTGATGGTGTCGTAGCCAAATGCGTGGCAGGCTGCGGCGATCAGGTTGCCGAGGTCTCCCAGGCTGATCAAGGTTTGCATCCTTGAGCGCCCGAGAAACAGCGGTAGGTGAGCGAGTTTTTGGTGGAGGCTCACGAGCACGACGTCTTGACCGCTCCCGACGTCGGCGAGAAGGCGGCGGCTAAGATCGTCAAAGTGAACACGGCTCGTCGAGCGAACCAACGCTATCCACGCCCTGAACAGCGGCGCGGCCAGTGCGCCAAGCAGGCGCATGCCGGCTTGCTTGAAACGTCGGTACAGCGGTAGTTTGGCCCGCGATGGCATGAGGAATTGATGCGCAGGTATACTCGTATGTCAAAGTTCGAGATCTCGCCGAACAGGGTACGGGGGGACAGGCACGGCAACGGTTGAGCGTTCCGGCGGAGCGGCGAGTGATCGCGAAGGGAGAAGGCATGAATCGACTCGAAGGAAAAATAGCAATCATCACCGGCGGCGCCTCGGGAATAGGCCTGTCCACGGCTCGCGCCTTCGTCGAAAGTGGGGCGAAGGTAGTCATCGCCGACGTTCAAGACGGCGACGGAATGGTGACGGAAATGGGAGCCGTATACATGCACACCGACGTGCGTGATCCCGAGGCCGTACAGCGAACGGTCTCCGAAACACTGGAACTCCACGGCAGGCTGGACGTCTATTTCAACAACGCCGGTATCGAGTTCCACAGTCCGCTGGTAGGCACGGATCTCGACGGCCACAGGCGGATGGTCGACATCAACCTCAACGGAGTCTACTACGGTCTACAGGCGGCTATAGTCGCGATGATAGAGAACGAAGGGCCGTGTCGAGGTTCCGTCATCAACACAGCCTCGGTCGCCGGCCTCACGGGTTGTCCCGGCCTATCCAGTTACAACGCCACGAAGGGAGCCGTGGTCCTGATGACCAAGAACGCCGCGGTAGAGTACGGCGCGTGGGGTATAAGGGTGAACGCGGTGTGTCCCGGCATCATTCGGACGCCGATGGCCAGCGAAGCCGTAGCCGAGATGGGCGGCGACCTCTACCTCGAGGGCATCGGGCGCAAGGCCCACGCTCTTGGCAGACTTGGTGAGCCAGAAGAGGTTGCGGCCCTCGTGACCTTTCTCGCCAGCGACGAGTCGTCGTTCATCACCGGCGCGGCGATTCCCATAGACGGTGGCATGACGGCCGGCTTCCTCTCGACGCTCGGCGACGCAGGCTGAAAAGAGAGGCGGACCCCGTTCTCTAGACCAATTATGGCTAGTGCTAAGTTGGAGCCTGCTCGGTTGAAAACTTCCTCCTAATCATTGGGCCGTTCTCCGGAGTCAAGTACCAACAGCCTCCGGGAGGCAGGGCTGAGGCGCGACTGACAAACCGGAGAAAATCTGTGTTTCTCTGTGGACATCAGCCCTTCAAGCAATCTCAGGGAGCAGGCCGTCGTAGAAGCTCGCCGGCCTCTCGCACAGTGTCGTAGGCGTGGGGATCAACTTCCTCGTACTTGAGCGAGCGCCGAGCCGCTCGACGAAGATGTTGGACTCAGTTGTCGACGGCTGGACGGTGGTGCCTTTGGCGAAGGACATTCGGCTCGCATCGCGCCCCTTATCCACGTCGCCGTGGATGCCGGTGTCGAGATGTCTTTGCTCGGCTCTCCCTAACGGCTGCGAGAACATCGGCTGTGGTGGCCCGGGTTTTCACCCCGGGCACATCAAACGGGGAGCCTTCTCTCGGCTTGGGCACCACTACGAATGAGTCGCCGCCACGACGACGGATGAGTACTTCTTCATCCTTTGACCGGTTCAGCACTTCGGCCAGATTCTGCCTTGCTTGGGAATAGGTGTATACTTTCATGATCCCTCCAGGATCGTGATGTCGAGTTGCTTGGCTACACGCTTCATGCCGCGGTCAAGCGTGAGCAGCGGGGACTTTGTCTCCAGCGCGCACTGGAGAAAGTACGCATCGTATGCGCAGATCCGAAAGTTCCCCGCGAGCAACAGTGATGCACGCGCATCAACACGCGCGAGCTCCACGGGAACGGCGGTGGCCGTATCCCAGGCAGCGGCAAGCTGCCATTCTGACACAACCTTGCGCCTGACGAGCGATGAAAGCGCGTTGCCAATCTCATATGGCAACACAGCCGGGGCAACGAGGTCATGACCGTCTGTCGTCTCGATCAGCCAGTCCTTTTCCGGTTCATCCAACGCTACGGCGAGAAAGGTGTTTGTATCTGCCACAATCTTCACACGTACAATTGTACCTCATAGCGCGATCGCGTCAACCGCTACCCGGCCTACCCGCCATGCGGATGTTACTCGAGGCTTCTTTGCCGGTGCTCGCCGGCTCCCCAGGGGCGTCCAAGCGGTCACCCTCAAGTACCGAGACGTCTGATAAGTACGTAGTTGAACGAAACTCGTTCTTTGCTTCACGCACGCAGCGCAACCGCGTAGCTGCCCTGGCGTCACCGCCGACGGTTGATCAGTGCCCATGCCGTGGCAACTGGCCAGCCGGTTGCGGAGGCACAACACGTCGAGGTGTCCCACATCCTGGCTGGGTAGTCGTGCCGAATGCTTGATCCGAAAGGCCGACGGAGTAATGACGACCCACAACCGATGACGCGCCTTCCCGCAGCCGCGAAACGGCCCTGGTCACGGCGAGGGCAACCGTCCATCGTCCTAGTCGGCGTGCGCAAAGCGAATATTGAATATTTGATTTGCATGGGCTAGAATCATCCCATGACTTACACGCCCCGTGGGTTGGCAGCCACCGTCAGGAAAGCTCTTCGGACCTTCCCGGTCGTGCTCGTGACTGGCGCGCGACAGGCGGGCAAGACCACCCTGCTACGGGAGGAGTTAGGAAAGCGCCGTCGATACGTGTCGTTGGATCGGCCGGATATCCGCGAAAGGGCTTTGGCTGATCCTGTCGCCTTCCTCGAGGACCATCCGACTCCGATCATCTTAGACGAAGTGCAGCACACCCCTGAGCTGCTTACTTGGATCAAGGATGCCGTGGACCGAAACCGTCGGCCAGGACAGTGGCTGTTGACCGGCTCGCAGAGCTTCCCTTTGACGAGAGGAATCAGCGAAACCTTGGCCGGTCGGGTGGCCGTTCTCCGTCTCGATCCACTCTCGATCTCTGAAGTCGCAGGGAGCCCGGGTATGGATCCTTTCGTGCGAGTCTTCGGCAAGAGGCGGTCGCCCAGCAAGCGGGAGGTTCCCGCCTTGTCGGACTGGTTGCTGCGCGGCAGCTACCCGGAGATTCGGCTCAACTCCCGCGTGGATCGCGAGCTCTGGTTCAGCAGCTACGTCCAGACATACCTGGAGCGGGACATTCGCGACATCTTGCAGGTGACGGACCTCGCGACGTTCCACTCCTTCTTGCGGTTGTTGGCGTCGCGAACGGGGCAGATCTTGAACCTCGCCGAGTTGGGACGCGAGGCGGGTATCTCTGCGCCGACGGCGCGCCGGTGGATCTCAGTGCTCGAGACGAGTCATGTCATCCACATCTTGCAGCCTTATCACCGCAACTTCGGCAAGCGCCTGCGCAAAGGCTCCAAGCTCATCTGGCTGGACTCGGGCCTACCGACGTTTCTCTTGGGCCTGCGGGACCGAGAGGCCGTTTTGAGGGGCCCGACCGCTGGAGCGCTGGTCGAGAACGCAGTGGTCTCGGAGTGGCTCAAGGCTCTCCGGCAGCGGGGCGATACGACGGACGTCTGGTTCTGGCGTTCTGCCGCGGGTCTCGAGGTTGAGCTGGTCCTCGAACGCGACGGAGTCCTGCATGCCGTTGAGGTCAAGGCCACCCGCACGCCGACGCCCCGTCACGCGGACTCGTTGGCGAAGTGGCTCGAACTCGCAGGCGAGGGAGCGCGGGGCGTACTCGCTTGCGCCATCGACGAGCCACGCTCGCTGCGACCGGGAATCCGCGCGGTTCCCTGGCACCTCGCCTGGTAAAAGCCTGCTTCGATCGCAACCCGCCGACTAATCCCGCTCACGATAAACGTCGCTTCGGTGTGCAACGCGAATGATCGTAACTACCAGCTGGTCGTCTTCAATCGGGTAGACAATCCGATAGGAGCCTTGCCGGACTCGATACTTCCCTGAGCTTGAGAGCTTCTGACATCCGGGAGGGTGACCGCTTGAAGTGCCTAGCCTCGTGTACCTACCCTTCGTGCGCCACCTCGTCCTGTTCACCTCCCCGGCTCTATACGTCCAACAGCCGCGCCAGCGACTCGGCGAGCTTGTCTACGGCGGAGGTGTCGGGGAGTGTCACTGGTTCGTACTCATGTTTCGCTCTTCGAGTTCAGCTCGTAGAACCTTGCCTGGATGTGTAGCTATTCGTGCCATGTTCTATCCTCTGTGGTGTACTCGTCCGGTACATTAGTGACATTCCAGAGTAGCAATACTGGCCAGCTGGGCCGTCTGGTCAAGGAACTCGGATGGGGTGAGGTATCCGAGTCTCTGGTGAGGGCGTACGGTGTTGTAGACCTTCTCCCAATCTAGGCAGTGCTGGCTGAGTTTACCCACCGTCCAGG
>JBHHVL010000088.1:0-6435 GCA_046754245.1 Binatia bacterium | reverse complement strand
AAGGAGCCGTGTTGTTGGTATTCACACAGCCGGTAGCAGGATCGCAGCTGTCGTCGGTACAGACGTCACCATCGTCGCAGTTTGGAGCCGCGCCTCCAACACAAGCGCCTCCCGAGCAAGTGTCGGCCGTTGTACAAGCGTCGCCATCATCGCAAGGAGCCGTGTTGTTGGTATTCACACAGCCGGTAGCAGGATCGCAGCTGTCGTCGGTACAGACGTCACCATCGTCGCAGTTTGGAGCCGCGCCTCCAACACAAGCGCCTCCCGAGCAAGTGTCGGCCGTTGTACAAGCGTCGCCATCATCGCAAGGAGCCGTGTTGTTGGTATTCACACAGCCGGTAGCAGGATCGCAGCTGTCGTCGGTGCAGACGTTGCCGTCGTCGCAGTTTGGAGCCGAGCCTCCTATGCAGACTCCCGCCAAACAAACGTCAGAAGTCGTACAAGCGTCTCCGTCATCACAGGCCGTCGCGTCTGGCTGTAGGGGATCCGAGCACAACCCGGAAGCGGGGTCACAAACGCCAACCGCGTGGCATTGATCGCTCGCCGTGCAGACGACCGGAACAGCGCCTACACAGGTTCCCGCCTGACAGCTATCGACCTGCGTGCACGCGTCGCCGTCGTCACAAGCTCCGCCTTCGTTGCCCGCCTGCGCTTCACAAGCCACCGTCACGGGGTTACACACCCCGATGGTGCACGGTCCGTCCAAGATCGTGCAGTCGAGCGGAGTCCCGATGCAGTTTCCGCCCGTGCAGGAATCACTCGTAGTACACGCGTCTCCATCGCTACAGAAACCGCCCTCGTTTACGGGCTGGGATTCACAGGCTCCGGTACCAGCGTTGCACGCGCCCAGCGTGCAGTCTCCGTCCAAGGAGGAGCAATCGACGGGTATTCCCGTACAGACACCGCTACCACAGACATCACCGGTCGTGCATAGATCACCATCGTCGCATGCTGACGACTCGAACAAACAGTCTGCCGCGCAACAGTCCCCACCAACGGTGTTGCCATCGTCGCAGTCTTCACCTCCTTCCACCGTGCCGTTGCCGCAGATTCCGCCGACGTTCACCGTTGCTCCTTGTCCAGAAGCCAGCAACGACTGGCCAGCCGAATTAGCTACCACGTCGGCCGATAGTCCGATGGTAATCGTGCTATCAGGTGTGGCCGTCGGATCGACCTGAAAACTGATCGTCGCCACACTCACCGCGCCCGTAGGGCCCCCGGGACCGGGTTGAAAAGCCGTGAGTACGGCATCGCAGTTAGTTCCATTTCGTACATTTTGAATCGGCGGCACCGTGAAGGGGCTGGTGGTCCCCCCCCCCACGGGATCGATGATGTCGAGCTCAGCGGCGAAGGCCGTACAATCAATCGTAACTGTGTAGGCCCCCAGCTCTTCTACGCCCATGTCGATCACTATATCGCCGGTGACCTGGTCACCTGGGGACACCAAGCCAGGAGGAAGGTCGAGGTGTACCGCCGCGCTCTGAGCCCAGGCGCAGGGTGCCGTCGCGGCGCCCACGATGAGGACGCTCACCAAGATGAAAAAAGAACCGATTGTACGTTGGGCTTGATCCTTTAAGGCTTGACGCACGATGTAACCTCCTTTGGCCTGAGCACGAACCGTCGCGCTTCTGCTTCTCCCGTGGCTTTCCCGGTCACAGCGAATATGCGCCCCGAGTCGCCAGCCAATACCGGAGGCCATCCCTCCCCAGTCATCTGAATCGGCGGTAGCCGACACAGTTAACTACGGCGCAGGTTCTGGAGGCCTTCCCTACTAGTCCGCTGCATCAAAAACGGATTGATGCTGATCAATTGAAAAATCTAAGTGGCTTCTGTCAAGGCTGGCGGGTGTAGGCACCCCGGCTTCGGGCATCAAGAACCACCCAAATGGGTGACGGGAGTCAATAGCCCTCAGGAAATCCAGGGCATTGCCTTATGGGTTCCAAAGGTCGAAACGGTTGCGGAACTGTCCCGCGGGCACCCCGGGCGATGGGGAGTGGATCTGCCTGAAAAGACTCCGGTAATACAGCCTAGGCTTTCCCGCCAAGCAACGACACAGGATTCAAGTTTCGCCCCGATTGGCTGACGCAAGCGGCAGTAGCGCGAAAAGCCGCGAGAGTCCAGGTCTCAGCAGGGTGAATTTTCCTCCCCCCGCATGGGGGCGGAAATAAATCCTACCCGGGAAGGCCGAAATTCTCACTCCCAACGATTCAGAGACCTGCGCAACCGGGGGTGACTATGTACTTTGGCCGATCCGGTTGACAAACAACGGGGCTGGCCCTCACCTCTTCTGAGGCACTACTCGCTCGAGAAAATCCACCACCGCCGACGAGAACTCATCGTTTCGATCTCCGGCGACCATGTGCGCGGCGTTGTCTACGTCGACGTATTCCGCGTGAGGAACGGCCTCAAGGAATTCTCGCACCGTTTCCGCGTTGACCACCTCGCTCATCTGACCACGAACAAGCAAGGTCGGAAGTGTGAGCGACGACGCTGCCGCGAGAACACGGCGAGCAAAGGCCTCGCGCTCTCTTGGTACCCCTCTCACCGCCAAGATACCGGGATCCCAGTGCCACCTATACCGCCCGTCTTCATCCAACCGGAGGTTCTTGCGAAGGCCATCCACGGTCGCCGGACGTGGCCGGTGGGGTAGATACGTAGCGACCGCTTCTGCAGCCGCGTCGATACTGATAAAACCCTGGGGATTGCCCCGCATGAAAGCCACTATCTTGTCTACCCCGTCACTATCGAGTCTTGGGGTGACGTCGACGAGCACCAGGGCTGAGGCCACCGAGGAATTACCTTCCCCGATACAAAGCATCGATGCCAAACCGCCCAGCGACGCGCCGACGAGGGCGACGGGCCGGTCAAAAGATGACATGATGACTCGCAGATCGCCGACGAAAGCTTCGATGCTGTAGTCCCCGCCAGGATCCCAGTCGCTTTCACCATGCCCGCGTAGGTCCAAGGTGACCGCGCGATATCCGGCGCTAGCCAATCTCTCAGCAGTCCCCTTCCAGGCGTGTCGCGTCTGGCCACCACCATGAAGCAGCAAGATCGGCTCCCCATCGGTACGTCCAAAAAAGTCGGCGGCCAACCTCAACCCACCGTCGACCTTAAAGCTCCCCTCATGGAAAGGCATATCGGCGTTGCGGCTGGCGGACACAGTATTGCTCTAGGTAGGCCTCAGAAGGCCATAAGATCGACTCATGCTCGATGCATGTAAGCTAATACAGCTTACTACCTTCGGGTGCTATCTCTTCCTCTTACCGGTAGCGGCTACAGCGGACACCGAGGGCTCGGGCGGTCGAACGACGAGAACTGGACAGGGTGACCGAGCGAGGACTTTCTCCGTAACACTACCGAGAACCATGCGGCCAACGCCGGTGCGACCATGGGTCGCCATGACGATCACGCTAGCGTCTGTCTCGTGGGCTGCCTCGCAGATGGTCTCGGGCACCAATCCCCGACGCACCATGAGTTCAACGTCACCCAACTTGCGAAGGTGACGACGTATCCAACCATCGAGACTGTTGCGAGCGGCGTCTTCTATTTCAGCGTCTATAGCCGTCATGTCTATCGCCGGCATAAACTCCGTGAACATCACGACCGTGCTGTGGGCGACGTGGAGAACCGTGAGCCTCGCAGCCTGCGCCCGCGCGAGGTGGCCGGCGTAGGAAACCGCCGAAAACGACTCCGGCGACATATCCGTGGTAGCCAGAATGCGCTTGAACTTTTTCACCCCAGGTCCCGCCCGATCTCGATACCGCCACCGTTCCCCGCAACGCTCGTCGAGCCATCGACAAGGTGTATCCTTCCCCGTTCTTTCGCAAGCCCGACGGACCGAGGAATCCACCCAGAACCAGGTTACGGAAAGCACTCCGCGCGATGCCCCCGCCACTTGGGCTCTAGGACTGAACGGAGGCAAAGCTGCCGCGGTGACCAACAAACAAGCGGTTCGACAGCCCACATAGCAAGGCCGAACGCAGCCGCCAAGCCGCCGCGCTCGGCTCCACTCCCGTGATAATTCGCGCGTTTCTTACTCGATTCCGGAAATTGACCGGCTGACCAACCGCAGCTTTGGGAATGGGTTACGACAGGGTCTCACGCGGCGCTCACAACAACGGCAATTTAGCCGTCACCCCCCGGTTGGCACGATGTCTGCTGCGACAACTCTGGCGATGTACCTTAGAGAAATTTTGGTGCGGGCAAGCGAATTGGAAGCCGAGATCGGGACCATCTACGACGAGCTCGCGGCCCTGCACTCCCGCCACGTTGGGCAAGCCAAGTTGTGGAAAGATCTCGCAAACGACGAGCGCTTTCATTCTCGGCTACTCGGGGCTCTGGCGGCTGTCATGGCTGTCGAGGGCGACGACGGGCCCTTCCTCGTCGAGGTGCCACCGGCGCTGGAGAAACAGAGGAAGAAGATTGAGCAGGCCTACCGGCGGGTAAGAGAAGGTATCGACGAGGACCAGGCGTTGGAACTCATGGCCAGTCTTGAACAGTCGGAACTGGGTCGGATTTACAATGAGGTGTTCGCGATGGCGCGTCCGCGTCTAGAGCGCTTCAATCGCCTCCTCGACCACCCAGACGTTTCGATGGGTCACGGCGGCGGTCTCGACCGCGCCGGCATTGGACAACGAGTCGCGGTCGAGTGTCGCACGGGCAAACAGGGATAGTGGCCCTTGAAACCTTCTCGTTCGCGCGAATGGAGGGCTCGGCTGTTCTCGCGGTTTGGAAGCGACAAGATACGCCTGTCCAGAAGAAACGGCGATATCGCACCCGTTAGCTTGGCTGGCGGTTTGGCAAGCAAGTTGCAGTCCGACTGAAGCCCCTCCCTAGGGAGGGCACCGCGCCGGGAATGGCAACGGAGGCGGCACCGGAGCCGTACCCGGCGCGGGGATTTGGTTTTGGACTGTGGGGAATTTCCCCGGTGGCCCCTGGAGCCGAGCGTCACCAAAACGGTGAACGCACGCCTCCCCCGGAACTCGGCTTGGGGGCCACCCCGCCTCCGCCGCCTCTACTCGAGAAAATGGTCGACGATTCTCAAGCGGTGCTATTCCGTCGGCAGCTCGATGACGAAGCACGCGCCTGGACCTGAACTGTCGTCCAGGCATATGCTTCCGCCGAGTCGTTGGCAGGCGAGGCGGCAGAAAGGTAACCCGAGTCCTGTATCTATCGACGCACCTGCGCTGCGTAGTTCCCCATCCGAGCGATCCTCAAACAGACGCTCCGCCACACGCGGCGCGATTCCCGGACCGTTGTCGGCTACGCGGACGATACAACGTCCCCCATCCCCAGGCTCACAACTCACCCGCACGCTGACCCCCGCCGGTGTATGGCGGAACGCATTGACCAACAAGTTGGAAATAATGCGGCGTACCAGGAGCTTGTCCAGCGCCTTCACGGGAAGCTTCGTCTCTCCCTCCCGAGAAACCGAATGACCAGTCTGCTGGGCGTAGGGCCGGAGTTCCGAAAGGCAGTCCTCTATGAGTTCGGCGACGTCGAAAGCCTCCAAGAACACGGGCATCTCTCCTTTGGAGGCGCGGGCAACCGTAAAAATGTCATCGATGATGTTAAGAACATTCGACCCGCTTTCTTCAATGAGCCGGAACTGTTTTCCGGGAACGGTACTAAGGTCATCGTAGCGACGCAGCGCGGCACGGGCGGTGGCCATGATCGCCGTAACTGGACTACGGATGTCGTGTACTACCATCCTCAGCAGCTCTTCCTTGCGTTCCTCCTCCCTTTCTTTGTCGACCAGTGCATGTTTCGCTCTTTCCGCTTCACGCCGGTGCGCTTCGGCGAGAGACCGTTCTATGAAGCCCCCATAGATGTAAGCGTGGGTAGCCAGACATATATCCAGCGTGATGACCTTGTTGACGGCGTCCATGTAGCTCGTCAGGCGCTCCGGCTCCTCGTAGTAGCGAGCAAACAGCTCCCGAACGATCGTACCGACCTGCACGGAATAGGCACCGAGATACCATTGGGGCCCCACGTTGACGCGAGCATGGGTCATCCCCACGCGCAGCCGGCTCTCGAAATAGGCCTCATCATCCGAACACTTAGCAAGACCGACAAAGTGAATTTTTTGGGCCTCCTTGAGTCGTGCAACCAGTTCAGGATCCTCGAGAAAGGCGGCTGTCTCGGGATGAGCGAGCAAGTAGTGGTAAAATTCGCTCACCATCACGCCCGCGATTTCCTCGAAGAAGGTCCCGAGCTGCGACAGGTGCTCTTGAATTCGCTCCGTGATACCCATGAATCGCAGGAGCTGCTTTCGAGCGTTAGCATCAAGGCCGGTTCTTTCGACGAGGCTGAGCATGACTACTAGAGCCCCTTTTGCAGGCAGGACCCGCAGAGTCAAAACGCCTCTGAGCCCTTGCCAAGCGGCACTGATCGAGGCAGCCTGAAGCGGCGTGGCCATGAACGCATCGATAT
>JBHHVL010000087.1:0-6605 GCA_046754245.1 Binatia bacterium | reverse complement strand
GCAGAACCAAAAAAATAGCCGAAGAACATCCGGCTAATCGACCCCATCTTGAGAACGAAGGCCACCGCGGTAGTGGCCAGAATGCCGAAAGTCAGTGCGCGAGCGTAAGTCCGGAGTATCGTCGAATAGCGCTCAGAGCGGTGAGACAGATATACGCCCGAAGATTTCAGCGAAACAATCCAAGCGACGAGACTTACCCCTAGCAGTACGGCGTAGTCGGACCGCGCGGCGTTTTCGGCAGACCAAGCCTGCACCGGAACGCTTCTAAGCAGGGGAATTTGTTCGTGGAATATCCTCAGAACGAATGCCGTCCCAAACGCCAAGCAGATAAAGAACACATCCAAGGTCAGCGATATGCCCTGCATGGTTTTCGCCCGTTCACGAAACATGCTTCACCTCCACTTCCTCCGCTCCAGGCCGCATAAGCTTTGACCCGCGACGCCTTTGTGTAATCCTCGACCTGGGGACGAGCGTCACAACTTGATGAGGGGAGTCAAAGGCCCGCTGCTGGTCGCGATACTGCTGGCGCTTGCGCTGGTACCCTTGGGGGCACGAGGGCCCTTTCCCTTCGCACTGCTGCTCGTTTGCATAAGCCTTCCTTTCGTTATCACGTCCGTTGGACAGGTTTTCAACAATAACGCGGCGAGTTACGCACATGGACCGCTGCTTGGAGGTCGTGCGTTCGTTGTGCTCAGCCTGCCCCTTTTGGTGGTCGCGCAGGCACTGTCCACGATCGTTCGCAGCGGCGTAGCGGTCCCCTCCTTTTCGATGCTGCAGTCCTTCCTTTTCCTCGCCGCGCTCGGCGCGTTCTTCGTGCTCGCAAGCAACAGTCTCGCAGAAAAGCAGGGGCTGCGACGGCTCGTCTTCGTGTTGATCGCCATCGCCACGCTCGAGGCGGCCTACGCTGTCTTCAACCTGCTCTCGGGCAATGAGCGGCTGCTTATCTATAATCGCTGGGCTTATCCAGACTCGGCGACCGGGACGCTGATATCGCGCAACCACTTTGCATTCCTCATGGAGATGACCCTGCCGCTCTCGCTGGTTTCCGGCACCCTGTTTGCCGCGACCGCTTTGAGGAGACAGGCGCGGACCACGCCCAGTGATACCACCGCGCGCCGGATACTGGCCGGCGCGGCGGCCGCGATCATCGCACTGGCGCTGGTCTTCTCGCGCTCGAGGATGGGGATATTCAGCTTCATCATGGCGCTTGCTACCGTCGGCACCATGAACGCCTTGCTGCGGCCTGGCGGCCAGGGACAAGATCGTCGATCCGGTCGCAGCGCAGCACCGGCGATACTGGCCGTGGTGGTACTGGGCTACGCCGTCGTCATTGGAATCGACCCAGTGCTGGAGCGCTTCTTCGATGTGGCCCAGGACATGGAAAACGGGCGCTGGCCAATCTGGAACGCCGCCCTGGGGATGTTTCATGACCGACCCATACTCGGCCATGGCTGGGGAAGCTTCGAAGGATTGTATCCGGGCTATAGCGGCCGCCCGACGGGCCTGTACTACGATCACGCCCACAACGAGTACCTCGAGGTGCTGGCCGAAGCGGGCGTGGTCGGCCTGGGGCTGGTCGCCTGGCTAGTGTTCCTGTTCGTACGCAGACTGTATCGCGCGCTGTCGAGGCCACTGAACCCGTTGCAGCGAGGCACAGTGTTCGCGCTCGGCGTGGGAATCACCTCGGTGCTGTTCCACTCCGCCGCCGACTTCGGGCTACGCGTACCGGGCGTGGCCCTTACCTTCGTGGTCGTCGTCGCGCTCTTCGTGCGTGTTACGGACGAGCCGGCCCTGCTCGAGTCATGATTGACATACACTGTCACCTGCTGCCGGGCATAGACGACGGGCCAAAAAACTGGGAGCAGTCCGTCTCGCTCTGCAAGGCGATGGCGGCCGACGGGATCGTCAAGGCCGTCGCCACGCCGCACCTGATCGACGGGGTCTACAACAACACACTCTCGCGCGTGCGACCTCTGACTCGGCAGCTCAACCAGCGCTTGGCCGAAGCCGGGGTAGCGCTCGAGGTGCTCTGCGGTGCGGAGGTCGATCTTTCTTCTCGCTACGTCGGTAGTGGCTCGCCGGAGCTGCCTCGTCTCGGAGGTGGCCCGGCCGTGCTCCTGGAGATGCCAGTGGCCGTCCTGCCCCAAGCGATGAACGAGATAATGTTTTCCGTTCGCTCTCAGGGGCTCGTACCGGTGCTCGCCCACCCGGAACGCAACGAGCTCTTGCAGGACACAATCTCGCTGGCCAAGCAGTGGATCGACGCCGGTGCAGCCTTGCAGCTCGACGGCGACTCGCTGCTCGGCGTCTGGGGCCGGCGCTCGAAAGCCTGCGCAGAGCAGCTCATTGCGCGCGGCTGGTACCACGCCATGGCCAGCGACGCCCACTCCACAGATCGCAGGCCGCCGCGGCTTACGGAGGCTCTCGGTCGCGCCATCGAACTCGTCGGCGCGGAGGCGCGTACGCTGGTAACCAGCGCCCCGGCGGAGATTCTCGCCGGTCGCTGCCCCAAGACCCCCCTCTTCACAGCGGCCAAGCAATCTTCAGGCCCTACTGGCGTCGTAACCCGCAACCGCGGATTGATCGACAGGCTGTTCGCCCGTTTCGGGTAACGCGTCGAGTTCTACTGGATTCAGCTCCACGTCGTCGATCCATAGCTCGCCCCCTATAAAGCGGTTGAGCATTTTCGTCTGAGGTCTGATGAGCCGTATCCTGATCCCCTCACAGCTCAGCGGAACCGTAAACTCCAGTTCGCTGTCGTGCCACCCCTCGGTAAGCCTGTACTGCTCGCCCTCGACCCAGAGCTTGCAGTTTTCGGTGGGGTCGCCTGCCTTGCCCTTGAGCCCGCTCACGGCTAGCGAAGGCCCCCGAACCGAGGTGATGTCCTTGTGTCTCACCCTCGCTCTGAGTCTGTAGGTCTGGCCGGGAGTAACCGGAAGATACTGGCCCACACCGAAGAAGTGGGGGTTGTGCTCGCCGTCGAAACGCAGGCGTAGCCCGTAGCTGCCCGATGGACACTCACGGCACAGCGTTACGCCCGCGTTGACGCCGTCGCCGTCCGTTATCTGCCAGCCGAAGCGACCGTGGTCGCCAAGGTCCTCGAAGTCTCCGTTGACCACCCTCCCCGGAACGAGCGGCTCGTTTCCGCCCACCCGCCAGGCTTCGTGCACATAGCCGTGGTTGAGAAGATAGCTAACGTACCAGGACCTATGGCGCTCGCTTTCGTCGTAAGGGGCGAAACGCGCCCAGACCCGCGCCGTAGCTCCCGGCCCGAGGTTGCGGAGCGCGAAAGAAAAGTACGACCGTAAATCTACGTCCCGGACAACGCGGTCAAGCACGAAGTCGTCGTCGTAAAGACGATGCAAGAGCGCGTAGAACCCTTGCCGGTCGCGGCGCTGTCCGCCCAGCGCGGCGCTGAACTCACGTACGGCCTCCTCGTCCATGTCGAGCCTGGCATAGACCACCGCCGCACGGGTGCGTACCTCGGTCGTGGAACGCCCGGTATTAATTGCGGTCTCGAGTGCGCCCAGCGGGTCCTCGCCCAGCGCGGCCTGGGCCTCGGCAACCCCGACCCAGCAACGCCCGCAGGCCGGAAACAATCGCGTAGCCTGTTCGAAGTGCTCAAGCGCGGCTCGGTTACGGCCCATGGCTTTCTCGAGGCCCGCGCGTTCGAAGGAATAGCGCCAGTTCAGCGGCGATAGCTCGGAGGCGCGTTCGAGGCCGGCGAGGCGGTCTCCGCCCTTGGCCGAGGCGTGGTAGAGCGCGAGAAGCTCGCGCCCACACAAGAGGAGCGTGAGTATGGACGCCAACCCTAGGAAGCAATGTGCGGCAATTGCTGTGCGTTGCGGCGTCTTCATTTCCTCTGAACTAGCTCAAGTCCGGAGTCTCGCTCCCTCCAACCTTTCGTCGTTCGGTCGCCGGGCGTAGTAGTCGCCGTAACCATAACCGTAGCCGTAGCCACCGTAGTAGGAGTAGCCGGCGCGATGGGTGGAGACGCGGTTCAGGACAACGCCGAGTAACTTCGACTGCATCCGTATGAGGTAGTCACAGGTCTGGCGGGCCGTGCGGCTCGACGTTTCGCCGGCGCGCGTTACCAAGAGGCAGCCTCCGCCTAGTCTGTTGGCGATGATCGGCACGTCGGCAAAACCCATCGCCGGCGGAGCGTCGATCAGTATCTGGTCGTAACGCTCCTCCAGCTCGCCGAGCAGCCGCTCCATGTGGGCAGAGTTCAACAGGTCCACGGGATTGGGGGGTATGGGCCCAGCGGTGATGATATCGAGGCCGGGCTGTCCGCTCGCCCGCAGGACCTGATCGAGTTCGAGATTGCCGGTCAGATAGTTGGTCAGGCCCGGCGAGAGCTCGCTACCCACCGCACCATGGATCCGCGGGCGGCGTAGATCGCAGTCAATGAGGCACACGCGCCGGCCCATCTGCGCTAGTGCGGTGGCGAGGTTTACGGCTATGCAGGTCTTGCCCTCACCGGGCTTGGCGCTGGTGAGCAGCAAGCGCGTGGGCAGTCCCCCCGGCGCGGCCAGGAAGAGCGAGGCACGCAGCGTGCGTATCGCCTCCGCACCGGCTGAAGTGGGCTGCTGGGAGACCTCGAGGTCTGCGCTGAGCTCGAGCTCGCCTTCGCGCGACTTCGGTATCGCGAAGTCGGGTATGGTCCCCAGGGTCGGTAGGCGCAGATGACGCTCGACGTCGTCGGGGGTCTTGAGGGAGTCGTCCATGTACTCCTGGAAGAACGCGACACCCACCCCGCCGAACAGGCCCAGCATCACCGACAGCGCGAGGTTGAGAGCCACCCGTGGCCGGTCGGGATCTAGAGGCACCTCGGGAGCATCGACGAGGCTGATGTTACTCGCGCGTATGGCCTCGGTGACCTCTACTTCCTTCATCCGTCGCAGCAGGTTCTCGTATATGTCGCGGTTGGTATCTACCTCGCGCTGGTAGATCTTGAAGCTGATGGCCTTTTGCTCGTAACCGGCCACGACCTCTTTCTGGTCCTCGAGCTGCTGGCGGATAAGCGCCTCGCTCTCCATCGCCTGCTGGTAGTCGGCCTTGATGCTGGCCAGTATGCGCTCCTCCTCGGAGGCTATCTGGCTCTTCAGCTGCACTATGCGCGCGTCGAGGGTCTGAACATCCGGAAACTCGTCGGTAAAGCGGGCGCCCATCTCCGCGCGGTTGGCTTCTGTGTTGGCCAGCTCCTCACGCATGGATTTGATCAACGGGTTGTTCACGAGCAGTGGCAGCGTGCGCTTGGCGGCACCCGTGGCCTGCGAGTAGACAGATTCTCGGATGATACGTATGGACTCGGATTCGGTGAGGCGGTCGTTCAGGTCGGCCAGGCGCGCGTGGATGACCTTTTCCTCTTGCTCGAGCGCGTGGATGTCGTTGCCGCGCGCGAAGTCCTGCAGTAGTTTCTCCGATTCTTCCAGCGAGCCTTTGACCTTGGCCAGCTGCTTCTGGATAAACTCCCTGGCCTGGCCGGCTGAATCCACGCTCTGCTCGATCGTGAAGTCGGTGTACCGCTCGGCCATGGTACGGGCGACGTCGCGCGACAGCTCGGGGTCCGGCGACGAGAAGCTGACCTCGACCAGAAAAGACTTGCGCCTGGGCTTTATCTCTACCTCGTCGAGAAAGTCGTCGACGAGCTTGTGCTCTCGCTCGGCAGCTAGCCTAGCGGGATCGCCTTCCTCTGCGCCCAGTAGATCCTTGATCCACTGCTTGGCGCGCGCCGTCGGGCTGTTGCTAGCAAGCTCGCCGTTGAGCCAGGGGTTTTCCCCGAGATCGAGCTCGCTGATCGCCCGACGCGCCAGCTCGCGACTCGAGAGGATGTCGTACTGGGTTTGAAAGAAGTCGTTGTAGGCCTGGGCCTGCGCGATGGGGTCTTGCACCGACGCGAAGTCGGTGACCTTGGGCCCGCCGGGCTGTATCTGCAACAGGGCCGTCGCCTTGTACATCGGCGTGGATGCAAGGCTGAAAATAAGCGCCGACAGCACGCAGACCGTGAACACCGCCGCCAAGGTCCAGCGGCGGCGCAGGACGATGTTGATGTAGTCCCAGAGGTTGATCTCTTCTTCGCCGTAGTAGGGCTCACCGCCCTGTCCGTTCCACGGACCGGGCGGACCACCTTCGCGGCGCGCCAGAAAGGTGTTTTGTTCCTGCCGCTCGACCTCGATTTGGCTAGGCCGGTCTTGTTGTGGTTCCCAGTGCCCGGCTTTGGTCTGGCCGCTGTTCTCCAGTTTCCCAGTTCATAAGATCTGCTGACTCCCCTCGCTATCGCAGGGCTTCATTCCCACCTACAGGCTGCCAGCCGCAGGCACCTTCACCTAGTCGTGTTAACGCCGACGCTCACTAAGCCCAACAGCCTGTCGACAAAAAACTTCGGCCCCGATACGGGTACGACCACGAGATCGTCCTCTCGCACTAGAAAGTCCTCCTTCGTCCCCTTCCTTATCGACGCGACGTCTACCGGCATGGGCGCGCGCTGACCGTCGTCGAGCTTTCGGTAGAGCATGATTCCCGACTCTCGCGCACGAGTAACGGCCGGACCGCCGGCGGTGGCTATGGCCTGGGTGACCGTGGTGTCCTGAAGCAAGGGATAT
>JBHHVL010000086.1:0-6673 GCA_046754245.1 Binatia bacterium | reverse complement strand
GCCCGTCATCTGTTCACAGGTTTCGTCATCTGCGATTGCGGACAGAAGATGTACGTACCATCTAATTCGCCTAAGTATATATGCTATTCCTGCCGGAATAAGATTGGCGTTGAGGACCTCGAAGCCGTCTTCCAAGAGCAGCTCAAAAGCTTTCTTGTATCGCCCGAGGAGGTTGCAGCATACGTCGGCCAAGCCGATGAGGTTCTGAAAGCAAAAGAAGAGACCCTTCAAAGCTCGGTGGCCGGGGAGCAGCGGGTCCGCCGGGAGATGGAAAAAGTCCTCCAGCTCTATAAGGCTGACCAGATTTCGGTGGAGGGGTTTGGAAGAGAATACCGACCTCTGGAGGAGCAATTACAACAGATCGAGGAAGAGATTCCACGGCTACAGGGAGAGGTTGATTTTCTCAAGATCGAGTATCTCTCGCGAGACGAGGTGCTCTCGGAGGCAAAGGATCTCCATACCCGCTGGCCCGCCCTGGAGTTCGAGGAGAAGCGCCAGATAGTCGAAAACGTAGTAGAGCGAATAGGCATTGGCAAGGACGAGGTCGCCATCCATCTTTGCTATCTTCCCTCTCCTTCCCAAATGGTGGCAGATAGTCAACGCAACTTCACGGGTTCATCGCCGCCACCAGTTGAAAGCGCGCAGGAAAGGCCACCGCCTGCCGCGCCCGCGAGATAACGATACGGCCTTCCTCCAGTGGCTCACGGAGGGTCTCCAGAACGTGGCGTTTGAATTCGGGAAGTTCATCGAGAAACAACACACCGTTGTGGGCGAGGGTGACTTCCCCGGGTCGCGGCATATTGCCGCCGCCGATCAGTCCCGCGTCGCTCGCGCTGTGATGCGGCGACCGGAACGGGCTCGTCGTCACCAGTCCGTCCGCGCTGAGCAGACCCGCGATACTATAGATCATCGTGGTCTCGAGCGCCGCCTGCTCGCCGAGTGGCGGCAATATGGAGGAAAAGCGGCGTGCCAGCATCGTCTTCCCGGCGCCCGGGGGCCCAACCATCAGCACGTGGTGACCGCCGGCCGCGGCCACGGTCAGGGCCCGCTTGACCGATTCCTGGCCCACCACTTCCTGCATGTCGAGGTCTCCCGCTCCAGCGGACGCAAGCGCACACCCGATCTTGCGAGCGTCGCCGCGCGCCTTGTGCAGGACCGACGGCCGGCCTTCGCCATCACCTTCGTCTCCCGCATCCCCGGCCGAAAAATCGATCGTCTCCCCCATGCCTCGAACCGTGCTCACGACGTCGCGCAGCGTGGCCGCCCCAAAAACCTCGATGCCCGATACGGGAAGAGACTCCGAAAAATTACCGCGTGGTATCACGGCGCGCTCGAAACCGCCGTTCTTGCCGTGGAGCAAAACGGGCAGCACCCCCCGCACCGGCCGGATGGACCCGTCGAGCGCCAGTTCACCCAGAAACAGTGTTCCCGGCAGTCCGTTGTCTCGCGTCCCGTCCGGGGTTTTCTTGCGGGCGGCGGCAAGGATGATCCCCATGGCAATACCCAGATCGAACGCCGCCCCCTCCTTCTTGACGTCCGCGGGTGCGAGGTTCACGGTGATTCTCTGCAACGGGAACTCGAGCCCCGAGTTCTTGATCGCCGCGGTCACACGCTCGCGGCTCTCGCGCACGGCCGTGTTGGGCAGGCCTACGATCGAAAAACTCGGAATCCCCCTGGACAGATCGACCTCGACTTCCACTATCAGGCCGTCGACGCCGAGTATCGCGCCGGAAAAAACTGTTGCGTGCACGTCGCCACCTCCCCGTTACCGATTCCCTTTGGCCCGTCGCGACCAGGCGGGCCGCCGCGGAGCCGCCAGGGCTCTCACACCGCACATCGCGGGCGAAGCGCGAGATCCGCCCTGCGTCTACTTCGCCCGGGTCGCACACGAGGCTATGAATAGTGGGAGGAATAAAAAAGTGTGGCCGCAAATGGAAGGCTACCATAAACTGGCCCCTCGGACAACAGGGGGCGACACCGGGCCCCGTCATTCCACAACCGCACGGAACCTAGCACGTTGACGCAATATACCGCCATACAGCCGCAGCCGAAGACCGAGCCCCTTAGCCGCGAAGAGAAGAAGATTCTTCTGCTCACGAGCCCGTGCCATTTTCTGACTCATATGTTCATCCTGGTTTTTCCGGCCGTCACCATCCCGGTCATGAATTCGATGGCGATACCGCTGGAGGAGGTGGTGAGCCTCGGCTTCTGGATGTACCTTTTCTACGGTCTCGGCGCGCTGCCTGCCGGTTACGCGGCCGACCGCTGGCAGGCGAGGAAGCTTCTTCTCACCGGCGTCTATGTCATGGGCCTCGGTCTCGGTCTCGCCGGCCTCGCGCCGACGCCACGGCTCGTCTCGCTTTGCTTGATGCTCGTCGGTCTCGGCGCCAGTGTGTACCACCCCGCGGGGCTGGCGTTGATCTCCCGCACCGTAAAGCGGCGCGGCCACGCCCTGGCCATAAACGGCGTCTGCGGCAACCTCGGTATCGCCAGCGCGGCGCTCGTGACCGGACTTTTGACCTGGGCGTTTTCGTGGCGCATCGCCTTTGTCGTCCTCGGATCGACCGGCGTCGTCACCGGGTTCTTGCTCGGTTTGGTTGGGGTAGACGAATCGCCCCGGGAGATTCGCCGGGACGTGAAGGGCGACGGCGGCGAGTACATGAAGTATTTTCTGATCCTCTGCATCGCGCTCGTGATGGGCGGGCTGACATACCGTGGAAATACCGTGATACTACCGGCTTATCTTGAGCTCAAGACGACTTTTTTCCGCAACCTCATCGACGCCGTTTCGTATATCAAGAGTCAGGGAACGGCGACCCTGGCGGCGACGGTTCTCACCTCCATCGTCTTTCTCATGGGCATATTCGGCCAGATGCTGGGGGGAAAGCTCGCCGACCGCTTCGACTTGCGGTACGGTTACCTGGCGGTTCACGCGGCAAGCGTGCCGTTCCTGCTGGCGATGGCGTGGACGACCGATTACCTCCTCGCGTTCTGCGCGGCCATGTACGTTTTTTTCAGCCTGGGAATGCAGCCGGTCGAGAACAGCCTGGTAGCCGCGCTCACACCGGCGCGGTGGCGAAGTACGAGCTTCGCCATCAAGTTCATTCTGGTTTTCGGCGTCGGCTCGGCCGCCGTCTACCTGGTCGGCCGGGTAAAAACGGCCTACTCGCTGGAGATGGTGTACGTGTTCCTGGCCGGGGTTGCCTTCATTCTGGTTTTGAGTATAATGGGGGTCATCGTTGCCAGCCGCAGGATCCACCGAATTCGTAATTGAGCACGGGTGTCTTTCCCGCAGGGAGGGAATGTAATGGCAAAGAAAGAAGGCGAAGAGCAAAAAACCCAAGCGTCCGGTGCCGGGGAGGAACCCAAGTCGGGCGCTGAAGCAAGGCCGCGGAAAGGGGTCGAGGACCGGCTCGACGATATCGCCAACCGTTTCTCCAAGGCGATGAGCGAGGGCGTCAGACGCATGGAGGGCGCGTTCGACAAGGGGATCAAGAGCGTCCGCGAGAACCCGGAATTATCAAAGGCCAAGATCCGGGGGTTCTTCAGTTCGTCTACGGGCGGCGGTATCCTGGTGATCGTGGGCTTTATCTGGTTGTTCTACGCCATCGGCCTGCTCGACAAGCCGGTTTTTCCCATCATCGTCATATTGCTCGGATTGTACCTTCTCTACCGCCACCGGGACGACTAGCGGCGCGAGCGGCCGCCGAGACGGGTGACCAGCGCCGATACCACGAGCGGAAGGCCGATTGTCGAATCGCAGAAGACCGTTACCTTCTCTCCCCGCGGGTCGATCTTGCCCCAGCTCACCGCTTCCTCGAACGTGCACCCGCTCAGCCCCCCCCAGTGCGGGGCGTCGGTAACCATCTGCACCGCGTATTTATGCCCGCCCGGCCGGTCTTCGGCAAGCTTCGCCGTAACCATGGTCTGCTGGATGAAGTTCTTCGGTGTGCCCCCGCCGCAGTAAAGCGCCATCGTCGACGGCCCCATCACCAGTCTCGCCGTTTCCTTGACGTCCGCCGTCAGGTCGAAGATGAAGTTCTTCTCCACGCTCGCAAGGCCGATTCCGATCGACGAATCGGCGATGGCGGGGCAGTAGATCGGCAATTCGTGCCGGGCCGCCGTGGTCAGGATGCCCGGATCCTTGCCGCCGCTCTGCCGGTCCACTTCGCGGCCCAGCTCGGCGAGGAATTCGCGCGTCGAGTACGGACGATCTTCCAGCTCGGTGGTTGCCCACTCGCCGATCCAGTTGTCGATGCGTTCGAACTCTTTCTCGTCCGCGTAGGTGTCGTAGACCCGGTCCAGCTGGTGCCCGAAGAGTTCCTCGTCATCCGCGTCGGGCGAACCTACGTAGTGCGGGGTTCCGAGCGTTTCGTAGATATCGTGAAACAGGTTGGCGCCCGTGGAAACGAGACAGTCGATGTAGCGCTTTTCGATGAGAAGACTGACGACGCGGCGCATGCCGGCGGCGGTCATTGCACCGGCGAGACCCATCATGACGAACGCGTTTTCCCCGAGCGCGGCCTCCCACACCCGCGCCGCCCGGGCGAGCTGGCGCCCCTGAAAGGAGATTTTTTCCATCCGCCCGAGAAGTTCGTCCGTAGTCATTCCGGGCTCGATCTCGATCGGTTCCGTCGGCACTTGCGTGTAATGCTCGCGTTTCACGATACCTCCCTCAGTTTGTGGTACGCATGGTACGCCATTATCTTGTAGACCAGGCGGGCCGCCGTGTAGCTCGACACCACGTCATCCACCTGCGGGCACAGCTCGACCACGTCGTACGCCAGTACGTTCTTCTCGCCGAACACCAGGTCGAAAATACCGAGCGTCTCCTCCCAGGCGAGCCCACCAGGCTCGGGCGTGCCGACGGCGCGCATCAGGGCGGGAGTTAACCCGTCCAGATCGACGCTGAGATACACGTCTTCCGGCAGTGCGCGGACGGCATTTCTTGCCTCTTCGTCCCAGTACCGAAAACACTCGACGCGGTCCGAGCTGCCGATGAACTCCACTTCTTCCCCGTCCAGGCTGCGCACGCCGATCTGGACCAGCGGCCCGAAACGGACGCTATTGCGGCCGGCGCAGGCGTGATTGTCTTCGCGGCCGTGATAACGCTTTCTCAAGTCTGCGTGCGCGTCGATCCATACGATGCCGATATCGCTTCGGCCGAACCCAGCGATAATGGCCGGTGTAATCGAGTGTTCGCCACCGAGGAAACCAAGCAGCGCCTCCCGCCTCGACGCCGCGAGTCCCGATACGTGCGATGTTACCGAGGCCAGGTCGGTGACGCGCGGGCGCAGCGTTTGTACACCGTGCCGGGACGCGTCGACCCGCAGCGTTTCGTCCAGCAGCTCGATGTGGCCCGACGCCTCGACGATCGCCTCGGGGCCGAGACGCGTCCCTTTCTTGTACGTCGTTGTCTCCTCGTACGGTATGAGAGAGAGAACAAACCGCCCGTCGTCTTGTGCCACGTCCGTTACGTCGATTTTGTCTTCCAGGAACCCCTGAGCCACGACTCCTCCATCCACGCCACTCAACCACAGAAAACGGCGGCCGCCACGACCGACGTCCACTGCTTGTTCTTGCCGATCGCGGTCTGGGTGATATTGGTCGTTTTGACGATATGGCCGGCGATTTTCCAGTACTCTTTGCGCTCGTCCCAGGCTTTGTCGAGGTCGATCTCGATTCCCAGGGTCGAGGCCAGCATGGCCGCGGCTAGATCCTCGGCGTATTCACTGACCTGCCGCTCGTTCTCGCCGTGGCTGTGATGCTCCGACAGATAGCCGTAGCGGTCCGGGTCCGACGGGATCGCCACACCCAGCGACGCCGCCACCAGGCGGTGTGATTCGTTGGTCGCGCTCCGGGCGAGCACGCAGTAGACGATCTCGCCGTGATGGAGCATCCCCAGTCCCCTGGACTTGGGGATGAGCCTGCAGTTGGGGGGAAAAATACTGGAGACGGTCACCAGGTTGTACGAGGCGATACCGGCATCCCGCAACGCGAGCTCGAAGCTCGTCAGGCGCTCACGATGGCGCCCCACGCCTCTGGTGAGACACATCTTTGTGGGTCGAAACGCCACTAGGTTCCTCCGTCGGATACGCCCGGGCCGGGTGACCTCGACCGGGCGGGAATCACGCACGGGGTGCGGATCGTTCGCTCGCGGTTTCGCTACAATTTCGACATTAACGTATACGTAAATTACTACGCCCTGTCAAGTTACAAGAATCACCGCCCCGCGGGGTGGTTGCGGGTTGGATCGAGCCACCGCCCACGAGGGATACGAAGGGAGGGGACAAAAAGAGAAGGAAGAGGCGCTCCGACCTCTTCCTTTCTCAATTTGAAACGATAAGCTAGAACCGAAAGCTTCGCTGGCGAAGCCGGCGAACGCCCTACTTTCTCGTACGGGTCTTCGCCTTGCGCTTCGCGCGACGCTTGGTCTTACGCTTGGTCTTGCGCTTGGCCTTGGCCTTGGTCTTACGCTTGGTCTTACGCTTGGTCTTACGCTTGACCTTACGCTTGGCCTTGCGCTTGACCTTACGCTTGACCTTACGCTTGACCTTACGCTTGGCCTTACGCTTGACCTTGCGCTTGGCCTTACGCTTGACCTTGCGCTTGGCCTTGCGCTTGACCTTGCGCTTGGCCTTGCGCTTGACCTTGCGCTTGGCCTTGCGCTTGA
>JBHHVL010000085.1:0-6689 GCA_046754245.1 Binatia bacterium | reverse complement strand
AGCCGACGGATCGCCCAGATTCCCGCCGCCCTTGACCTTCTTAATCACCAACATGGCAGTTCCTCCGTCGCCCTCGCCGCGACGCGGGGCCCCTCGAACGGCCCGCCGTTAGCGCCACAGATCTTCACGGTATTTCCTCGCCGTAGATATCGACTATGCGACGCGCCGCCCTGCCCACTAGCGAGCGAAAGGTCCCGATTTCCTCCTCACCGAATTCGTCAAGCAAGGTCTTTACCCTCTCCAGCTGGAGCGTCTCGAACTCGGCCAACACCCCCCTGCCTTCGTCACTGAGTTTTACGTGACAGCGTCTCGCATCCGCCGGATCCGGGTAGCGTTCGATCCAGCGGCTGTCGGCGAGGCGCCCGATCGCGACCGACGCCGACGCGTTGGTGATGGCCAGGCTCCTCGCCACCTCGGTGACCGAGATACCCGGCCGGATGGAGAGGAGCTGGAGTATTCTCAGCTGAGCGGGGGTGGCCCCGTGACGGGTCTGTCCGGCAGGATCGGACACGAAAACCCTGAACGAGGACGCGAGCAGAGAGCCCAGCTCGTAGACGATATCGAGCTCGACGTCTGCCTCGCTTCCCGGGGCGTCGGCGGCTGAACTGTAAGGCGGCGCTTTGGGAGAGCGTTCCATACGCTTTGGCCTCCATAAGCCTTACGATCTAGCTTCGGTGTTCGGAGAAAAGCTATACGCGCAGATTGTTAGTTAGTCAAACAAATTTAACGACGCGCCGCACAGAGCGGTTTACAGGTCGCGGTCTGATCGCCCGCAGCCCCGCAGAGGACGCCTGTGAAAGCTGGTTCACGGACCGAATAGGCCCTCGAGACCGCGGAGTATGAGCTCTTCCGCCGGCGGCGACTTGGAGCCGGGCTCGGGGGGCGACGGCGGGGTCTGGGCGCCGTTGGGCGGCGTCTCAGGGGTGCCGAGCAGTCTGTCGAGGACCGTCCCCAGTAACGCCCGTTGCAGGGCCTCCGCCACGAACTCCATATCCACTTGGGGACGCAGGTCGGGAAGCTTCCCCTCGAGCTTGAAGGGAATCTCCAAGCGACCACTGTCCGCGACGAGATGGCGTATTTCCGCGACCGCCCGGCTGAGGTCAGCGGTGAGCGCCTCGGAGGCCACCAGGGTGGCGATCAGGTCGAGCTCGCCGCCCAGGCCGCCGGTGCCCCGAGCCCGGATGGCGTAGTCCTTGGCGCTGACGAGCAGGTCGTCGCTGGTGATGCGCCCAGCGGAAATCTTGAACCTGCCACGCAAGGCGTCGAACTCGGTATCGCCGGTTTCGAAGAGCGCCGGGTGCTTTCGACGAAGCCCGGGCGAGAGCAGCCCCGAAAGTCCCGTGACCCCCGTGATAGCGGTCAGCACCCCTTCGGCGATGTTGACGTCTCTGAGCAAGCCATCACGTATTTGGAAGCGTCCCCCGCCCGAGAGCGAAGACTCGATGGACCTTCGATCAGCGCCTCTTCCCGAGAGCGAAACTACGCCGTCCAGCCGTCCCTCCGCGACACCACCGCCGCCGTTAGCCACGAGGGCAGCGACGTCGACGTCGCGGGCGTTGGCTTTGAACTCGAAAGCCGGCCGCTGGGAATCGCCCGAGTCGTAGACGCCCTGGCCGTCGAAGCTCCCCCCGAAGGCGGCAAAGGCCAGGCTGTCTACCACGACCCTGCCTTCCTTGTAGCGCAGTGCGGCCGAAAGCCCACTGTATCGCAACCCGCGTATCTGCCCGTCGGCCGAGCCCAAGCGGCCGCTGAACTCGGCACCCTCATCGGCTTGGGCGATGGTCCCCGCGATTGCCACCTCCTTGAACCCGTCGTCCGGCGAGAGCCCCTCGGCGACCAAGCCGAGGGTCCCGGCCCCGATGAGCGGGGAGTTCAGCGAGAAACTCAGCTCGGGGTTCTCGCGGCCCTCCACCCTGGCCTCCGCCCGCACACGAGAATCTCCGATCTTGAACTCAGCCGGGGAAAACACGATTGCGTCCCCCGACAGGGTCGCGGTAGTCGAAAGGCCTTGTACTGCGGGTGCACCGTCGAGACGAAGAGACAGACCGTCAAAGCTGAGGGTTCCACTGATATCCGGATTCGCGCTCTCGCCAGCACCGGCCCGTAGCCGAACCGTCGCGGCCAGGTTCCCCCCCAGCTCCAGGCCCTCGAGAGCAGCGACAACCGTCTCCCAGCCCGCCAGGGGCAGAGCTTCGGTCTCGAGACTGAGTTCGTAGCCCGCCTCTCCCTCCAACAGGACACGTCCGCTGGTGGAGAGCTCCGCTCTGTCGAGAACCAGGGTAGAGCTGGCGATTCTCAGTTCACCAGACTCTCGGGTAGCTTCGAGCTTCAGGCGCAGGGGCATGCCACCCGGCTTGTTCACCACGCCGGGCAAAGCCGCAGACGCGCCGGTAGCGTCGAGGGATCCCTGGACTTCAGTCCGCGCCGCCGTACCACCAACCTGGGCATGAAGGCGAAGCATCCCCGACGCTTCGAGGGCCGGGAAGCGCTTGGCGCCGAGTCGCTCCATGGCCAGCAACTCTTCGACCGAAAGTGGATCGACCGCGAGAGAAAAGGAGAAGTGCGTCGTCGCCGGAGATTCGACGTCAACGGGTCCGACCCGGCCCTTTACGACCAGGTTCTGAGCCTTCGACCCGAGGATGGCCGCCGCCAGCTCGAACTCCACCACGTCGTGGACGTCGATATCCGAAGCCGAGAAGTCTATCCCCTCAACCGTGATTTCGGTGGCCGGAGCGACGCTGCGATCTATGAAGCGCACCGTACCGTTGCGCAGGTCGGCGAACGCGATCGCCACGGCCGCGTAGGCCGGCGTGTCCTTCGGCTTTTCTGCCACTTCTGTGCCTCGAGCCTTGGAACGGCCGAGGGAGGAGAGGTTCAGGCCCTCGGCGCTGCGGACGATAACGAGCGATGGAGACTCCAGCACCACGCTTCTGACCTCGTAACGACCACGCAGAGCCGGAAGCACCTTGACGCGAACCCGCACGGCGGCAGCGCGCAGAAAGGGGCCGCTCGAATAATCGGGATCGTCGCCCACCCGGAGGTTGGACAAGCGCACCCCGAGTCCACCACCAAGCGACACCCGTAACTCGTCGAAGTCGATCTCACGACCGAGTGTCGACGCGGCCCTCTGGGCTATCAGATCCTTGTTGCGATCGAGATAGTTGTTGAGGTTGAAAATCGCGAGCGCGCCAACGGCGGCCGCCAGCACGAGCAACAGCAATGCGATCATCCACGCGCGCATGGCAACAGCGTCTACCCGGATCCGTAGGGCGACCGTGGTGCGGCACCGCGGCGTCGAGGTCCCCCAAGGACTTCTGCTTGTCTCACGAACGACGCCGCTATGGAAGGGCGTGGCGGACCGAAGGTCTCGGAACGGAAGGCCTCAGCAATGCGGAAAGTGGATCACAGGCGTCTCGTGGCCCGCGCCAGCATGCGCCTGAGACCGCCCGCGTCCCTCTCGCCATGGAACGTGACGGACGCCGATATTCCCCTGACCACCTCATCCTCCGCGGCCGGACGCCACGCCGCGTCCCGTCCGTAGGGATCGAAGAGGTCATAGACCTTACCCTCCCGCCGGTCGATGATGGACTCCCACCCGCAACCGTAGCGAGACCCACCCGCACCCCGTTTCTGCAACCTCGTTATCATCTGACCGCGCTTGTTCGCCCTTCCCCGCAGAGGTGGCTTCGTCATCGCTTCGCCCACGTTTGAGACTCGTTGCAAGCGGTGCGAGAGCAAGTCCTTGCTATCCAGGGCGTTGAAGATTCCGCGGTCGCCAAGTTCGCCAAAGCGAGTATCGATCTCGAACAGCTCTTCGCGCAACGCGAGAAAACCGCGTAGGTCTTCCCACCTGAGTCCGTTGCGCTTGGCGAAGCCGTCCAGAAGATCACTCACTGCCCCGCCGAGGTTGAACCGCGGGTTATCCATGAGGTCTACGAGCGAGTCGGTCCAGCCATACTCGGATACCACCCCGCTGAGGATCTCCTTGGCGACGTAGGTCCACTTGCACGTGGCGTCCTCTGTCATCCCCCTGCGATGGATGTGAGATCTGAAGAGATCCCGCTTGATTGCCCAGTCGAGCTTCGTCGACATCAGTCGCGGATCCTGCTCGAGGCAATCGAGGACCTCGAGCCACAGCTCACAAATCTCCGCCGCCCAGCTGGGCATGTAGCTCTTGTTGAGCCTCGACGCGACCGCCTCGAGATAGCGCCGCTGTATTTCAACCGCCGTCACCCCTCCGCCTCTGGACAGTGCGACGGTGACTCTACAGCTGGGGTCGCGCGCGATGGCGCGCATCGCGACCAGCGGACGCGACAGATCGAGGCCGTCAGCTGGCCTGTCACCGGCTTCCAGGATCCTTACGATCAGCGCCGTGGTTCCAACCTTCAACACCTGGGCAAGCTGGCTACACAAGGCCTCCCCACAGATGACGTGGAGCCGGTGGTAGCTACGATCCCCCAAGGGCTCGTCCTTGGTGTGATAGATACCCCTGCGCGAAACGGAATCCGAAGTGATCACGTTGGTCAGGTGGAAGGTCCGTGGAGACAGCGTGAACTCTACCCCTGGAGACTTCGCTATGAACCCTCCCGCGCCCGTGTAGACGATCCTGGAAACGAAGTGCGGAATCAGCTGGCGGCTGAGCACGTCGGGTTCGGCCCGGTGCAAATACGATTCGTGGCAGCCCCAGGTGCTGTTGCTGCCGCTGTAGTCGACGTTGCACTTGTGAAAGGTCGCGTCTGAAAAGGAACGCCGGCGCCTCATCCGTTGTGCGAGTGAGCCGAGTATGCGCTCACCCGCGAGCGTGTAGCGGACCACCTCCCAGGGGTCGCTGCACTCCGGCGTACAAAACTCGGGGTGCCCTCCCGTGTCCACGTAGAATCGAGCGCCGTTGCCGAGGTACATCCCCGTCGTCCTGTAGTCTGGAAGATTCACGAGCCTGTTGCGCGCCAGATGGCATAGCTGCAGGAGGGCGTGCGAGTGATCCCGCGTGCCACCCGCTGCCCCCCGCGCGCGGAGAGCGTATTCCGTTTCCAGGCCAAAGAGTGGCTCGGTAACCAACGCCTGTCCCTCGGTCCTACTGCCCCTCGGCCTGCGCGCTCTCGCGGTTATAGCGGCGCGAATCCTGAGACATCACTCGGTCGATGACCGCCCCGTGCTCCTCGTGGAGACTACGGGCGCGATCGAGCAAGCCGCCACCTTGCGCACTCGAATCGTCGCCCGCAGCCCCTTGGGTTCGCTGGATGTCATCGCGATGACGGTAACGTAGATCAGTCATTGTCTTCCTCCAGTAGATCTTCTCGCTTCTCTATTCCCGTCCTTCGAGGCGACCGAAGCCCTTGGTCGCCGCCGTCTCGCCCTGTCGCAAGGCCGCCGGCCCGCAGGACTTCACGGAGGTCGCCTCCCCGCGAGGAGGAGAACACATCACCGGTTTCCCGCTTTCCGAAACGGTGCGGCTGCCCGAGATCAACCGTGACGATCCGCTGACCGGCGCCGAAGCCCGCTTCGAACGTGATCGCGTCCCAGTCCACATCGCGCACCCATTCGGGTCTCGCGGTTCGTAGGAGCATGGCTCGCGTAAAGGCTCGGGTATCGTCGGGAGGTTCGTCGACAAAGCGCTGGATTTCGGAATCGCTGACGAGACTCTCTACGTGGCCACCGGCCTCGTAGCTCCAGTACAAGCCCACCTCATCGTCCAGGTTGCCATACATGAGGTCGAGGTACTTCAACTCCTGGGAGTCCCACTCCAACCTCCGGCTGCGGCAGGCGTGTTCGAGCATACCCAGCTTGAGAACCCAGTCGAGCCTGCCCGCGAGAGAGCCAAGATCCCTTGTCGTCAGCTTGATCAGGGTGTCTTCCCAGAGGTCGAGGATTTCGCGGGCCCGCGGAACGACGTCCAGGAAACCTCCTAACTCCGCGAATTTTCTGGCTCTTTCGAGAAACATTTCCTGATGCTCCACGGCGGTCACCCGCCCCCCCGACGCTAATGCGGCGGTGCTGCGAAGGCTAGGGTCATGACTCCAGCCGATAACCGCCCCCAGGGGGTCGTCCAGGATGAGTTCCGGCCCCAGAACACCCGCCTCGATCATGGTCAGGACCATCTGCATCGTCCCCACCTTGAGCAGCGTCGCCACGTGGCAGAGCGTAGAGTCGAAGAAGATGCTGTGAACGCGCGCGAGCCTCTCGGCTCCGGCAACGACGTCAGGTCCGCGGTCGGAATGTCGGAAGCCAGAGGTCGACTGCGGGCTGACGGCCCGACCACACAGGGCTTCGTCTCGGGAGTTCACCAGGGGTCTGGTGTGGGTCGTCTGCGCGCCACTCATCCGCTCGAAAAAATCCGCTCTCTGACTCAACTGGTAAGGAACCCACGACCTGCCGTTTTCGGATCCCACCTTGCCCTGGCCGGAATACGCGATGCTCGACACCTGGTGGCTGGCGAGGACCAGGAGATGGTGGAGCTTTCGGCCAAAGATATTGTCCCAGGTTGATCTTCTCACCAAGAAATTGAGGTGACTCCCGTAGGAGTGGGACTTGCCGTCGGAGTTGTTCACCATCACCTGGATCTCATGGCCTTCCGGGAGTTTTTCGTTCGCCCGTCGCAGCGCGCAGCGCGCAACGCGCAGCATGGCGTGAGTAGCCGCGACGTGATCGTAAGCGCTGATTACTTCCGGAAGGCAAACCTCGAGATGGTC
>JBHHVL010000084.1:0-6702 GCA_046754245.1 Binatia bacterium | reverse complement strand
CGGCCACCGCCACCCTGGGCGGGGGGTCGCTGGAGCTCTGCCTCTGCAACTAGGCGGGTGCGATCGCCAGCGGGCTCGGCGGGGCGCTCGGTCTCAGTCCTGCGCTCGAAGCGCCGAGACCAGCGAATCCACCACCCGGTCTTGGTCGGCCCGCTTCAGGTAGGGGCCGAAGGGAAGGCTTAGGACCTCGGTGCTGGCGGTCTCGGTCGCCGACAGCGAGACCGGGCACAGCGCCTCGTTCGCGAAGGCCGGCTGGTGATGGAGGCCCTTGGGGTAATAGACGGCCGTGGGAACACCGTCCGCGCTCATGAGTTTTCTCGCGCCTTCGCGATCCGCCGCGGGCAAACGGATCGTGTACTGGGCCCACGCCGATTCTTCGCAGCCTGCGACGCGCGGAGTGATGACGGCGTCGCCGATCCTTTCCTTCAGCGTTTCGCTGTAGCGCCGGGCGACGTGACGGCGGGCCGTCAGCTCCTCTTCGAAGAGCTCCCACTTGGCCAGCAGCACCGCGGCCTGCAAGGCGTCGAGACGCGCGGTGGTACCGACGAAGAGGTTGTCATTACGGCTGGCCCCTTCGCCGTGGGAACGCAACGAACGCAGCGCAGCCGCTGTATCGTCGTCGTCCGTGAACAGCATGCCACCGTCGCCGTACGCACCCAGAGGTTTCGCCGGGAAGAAGCTCGTCGTTGCGACGAGACCGTAGGAGCCGGCACGGCGACCGCCAAGACTCGCGCCGAAAGCCTGCGCGGCGTCTTCGATGAGAACCAGACCACGCCGTTTACAGAGCACCGAGACCGCGTCGTAGTCCGCGCACAGCCCGAACAGGTCGACGGCTATCACCGCCCGTGGCCGAAGATCCGGTTTCGTCGTGGCGACCGTTTCGACGGCTCGCTCGAGACTCGCCGGATCGATGTTGTACGTCCTCGGGTCCACGTCGACAAAAACGGGCGTAGCAGATACCAGTGACACGGCTTCGGCCGTCGCGGCGAAGGTAAAAGAAGGAACGAATACGGCATCACCGCGCCCTACGCCCACCGCGCGGAGTCCCAGGACCAAGGCGTCGGTCCCGGAAGAGCAGGCGATGGCGTGACTGACTCCGACGAAGGAACCGAGCGTGTTTTCGAGTTCGAGAATCTCCTCGCCTCCTACGTAACGACCGCTCTGCAGTACCCGGTCCATGCGCTCTTGGAGGGCGGCGCGTAGGCGCCGTCCCTGGGCCGCCAGGTCTACGAAGGGAATGGCCGACGCGCCCTGCTCGGCTTCGGCGATTTGCAGCAAGGCCTGCTCCGGGGTCAGCTGGGTTGACCCCGACGGAGGACCGTTTCCGTCCGCACAGACGACCATCGGTTCGTCGAGCCAGGACCGGGCGACCCGCAACAGCACGGAACGGTCGAAATCCGGCGGCTCGGACCGGAGGATCTCGAGAGACCCGCCAGCCGACGTAGGGAGCACTCCGAGGCCGGCGACCGCTTGGGCGGCGAGGCGAGCGGCGCGCCGGTCATCTCTGCCTTCGCCGGTCGCTTCCATCCTCTCCCTGATCAACGCCACCAGGCGGTGAAGGTCGTGCTCGCAGACCCAGCCCTCGTGGGGGCCGGTGGCCAGGGCCGCGAGCAGTCGCGACGCCGGGTTCGCGGGCCGTTTCGGGCCCGCGACCGCAGAGGCCAAGACCGCGGCGTCCAGTACTATCTGCGCGCACATGCGCGACGAGTATATTGGAGCCGGCGGTCCGTGCCAGTCGCGGGAGTCGGCGTCGCGGCTCTGCTCCGTTCCTTCACCATTCCGCGCCCTGCTCGCTCGGAAGCGGGCGGTAGGCCTCGTTCCTGAACTCGGGCGAGAGTACCAGCAGCCCACCGGCGGCAAAGGTCGTGGCGCCCGCCGCCAGGAAGACGGCCGCATAACCCAGCAGCTCGGCTACGACACCAAAGATCAGTACCCCGGCCGAGAGACCGCCGTAGAACGAGGCGGTAAAGACCGCCATCACGCGTCCCCGCTCCCAAGAAGGGACGCTAGCCATCATCATGCCGTTGAACGCCGGGAAGAACACCCCGTGGGCGATCCCCAGAGCCACCCCCGCCATTTCGAGGAGGTCCGGCTTCATCGCCGAACTCGCCATGACCGCCAGCGTGTAGAGGTTGATCGCGAGTACAGCGGTTGGATAACGGCCCAGGCGGTCGGGCAGACCGCCGAAGAAAAGGCGCAGCGCTATCGCGGTGCTGGCGTAAGCGAAGAAGAATCCACCCACCTCCTGGCGGCCGAGCTCCATCGCGAAGGGCTGGGCGAAGGTGAACATTGCACCGAAAGCCGCTCCCAGGGCCGCGATGATGTAGGCGTAGTGTTTGGTTCGGGCGCGCCCCACGAACTCGCGCAGGTCACCGGGGCCGGCGTTTGCCTCGCGGGTGGTCTGCTCCTCCTCGATGAGCAGGGCGAGACCGGCCGCAAACAGGGCCGACACCGACGCAGTGGCGAACACCGCGTTCCAGCCCGCCGACCGTGCCAGGCCTTCCATTAGTGGCGGAGCGACCGCGTTCATGATCAGCATGCTCGCCCCGGCCAGTCCCAGCGCTTCGCTCATCCGGCGCACGGGCGCAAGTTCCGAGACCAGAGCCGTCACGGCCGTGAACACCACGGCGAAGCCGAACCCTTGCAAGGCGCGGAGCAGGATCAACGCGATTCCGAGCTCCTTGATCAGGATGAACGCGGCCGATGACAGCGACATAGCGAGAGATCCCGCGACTATCAGCCTGCGCCGGGAGATCACGCCGATCCAGACCGCGAGCAGCGGTGTCGCCGCAACCGTCGCCAGGCCGAACACGGAGGTGATCACGCCTATCTCAAACGCCGAAGCCTGCAGCCGCACGAGCAGATACTTGGGAAGCAGGTAAAAGGTCGAGAGCGCAAAGCCGAAGCTCATGCTCGATAGCAGCACGGTCACGACCGGCGTCGTGTACAGCGCACCGGCGGCCGCCGTGCGGCCCAATGTGGCAGCGATTTCTTGGTTCGTGGTTCGCCTGTCCATAGCCTTTCTCCGGCCGTCGAATGGCGGAGGGTGGTGAATCAGGCGAAAAAAACCCCTCCAGCCGCATTCGACGGGAGGGTTCCTGCATCGTTGAGTAGCCTATGTTGAGTAGTCTATTACGTTACGATCACCAGCACTCCCGCATCGCGCGCAGGCTTGAGCCACGGCGTGCTCCATACACGCGCGGATCCGAGAATGTAGTGAGTGGTCATGGGTAACTTGTAGACGCGGCATTGCTCGCGGTCAAGTACTTTCTCATCGTGACCGGCCGATCAGCTACGCTCGCGCGTGGATCGCCGCCCGCTGATCTCACGCGTGGGCGAGAAACAGCGAGGCGTTCGGCGGTCAGCCGCGAGGTCGCGCAGGGAACAGTCGGGGCACCCGTGCCATGTGTCGAGCGTAATCGGGTCGGCGCGCGAGCATGCGCTTTTCCATCATCGGGATACTGATGAACCAGAACATCGAGGTTATCGCGGCTGCTCCCAGCCCCGTCCACCACCACGACGGTCCGGCGGCCAAGCCAAAGAGGTAGAGGCCCCACCAGAACATACATTCACCGAGGTAGTTGGGATGACGGGACCAGGCCCAGAGCCCGGCTTGCAGGAACTCCCCGGGCTCGGGCTTGGACGTCTTGAAATCTCGCAGTTCGCGGTCCGCCCGCGCTTCGATGAACACGGCCGAGGCGGTGATCATCAGCGCCACGAGGTCCAACACCCCGGGCGGCGCCGACGAAACCGACAGGGCCGCGTAAGCGGGGAGCAGACCGAGAAAAACGATGAGGGTGGGGAAGAGGTGAATCCCGCAGACGTCGACGATCCAGAAGCTCGTTCCCCATCTCTCTCTCAACTCGCTGTAGCGCCAGTCTTCGTGGCGGACGCCGCGCCAGCCCCGTCCCCAGTTCCAGGTCAGCCGCAGCCCCCAGGCCAGCACCAACGCTGTCACCAGGCAGCGGCGTACCGCGTCGGCCTCCGGATCGAGGGGAAACAGGGCCCAGTATATGACGATCGGCAGCGGTGCCACGCTCCAGTAGGGGTCGTAGAAACTCGAGTTTCTGAAGGTGACGCTGAAGCCCCAGATCGCGAGCGTCGCGGCGACGTCGGCACCGAGCACCATGGCGAGGCGGGGGAGAGCGGAGAGGTTGAGCGCGCACAACAGACCCACCGCGGCGGCAGCCGCGTAGGCTACGGCACACATCACGAAGGAATACCGTGTCTCCTCCCCGCTCGGGTTCGTTCGAACGCCCATACCCCGTGTTTCCCGGCAGCGAGGGGATGATGACAGAAGGTCAGGGTCGATTGAACCGACGGGCTCGGTCTCGAGGGGCCGGGTCTCTTTGCGTACCGCGGTTGTCGTGCTAGCAACTCGGGGACCGCGATTCCGGGAGGGCAGGACCATGATGAAGCTCGAAGAGGTCGCTACTGGCGTGTACGCCTGTCTCCAACAGGGGGAAGGCACTACTCTGGGTTGGAGCAACTCTGGCTTCATCGATCACGGCGGTGGTTTGGTAGTAGACACGTTCTGGGACAAGCGGCTCACGGCTCGGCTGCTGGAACTCTACGCCGACGTGAACCCGCGCAGCCCCAGGACGCTGATCAACACCCATCACAACGTCGATCACACGGGAGGCAACGGCCTGCTGGCCGGCGCCAAGATCATAGCTCACCGCGACTGCCCGCCGGCCATCGAACGAGAAACGGCGGCCGCCGAAATGTTCAAGGCCCTGGTGGCGGCGGATTCTTCGAAGCTGTCGCCGGCCCAGGCCGATCTGGCCAACGAGCTACGCCCGTTCGACCTGGACGCGGTGGAACCCCGGCTTCCCGATACCCTCGTCGACGATCGCATGCTGCTCGATCTCGATGGCTTGCCGGTAGAGATCGAGCACCTTGGTCCTGCCCACACCGACAACGACCTGATCGTCCATCTCCCGGAGCAACGTGTGGTGTTCACCGGCGATCTGTTGTTCTGGCGCTGCGCTCCCATAGGCTGGAGCGGTACCACCGCGGCCTGGGTAGAGGCCCTCGACACCATCGAAGCCCTGGACCCAGAAGTGGTCGTTCCGGGGCACGGTCCGGTCTGCGGGCTGGAAGGAGTCCGGGGTTTGCGCGAGTACTTCAACTACATAGTCAGCGAGGCTCGTGGGTTCTATGAGCAGGGCTTGAGTCCACTGGAGGCGAGCAAGCGCATCGATCTCGGCCCCTTCGCGGACTGGGAAGCCCGAGAACGCCTCGTGTTCAACGTCCACAGGGCTTATCGAGAGTTTCGCGGCGAGAGCGAACAGGACGTCGATTTCGCCGACATGATCGAGCAGTCGTGGCAGCTCAAGCGCCACCTCGCCTAGGCCACAGCGGTGACGATCCAGGCCGCGGATCCCATCACCGCCCCGCCGTTTGCGAAGTAGGGCAGGAGCGCCTCGCGCACCGCTTCCCTGGCCTTTGCGACGGTATCCTCGTCGGCGTCCTTAAGGGCCGCTCCGACCGGACCCATCTCGAGCATGAAGGCTACGGTTTCGTCGATGCCGGCTCCGCCGGCGAGGGCGATGTCGAGTTCGAAGGGCTCGGCGGTGGGGTCGCGGAAACCCGAACGTCGGAGAATGTCGCATACCCTGTCCGAATCGGCGAAGGCGAAAGGACCCGGAGCGTAGGGGTCCCTCGGTGGCTCGATGGAGAGCTGCTTCGCGGCGGCCGCGGTCGGAACGAACATCCATGGGTTGCGGTCGATGGACTGCCAGCACACGAAAGCGAGGCGTCCTGTCTTGGCGAGAGCTCCGTGCAGATTGGCGAAGGCCGCCTGCGGGTCAGAAAAGAACATTACCCCGAAGCGAGAGTAGATCAGGTCATACGCCGCGGCGGGAAAGTCGTGTACCTGGGCGTCAGCGGTCTCGAATACGAGGTTGTTTACGCTGCTCGATGAAGCCCGCTGGCGGGCGGCGTCCAGCATGGGAGCGGACACGTCCAGGCCGGTGACCCGGCCCGTCTCGCCCACCCGATCGGCGAGTGCCAACGAGGTCTGGCCACAACCGCAACCGACGTCGAGCACCGTCTCCCCTTCCCTCGGGGCCGCGCGCTCCATCGCGGCGTCGCCGAATACCCCGATCTGAGCGTCGAGGGTTTCCTGTAGCCTCACCCACTTGGGTCCGGCAGCGGCGTTCCAGTAATCGATCTGCTGGGAGTTCGGGCTGGTCGCGTCCATGACCGGACTCTTACACCTCCGGCGGAAAAGCGCCAAGCGCCGATCGAGCCGAAACCCGAATTTCGGGCCGACGCGCGAAGAGCCCCTCAACTTGCTAACATGGTGGTTGTGCTTGCCACAGTCGAGACCGCTATGGAATCGGCAGCCGAAGCCGGGCTGAGCCTGCTGAGGCTGCTGCCGGACTTCGTTACGCGGGCCGCCGTTCCCGACGACATCGACGCCGTGACCTCCATCGACTTCGAGAGGGAAGTCGATCCCGCGGAGGTGGGCGTAGACGCGGATAGACTCGACCGAGCCTGGGAGGCCACGCGGGCCCTTTACCGCAGCGGGGTACACCCGGCGATTTCCATCTGCGTGCGGCGCCACGGGCGTATCGTTCTCAACCGTGCCCTGGGCCACCTGTCTGGGAACGGGCCCGGTCACTGCAACGGCGAAGCTCTGGTGCGGGCTACCTACGAGACCCCCTTCAACATATTCTCCGGCTCCAAGGCGATCAC
>JBHHVL010000083.1:0-7313 GCA_046754245.1 Binatia bacterium | reverse complement strand
CCTGGACGGTGGGTAAACTCAGCCAGCACTGCCTAGATTGGGAGAAGGTCTACAATACCGTACGCCCTCACCAGAGCCTCGGATACCTCACCCCATCCGAGTTCCTTGACCAGACGGCCCAGCTGGCCAGTTTTGCCACTCAGGGGTGTCACTAATGTACTGGACGAGTACAATTGCTGCGGATGCCATCGGTGCGGAATCCGTCTACGCCGCCGACGTAGACGGCGACGGCGATACCGACGTGCCTTGAATTCGCAGGGCATGGGCACTGATCAATCGTCGGCGGTGAAGCCCCAGGCTGCTGCACGGTAGCGCTGCGTGCACGTAGCAAAGAACGAGTTGACATACTACGTACTTGTCAGACGCATCGATACTTGAGGATGACCGCTTGGATTGCCTAGCCTCCGAAAACCGCCTCTGTACCGATGCTATACCGATGCGAGAGCGAGCGTCTCGTATTCGGCCGAACAAAAAACGTAATAGATACAGCAGTTTAGGTAGGTTGGTAATGGTGATCGCACCTGGACTCGAACCAGGGACCTCCAGCATGTGAGGCTGGCGCTCTAACCAGCTGAGCTATGCGACCACGGGCAACTTGGTAACGCCGACGGATTTCCAAGTCCAGTCCATCAGCGGAACCGGAGATAGACCTTCGAGGCTCGCCGCCTGGCTACGCTGGAAGCGAACCCTCGCTGCGCTAAGAGCCCGAGGGGCGAAAGCTGAAGTCGACCGTCTTGGAAGCCCCGGCCTCCAGCTCGACGGCGGCGCTCAACCGGCCCAGCTTGGGATGCACCGCGGTGAGGGTGTAGTCTCCCGGGGGAAGGCCCTCTATCGCGAAAGAGCCGTCGGCCTGGCTGACCGCGAAGAAGGGGTGCTCTACCACTCCAACGAAACTCTCCATCCATGGATGCACGTCGCACTTGATACGGACCAAGACCTCCGGCTTCGCGAAGCTACGGGTGATCGTCATCCCTCGCCTCGGCATGCCTAGGTTGAAACCACGCGAGTTGCGGGGAAGGGAGTGGACGTTGTGCAGGGTCGCGTCGCCGTTGCTCAACTCGAAGGGCTGGCCAACCTGAACCCCCAGCACCTTGGGCGTGTAGCTGCAGGCCTGCTGGTTGAGCACAACGGGTTGCTCGGGGGTATCGAAACTGTAGCCCTCGAGTCCCGACGATACGTACACGAAGACGTCGCGCAGAGCGCCGTCTTCTGCTACGACCACGCTGTCCCTGGTCTTTGCGCCCTTCGCCGCCGTAACGCAGTAGGGATCGGCTCTCATGTTGATCTCGGGGGTAGCGGGACGCTCCCCGACAAAGCCGATCCGCCCCGAGACCTTGGCGCGCTCGCCCTCGGCTGCCTCGAGTGGAAGTCTGGTTTTCTTGGCGGCGCCGGCGGCAGAATCCGCCGGGACCCCACTGGCCTGTTCGCCTCCCCCGCAGGACAGGAGGAAGGCCAGGCCAACGAACAGACCAGTCGTCAGAAACGACGACCTACGAGAGAGGCCCATCCACGAACCGGTGCTCACGTCACTGCCAAGGAAATCAGTTGAGTGGCCGCGTGGGACAGTAGACCCCGCCACGGAACTTGCCGAAGTACCTGGAGAGCTCGGGATGCTCAACAGGATCGCCCGAGTCGTCGGCCTCGAGGTTGCGCTCGGCTACGTAGGTCAGCTCATCCGAATCGTGGACCAGCACCCGGTACCAGGGCATGTTGCGCGGCGGACGGCTGCGCGCAACGGAGTTGTACCACTCCTCGGAACCCTGGAAGGTGGGGTCCGCGTCGACGACCACGCCCCTGTACCCGAACAACCGGTGGCATATGACCTGTCCGAGGGGAAACTTCGCCTGATGTCCCATAGCCATTTCCTATCTGTGACGTCCGTCGAGCTTTTTTAGTCAATCCGCGAGCGCGATACCCACAAATCCTTCCCCGACGCGTCGCGCTACCCGCCGTCCTGCGGCCTCAGCCCGTCGCCGCTCCGAAGAGTGCGGCAAAGCCCTCGGGGTCCCGGCGTATCCCGAGAAAAAAAGGCCCGAATTCCGCGAACAGCGCACTCGCGGGGTCAAATCGCATCTCGTAGACGAGCTTCTTGAAAACCAGCATATCATCGGAGTGGAGACTTACCCCCCACTCCCAGTCATCGAGGCCAACGGACCCTCCGATTACCTGCGTGACCGTATCGGCGTACTTGTGACCTATACTACCATGACGACGCATCATCTGCCGCCTCTCGTCGGCAGACAGAGAGTACCAGTTGACCTGCTCGCCACGTTTCTTGTTCATCGGGTAGAACGATATGTAGCGCTGCGCTGGAACGTCACGGTACAGGCGGCCGGTCATCTTGTCCTTCTGCCTCGCCAGCGCCGCCTCGTAGGCTTCATCAAAACCCGGGTCGCCTCGTTCGATCCCCTGCTCTGCGAGTCGCTTCATGACGATGGCGGTTACCTCGTTGAGACTGACCTCTATCATCGACAGGTAGGAGTAGGCCGGAACCAGGAAGTCAAAAAGCCGTGTGCCCCTCAGCGAGAGTTCAACGGCGTTGATGTCTTCCGGGGTTTCCCGGTAGTGGACAAACATCAGGTCGCCCTTCTGTGACAGTACGCTGTAGACCGCACTGTCGCCGCGCTCGCAGCCCGACTCCTCTCTCAGCCAGGCCACAGCTTCGCCGGCCACCGCCTCGCGCTGGCCGGTCTCTAGGCAGCGCATCGCCCTCCAGTCCACGGCGTAGACGTCGTGGAGCGTATACCAGCCCTCGAGCGTGCGGGGAACATCGATTTCGGTCGTCTTAACCATCCGCGGTCTCCTGGTTACCAGCTGACCGGGGTTGCGAGGTACGGGCCGCCCGATTGACGGCTCCACGGGTGATGATCACGGCAACCAGCGGCGAGCTCAGGAGGTATTTGACCGGGTTTTTGCCAAGGAGTCCAGAACCGGTCTGCCGCCTGGGCTCAGTTCGGTGAGGGGCTCGGCGAGTCGTTCATGGACTCGGCTGCCTGGAGGGTGAAGTAGAAGGTCGTGCCCTCGCCTTCGCTGGACTCGCACCATATGCGTCCCCGGTGCCTCTCGACGATCTTCCGTACATGAGCAAGGCCGATGCCCTCGCCTGGCGCCGAATCGGTGTGAAAGCGTTTGAAAGGAAGAAACGCTTTCTTCACCTGGTCGGGTCGCATTCCTGTTCCCGTATCGCGGACGAAAAAGACCGGGCCCTCGTCTTTGTCCAGCATCCCCACGACGATTCGTTTCTCGCCGTCCTCGCCCATGTACTTGATGGCGTTGTCCACGAGATTACCGAAGACGGCTTCCACCTGAACCCGGTCGCCGACGATAGAGGTCAACTCTTCAACCTCGACGGTGATCCGTTTCTCCCTGAGATGGTAGCCCACCGAACTGACTACTCCATCCACCAGCTCATTGAGGTCGAGCTTCTCGAAGGTGTAGGACGTTCTGGCCGAACGCGAGAAGTCCAGCAGCCGCTGTATCATGCGGTTGAGTTTCTCCACGCTTTTTATCGCGTCGTGCAGGGGATCGGCGACCAGGGGCTGTAGGTCCGAAGCGCCGCTGACGCCATCGTGCCTGAGCTTGTCCGACATGTCCTGAAGCTCGTCCAGCGCAACGTGCATGAAACCGTAAATCGAGGTCATCGGCGAGCGGAGGTCGTGGGCTACCACGTGGGTCATTTCTTCTAGATCACGCGCGTGGGCCGCGAGCATCTCGTTCTCGACTTTGAGCTTGATGGCCTCACGCTCTCGTCTCAAGATGAAGCCGTTCTCGATGGCGACGCTGAGAATCTGCACGGCCGCTGCCAGCACCTTGACGTCTTCCGAGGTCACGAGTTCGGTATCGGAGGCGGGCAGGATGAGATAGCCCATGTGCTGGTTGTCGGTCGCCAGCTTCCCCACCGCTATGGCTCCCTCGTGGCCGAGCACGCGGCAGCACCTCGCGTGGAGATCCGGCCTTTCTGCCGGGGTGACGAGCAGAACTTCCTCGTCCACCTCTTCGGCCGTCGGCAGCAACTCCACGTCCACCTTCTTGCCATCAACGACACCGAATACCCTGCACTCGGCCACGCCGGGCATACGCACAACCGCGAGGCCAGGAAGAAAACTCGTCGAATGCTCGAGCACCGCCAAGATCTTCTCGACCGCGAGACCGGGATCAACGGAGAGGTGGGTACTCGCGGCCATGCGCAACAACGCGTTGGTCTGGCGCCAGAGCCGCGCCGTCGCGTCGGCCATGTCCCGTACCGTGTCCTGGTGGTTGATTTCCCGCCTGCAAAGGGTCCACAGCAGCTGGGCCGTAACCCCCGAATCCTCCGAAACGGCGCAAGCGCGGTACTCGTAGTCGGAGTCCGCGCTCCCGTCCGGCCCCAGAGGAAGCGATACCCGTCCGCGGTCCGGATCCGGACGCTCTCCGGCCTTGACTTCACCACCCCTGTCTTCGATCCAGCAGTGGGCCGGTTCGTACGCTGCCGCTACCTCAGCGCATATCTGCCGAAAAGCTGTCCACCGAAGCTTCATTGTCCCGGTTTGACCCAGAGGCCATCCCTCAACGTCAGCCGGTTGAGAACTTTCCCCGGACTCACCGTCCCCGGCACGCCGCGGTCATAGTCCTCATCTCCAGGGTAGAGAATGGTCAGGGCGTCGCCGCCGGCAGACACCTTCGGAAAAATCTCTACGACTTCCAAAAGGCGTGACGCCTCTATAGCTTCCCCCACACTGCCGTGGAGCGCAAGCCGGTCGAGCGTACAAATGGTCGGGGGCACCATAGATATTTCCCTCCGCGCGTAGCGCTCGAGGGCCAGAGCCGGCGACATCCACTGGCCGGCGACGGACTCGCCACGGTCATGAACCGCGGCCTGCCCGGGCGGTAACTCGGCAAGAAAGAACCGGGTGTCGAAACGCTTCTTTCCACCCTCCGGAGTAATCCAGTGGGCGTAGTAGTGCAGACCGTCAAGCGCCGGCGTAAGTCCTTCGTCGGCCAGCATCTTGGCAAACCCGATTTGTCCGCGACCCAGCATGGCGCGGTACGATGAGAGGCGTGTAGCCGCCGCCTCATCGGTCGCCAGGCCTACCCACCGCCCTTCCCGGTCTCGCGCGAGGAGAATACCGGCTTCCTCGAACAACTCGCGGACGGCAGCCACGAAGTACCCCACCGTGCGCGCGGGGTCGTCCTCCCCCAAGAGCTCGGCGGCGGCAGCCTCGTCGAAACCCGAGAGCAGTCCGCGCATTTCATCCGACGAGTCTCCGGCGTCGACCGCCCCACCGGGAAATACATGAGCCCCACCGAGGAACGTGAGGCTGGAGTTCCTCTCGACCATGAAGACCTCGAGGGTATTCCCGGCGTCGCGAAGCAACAGGACCGTCGCTGCGTCTCGTAACTCGGCGGCCATGGGAAAGAGTATAACGTCTTCCGGCGGGTTAAGCTCTCACCGGCCGAGCGCGGCCTCGGGCGGGCAGGCGACGGTCGCCGAGGGCACGCAGTATTCGCTCGCCGCTGACCTCGTGTTGCGCCCCAGCCGCCTCCACATGGCCGAGGATGGGCTGTGCGGGCCGCGCTTGACGCTTTTTGGCAGGGGCGCGGGCGGGCGGGCGGGGGCCTCGTCCACGGCCCCTACCTCGGCCTCGTGTTCTGGGGCTAAGTCGGAAAGCTGCTTGCTACGGATCACAAACCTGCAGTTATTCGGGCAACCGTCGGCTTCATCCGCGTTGCCGTCGTCGCAGATCTCGAATCTGTCGACCACGCCGTCACCGCAGTGGGCCTGTCGGCAGTCGCGGCGACACGCATCCATGGCAGAGTCCGAGTTTTCTAGACCGTCGTCGCACTGCTCGACCCCGGTTCTTATGAATCCGTCGCCGCAACGCGCCCCGACGCAGACGTCGAGGCACTTGTCGGTATTGTCCGCATTGCCGTCATCGCAGTCCTCGTCCCCGTCGATGACACCGTCCCCACAACGCGGCAAACGGCAGTCGCTTCGGCAGCGGTCCGAAACCGTATCCGAATTGGCGACACCGTCATCACACTGTTCGACCCCGGTCCTTAGGTATCCGTCCCCGCAACGCGCCCTGCGGCAGGTCGTCAAGCAGCTGTCGGTGTTGGAGCGATTGCCGTCGTCGCACTCTTCGCCCGGCTCGATTCGGCCGTTCCCGCACTGCGGCTCGGGAGACGGCACGACCACGACGGGAACCTGAGGCCTGCCGGAATCGGCGGCGTCTGCGCTCGCTTCCCCGCCGTCTCTTGTAACTCGTTGGGGCTGAGGCCCCGGGGGGTCCATTTCCTGCCCACCGGTAACTTCCTGCCCGTCGGTGGCGGAAACGCCCGTTAAAGCTTCGCCGGTCCTAGCATGCGGCAGGCTCTTTGACTCCGCCACGGATCGTTCCGTCACCGCATGGAGACCCGGACCGCGCATCGCCACGCCGAAGGCGGCGGCCATCAACGCGAGGCCCGTAGCCGCCACCCACGAGGCAGGATGGCCGATCACACCGCCAATCCCCGCGCCGCTGTCTCCCATCGGGTCTCCGCCACGGCAGTCCCGAATCGCTTGTTTCATGACGGCAACCGAGACCGGATGCTCCCCAGCCTTCGCGGCGATCGAGATGGCCGTGGCGCACAGGTTGTTTATCCGTCTGGGTAGCCCCGCCGACGCATTCGCCAGGCGACCAAGCGCCCGCGCCGAAAACACCGCGTCCGATTCGGTCCCGACCTCGGCCAGCCTGGCCGCGACGTAGTCAGCCACCTCCTCGGAGCGCAGGGGTTCGAGCACAGCTCTGAGCCCCACGCGTTGATGAAGCTGCTTGAGCGCTGGCCCGTTCAGCCGGGAATCCAGTTCCGGCCTGCCGCTCAGCACTATCTGGAGGATCTTCTCCGTCGGCGTCTCGAAGTTGGTGAGCAGTCTCAGCTGCTCGAGGAATCCGTCGTCCATGGCGTGGGCGTCGTCGATCATGACCACCACGTTGCAGCGAGCCGTCGCGGCGGTCAGCAGGTGACGGTTCAGCTTTTCCAGAAGGGCCAGTCGCCTCCGGTCGGAGGTATCGACGCCCAGCTTGATGCAGATGAATTCCAGCAGCTCCTCAAAACTCACCCCGGAGTCGAACACGCAGACGACTTGCGTGTCCTGGTCGATCTGTTCTGCCACATGACGGAGCAGGGTGGTCTTTCCGGTCCCGGCCGACCCGATGAGAACTATGAATCCTTTGCGTGACTTGATCCCGTGCAGAAGCGATGCTTTGGCTTCCCGCGCAGAAGCGTTGTCGAAATACGCAGCCGACTCCCCGACTTCCGCGAACGGATCTGCAGCAAAATTGAAAAACGACTCG
>JBHHVL010000082.1:0-7831 GCA_046754245.1 Binatia bacterium | reverse complement strand
TGCGCGTTTGGGTGGTTCGAGCGGTGCGTTACGCGGACTCCAGCCCATTCTCCCCTTGACACAGGGCTTGGAAAACAATTAGCGTAAACGACGGGTTTCTGTGACCGTGCCGCGCCGGTGGCGCTTCTGGGGCAGGGACCGATTAGACGATATATTGGGAGGCACCATGTCTAGAATCTCGGCCAGCGCCCTTTTCGCGCTCGTGTTGTCACTGCTCGTCACACCCTCGCCGGCTCGAGCCCGAGCCTATCCGGCCAACGCCTGCGTCTCGAAGAAGATGGCGGTAGCCGCTAAGTACTGCCGGAAAGCACTCGGCGCCTGGGGCAAGTGGCAGCTGGATCCATCGGCCTCTGGAGCCGACGCCCGGCGCGACGCCGCGCTGACCAAAGCCGGCAACAAACTGAGCTCCGTCTGGGCGAAAGCCGAATCAGGGGCAGCGCGGAAAAACGTGGACTGCGTCGAGACGACATACTCGGCCGCCGAAGCCGAAGCCGCCCTCGCCCCCGCCATCGCGAACCTCGCGGCGGAAATATACTCCGGGGTTGACTCGGGCAGCAAGTTCGACCGGGTCTGTCGCGCGAAGATCACCAAAGCGGCGGCCGGCCTGTGTAGCGGCCTGCTCAAGAGCGAGAGTCGTTACATCAAGAGCCCGATTGCCGACAAGGGCAGGGCCAGGCTCACGGCGGCGACGGCGGCCGCCAACGACAAGTTCAGTTCCAAGTACGACAAGACCGTGGCCAAGGCCTCGGCCAAGGGTGTGACCTGTCCCTCGACCACCGATGGCGCGTCGATCGCTGCGGCCGCTTCCGCCGCGGTCGGGGATGCGGTCACCAACACCACGGTCTCTCCCAACGTCAGCACCGACTGGACGATGATCAGTCCGGCCCAGGCGATCACGCCTTACCCGGCAAAGTACTCGGGGGTGATCAACGAGGTCTTTCCGGTTTGCTCCAAGGGAACGGATTACGTGTTCTTCGTGAAGAAGGGAACGGTGAACAAGCTCGTCATGTACTACCAGGGCGGTGGCGCTTGCTGGGACCACATGAGCTGTAACATCATCGGCACCTTCGATGAAGCCTCCACCCCCGGGGACGACCCCGGTCTGGTCAGCACGGGTTTCGCGAACTACGATAACCCCCTCAATCCCTTCAAGGACTGGAACGTGGTCTTCATCTCCTACTGCACGGGCGACGTGCACTGGGGGGACAGGGTCGTGACCTACGGGAACACCGGCGTCACCCGTCACCTCGGCAGGCACAACGCGACCATCGCCGAGAAGTGGGCGCGCGAACACTTTCTCGATCCCGACGAGGTGATAGCAACGGGCTCCAGCGCGGGAGGCTACGGAGCGATCATGAACGCCGTCCCGCTGATGGAATTTGTCTATCCCAACGCGCAGTTCTCGGTGGTCGCCGACGCCGCGCACGGTGTAATAACCCCGTCTTGGCAGTCACGCTTTTTCCCCAACTGGGGAGTCGACAAGCACAAACCAGACTACATTCCCGGCCTCGAGGCTTCTGTCACGGAGCTTACGGTAGCGGAACTGTGGGCGTCCATAGCCAACCACTACCCGCAGCACAGATTCGCCCACTACACCACGGCCTATGACGGTGGCTTCGGTGGTCAGAGCAGTTTTTACCAGATCATGCTCAACCCCGACAACGTGCTAGCGTGGACGAGTTGGTGGGCCCCTACCTGTGAGTGGAACAGCCTCATGCGTCAGATCGGATTCGATGTGTCCGCGGCCGCACCCAATTACCGCTACTACATTGGCGCGGGCAACCGCCACACGGCGTGGGGCAGCGACAAGGTATACACCGATACCAGCGGTGCTGTTCCTACGCTCGTAGACTGGGTAAACGATATGTTGGTCGGTGCACCTGGCTGGGTCAACGTGGAGTGTAGCGACTGCAGCTTGATAGCGACCTGCCAAGGTGGCACCAACGCGGGGCTTAGCTGTGCCGACGATCTCGACTGCCCGAGCGGCAGCTGTGAGGCGGACGAAGAACCGAGCCCTCTTGCCGCGCCCTACGTCGGCGGTGGCGTGGTGAGCTGTCCCTGAGGCGGCTGTGCGGTAATCGCTACTGAAACCGGTCGCCGGTTGTTTGCGCTTCGTGGCGGTGCACCGCCGGTTACCGTAGCCTCGATGCTCGCTGGTCGTCCCGACTTGATCGCGGGCGAATCCTGTAGCTATGCTTCTTGAGTTCTTCTTTTGATCTGGGGGGGGCATGAGGCGAGTTCATTGGTGGCGATAGCATCCTGTTTTTACCCGAAACGGCCGAGTCGTGTGGTTGTCTTGGTCCTGGCGCTCGTGGTGCTCTTTTGTGTGGCCTGTACTTCTAAGCGGCAGGTTTCGAAAGCGGCCAACGTTCTCGTCATCTGTGTAGACGTCTTGCGTCCGGATCACGTGGGGGCCTACGGCTACGGCCGTGCGACCACGCCCTCCATCGACGCGCTCGCGCTGTCGGGAGTGGTCTTCGAGCAGGCCTTCAGCGCTGCCTCGTGGACCAAGCCATCCGTGCCTTCGTACTTCACGGGTCGTTTCCCGCACCAGCACGGGATCTACCGCGGGTCGCGGGAAGAGGGCGGAAGGCTCGTCTCCGATTTCCTGAACTCGGACGAACAGACCCTCGCTGAGCTCTTCAGGGACGCTGGCTACCAGACCGTCGCCGTGATGGGGAACCCTACGGTTGGTGCCAAATCCGGGTTCTCCCAGGGCTTCGACGTTTTTGTCGAACCGGATGATCAAAGCGCGAAAGAGATCCGCTGGCGCTTTCTAGACTGGCTCGACCACGCGGACCCCGAGAGGCCGTTTTTTTCCTACCTCCACTTCAACGACGTTCACTTTCCCTACGATCCCCCCGGGGATTATCGCACCGCTTTTGGCGACGGGAAGTCCGAAATCGACTTCAGCGGTGGTCCCTGGAAGTGGCTGAAGCGCAACATCAGGGACGGCCTCGTGCAGGTCTCGGCACACGACCGGCAGACCCTGGTCGACCTCTACGATGGTGGCATCAAGTACGCCGACGCCGAGATCGGTGAGCTCATGACCGCGCTCAGCAAACGGGGAGTGCTCGACGACACACTGATAGTCGTGCTGTCCGATCACGGCGAAGAGCTCCTCGATCGTGGGGGAATCGACCACGGATCGAGTCTCTACGACGAACTTCTGCACGTCCCACTGATCTTTCGGTTTCCGGGAGACCAGTACGCCGGCCTGCGGGTAAGAGAGGACGTCAGCCTCGTCGACCTCTTGCCGACCCTGGCGGAATTCGCCGGCTTCGAGGTTCCTGCGGAAGTCGCGGGCCGTTCGATCCTTGCACTCGCGACGGGACGCGACTCGGTGGCCGCGCGGTGGATCTACTCCGAGGGCATTCATCCTCTGGGTTACCAGCAGGCGCTCCGTATCGGTCGCTGGAAATACATAGCCACGGTTCCGTTGAAACCAGGAGATTCCCAGCCTTCTGACGACCTGAGGCCGCGTTTGAAGGATGGTTTGCGCGTTGACGTGGAGGGCGCGCCACTGGAAAATCACAGGTTTCTCGCTGCCGAGGTGGAGATCCAGCAGGACCAGAACCCGGGCCGTGACATCATAACCGGAAGAATCGAGGAGATGGGGGAAGGGCTATCCGATCTCGTCGTGCTCGGCTACCGGATTCGATTTACCTCTGCGGCGAAGTTTCAGGACCACCTCGGTGGTAAGATCGATCGCGGGGCCTTTGCCGTCGGAGACTTCGTCAAGGTGTACGGTTTCCCGCTTGCGCCAGACCTGTTCGAGGCAGCCAAGCTGAGAATGCGGGATCCGAGTCACCGCAAGAAGTACAAGCTGGAGGGCGAGATCAGAGGACCGGTCGAAAAATCGAGAGACCAGTTGGTGTTGCACCTGGCGGGAAGGGAGGTGCTGGTCGATCGCAAAGCAGAGATAACCCTGCAAGGCGAAGAGCTGCACGAGCAAGCGGCCCCCACCCTCGACCCCTGGCGCGAGGCGTTGGAAAGGCAAGCGGCGATCAGGGAGGAACTATACGACGTCATCAGTGATCCGGGTGAGCGCGAGGATCTCTCGAGGAGCCAGTCGGCAAAGGTCGAAGAGATGCGATCGATTCTCCTGAAACTCAGGGCGAAATCGGTCGCGGTATCCGCGCCCACGCACGAACTCGATCCCCGGGAACTCGAGGATCTGCGTTCACTGGGCTACCTGGAGTGACCTCGTCGTCGGAAACGCGGGTGTCGCGCGGGTCCCCTGGCGTCTAGCCACCGACTTGATACATTTCGATTTTTTCTGGCGCTTCGGGTTCGCCTTCGAAGTCGGTGTTGTTGGCACGCTCTTCAGAATAACGGTCCGTTCTCGACGACCAGGTTCGCCGGATGATCCCGGAAAGCTCCTCGTCGCTCAGGCCTCGCCGCAGGGCCCCCTTCAGATCCGTTCCTCTGGAGGCGAAGAGGCAGGTCATCAATCGGCCGTCGGTGGATAGGCGAGCGCGGTTGCAGGAGCCGCAGAAGGGAGCGCTAACCGAAGAGATGACCCCTATCTCGCCGCTGCCGTCGCGGTAGCGATAACGGGTCGCGACTTCGCCGGGGCGATCCGGTTCGAGCCTTTCGAGGGGCGCGTGGACGTCGATGCGTTCGACTATCTCCCTCGTTGCCACGACCTGCGACAGCTCCCACCCGTTACGCGTGCCCACGTCCATGTATTCAATGAACCTCAAGACATGACCGCTGTTGCGGAAGCGGTCCACGAGTTCGATTATCCCACCGTCGTTCACTCCACGGACGACGACGCAGTTGATCTTGATGGGCTCGAGCCCCGCCGCCTCGGCGGCGTCCAGGCCTTCAAGCACCCTGGCAAGCCCCCCTCGACCACCGTTCATTATGTCAAATACCCCATCGTCGAGGCTGTCGAGACTCACGCTCACTCGGTTCAAACCCGCGTCGGCGAGGGCGTGAGCGTAATCGGCCAGCAGGTACCCGTTGGTGGTGAGCGCGAGATCCGCTAGGCCCGGCAGCTTGGCGAGTTTGGCCACCAGGGTGGGGAGGTCGGCGCGTACCAGTGGTTCACCTCCGGTTATACGGACTTTGCCCACGCCGAGGTCTACAAATATTCGAACCAGGCGCTCGAGTTCTTCAAAACTCAGCAGCTCCGGCCTAGGAAGAAAACGATAGGATTCGCCGAAAAGCTCCGCGGGCATGCAGTACGAGCATCGGAAGTTACAACGATCGGTGACAGAAATCCTCAGATCCCGGAGTGGTCGAGAGGCGGTGTCGGTAAGCCCTCGCATCTGTCTCAGGACCCCCGGCGGGCGGGGTCGAGGTCGCCGGTAAGATCTTTCTGCAGGCCCTCGAGGGTGTCGCGGAAGACCTTTAGTATGATGAGCCTAAAGAGCCAACCCAGCCCTGGGATCTTGGACCTGAAACGGCAGCGCCAGGTGACGAGGGTAGCCGTGCCGTTCGGGCGGAAGAACACCTCGCCGAGGTGATCCTTTATCGGCAGACCGCCTTTCACGACCCTGTAGCTCATCTTTTCGGGGACCTTGAACTCCGTGACTTCTTCGAAGACCGACACTCCGAAGGAGCCGATTACCCTGACGCAGCCAACGCCGTTGGGGCTGGGAACGCCTTCCTTATCCAGGCGTACACGTCCGAGACCGGCCCAGTCCTGCCAGGAGAGGTGGTCGGTGTAGCGAGCCCAGACCGACTCGGGGCTGGCGCTGATCGTTCTTTCGACCATTAGCGTGTGCACGGCCGAGGATGCTATCAAGAGCGCCGGGTAACGGGAAGGCGAACCCTGGCGGGCTGCCGTGTCCCCGGCCCCGGCGCCTCAGCCGTCGACGCCGATCCCGTCGGCACCCGCGCCAAGGTGGGCCCGGAGCATGGATTCCGGTTGCCCTTGCTCGACGGTCTTACCGCGTTCGAAGCGCACGAGGTTGTCGCCGATGGCCACAGCGTCTTCGGCGTCGTGGGTGACGAACACGGCCGGTGTGTCGTGTCGCTCGAGGCTCTGCCGGAGCATCGCGAGTAGGCCTCGGGCGCCCCTTCTGTCTATGGAAGCGAAAGGCTCGTCGAGGAGCATGAGATCGGGTTGCACGGCGAGCGCACGGGCCAGTGCCACTCGTTTTGTCTCACCGCCGGAGAGGGACGAGATGGGTGAAGACGCGAGGTGGGCTATGTCGAGTTCTTCCAGCAGCGACAGCACGTAAGGGTCGTTCTGCTTACGCCGATCGCGAGCGAGCCCGAAAGCGACGTTGGCGAACACGTCGCAGAACGGAAACAGTGACTGATGTTGGGGTACGTAGCCGATACGCCGCTGGTGCGCGCTGATGAAGACGCCACGATCGCCGTCGTAGAGAGCTCGCTGCTTCACGCGCACATACCCTCCGTCGGGTTTTCTCAGTCCGGCCAGCGCTTGTACCGTGAGAGTCTTGCCCACGCCCGAGGGGCCGAAGAGTACGAGCACCCCGCGCTCAAGCCGCAGCTCGACATCGAGGTTGAAGAAACGGTTTCGGTCTCCAGCGCGGAGGCGGAACTTCGCCGACAACGCGGGCACGATCATCCCGCCCGCCTGCCGTCTCGCGGGCTCAGCACCGAAGCCATGAAGACCACCAGGCACGAGAAGGCGGTGAGTACCAGTACGTACGCGAGAGCGCGAGCGTCCTCGCCGGCGCGGTAGGCCGTGAATATTTCCAGCGGCATGGTGTTGGTGCTACCGGGGATATTACCGGCGAACATCAGGGTCGCTCCAAATTCCCCCATTGCCCGGGCGAAGGCGAGGACCAACGCGGCGGTGATTCCTTTCCACGCGGAGCGCAGCGTTACCCTGAAGAACAGCGACAGCGGCGGTAGCCCTAGCGAACTACCGACCTGTTCAAGTTCGTCGGGAACGGCTTCTATGGCGGGTTGGGCGGTCTTGACGAGAATGGGTAGCGCCACGATGGAGGAAGCTATCACGGCGGCTGCCGGGGAGAAGATGATTCGAATACCCGCGAGCTGCAGCAGCCATTCGCCGATCAGTCCGTTGCGGCCCAGAAGGACTATGAGCAAGTAACCTACGACCGAAGGAGGCAGTACGAGGGGGAGGAGGATCGCCGCGTCTACCAAGGTGTGCAATGGGTACTCACGACGGGCCTGGAGCCACGCGAGAGCGATTCCCACGGGTGCAACGAACAGCAACGACAGACTCGCGACCTTGAACGACAGTATGATCGGAAAATACATCTTTCCTCGCTGTCCGGGACAGACCGATCAGGGGGCATCGAAGCCACGGGCGTCGAGCAACCGCTGTCCCTTATCGGATTCCAGGAATTCAATGAAGCGCCTTGCCCGTCGCGATTCTCCGATGGCTCCAGCGACGACCTCGGGTCGCGGCGCCCAGCGACCACTGGCCCTGTCCAGGACCCTGAGGTCTTCGACGTCGCTTAGGTCGGTGGCGTAGACGATGGCGGCGGCGACTTCTCGCCGCCGCGCGTAGGCCAGCACCATCGCGACGTCGCCGCCCAGCACGAGCCTGTGGCGGATGGCCTCCCACTTGCCCAGGGCCCGCAAGGCCTGCCGCGCGTAGTGCCCCACCGGCGCCGAACCGGGGTCGCCTATCGCTAGTCTCTCGCCCTCGGGGAGCTCTTCGATGTTGTCGAAACCGAATTCAGCGTTTCCGTCAGCGGCGACCAGTACCAGGCTGTTGGTCGCGATCACCCGCCGAGAGTCGGGGTCGGCGAGGCCGCGTTCGACCAGCTCGTCGACCGGCCTGGGTCCGGCAAAGACCACGACGTCGACCGGTGCTCCAGCCACGATCTGCTTGCTCAGGGTTCCCGACGCGCCGTAGGTGACGGCGACCCGCATC
>JBHHVL010000081.1:0-7935 GCA_046754245.1 Binatia bacterium | reverse complement strand
GGAGGATGACCATCCCCAATACCATCCTGACGCATGCCTTGTCACGCATTCCGGCCTCCAATGACGATGCTCATGCCGTGAAAACTGATAGCAGCTTCGCGTGCCCGGCTCCAGAAATACACCCCTGCGATCCCATAGCGAGCAGCAGTCGGGTCCCGTGACACCGAGATCAATACGAACTATGATTAAATAGAAAATGGCGCGCGGAAGAGACGCGGCATGACACGCGGACCACGCCTACCCTACCCCCGATTGTGACCTACAAGATCGCCGATTACCATGGGCCAGGGGAACTGGCCTGAGCCTGGGATCTAGAGCGGATTATCATCAACATGGCGACCACTAAGTACTCTCACACCCGCTGGGTGGGGTGTCTCATAGCAGCATCCTGGGTCATTGTCGCCATCCTGGTTGGTCCTTCCGGTGACTTTGCGCTCAGCGATGACTGGTCTTACGGCTGGACCGTGCGCGGGCTTTGTGAGCGGGGCGAGCTTGCCTTCTTGCCCTGGACGGGGGCCAGCCTGGTCTTGCAGGCCTGGTATGGGTGGGCGCTGTGCGAGTGGTTCGGGTTTTCTTTCACCGTGCTAAGGATATCGACCCTGGTGCTGGCGGGGTCGGGGCTCATTGGGTTTTTCTTGTTGCTGCGGCGCGCCGGGCTTGGCGTCGCGGCCTGCGCGCTCGGCGTGGCCCTGCTGGGCTTCAATCCCTTGTTCCTCAATCTCTCCTTTAGCTTCATGACCGACGTTCCTTTTGTGGTCGCCGTGGTCTGGGCCTCCTACTTCTACCTGAGGGGTCTTGGTGAAGACCGTTTGGCCTTGCTTTTTTTTGGTAGCGCTTTTTGTTGTGCGGCTGTCTTGATTCGCCAGCACGGTATCTTCGTCGCCGCGGCGGCCGCACTCGCGATCTTGGTGTCTGGGCGGGGGGGCTTCTCCACCAAGACGCGGGAGGTAGTGGCTGTTGCCGCGCTGCCATCGGTTGCGATTGGGGTCTGGTTGGTGTGGCTGTTTTTCTTGCACGGGGCACCGGCAGGAATAGAGAACAAAGTCTCCGAGGCAGCTGGCCTGACCCTTGTTGGACTCGGCAACACGGCCTTTCGGGGGCTGGCCTACATCGGCTTGTTTCTAATCCCCCTCGCGTTGTCTGTTTTTCCCGCGCGGCTGAGGGAGAGGTCGGCTTCGGCGGCCATCGCCGCCGTAATCTTTGGGGCTGCTGCTTTCTTTCTCTACCTGCGCGAGAAGGCGCTGATGTTCTACCTGCCCAACCTACTCTACGACTTCGGTCTGGGAGCCCTGACGCTGCGCGACGTCCTCTTTCTCGGCTTCGCTCCGCCAGGGCATATGGGACCGGCGTTGGGTGTGGTTGTTACCTCGCTTTCCGTCGCGAGCGCGGCCCTGCTGTGCGCGACTTGGCACCGCTGCCTTCGAGAGCCCCGCGATCCTCAGCACGCCTTTCTGCTCTACGCTCTCGTCCTTACCTTCGCGGGGACGCTCCTGCACACGGCCTTCTACTTCGATCGCTACCTGCTGGCCCCGCTGCCCTTCGCCATCGCCACCGTACTTAGGGCGCGGGGGGTACGCCGTATTGGTTTCGGCCCATGGATCGTTACCCTGGTGATTGCTTTCTATTCGGTCGCCGGTACCCACGACTACATGGCCTGGAACCGCGCACGCTACCAGGGGCTCGCCGAGCTGTCGGCGCTGGGAGTCGGGCCTGAAGAGATAGACGGCGGTTTCGAATACAACGCCTGGCACCTGGCGGCCAAGCTCGGAACCTGGCCCACCAAGGAACAGACGCGGCTCGGCAAGCATCCGGATCGCAAGAGCTGGTGGTGGGTCGTCGACGACCGTTTCGTCCTGAGCTTTAGCCCCCTCGAGGGTTACAGCGTCCGTCGGGAAATCCCCTATTCCCGCTGGTTGTTACCCGGTCGCGGCAAGGTCTTGGTCCTGGAGAGGGTCTAGGGGCGTTCTTGCGGTTCGTTTGGTCGTAGGCCGAGGAGCGAGCGGATGAAGTTCAGCTCGTCAGCGTCGAGAACGCCGAGGGCGAACAGCGCCGCCGCGTATACCCCCAGCGCAACCACTAGAGCGGTTGCCGTCGTCCAGCCGACCACCAGCCCGCAGGCCGAGGCCGCAACCGCGGCTGCGAAGGGCTTGACCCCCGCCAGCAGGCAGCTGCGTACGTACAGTCCGGTGCTCGGGAGCAAGGCCAGGGCGGCCTGTGAGAGCCCCGAGGTGACCAGGATGGCTACGGCCGCACCGGTGTAGCCGCCTCGAGATATCAGCGCGTAGCTCAGCGGTATGCTCGCGGCGGCGAAGGCCATGGTGTTGAAGTACAGAACCTTCTCCCTGTGGGCGGCTACCAGCAGATTGATGATGACCGTCCCGCTCGCGCTGAACAGCGCCATGAAAACCAGGATCGACAGCGCCGGCCCGGCGTCGGCAAAGGACGGGCCGAACAACAGCGCCATCACCTCCGGTCCGGCTACCGCACAGACAACCACCGGGACGCCGGTGGCGAGCATGAGGTAGCGCGTCGACCTCTCGGCGGTGCTCAACAGGCGCGGAAGGTCGTTTAGGTGGAGGCCGGCCATGAGAGGGTAGACGCTGATCATCAGCGCCTCGGGGAGTAGGGAGAAGGCCTCCGACACCCTTGAAGCGGCCGCCAGCATGCCTACGTCCACGGCCCCCCTCATCGACATCAGCAGGATCTGGCCGACCCTGAGGCTCACCGTCATCGCGAAGGCGTTGCCTGCGAGCGGCAGCGCCCCTCTGATAAGCAGTGCCCACGACTCGCGCTCGAAGCGCGCGCGGGGCGTGACGCTGCGGCGAAACCACAGCGCGATGCCGAGGAACGCCACCAGGTTGGCCGCGGCGATGGCCACGAAGATCGCGTAGAGCCCCATCCCCACCCTCACGGCTACGAACACGCCGCCGCCTAGTAGCAAGGCTCGGCCGGCCGCGACCCCGAATACCCCGCCTATACGCAGCTGTGCCCTCAGCCACGAGCGGTAGGCGCTTCCCATCGCCGTGACCATTCCCAGCGAGGCGAGCAGGGCCATGGCCAGCGGCGCCCTTCCCCCGGATACCGGCCCGGCGAGCAGCGTGGCGAGCAGCGCCGCCAGCACGGCGGTCGCGAGTTTGAGGCCGAGACCGGCCTGGAGCAGCGCGTTTCGCTTCTCGGGCAGCTGGCTCATGGTACGAACCAGGACGGTGTCGATGCTGTACTCGGTCGCGGTCTGGAAGAAGGCGAGGTAGGCGATGATGAAGGTGTAGACGCCGAAGTCTTCCTGCTCGAGAGTCCTGGCCAGGTAGAGCAGTATCGCGACCGGGAGAATCTTGTCGACTGCCTGGGCGAGCAGCCCGTACCAGGCTCCGCGCGCGAGGCGCTGGTTCTCGTGGTTCAAAGTTACACGCACTCCGGTAACAGCTTCATCGCTTGGCCAGCGCTCGCGGCGAAATCACGCTTCGCAGAGCGCGACGAGGTCGAGGGCTTCGTCTATGCCGTCGGCGCCGACGGAGAAGTCGTCCGGGCGTATCGTCCCATCACCGGCTGATTTTCTCGCCTGGCGGCGCACCAGCACCGCCAGCTTGGCGAAGGCGAAGTTCACGAACGACGCCGGCAGCAGCTTGCGCAGCCCGAGCGGATCGAGCCTCAGGATACGCCGGACCGACTTTTCGCGGCCACGGTCGAATTCCATCACGCGGGCGTTTCCGTGGGTTCCGAGCATGGTCACCCTGGAAAAAACCTTGCCGAGCAGTACCCGCAGTTCCTCGGCCGTGTACTCGCGCACGTGGTAGGGGTTTTCCGAGAAGGACTTTAGGCGGTTCGGCGTGGTGAGCATCAGCACCCCGCCGGGTGCGAGTCGCTTTCGGAGGCCCTCGAGAAATGGCAGCTCGTCCTCGATGTGCTCGAGCACCTGGAAATTGAGGACCAGATCAAAGGTATCGTTGAAATCGCCCGGGCTGGTAAGGTCGAGCTGGAAAAACTCCAACCCCGGCATGTTCCACTTCCTCTTGCACGCGGCTACGGCCTCGGCCGAGTAGTCAACGCCGGTTACCGAATCCGCCGTCCCCACCAGGGTCTGGGTGCCGAAACCCTCGCCGCAACCAGCGTCGAGAACCCTCTTGCCGCCCGCCAGCGTGGCGGCGTAGATGTAGGCAGCCAGGTGACGGGATTCGTCGTAGTCGAAGTCCCGGCCCCAGCCGGGCCGTTCGCCGGTAAAATGATCAGATGCCATGCCGGATTACCTCAGTCGACGCCGATGTATTCATTTGCCCTGACACTACTCACCGATAACTTCCGCAAGCGCCCTGGCGAATACCACGGCCCTTCTGTCTCGAGCCCCCTCGAGCTCTTCCACGGCCTGGGAGTAGCCCAGCAGCCACGGCCGGTATGACTCGCCGCCCGCGTCGTTTGCCCATCGATGGCGAGTCGCGAAATAGCGCTGCGCGACGACGATCATCGTCCGAAGAGCCTCGCTCTTCACCCGTTTGTCGCTGCTATTATAGCCGGAAATCAACCACCCGGCCGTCCTGATGTCGCCACCGTCCCTTATCGCCCTCAGCACGAGGATAGCCTCGGCGGGCTCGCGATCGAGCGTGGCGCTCGCGGCTTCGTCCACCGACAGGGAGCGCATCCAACGCCGGGCGGCTTGGCGTCTCCACGCCAGCGTCCGCTCGACGGCGGCCGACATCGGGCCGCCCGGCTGCCAGCGCGCGGGCTCCAGGGAATCGACGATATCGTTTCTGGCGAGCAGGTCGAAGCGGCCGTAGCGAGCTACCAAGCGGTAGTTGGCAACCACGAAGCTGCGGGCGGTCGAGAAGTAAGCCGGCGACCCGCGAAAGGTGCGCCAGCCGGAGTTTAGCGCCACGACGAAGCGCGGGGGATTCCGTCTCAGCTGCGCTACCATCGACCTTTCCTCGCCGTGGTCAGGCTCGCCCGGAAACCAGTAGTCGTGGGGCGCGGCGCTCGTCAGACCCGCCGCGTAGAGCAGGCCACCGAGGGCGGGAAACGCGAACACCGCCTCGCCTGGATCCGTGTACCGTTTGAGATAGGCGCTCGCGCCTGCGAGCGCTTCGAGGTCATCGGAGGCCTGCGGCTCCAGCGAAGCCTTCACCGTCGGGGTATCGACCACCAACGCTTGCCCTCCCGGCCAAGCCGAGAAGCTCGGAAGCAGCAAGCCGATCTTCAACGAAAGCAGCAAGCAGAGCGTCGCAAGTACGCCGAAGCGAAAGAATCGCGACACCCTGAAGTTGCTGGGCTCGTAAACACGGTTCCACCAAACCGACACCCTCATCGCGATGATCGCCCCCAGTACAGCGCTAAACGGTGCCGAGGTTACCAGGTGCATGAAATCGGCGCGCGGATAGAGTTGCAGGTACATGGCTATGGCCACCGGCAAGACGACGGACAGCTCTTGCAGTTCATCCGCGCGTTCCGTGCTCCGGCGCAGGCTCGCGAGAAGCAGCAAACCCGCCCAGTTGACCACCGGGAACATCCAGAACGACGCGTTTTCTAGCTGCCAGATGACCGAACTCGCAAAGGACTCGGGCATCAGCAGGGTGTTTCGCTTCCACAGTATCAGCCCGAGCGCAGAGACCATCGCCAGCGACAGGGGCACGACCGGGTTGAGCAGCCGCCAGCCGCGAAAACGGCCCATCAAGGCGAGAACCACGGCGCCCGCCACTATGAGCACCGCGTAGAGTTCCGGCTGAGGGTAGGCGCGGAAGTAGGCCTGTTTCCAGTCCGACCCTATGAACAGGACCTGGGTGAGGAAGCCGGACAGGCCCAGCCTGGCGAGCACTGGGATCGCCCAGAGCAGTGTAAGCGGCGCGAACGAGACCGCCAGCACCGCGAGCGCCTCGCGCGTCGAGGGGAGTCGGCCGCCCCCGCGCGGCGGCCCGGGCCGTCCCCGGGGCCCGCGCGCACAGTACCAAACCAGCACCAGCACCGGCCCCAGCTGTACCGCCAGGTCCACCGCGGAGAGGCTCAGGCCAAAGGCGACCCAAACGCCCGCCGCCATCGCCAACGAGGCGGCTATGGCGAGAACCTCGTCTACCCTGCGCTCGCGGTTGGCGAACAGCGCTACGACCCAGACGGCGGAAGCGAAGGCGAAAGCCCCGGCGTTGGGCTTGAGCGCGAAGGCACACGAAGCCGCGACGCCCGCCAGCGCCAGCCACCTCGCCCGGCCCTCCTTGACCCAGGCGAGCAGGCACAGCGCCAGCCCCATCCAGGCCAGCGTCGAGAACCAGGTGGGGTAGGGAACGTTGAACGACGCAAACTCGCCTGGGAATACCGGGAGGAAGGCCACCCAGAGCAGCGTGAGTGCGAGGGCGGGGAACCTGCCCGCCACCGCACGCGCCACGCTGTACAGTGCCACCGCGCTCGAGGCGTTTACCACCGCCAGGCATACCCGCACCGCTTCTGTCGAGTTGCCGAGCTGGTCGAGGATGAAGGCGCCGAGGTGAAAGTAGCCCGGCGTGTAGCCGGCAAAGAAATCGCTGTAGGGGAACTGGCCGTCGAGCACGCGGCTGAACTGGAAGAGGAGCGTCCCCTCGTCTTCCAGCTGGAATCCGTAGTGGCGAAAGATCAGGAAATAGCCCAGGCAGCCGCCAAAAATGAGCGCTCGGGCCATCACGGCTGGTTTCAGTCCTGAAAGGGTGAAGCGACGAGTCTGACCGGTCCGCGATCGCCCTCTATCGCCCGCTCGAGAAGCGTGAGCGCGTCGTCGGCGACCCTGTCCCAGGAAAAACGCGCAGCCCACTCCAGGCCCTTGATGCTCAGCCGCTCGCTGAGCTTCTCGTCGGTGAGTATCCTGAGCAGGCACTCGGTCAGGGCGCCGACGTCGCCGCAGTCGAACAACAGGCCGGTGTCGCCGTCCTTGACCGAATCCCGCAGGCCCGGCACATCCGTCGACACGTTGGGGGTTCCACAGGCGTTGCCCTCGATCACCGTCATTCCCCACCCTTCCTTTTCAGACGTGTTCACCACGACGGCCGCTCTCTGGAGGTAATCGATCTTGTCCTCTTCGCTGATGAAGCCCGCAAACTCCACCGCCTCTTGCAAACCCTTGTCCCGCACCAACCTCTCGAGCCCTTCCCGCGCCGAACCCGCCCCTATGACAACCAGGCGGGCCCGGGGTACCCGGTCAAGTATCCGGACCATCGCCTCGAGCATGTCGCCGGCGCGTTTGTAAGGCTCCAGCCGCCCTATCCACAGGATCAGCGGCTCACGCCCGCGCAGCTCCGTACCCGCAACGTAGGCCTCGTGATCCAGACCGGGTGGCACCACCCAGACCTGCTCGGGCCGCAGGCCACGCTCCACCAGGTCGTCTTTGGTACTCGGGGATATAGCCAACATCGGTACACCCCGGTAAGCAAGGGGCACCAACTTTTCGCTCAAGTAGGTTACCAGCGCAATTGGGAATGACGCCTGCTGAAAGGCCGTTGTGCCAAAGAGGTGATGAACCACGGCGAAACAGGGTACCGGCACGAACCAGGGGCTCAGAAAAGGCAGCTTGTTCAAGACGTCGACCACCACGTCGTAGTCGCCACGCATGGCCTCTCTTCTCGCCGCGAAGGGAACCATCCCGTAGTAGAGGTAGCGATTGGCGAGCCGGCGAACGCGAAAGCCGCTGATACGATCCTCTCTGCTGGATCCCTTGAAGCTGGCCGACAGCAGCGTTACCTCGTGGCCACGTTTCACCAGCCGGCCGAAGATCTCGAATATATGGACTTCGGCCCCTCCCGCCAGCGGGTTGGCCGGATCGCGTTCGTTGAGGAGGAGAATCCTTCTGGCCATCGGCGCGGCGACGTCAGGCAGCGGGCGGTCCGGGGGCCTCCAGGGCCGGCTTTTCCTCGAGCCGCCCGGTGAAGTCCTGCAGGCGCAGCCACCACACCACGAACAGCGCCTCCAGGGCTATCTTCTTGTTCATCTTGG
>JBHHVL010000080.1:0-8976 GCA_046754245.1 Binatia bacterium | reverse complement strand
GTGGGGCCGTGGCTCAACCCCTCAGCCCATTTTCCACACAAGTCGTTACACCATCCAATCCCCGGGGATGAGCGTAAAATGATTCATAGTCAGCTAATGTGAACCACAGGGTACGAAATGCCTTCGGCCCGTAGACCAGTACGTCGTCGCCGCTTTACGACTGACGCGGATGGCGACCCGGAGGTATTACACTATGGTTACCCGACGGCAGCTCAAGGCAAACCGACTCAACGCAAAGAATAGCACCGGTCCGAAGAGTCTGAAGGGAAAGAAATCAGTCTCTCAGAACGCCCTTAAGCACGGCCTTCTGTCACGGCACTTGCTGCTTCCCAGCGATGACCCAAAAGCATTCAAGAGGTTGGCGGAAGGCCTTTGGCGAGATTGGGATCCTCAGGGCGCTAAAGAAGAGCGCTTCTTAGACGAACTCATCGTGATCACGTGGAGGGCCCAACGGTTCGTCCGCGTCGAAACCGGGCTTTTTGCCAGATACCTTGGCGATCCGGAAGATATCAGAGCAACCTATTATACCGAGGACGACACCTTCCGCCGTGCGGGCGGATTTGGGTCGGCGTTCATGCACGCCGAGGGCTCTTTTACCCTGTTGTGCCGTTATAGGGCGGCAATTCAGGGAGAGTTCTTCCGAACTTATGACGCGCTCGAGCGTCTGCAGCGGATGCGACGTGGCCAAGAAGTTGCTGCTCCAGTCGCAGTTGATTTAGACGTTGCGCTGGAGGGTGGGGTGAGATCACAGATAGAGATAGGAAAACTCAAAGGCTAGCTTCTGCGAAACAAAGCCAATTGGGCGATTCTCGTTACGGAGCGAGCACTTAGCCGCTGCGCTTGGTTAGCTGCTACTGCCGGTACCAGGTGACCGCCTTGGCGGCCGTCTTGTCCGTCACGCCGAGATTGCGGGCTATCCGGGAGGTGGGCAGGCCCAACTGTTGGAGTCGAAAAGCTTGCTTGGCGATCCTCTGGTAGGCGAATGGCCGCCGGGTCTCGACTAGCCAGGCTTCGATAGGCAGCCGAGCCACGGTTCGAATTGGTTGCGACCGCGTCCGCGCGAAGTCGGCCGTGTTGTATCGCGCGGTCAGCTTGATTTCGCCGGCTTCGGCTGCTTCCTAGGCGTGTTCCAATACGGGCTCTTGCATTTTGGGCAGACTCGGGGTTCCTGATCCTTGTCACGCGGCACCCATTCGTGGTCGCACCGCCCGCAGCGGTAGCCCCAGAGCTTAACCTTTGGCATACGCTGCGGGTATACCGCGTCAGTAAGATACGTCAAATATCATTGGGATAGATGTTGACAATGCCCTATTAGTATATTACTAATCGGTGTATATGAGGGCCCACAATTTGCAGACTCTCACCTCGACCGTTCCGAAGCCCTACCTGTCCACGTGCGAGCTCTCGGAGCTTACGCCCTGGAGTGAGCAAGCAATTCGGACCATGGTCTCCAGGGGAGTCCTGAAGTTTGGCATACACTACTTCAAGCCGCGCGGGTTCAACGGCCGCCCGATCTTTTCGTGGCGGGCGATCGTCGATTACATCGAAGGCTCGTTCGAGCCGAACGAGCGCGGACATACGATCCCATTAGCGAACGGAGTGGATATCGACTTGAATGAAGCGAAGAAGGCGACGCATCGGCTGCACGGTTGAAGAGCATCGAGGGAAGCTCCGGATCCGTTACCGGTGGCAAGGTCGGCGGTATTCCCACTCGACTACTCTCACAGACAGTCCGGGGAACCGAGCTAGAATCGACAGGCTTGCCCAGTTCATAGGGGCCTCGGTTGCTGCCGGCCAGGATCCGCGGTTGCTCGTTCGAGAAGAACCGCAGTCGGAGGGGGCGAAGCCGGAGACGATAACGGTCGCTCGGTATTTCGAGCGATGGATCGTCGATAAGGTTCCGCCCATGGTCCGCAGAGCACAGGCCCGGGATTACCGGCGGCACATCTCGGGGTACATTCTTCCGCGCCTGGGCGCGATCCCGATCGCCGAACTCTCGGCTCGCGACATGCTTGGCCTCCGGGCTGAACTTCTGAGCCGTGGCCTCTCGCTCAAGTACGTGAAGAACATTCTCGGGGGAAGCTTCAGGGCGATGATCCGAGACGCGCGTGAGGTTGATCAATTACTCGAGCGCGACCCCTTCGTCGGAGTTCGATGGGCGAGGGTGTCTGTGCCCGGTCCCGACCCGTTTACGTCACTGGAGAGGGACCGCATTCTCGAATGGTTCGAGGCAGCTCGGTTCGGCTTTCACCCCGGACGGTGTGAGGAGGGCGATCGCTTCCGGCCGTTCCCCGCGTACCACGCGTTCGTGAAAGTCCTCTTCTGGTCGGGCATGCGCCCCTCTGAGGCCGCCGGTCTGCGCTGGGGCGAAGTCGACCTGCAGGCCGGCGTCCTGCGCGTTGTGCGTTCGCGCCATCTTTACGAGGACAGCGCGCCAAAGACGGGCCAGGCCGTGCGAACCGTGGAACTCCTCGCCGACACGGTACGGGTTCTCGAAGGGATTCGGCCGCTCGTCGTAACGCCTGAAATGCCCGTGTTCACGAATACGCGCGGCCGGCCGATCGAGCCAAAGGCGTTTTCGAAGCATTGGTACCGGTGTCTTCGCGAGCTCGGCATCCGGATCAGGGGGCTTTACGCGACCAAGGATAATTACATCTCCACAGCGCTAACCGCGGGAGTGAATCCTACCTGGCTCGAAGCCCAGACCGGCGTGCGATACGAAACGTTGAGACGCCACTACGGGAAATGGATCCGGTCGGAGGGCGCCGATCAGCTCCGCAAAATCGCGAGTTTGGCCCCCAGTTTGGCCCCCGCCGCTGGCGGACGTCGTGTCTCATCCGCTCGCTGGCTCGCGGACTCGTGGTGCGAGGAGGGGGACTCGAACCCCCACGAGCGCAATGCCCACCAGGCCCTCAACCTGGCGCGTCTACCAGTTCCGCCACCCTCGCGCCGTCCGGAGAATCGAAATATCTACTCGCCAGCCGATCCGGCCGGTTGGTCCCCGGGGCTGGCTCCTTCGCCGCCTTGGGCGGCCGGCTCCTGCGGTGCCGCGGGCTCGGCGCTGGCCGGGCCTTTGTCCGTCGCCGCCGCTTGTACCGGTGGGGCAACCGGGGCCGCCGAGGTCTGAGGCTCGGCGGTGTCGTCAAACACCGAAGGCTGGCGTGCGGACAGTACGGCCAAGGTGAGTGACGTTATCATGAAGACAACGGCAAAAACCGTGGTCAGCTTGGTCAGCACGTTTCCCGGTCCGCTCGGTCCGAAGACCGTCGAGCCGCCACCGCCAAACGCCGCGCCCATGTCGGCGCCCTTGCCGCTCTGAAGCAGGACCACAGCGATCAGGATCACGGCGGCGAGAATATGAATAACAGTCACGAATGCTGACACTAGGGCTTACTCCTCGTAGTGAACTATGCGCAGGAAGGAATCCGCGTCCAAACTCGCGCCCCCTACCAACGCGCCGTCGATGTTGGGACAAGACATCAACTCATCGATGTTGTCAGGCTTGACGCTTCCGCCGTACAAGATCCTTACCCCGGCCGTGGCGCTGTCGTCGGCCATGTCGGCGACGATAGCTCGTATGCCTCGGTGGACTTCTTCAGCCTGTTCCGCGGTGGCAGTTTCGCCGGTGCCAATCGCCCAGATCGGTTCGTAGGCGATAACCAAGGTGTCGAATCCTTCGCGTTCGAGTTCACAGAGGCCGGCACGTACCTGCCTCTCGATGACCTCGGCCGTCATCCCTTGCTCACGCTGCGCGAGGCTCTCGCCGACGCAGACCACGGGCGTGAGACGACCGCGGTACGCGGCCGCGACTTTCTTCGCGACGCTGTAGTCGGTCTCACCAAAGAACTCGCGTCTTTCCGAGTGGCCGATGATGACGTAGCGGCAACCTGCGTCAACTAGCATGGGGGCCGACACCTCGCCCGTAAACGCTCCGGTTTCTTCCCAGTAGAGATCCTGGGCTCCGAGCGCGACCGGCGACCCATCGAGCACCGAACGAGCGACGTGCAGCGTGGTGTACGGGGTCGCGATCATTACCTCTCGACCTTCGATATCTTGGCAGCCCTCGGCGACCGCAGACGCCAGCTTCGCGGTATCCTCACTCAGTCCGTTGAGTTTCCAGTTTCCTGCAAGCAGTGGAGTTGGCATAACCGTCTCGACCTTACCCATCCAACGCGGCGATGCCGGGAAGCACCTTTCCTTCCAAGAACTCCAGCGCGGCGCCGCCGCCGGTAGACACGTGCGTGACTTCTTCCTTGCGGCCGGATTGTGACAGAGCCGCAACGGAATCGCCACCTCCGACCACCGAAGTGGCAGGTGAATCCGCTACCGCGTTGGCTATGGCCGCGGTGCCGGCCCTAAACGATTTCCACTCGAACACGCCCATGGGTCCGTTCCACAGTACGGTTTTCGCCCGAGCGAGCGCCCGCGCGTAGAGGCTTCGCGTGACCGGGCCGATGTCGAGGCCGATGAGGCCCTCGGGGATGTCAACGGACGCGACGTCCACCGGTTCGGCGGTCTCCGCAAAAGTCGAGGCCGCGACGTGGTCAAGGGGCAGTTCCAGTGCGACGCCGGCTTCCTCGGCTTTGCTGACGAGGCTCGCGGCGACGTCGATCTTGTCCCTTTCGACTCTTGAGGCTCCCGTTGAATGGCCCTTGGCCTCCAGGAAGGTGTATGCCATGGCGCCACCTACGAGAATGCTGTCGGCCAGGCGGACGAGGTTCTCCAGCACGAGAATCTTGTCGGAGACCTTCGCCCCGCCGATGACGGCGACGAAGGGTCTGGCCGGGTGTTCGAGCAGCGCGGCGAGGATCTCGGTCTCTCGAGCCAGCAGCAGGCCGGCTGCTCTCACTGCCACGTGTTTGGCGATAGCGGCGATGGATGCGTGAGCACGGTGCGCGGCGCCGAAGGCGTCGTCGACGTAGACATCGGCGAGCTTCGCCAGAGCGCGGGCGAAACCGTCGTCGTTCGCCTCCTCGCCGGAGTGAAAACGAAGGTTCTCGAGCAGCACGACCTCGCCCGGCTTCATTTCAGCCACCAGCGCCTCTACCCCTGGGCCCACGCAGTCCGGAGCAAACCGCACAGTCTGTCCGAGCAAGGAGGACAGTTGCTCGGCCACGGGCGCCAGCGACAGATCGGGGTCTACCCTTCCTTTGGGTCGACCGAGGTGCGAAGCGAGTATCACCGTTGCACCCGAGCCGAGAGCGAGTTCAATGGTCGGCAGGGCGGCCTCTATACGGACGGTGTCGGTTACCCTGCCTTCCTCGACGGGGACGTTGAAATCCACCCGGATGAACACGCGGCGCCCGTCAAGGTCCAGCTCGTCAACGCGTTTCAACGGCTTTCCCGCCGGGTTCCGGCCCAGCCTACAGGGACGAGCCCACCATGGCGCACACGTCGCAGAGGCGGTGAGAGAATCCCATCTCGTTGTCGTACCAAGCCAACACCTTGGCGAAGCCCGGATCGGCTACCTTTGTCAGCGGTGCGTCGAATATCGACGAGCTGGTGTTCCCGTTGAAATCGCAGGAGACCAGGCCCTCGTCGCAGTACTGGAGTATGCCGGAGAGCGGACCTTCGGCAGCCTCCTTGATCGCGTTGTTGATCTCCTCCGCCGTTGGCGTCGCTTCGGTTTCGACCACGAGATCCACCACCGAGACGTTCGGAGTGGGCACTCTGATCGCCATGCCGTCGAGTTTGCCGGCCAGATCGGGAAGGACCAGCCCCACCGCTCTCGCGGCACCGGTCGTGGTGGGGATCATCGACAGGCCGGCGGAACGCGCGCGACGCAGGTCGGAATGCGGGAGGTCGAGTATGCGCTGGTCGTTGGTGTAGGCGTGTATGGTGGTCATCAGGCCGCGCTTGATCGTGAAACTCTGGTTCAGGACCTTGGCTATGGGGGCCAGGCAGTTGGTCGTACACGAGGCGTTCGAGAGGACGTGGTGAGACGACGCGTCGTACTGGTCGTGGTTTACCCCGTAGCACAGTGTGAGGTCCACCTCCTTGGCTGGCGCCGATATGATGACCTTTCGGGCCCCCGCGTCCAAGTGGGCGGCGGCGCTGTCTCGGGAGGTGAACAGACCCGTCGACTCGATCACCAGATCGACGCCGAGGTCCCGCCAGGGGAGGTTCTCCGGAGCGCGCTCCGAGAGCACCTTGATGGTGCTGTCCCCGACCACGAGGTCGCCGTCGCGCACATCGACCTTCTCTGGAAAGTGACCGTGTACCGAGTCGTACTTGAGGAGGTGGGCGAGGGTGGAAGCGTCGGTAAGATCGTTGACGGCTACCACCTCGAGTTCCGGCCGTCCCAGGCTTGCCCTGAGCGTGTTACGCCCGATGCGGCCGAAGCCGTTGATTCCTACTCTGGTACCCATCTAACCCTCCTAGAGAACGGGCTCGCACCAGCCAAAGCGAGCAGCCCAACGCGGCGGAAACACTCGAAAAAGTTCAAAAGGTATCACACGGCACGGGCAACGAGTCAAGATCGCATTCCGCTTCCTCGGAGGTATGATGCATAATATTTGAGATCGTACTTGAGCGGGTGGGGAGGAGGGGTTGCGACCAGAAAGATGCGGTCGATCGTGAGCGAACTTGGCGTCCTCGACATGATTTCCGGCTCGGGGCCGGTGGTACAGGGCGTACTGTATCTCCTCATCCTCGTTTCAATCGCGAGCTGGACCATCATCATCTTCAAAGCCCGCCAGATCTCGGTGGCGCGACGGGCCTCTGCCCGATTCATCAAGCTCTTCTGGAAAACCCGTAACCTCACCGAGGTGTCGCGCTCTTGCAGCGAACTGCCGGAAAACCCGGTGACGGAGGTCTTCAGGGCCGGCTACGACGAGCTGGTGAGGCTGAGGACTCGCAAGCGTGGCTCTAGTGAAACCCTGACGACCGAACTCTCGGGGGTGGACAACGTCGACCGGGCGATGCGCCGGGCGGCGAGCCTGCAGAGGGTGAAGCTGGAGAAGCAGCTTACCTTTCTCGCGACGACGGCAAGCTCGGCTCCCTTCGTCGGTTTGTTCGGCACCGTTTGGGGGATCATGAACTCTTTCATGGGGCTGAGCGCCGGCGGTTCGTCCAGTATCCAGGCCGTGGCGCCTGGCATTTCAGAGGCTCTGGTCGCGACGGCGATGGGTCTTGCCGCGGCGATCCCGGCGCTCGTGGCGTATAACCACTTTGCGCGGCGGGCGGCCGTGCTCTCCGGCGACATGGACAACTTTGCGTCGGAGTTCCTCAACATCGCCGAGCGGCATTTTCTCAACTAGGCGCGGCGTTGATGGCTGGGGACAACGGCAGCGGTGTTTCGGGGGGCTCGATAGCAGGTATCAACGTCACCCCACTGGTCGACGTCATGCTGGTGCTGCTGGTGATCTTCATGGTCACCGCGCCGATCATTCAACAAGGGGTTCCGGTAGATCTTCCCGCCGTGAGCGCTGAACCGCTCGCTGCGGAAGAACAAGGGCTCGTGGTCACCGTTACGGGGGAAGGTTCGGTATACCTGAACGACACCGAGCTGAGCGTCGAAAAGCTCACGCAAAAACTCGCGGCCGTGGTCGCCGAGAATCCACAGCGGTGGGTCTACCTGCGAGCCGATCGCGAGGCTCGCTACGGCGCCGTGGTGAAGGTGATCGGGGCGCTCAAGAAAGTAGGAGTGAGTCAGCTCGGCATGATTACCGATCCCGAGGCCGGGTAGATGGCTGGCGTGGCGGAACCGGCCGAGCCGCGTCTCATCCATCACGACAAGCTCGATCCGGAACTTCTCAAGGCCGCGGTGCTGTCGGTCGCTGCGCATCTGGTTCTCATCGCGACGGTCATAGTGGTAGCGGTCTTCAAATCACCCCCGCAGCCCCACCCGCGGACGGTCTACGCCGTCAAGCTCCAGTCTCCTCGACCCGGCTCGAGGCTCTACGAGGTCGGGCCACTCGGCGTAAAGCCTGCGCTCAAGCCGGCGGCTTCTCCGCCCAAGCCAGCCGCCGTGGTTTCCAAGCCTCCCGAGAAAACCCGAGCCGTGCCTCCCAAGAACGAGAAAGCCGCAGAGGTGGCGAAGCCTCCCGTGGCCGAGCCAGAGGAAAAGCCGGTTCCTCCGCCGGCCCCAAAGCCGGTGGCCAAGGCCGTGGAGACGCCAAAGCCCAAACCCGCGAAAGAGCCCGTTCCCCCGGCGGCCGAGAAGACGCCGACCGAGCCGGCTCCACGGCCTGATCCGGTGCAGAAAGCCGTTGCCAAGCCTGTTCCCGAGCCCAAGCCGCTCGAGCCGGAGCCGGTTGCCGATACCGTTGCCGGACCTGCACCCCAGCCGGCGGCAGCTCCGAGTCAAGACGATGGCGCCCAGGCCCCCGCCGAGGCGGACGAGGAGGAAAAGATCGCCGCGGTGGCGAAACCGCAGGTGGGTGAGGCGTCGTCGCCGGACTCGGCGGGAGGCCTCGGTGGCGAGTCCCCGGCACAGGGGGTCGGCGGGAAAAGCGGTGGCGCAGACAACGGACTGCTGAGAGGACTGGAATTCGTCGCTTACTACGACGCGATGATCAGCGAGATGCGCGAACGCTGGGTTTGGACCGGCGCGCGTGACAGCGGTCTCGCCGTTTCCGTGCGCTTCAGTATACTGGCCGATGGTCGGTTGACCGGGGTACGTCTGATATCATCTTCGGGCAACCTGCCGTTTGACAGGTCGGTGGAGAACGCGGTGAGGGGCGTGGGAAAACTCCCGCCACCGCCGCACCGTTATCGCAAAGAGTTCTCGGACGTGGAACTGGTATTCAAGGCCAGCGACCTGGGACAGCGCTGAACCGCGACGGCGCTTGATCGTCTGACGTGACAAGAATCAACAAAGTACCGTGGTACTGCATGTTTCTTTCACTGGGGCTTGTATTGGCGCTCGGGCGAATCTCGCATTCGCAGGTGCGGGGCGAAATCGTCGGACCCGGAGCGACCCTTATGCCGGTCGCGGTTCCGGAGCTCAAGTGGGACGGTGGTCTTCGCCAGCGG
>JBHHVL010000079.1:0-9213 GCA_046754245.1 Binatia bacterium | reverse complement strand
CTAGCATCAGCAATTCGCCGTGGATCCGAGGCGCTCCCCATAACGGATTCTCGCTTCGCATCCGCGCGATCAGATCACGTACCTCGCGATCGACCCGAGGGCGGCCTCCTCGCGACCGGCTCTTCCATCGCCAATAGGTCCGAAAACCGTTGCGGTGCCATCGAATGACGGTTTCCGGCCGAACGATGACCAGACCCTTGCGCCAGTCGGACCAGATCTTAGACAGGCAAACGAAAAGCAAACGGTCGGCTCAAGACAGGCGGACTCGGCGTCGGCCGAGTCGCTGCTTGAGAAGTACGACCTGATGACGCAGCAGGACAATCTCGGCCTCAAGTGACGCGCGAGAACGCAGCGGATCGGAAATCGTTGCGACGAGCAGCCGGAGCACCGTAGCGCAAGCCTTTCCTCAGACCCGCGATACGTCAATAATTTCGCGCAGACAGGGTTTTGAGGAGGCACAGCGGTGTTCAGTTCACTCGCGGCGGGTACCCCCGTGCCGAACGATCTCACCACTGGTCATATAGATCACGTCCTCGGCGATGTTGGTCGCGTGGTCGGCGATGCGTTCGAGGTAGCGGGATACAGAGAGGTAGTGGATCAGGTCATCGACGTCGGCGGGATTCTTGCCGACCCCGTCGATGACGTGCTGAAACATGCTGCGATGAAGGTCGTCCACCGCATCGTCGGCGGCGCCGACCTCGCGCGCAGCCTCTGCGTCGAGCTCGACCAGAGAGTCGATCGCTTGGTGGACCATCGCCTGAACGCGTGGAACCATCTTTTCGAGAATGTCGGGGCAGAGCGATCGCTCGTGGGTTCCAAGCCGTCCGGCTTGTTCGGCGATGTTGACTGCCAAGTCGCCAATGCGCTCGAGGTCGTTGTTGAGCTTGAGAATGGCGACGACGAAACGCAGGTCCTTGGCGACCGGCTGATAAAGCGCGAGGATCTTGAGGCACTCCTCTTCCGTGTCGACTTCTTCCGCGTCAACCGTCGGATCGGACGCGATGACCTCGCGCGCTGTCTCGACGTCGTTGTGGAGTACAGCGTGCGTAGCCTTGGCCAGGTTCCCTTCGACGAGCCCGGCAAGTGTCAGTATTTTCTGTTTGAGTTTTTTTGTCTGTCGAAGGAGACGGTTGCTCATGGTTCACCTCAGCCGAATCGGCCGGTCAGATAATCTTCCGTTTGCTTGATGCTGGGCGAGGAAAACAGCGTCTGCGTATCGCCAAATTCGACCACTCTGCCCAAATAGAAAAAGGCCGTGTAGTCGGACACGCGGCCGGCCTGCTGCATGTTGTGGGTTACCAGCACGATCGTGAACCTGCGCTTCAACTGATCGATCAATTCCTCGATCTTTGCGGTTGCGACTGGATCGAGCGCTGAACAGGGTTCGTCCATAAGGATGATCTCGGGTTCGATGGCCAAGGCCCGCGCGATGCACAGGCGCTGCTGCTGCCCGCCCGACAAAGCCGTGCCCGGCTGAGCGAGAATGTCCTTGACTTCGTCCCACAGTGCGGCGTCGCGTAGGGCCTTTTCAACGCGACCTTCTCTTTCCGTCTTGTTCGAGACCCCGTGTAATTTGAGACCGTAAGCGATGTTGTCGGAAATCGACATCGGAAACGGAGTCGGTTTTTGAAAAATCATCCCCACTTTATGGCGCAGACGAAGGGCCGGAACCTTCGGGTCGAGCACGTTGACGCCGTCGAGTCGGACCTCGCCCTCGGCCCGATGTCCCTTGTATAGGTCGAACATCCGGTTGTAGGTACGAATGTGCGTCGACTTGCCGCAACCCGACGGCCCGATGAAAGCGGTCACCCGATTCTGAGCGATGTCGAGGGTGTTGTCGAACAGCACCTGTTTGTCGCCGTAGTAGAAATTCAGTCCGCGTACCGAAATCTTTCTTTTCGACTTCGCGCTGGTTTCTTTTCCGCGGGCGTCGGGAAGCGAGCGGTCGGTAAAAGTCGTGCGTGCGGCGTAACTCACTGTTGTTTCCCCGAATAGAGAATGGCACGGCTCACCAGGGTGGTGACGAGAACTCCGGCGGTGATGAGAAATGCTGCGCCCCAGGCCATCGTCTGCCAATCGTCGTATGGGCTCATCGCGTAGTTGAAGATCGTTACGGTCAAATTGGCCATCGGCTCGTTCATGCCATGCATCCAGTAGGGGCTGTTCAGGGCGGTGAATAGTAGCGGCGCCGTTTCTCCGGCAACCCGAGCGACCGCCAGCATGATGCCCGTCATCATACCCGCTCCGGCCGAGCGGTAGATAACCTGCATCATCATTTTCCAGTACGGTGTGCCTAGCGCGAGCGCGGCTTCGCGCAGATCGTGCGGCACCAGTTTGAGCATTTCTTCCGTTGTTCGGCTGACCACCGGAAGCATGATGATCGCGAGTGCGACAGCGCCGGCCCAGCCCGAAAAATGTCCGGCCGCGCGAACCACCAGGAGATAGACGAACACGCCGACGACGATCGAAGGCGCCGACACCAGGATGTCGGACAGATAGCGGACGATGCTTCCGAAGCGCGACTGCCGTCCGAACTCGGCGACCCAGGTGCCGGCCAAGATTCCTGCCGGCACGGCGATCGCTGTGGCGGTGGCGGTTATCAGAAGAGTGCCGACGATGGCGTTGGCAAGCCCGCCTCCTCCGAAGCCGGGCGGTGCCGGAAGCTCGAGGAAGAAGCTCCAGGTGAGTGCCTGCAAGCCTTTGCCGGCCACATCGGCAAGAATCCAGCCGAGAACCGCCAAAGCGCAGAAGGCAGCGCTCGTCGAAGCGGCTAGGACGGCCAAGTTCGTGAGTTGGCGGCGTCGAAAATCCATCACGAAGCTCGCTCAGGCGTGCCGCGGCGCAGCCACCACTGGGCGGCGGCGAGCACCAAAAAGGTGATCAGAAAGAGCACTAGGCCCAGCTCGATCAGTGAGGCAAGGTAGATCTCGCTGTCGGCTTCCGTGAACTCGTTGGCTAGCGTCGATGCGATCGAGTTTCCCGGCGCGAACAGGGACCATGAAAAACGGTGCGCGTTGCCGATGACGAAAGTGACCGCCATGGTCTCGCCGAGGGCCCTGCCGGTTCCGAGGAAGATCCCGCCGGCGATTCCTTTGCGGCAGTACGGGATCATAACGTCGCGAATGACTTCCCACTTGGTGCAGCCCATACCGTAGGCTGCTTCCTTCAGATTCGTCGGTACCATCAAGAACGCGTCGCGACAGACCGCGGCGATGAAGGGAAGAATCATCAGCGCGAGCACCAAGCCGGCGGTCAAAACACCGATGCCGATCGCCGGTCCTTGAAAGAACGGCAAAAAGCCCAAGCTTGTGGCCAGGCCGGGCTGCAGGTAGTCGGCGATTAGCGGGGAGACGGTGAACAGCCCCCACATGCCGTAGACGATGCTCGGCACCGCGGCGAGCAGCTCGATGCCGGTGCCGAGAACGCCACGCAACCAAGGGGGGGCCAATTCGGCGAGAAAGACGGCGGTCCCGATGCTCGCAGGAACGGCGAAGAAAAGCGCGAGCAGGGTCGAACCGAGGGTGCCGGCGATAGCCGTGAAAGCGCCGAAATCGTCGCGCACCGGATTCCACGCCGTACTCGTTAGGAACGACAGACCGAACTTTTCTACCGCCGGTTGCGACTCGTGCCACAGGCAAAGCACTATCGACACGAACAACAGCGGGATGCCCACGGCAAAGCCGAGAGTCATCCCGCGAAAGAGGCCGTCGCCCCAGGGCCGGACGGACTTGCCGATCACTGCCAGATCGGATTTCCTGAGTGGTCGCGCAGAACCTCAGCCCAAGTCGCGCGCACCATCTCGGCGACGCCCTTCGGCATCGGTACGTAGTCGAGGGAACGCGCCGCCTCTGCGCCGTTGCGATAGCACCAGTCAAAAAACTGCAGCACGCGTTTGGCTTGCGCGGCATCAGCCTGCTGCTTGTGCAGCAAGATAAACGATGCGCCGGTGATCGGCCAGGAGCTCGTCCCCGGCTGGTCCGTGAGCACCAGGTAGTAGCCCTCGGCGTGCGACCAGTCGGCGCCGGCTGCAGCCGCCTGAAAGTTCTCAGAAGTAGGCGCGACGAAGTTGCCGTCGTGATTCTCGAGCAATGCGTAGGCCATGTCGCTTTGGATCGCGTAGGCGTATTCGACGTAGCCGATCGAGCCGTCGAGTTTTTGGACGAAGGCGGCCACGCCCTCGTTGCCCTTACCGCCGACGCCGGCCGGCCAGGCCACCGTCTTGGCGTTGCCGATCTTCTGCTTCCACTCGGGGCTGACCTTGGAGAGGTAGTTCGTGAAGATCCAGGTGGTCCCCGATCCGTCGGCCCGGTGGACCACGGTGATAGCCTTGTCGGGCAACCGTAGTCCGGGGTTTGTGGCGGCGATGCGAGCGTCGTTCCACTTGGCAATCTCGCCGAGATAGATGTTGGCGAGTTCGGCTGCCGTGAGCCTGAGCTGGCCGGCCTCGACGCCTTCGACGTGCACCACCGGGACCACTCCGCCCATGATCATCGGAAACTGTATCAGACCGAACTGTTCGAGTTCCTCGGCCTTGAGAGGCGCGTCCGAGGCGCCGAAGTCGACCGTCTTGGCTTTGATCTGCTTGATTCCGCCGCCGGAACCGATCGACTGATAGTTCAGCCGCACGCCGGTTTGCTCGTTGTAGGAGTATGCCCACTTGCCGTAGATAGGATACGGGAACGTCGCGCCGGCGCCGTTGATGGCCGAGTCGGCCTGCGCCGGTGCGCCTCCCAGGGAGGCGGCTGCCGCAAACAAAGCAGCCGCGAAAATGGGCTTGGGTTTGAGTCTCATGGTTGTTCCTCCTTCGCTCAGAAATCGAGCTGAAAGCGCATCTGGAACACGTCGGCTTCTCCCACGGAGTCGAGGTCCGCGCGAACGTAGTTGGCCATGACGCGCGTGTTCGGGTTGAGATGCCAGTTGACGCCGACGGTGATGTCGTCGAGCTCGCCGCCGGCAATGACGCCGTCGTTCAAATCGATGCTCGAATAGCGCAGCGCGATTTCAACGGCGCCTGGGCCTCCACCTTGCTTTCCGATGAAGTTTTCGCGCGGCTTGACCCGTGCGAAGGCGCCGTGGGATCGCTTGTAGGGCCGATGCTCTCCGGTGAGGAAGTAACTCGCTTGGACATAATAGCCACCGAAATCCGGGCTCATACCCGAGCCGCTGTCGACCGACGCATGCACGTATTCGCCCTGCAGCGATGCCGGTCCAAGAACCACCGCGCTCTCGACGCCCACCAGATCAACTGCATCGGCGCTAAGGGCCCCCGTGTCCACTAAGCGCGGAGCCAGGTGGGACTCCGGACGCTCGCGAAAACGAACGGTGTCGTCCACGTTTCGATGACTGTAGGAGACGCCGACGTGGACTAGCCTCTCCCCGTCCTGCTGGTAGAGCGGTAGACCGGTCGCGCGGCCGGTGAAGTTGTAGCCATTCCCGGTACCGTCGCCGAAGCCATCGGTGTCGCGGAAGATTCCGCCAGCCCAGGTCAGACGCTCCTCGAAGCAATCGCCGCTCACGCCGAGGCCCGTGTTGCGTTCGGCGATGAATGCCGTTGGAAGCGAGCGCTCCATAAAAGTTATGTATTTACTGCTAGTTAGGACTTCCAGACCAAACGGTTCCTTAAAGTGTCCGATTTGCAGTTTGATGCCTCCGGGCAGGCCTTTGAGCCCGAGATAGACGTCCTTGAAGTCCGCATCGCCACCGGCCAAATCGTACTGGGCCTTGAAAATGACGTTGTCGAAAACCTCTCCGGCCACGTAAATGCGAGCGCGGCGAAACTCGGTGCCGTCTTCAAACGCCCCTGCGCTGCTTTCGAGCGAATCATCGGCCCCGTAGAAAGCCCAGTCGTTCATGATGCGGCCGCCGATTTTCAGCCGAAAACTATTGTCGGCCGTATCGGCGCGAATACCGTCTTTCCAGTAAAGGCGCAGATCTTCGGTTTCGGCGGCCTGCGCAGAGCGCAAGCCCACGAGCGAAACCATCAGGGCTGCAACGATTGCGTATCTCTTGTTCATGCTCTTCTCCGATATTGTTTGTCGTTGTGCCATGCCGCCTCGTTAGCGGCAGGCCCCGTTTCCCTTATCCGGAACCCCAATGATCCAGTTAGCAAGGCAGGGTTAGTTGCGGATTAGCGGCAGGTTAGAAATTCTTTAAGATGGAAACTCTTCTGGCTTCGTTTCCAGAGGCGGAAGCCGAAAAACAAATACGGTCCCGCGTCCCGGTTCGCTGTTGACCGTTACTGTGGCTCCATGGACTTGGGCGATGTGCTTGACGATTGCCAGACCGAGCCCGGTGCCGCCGAGGTTTCGGCTTCGTGCCTTGTCGACACGGTAAAAGCGTTCGAAGAGGCGAGGTAGGTGTTGGGCTTCGATGCCGCAGCCTTCGTCGGCGACCGAGATTTCGGCCGCACCGCCCGCCGCCGTCCCGCCGATTCCGACCCTGGTGTTCTCCGGGCTGTACTTGACGGCGTTGTCGATGAGGTTGATCAGGGCCTGCTCGAGCAGCGCCGGATCGAAGCGTGCTGTGAGGTCCGGCGGACAGTCGAGGCTGAGCGCGATTCCTTTGGCGTCGGCCTTGTGTTGGCAGATTTGGATCGCTGCTTTGAGCGTAGGTGCGAGCGGCCGCGTTTGCACGGTGGACGACAAACCGCCGCTTGCTTCTTCGAGACGGGAAAGCGTCAGCAAGTCCTCGATAATGGCTCCTAATCGGTCGGCCTGACGCCCGGCGATCTCGACGAAGCGCCGGGCCGTCGCCGGGTCGTCGACGGCCCCATCGCGAAGCGTGTCGAGAAAGCCCTGTACCGAAGTAATTGGTGTCTTGAGTTCGTGCGAGACATTGGCGACGAACTCACGCCGCACGGTTTCAAGTCGGCGAAGGCGGGTCACGTCATGCAGCACGACGACAGCCGTGCTGCCCTGGCCGGCGGGATCGGCCAGACGACTGCCGTGCAGTTGAAGATGACGGCGTCCACCGTCATCGATGATGACCTCGTCCTCCCGAGAAGCGGCCGATTGCAGTGTCGCATCGACGAAACGCTGCAGGGAGGGCAAGCGGACGAGTTCGACCAACGGCTTGCCGGCCGCTTTGGAAGCGTCGCAGCGAAGCAGCTGTGCCGCGGCCGCGTTGATGACCACGACACGATTACGTTCATCAACGACTAGAACGCCTTCGACCATGCTCGCCAGAACAGCCATTCGCTGATCGCGTTCGGCTTCCACGGCGGTCAGGCGGGCTTCCAGTTCTTCGGCCATTGCGGCGATGCGCTCGGCCAGTTCGCTGGTCTCGCGCGAGGCGCTGCGCGGAAGACGCAGCTCGACGCGCTCGCCGCGGGCCATGCGCGCCGCGCCAATTCCCAACTGTTCGAGCGGCCTGCTGATTCCCCGCGAGATGACGAAGGCGATCGGCAGGACGAGCAGGGCTAGCAGCGCACCGGCGGCAAAGGTGCGCCGATACACGCCGCGCAGCTCGCGATGGACCTGTTCCAATGGAAGCGAGGTCCGCACGACGCCGGCCAGACGCCCGTCTTCGGCCCGAAGCGGTAGCGCAACGTAGACCATTTGCCGTCGCACCGTCTTGCTGTAGCGGACGGCGGATCCCAGTCCTTCGGTCAGAGCCTGTCGGACTTCGGGACGATCCTTGTGGTTGTCCATCAGCGCGGGGTCTTTGTCGGTGTCGGCCAGCACCGTGCCGCCGGCAGCGATCACGGTTACGCGAAGACCCTCGGGGTGCGAAAGCTGGGCGACCAGTTTGCGGGCGGTCGTAAGGTCCAGCTGCATCGTGTGCTTCGGATCTCCGAAAGAGGCCGCAAAGGCGCGCGCCGCCATTCCCAATCCAGTTCGCGTCTGTTCGAGATAGACGGTGTGTGTCGTACGCGTCGTGTGCAAAGTCGCCGCTGCTAGAACGGCTAGCGTGAGAAGGACCAACGGGACGTAAAGCTGCCAGACCAGCCGCGGCGCACGCATCGACTATTCCTTGAAGCGGTAGCCGATACCTCGAACGGTCTCGATCATTTCTGAGGCCTGGCCCAGCTTCTTGCGCAGGCCGGCGATGTGAACGTCGACCGCGCGATCGGTCACCGGATAGCCGGGGCCGCGAATGCCGTCGACAATCTGCTGCCTGGTCAGAACCCAGCCGCGCCGGCGCGCCAGCAGATGAAGAATCTTGAATTCGCTGGCGGTGAGTTCTACGCGGCGGTCGCCGTGACGCACCTCATGGCGTCCCGGATGAATCGTGAAACCGTTCACCACCAACAGGACCTGATCTCCTGGAGCCGGTTCTGTCTGCCGGCGAATCACGGCTTTGACGCGCGCGACCAGCTCGCGCGGCCGAAACGGCTTGGTGACGTAGTCGTCTGCCCCGAGTTCGAGGCCGGCGACGATGTCTGTCTCCTCGCCGCGCGCGGTGACCATGACGACGGGAATCTTTGCGGTATCGGTTTGCCGGCGAAGCCGCCGGCAGACCTCGAGGCCGTCCATTCCCGGCAGCATCAAGTCCAGTAGGATGGCGGTCGGCATCTCGCGGCGGGCGAGTTCCAGGCCGCGCTCACCGTCGCCGGCGACGACAACCCGGAAACCGGCTTGTTCGAGGTTGTAGCGGATCAGCTCGACGATATCTTCTTCGTCTTCGACGATGACGATCGTACGTTCGTCCATATCAGCACCCATCATCGCTCGGGCAGAGGACTTTCGAAAGCGACGGGGGGCCTGTTTCCGTTAGTTTTTCGTTAATTCTGGCTAGGATTCGACTGCGGCGCGTAGATCGTCGTAGCAACGTCCGGCCGGCTGGCCGTCTTCGACGGGCAGTCCGCGGGGCCTTGTTGCATAATTCGATCCGGGGCGAGGGCTGGGTCACACGGACCAAGGGAGCCAGTTTACGAGCGAAGAGTTTACTGGCGTGCTGAAGCAGGCCAACGTACGGATCTCCATGGACGGCAAAGGGCGCTGGATGGATAAGGGCTACGCTTCACACTGCACCTCCTCCGTACGATTCGGTTCGACGTTGGGAAAGCGTCGTCGTTCCGAGAGTTTTTGGCCTTGGGCTTTGACTGGTGGCTCGTCACCGGGATGCTCGTACAAGCACTGATTCTTGTCGTTGTAGGCATGGGCGTGCAGCAGGCCGTGACTGCGCCAGATCTTTACCGTGGTCGTTGCGCCGCCTCCTTTTTCCCCCTCTCGCCAGGTAGGCTCTGACCGCTTTGAAGCTTGCGCTCCAGGT
>JBHHVL010000078.1:0-9322 GCA_046754245.1 Binatia bacterium | reverse complement strand
GATCACGGATCTTCTGCTTTAGTGGCCCCGTGCCCATCAGTAATCCTCCCTACGTACAATTGACGCCGAACAGTAAGTATACGGAACTAGCATATCGAATACCGTGTTCCGGGTACGGGCGCATGGTGTTATATCAAGGCCTCTCGATCTTCCCGCCGTCTCTGCGCTTTCGTCAACTTTCATAATCGACATTACCAATATCCCAGCCTGTAAGTTGGATATCACAATCACACTGGCTTTGCTTTCGCACACGCGTTCCGCGCGAAGCCTGCCGCCCAGATCGCCCGTGTTGCGAAGGTCGTCGGTCGCTCGTCGTGAGCGCGGTGGCATGAGACCGGGCCCGTCTCGGCAGTGGTCGGCCGGGCGGCGCACCGGCTAGACCCCTTACTCTACACCCGGTCTAGCGTTGCGAGCGGGGAGATATATCACATTCTCTTAGCACTTGGCTGTAGGCGACAGGTTGGCCGGGACTTGGGGGAACGGCTCGCCGAGATCATCGGCGGGGCTTCGGACGGCACCCCAGCCACGGTTTAGAACGTGTGTGTAGATCATCGTCGTCGAGACATCTCGGTGGCCGAGAAGCTCCTGCACGGTTCTTATGTCGTAACCGGCTTCCAGTAGGTGCGTGGCAAATGAATGCCGAAAAGTGTGCGTGGTAACCCGCTTGGACAGTCCCGCGGTACGAGCAGTGGTGCTCACGGCTCGTTGCAGTACGGTCTCGTGCAGGTGGTGGCGTCGCCGCTGTCCGGTGGACCGGTGAATGTACATCCTTGTCGCGGGAAACACCCATTGCCAGGGCCAGGCTTGTCCTGCGGTCGGATTCTTGCGCCCGAATGCGTAGGGCAGCTCGACCCAACCGGCGCCGGTTTGCAGATCACGCCGGTGTTGCCGCCGCACGACAGCCAGGTGTTCACGAAGCTGCCCCAGTATTGACTGTCGATGGCAGGAGCGTCACCCGATCCTTTCTGCCCTTGCCCTCACGCACGAGGATCTGGTTGGTCGTGAAATCGACGTCCTTGACGCGAAGCCTGCAGCACTCGAGCAAACGAAGACCCGCGCCATAGAGCAACATGGCCATGATACGCGGGGTGCCGTCGATGTTGTCTATGAGGGCGCGTACCTCGTCGCGGGTGAGCACGACCGGGAGCCGGCAAGGGGTTTTCGCGCGGGTGATGTCGCCAATGTCGCCGATTGACCCTCCCCCGGTTTCGTAGACGAGCGCTTGGCCGGGGCCACCGGATCACGCCGGGCCTTGGCCTCGGCGTCCTCATCGCAAAACAGCAGCGGCCGCCGAACTGTCCAAACATCGGGGTCCACCTCTGTAGTAGGCCAGCATGCACAGGAAGATATGGGTCCGCACTCGGTTCTCGAGCCGGTGACGAATCGGCCTGACGTTCAGATCGACGGCCTTCATCGAGCGAAACGCCCGGTCGTTCTGGCTAAGCAGCTTGTAGCTGAGCACCACCTGCTCGGCCTTCATACGCTGGTCGGGCAGGCTCGTACGGATCACGTAGATTCCGTCGAGCGCCGCTTCGGCAGCAACCTCGCTCTGGTCGACCTCGTAGTCGAAGCCATTGTCGTCGATGACCAGCTCGAAGTGCTTGCCAACCTTGTACGTGTTGATCACCTTGCCCACACGCACGCCGATGGAACCAATAGGTTTCTTCTGGGGACCGGTCGGGGAACTTCCGTCTAGGGCGCCACCCACACGGGCTTAGAATCCGAGCATCTTGGCTACGTACTGTATCATCACTTCGTCGGCCCCCCCGCCGATGGAGGCCAGGCGGGTATCGACGAAGGCTCGGCCGGCCGGGTTGTCGCTGAGGTAGCCCGCCCCCCCGTAGAGCTGCATGCAGTGGTTGGCCACGTGGCACGCCACCTCCACGCAGAAAACCTTGGCCATGGAAATTTCCAGGGTAGCATCCTCGCCGCGGTTGAGCTTGCGTACACAACTGTAGGCAAATTCCCGAGAGGCGTTTATCCGAGTGAGCATGTCGACGAACTTGAACTGGTTCACCTGGAACTTGGTCAGTGGCCTACCGAAGACGATACGCTCCTCGCAGTACTCCCTAGTCTTGTGCCAGAGGCGCCGTGCGCCAGCCTGTGCGCCCAGCACGGCGATGAGCCTTTCGTCCTGAAACTGGACCATCTGCTGCTGGAAGCCTCGGCCCACCTCTCCGATGGTGTTGCTTACCGGCACGCGCACGTTCTCGAGGTAAAGCGCTCCGGTGTCGGACCCGAGGTTGCCGATCTTGTCGAGCAGCGTGTAGGAGTACCCCGATGCGTCGGTCGGTACGATGATCTGCGTGAAGCCGCCATAACCCGCGTCGGGGTCGGTAACCGCCAGCAAACAAAGAAAATCGGCCGTTGCGGCGTTGGTGATGAACATCTTGCTGCCGTTGATCACCCAGTCGTCGCCGTCACGGACGGCCTTCGTCTTGATGCCCGCGACGTCGGAACCGGCCCCGGGCTCGGTTACCGCGATCGCACCTACCATCTCCCCGGTTATGGCGGGGACGAGGTAGCGTTTCTTGAGTTCATCCGAACCGAACTGGTGGAGCGCCGGTGTGGCCATAAAGCTGTGGGCGAAGATGCCCATTGCAACGCCGGCGTTGTCGCAGGCGACGAGTTCTTCGGCGAACACGGTCGCGTAGATCCAATCCAGGCCGCCCCCGCCCCAAGCCGGATCGTAGAGCAGCCCAAGCATCCCGAGCTCACCCATGCGACGATAGAGGGCTTTGTCAAAATGCCCAGTCTCATCGAACTCGCGCGCCCGCGGAGCCATTTCCTCCTCTACGAAACGGCGCAGCGTCGCGCGGAATATGCGATGCTCGTCCTGGTTGAAGAGCTCGTGATTACCAAACAGTTCTTCACTCATGCCCTAGTACTACGTAAGCAGCGGCCCATACGCAAAGGACCCGAAATCACGAAAAACGGCGGCGTTTCGTCAACAATAACCAAACGCCGCCGCCCTTCCCCTAACGGCCCGACCCAACCCCTGCGGGGGACCAACCAACGCAAGGGTCGAGCCTAGCCGGGGCAAGGCCTCGAGAGGATGGAACTCCGCCCGCCTACACCGCTACTGGGGCCTTGGCATGCCGCTTCCCATCGAAGGGTGGAACGCGCCGACGGTAACCGGTTGAAAATCCGGGTAGGCAGACATGCCGTGCTCGCCGTGATCGAGTCCCTCCATTTCCTCTTCCGGAGTGACTCGCATGCCCATCGTGGCACGCAAGATTCCGAAGATCACGATGGCGGAGGTGAAGGTCACAACACCGTAGGAGACCACTCCGATGAGCTGGTGTATGAACTGTTCCACGCCCGCCAACTCGCCGAAGATGCCCACCGCCAGCGTTCCCCACACGCCGCAGACCAGGTGTACCGAGATCGCCCCCACCGGGTCGTCGAGCTGGCGCTTGTCAAAGAACATGACCGCGTAGACGACTATGACCCCGGCCACCAGACCTATGATCATCGACGATCCCATGGCCATCTGATCGGCGCCCGCCGTGATACCTACCAAGCCGGCCAGGATCCCGTTGAGAGCCATCGACAAGTCGGGCTTCTTCGATAGCCCCCAGGAGGTAAACATGGCCCCCATGCAGCCGGCCGCAGCGGCCAGGCAGGTCGTGACCAGGGTGAGAGAGACCGCCGCCGGGTCTGCGCTGAGCACCGAGCCACCGTTGAAACCGAACCACCCCAGCCACAGCAGGAACACCCCGATGGTCGCCAGCGGAAGGCTGCTGCCCGGGATGGGGTTGATGCGGCCGTCTTTGGCGTACTTGCCCAGGCGGGGACCGAGTACGATCACGCCGGCCAGGGCTCCCCAGCCGCCCACCGAATGTACCAGCGTCGAACCGGCGAAGTCGTAGAATCCGAGCTGGTCGAGCCAGCCCCCTCCCCATTTCCAGGATCCGACCACCGTATAGACCAGGCCAACGAAAACCGTTGAGAATATCATGAAAGACGAGAGCTTTACCCGTTCGGCGACCGCGCCCGAGACGATCGTAGCCGCGGTGGCTGCAAACATCGCCTGGAAGAGAAAATCCGTCCAGTAAGTATAGCCTTCGTTGTAGGCCGAAGTCTGGTCCACGGCGCTGGGGAACAGACCAAAGCCGGCAAATCCGAAGACGCCGTTGAACTCCCCAGGATACATCAGATTAAAGCCGAATAGGGCGTAGGTCAGTATGCCCACGCAGACGATGAAGGTGTTCTTGAAGAGTATGTTGGTGGTGTTCTTTGCCCGCGTGAGCCCCGATTCCAGCGTGGCGAAGCCCAGGTGCATGATGAACACCAAGCCAGCCGACAGCATCATCCAGATGTTGTTGGCGGTGAACATTTCCTCGCTGACGCCTTCAGCGGCCTGGGCGCATACGGGCAAGGCCACGAGCGTAAGAGCCAGACCCCAGAGCCGCGGCTGAGACAAAAAGTTCATGTGAAGTTCCTCCTCATAAGGAATTGACGATAGTAGTCCGGGACCAATAAGCACAAATAATGCCAACTAGGGGAGGGCTTCGGCAAGCTCCCGGGGCCACACCGGTGGGGCCTGCCTCACCGCTGCACCGTTTTCGGCCACTATCACTGCCTCGTTAGTGGACAGCCCCTCTGCCTACCCAAGAGGCAGAGAGGGTAGGATACACTTGCAAGCAATACGGCCTAATGTCATAAGAAAAAGTTATGGATATCCGCGCATTGCGTGCCTTGGTGGCCGTGGCCGATTCGGGCAGCTTCACCCGCGCAGGCAAGCAGCTCGAAGTCAGCCAGTCGGCGATCAGCCAACAGATCCGAGGCCTGGAAGAGGAACTCGGTTCAACGCTGTTTGCCCGCCAAGGCCGCCGTGTTGCTCTCAGCCAGGCAGGCAACGTCCTGTTGCCCTACGCGCGTCAGGTTCTGCGCAAGGTGGAGGAAGCCCGGGCGGTCATCTCGGATTTCGAAAACATGGGCTGCGGCCGCTTGACCATAGGCGCCGGAGGAGCGGTATGCAACCACATCCTGCCGGAGCTTCTGCGCGAGTTTTCTTCGCGCTACGCGAAGATCGAGGTCCAGGTAATCTCGGGCTTGACCGTATCGACCCTGCAACGGACCGTGGACGGCACGGTTGATCTGGGACTGCTGGTTCTTCCGGTTCAACAAGGCGGTATCCAAACAACCGACCTGGGCCGAGACGAGTTGCTGGCCATCGCTCCACATGGCCACCGCTGGCAGCAGCAAGAGCGGGTAACGGCCCGAGACTTCTTGGGTGAGCCCTTGATCATTTTCGACCGCGGCAGTCACACCTTCAGAATACTCGAGCGTTTCTTGCTCGAAGCCGGAGTATTTCCCAGCATCGCCATGGAGATCAGCGACCTCGAGGCGGTAAAAAGCATGGTCGGCTCTGGGCTTGGGGTATCGGTCGTGCCGCGCTGGTCGATACGCAAGGAACTCGACACCGAAACCGTCGTCGCTAAGCCCCTGGGGACCGCCGGACTGTTCAGGAAATGGGGACTGGTGCGCCGCACGAACGAGCCTCTCACAGCCTCGCAACGGGCCTTCGTGAGCATATGCAAGTCGCGCCTGCCGGCGCTCATCGCCTAGGTTCCTCGGAGACTGTCGAAGGACCGTGGTACTAAGAGAATCCTAGCCGCTTTCGCCCCTCTTCGCTGATCATCTGGGGGTTCCAGGGCGGGTCCCAGACCAAGCCGACCTCGACTTCACCGACCCCATCGAGGGCGCGGATCTTTTGCTCGGCTTCGCCGGTGATGTAGCCGGCCATGCCGCAACCCGGGGTCGTGAGCGTCATGGTTACCCTGACCTCGTCGGCGGTGATCTCCACGCTGTATATGAGCCCTAGTTCGACTATGTTGACCGGGATCTCCGGATCGTTGATGGTCGACAGTACCTCGTAGACCTGTTCTTCAGTTATCATGGCTGGAGTCCTCATCGTTAGCGGCCGCGCAGGTTCATGGCGGTCAAACCCTCGCGGTCGGCGAGTTCCGCGAGCCGGAAGCCGGCCAGGTATTTGAGAAGCATTTCCTGGGCACCTCGCCAGACCGGGGCCTGCGGACAGACGTCGAAGAACGTACAGGCCGCCGGGTCTCGCAGGCAATCGACCAAACACAGCTGGCCATTGATACACTGATAAACGTGTAGCAGGGTGATCTCCGACGCTGGCCTCGCCAACCAAAAACCGCCCCTGGGCCCCACCCCCGACTTCACCAAGCCACCGGCTACGGCTTTGCGGAGGATCTTGGCCAGGTAATGAGGCGGGATGTCCTGCGCGACACAGATCTCTGAGCGCCTCGTCGGACTGTTGTCCTCGCGGCCGGCCATGTACGACAGCGCCCTGACCGCGTAGTCGACTTCGCGGCCAATATTCATCAGCGAAGCCCTTGCGTTCAGCTCACATTCCGCATTCACCAGAGAGAAACCCTATTGTGGACTTTGTATGCCCTCAATTCGGCAGGGTCAAGGCGAAGGATCACTCGCGTAGCAGCACGTCCAAACCCAAGCGGAGGGTGCTGAGAACCCGCCGCAGGGACGGATGACGGCTCACCCTCTTGCGCAACAGTACGATTGCCCTACGTTCCACGCTGTAACGATCCCACTTGCGCCGCCTGCTCTTGACCCCCCTACCCTCGAGGCGATCCAACGGCTTCCAGATTTCGTCGAATGGGTGCCCCCAGATCTCTAGGTCCGCGGGGTCGAGCCTGGCGATGATTTCTCGGCAGAGCTTCTCCCTGGCCGGCTCGGCGGCGAGTTCCGCCGCCCATTTGTGGAGGGACTCGGTCGAGGGACGACTGTGTCGGGCTACCCCTATGGGATCGCCGAGACCCTTTTGCAAGTGTTCGTGCTTGCCGTAGTCCACGGCCTCGGCCTCGTTGGGAAGGCCGAGAAAATCGAAGGCCCGCGCGAGTTCTTTCTCTGGATCGGTGACGAGGTCCTCGTAGAGCAGGTGGAGCATCGGAACCCTGTTCTCACGCAGGAACTTGGCGATCGCCGGGACGTAGCGCTCGATGATGGGGTTGTACGCGTGGGCAGCACTATAGTCTCCGTCAAAAAAGGACTCGGCGTAGGAGCTGAAGATGGCCAGGGGGTGGCGCGTAAGAACAACGTACCTGGCGTCTGGATAGATCGTCGAGATGAAATCCAGCACCAGGGCGTAAGCCGGCGTCTTGTCGAGAAATATGCGTTTTCCCGGCTCGGTCTCTAGCATGCGATGGTAGAGCGTATCGGTGTAAGCCCTGCAGGCGTCGATGTAGTCCTGTTCACCCCCCGGCAGATCATCGACAAACTGTCTGATGGACTCCGCCGCCAACACCGCGTCATACGGGGCCTTGTCGACCTTGGCGTAGTACCCGAGGTGCGCAAGCGGCGTGAGCATGTGGGGCTCGGGCCGGCCGTATATCTGAGAGTGAGAACCGAGCATGCGCGCCAGCAGTGTCGAACCCGAGCGTGGCGAGCCGATTACGAACATCAGACGGTCTTGCATTTCCATGGCCATTCTATCAGCAGTCGGCGCCATCGGGATCGGTCTCCGCGAGTCTCTTTTCGATCCAGGCGCCCAGATCGGCAAACACCTCTTCACGGTTGGTCTCGTTGAACATCTCGTGGCGGCCGCCGTCGTACAGCTTGATCTCCAGCTGCGCCGAGCCCGAAGCTTCGAGATAGCGCCTCGCTCCCTCCGCGCTGCAGAGGCGGTCGGCGCTGCCGTGTATGAGCAACAGTGGTAGCCTCAGCTGGCTAGCCCGGCCAGGAAGCAAGGCCAAACCATCGGCCAGCCTGTGGTAGAGTTCCTTGTCGACCTTCTCGCGCAGGATCAGCGGATCCTCGAGGTAAGCCCGCTGGACCGCCTCGTCGCGGCTGAGCCGGGTCGGATCTATACCGTCGTCGTCGCCGATCAGGGGAACGATCGCCGGTCCCGACAGGACCACGAAATCCGGTTTGAGGCTCTTTTCCAGGAGGTAGGCCGTCACGATGAGGCCGCCCATCGAATGGCCGATGAGGAACAGGGGCAGGCCCGGCTGGGCCGATACGACGCTGCGGTGGACCAGCGCCAGGTCATCGAGGAAATCCCCGAAGCGGGCGACCCAGCCTCTGCGGCCCGCGGAGCGCCCGTGTCCGCGGTGGTCGTAAGCGTAGACCGCCAGTCGTCGCTCCACCAGGCTCTGCGCCAGGGCTTGGTAGCGGCCGCTGTGTTCGCCCAGACCGTGCACCAGCAAGGCCGAGCCCCGGAGCCGGCCCTCGGGCAGCCAGCGGCGTCCATAGAGTTGAAGCCCGTCGCTGGCGACGAAACGTTCATCGAGTGAATTCACATGCGGTTCTCCAAGAAAAGTAGCGCCCCGAGAGCCGGATGCTCAGGCCCCCACGCGCGCCCTGTGATAGCCCTGTGATAATGGCCGTTGCCGAACAATCCTGCCAGCGTCGAGACAACAAATCGTCCGAGGCCAACCCCGACGCTCCGCGTGGAAGCCCCGGCCAACGCCATCGCCGGTACTTACTGACTCCTGTCAAAACAAATATTTCTTTTCGCCGTGCCCACCCCAACAGCGCCGGGCCCGGTTATGCACAGCCCCTACTCTCCTCAGTATATCGATTTGACACGCGGCGCTAGCCGCTGAATCCAAATGCAATAATAGGACAAGGAGGTTTTTTTCAATGATTCCATAAGCAATTCGGCTAGGCGAAATCGCCTCAAATATACCCGATCGGGGGGTTGACGGATGATACTCTTAGGTGCGATTACGTAGGGCGTAGCCGCCGTGTAGGTCAAGGACCGCTACGGCTTGGGGAGGCAAACGAAGGAGCCCACACATGATTGAATCCCTACTTTTGGCTGCTGGTTTTCTCCTGGTCGGAATGTTTTTTCCCGACTGACCAAACAGGAAACCCGCGCGTAGCCCTGAGCGGAAGTTCGCGACCAGATCTCAGCCAAGGAAAAATACAAACGAGTAATAACTACTAGCCCCAGGTTTGTTATTCTGAGTCGCCCTTCACTGGCTGGAGAGGCTAGTGAAGGGTCGGGCCACCGTGCTCGCCCAAGCGGCGCTTCTGCAACCTTCGGAAACGCCACCGTAACCACATCAGTTTGAGGTCCCGTAGTGTGGGAATCGCGCCCAGCGCGGCGCCGTATCGCCGTCCCCACCAACGCAAGTAGGCGTAGCCGAACACCATACCGCCAAGATGGGCGGCGTGAGCGATGCCTGTTCCGGTCGACTGCAACGAATGCAGGAACTCGAAAACGATCAGGAAAATAACCAGGGTACGAACCTGGATCGGTACCACGAACCACAACCAAACCCGCCTGTCGGGAAACCAGAGGCCGTAAGCCATCAACACCCCGTAT
>JBHHVL010000077.1:0-10011 GCA_046754245.1 Binatia bacterium | reverse complement strand
GCGGCTTGTAGTGATGGAAATGCCTGCACACAGACGGATACATGTCAGGCGGGTGTGTGCACGGGCGCGAGTCCCGTTGTGTGTACCTCCTCTGATCAGTGCCACGTGGCGGGCAGCTGCGATCCTGGTACGGGCTTATGCACGGATCCCGCGATCACCGACGGCACGGCTTGCGATGATGGCAATGCCTGCACGCAGACGGACACATGCCAGACGGGTGTGTGCACGGGCGCGAGTCCCGTTGTGTGTACCGCCTCTGATCAGTGCCACGTGGCGGGCAGCTGCGATCCTGGTACGGGCTTATGCACGGATCCCGCGATCACCGACGGCACGGCCTGTGATGACGGCGATGCCTGTACCACGTTGGACAATTGCGCTGCCGGATCGTGTGTGGGAGGAGCCGCTCCCAACTGTGACGACGGTAACGTGTGTACCGATGATAGCTGCAACCCGGCAACTGGCTGCGTGAATGCGAACAACACAGCGGGGTGCGATGATGGCGATGCCTGTACGCAGACGGATGTCTGTCAGGGCGGCAGCTGTGTGGGGAGCGATCCTGTCGTCTGTGCGGCGCTTGACCAGTGCCACGACGGGGGTGTGTGTATACCGTCGACCGGAGTGTGCTCAGGTCCAGCTCGGCCGGACGGTACATTGTGCGACGATGGCAATTCCTGTACCGCCGTTGACAGCTGCGTTGCGGGCGCCTGTGTGGGCGGATCACCGCTGGTCTGCGATGATGGAAACCTGTGCACCGACGACAGCTGCAATATGGCTACCGGCTGCGTTAATACGAACAATACGCTGAGTTGTGACGACGGAAACGCCTGTACGATGGGCGACACCTGCGCTGCTGGATCGTGTGTGGGAGGAGCCGCTCGTAACTGCGACGATGGTAACGTCTGTACCGACGACAGCTGCGATCCCGCGTCTGGCTGTACCAACGTCGCCAACGCGGCGGTTTGCGATGACGGCGACGCCTGTACGACCGGTGATACCTGTGTGGCTGGCGGCTGCGTAGGTGGAGCTGCTCCGAACTGCGACGACGGTAACGTCTGTACCGATGATACGTGCAATCCGGTCTCTGGCTGTACAAACGCAGCCAACACGGCGGCTTGTGACGACGCCGACGCGTGCACGACGAGTGATACCTGCGCGGCGGGAGCCTGTGTGGGCGGAGCTGCACCGAACTGCGACGACGGTAACGTCTGCACGGACGACAGCTGTAATCCGGCGACTGGTTGCGTGAACACGAACAATTCTGCACCTTGTGACGACGGCGACGCTTGTACCACGGGCGACACCTGCGCTGCAGGATCGTGTGTGGGCGGTACGGCTCCAGACTGTAACGATGGAAACGTCTGTACGGACGATAGCTGTGATCCGGCCTCCGGCTGCGTGAACGCGAACAACACGGCGGCTTGCGATGACGGCAACGCTTGCACCACGGCCGATACCTGCTCAGGAGGAATCTGCCTCGGCGGAGCGGCTCCGGACTGTGCCGATGGTAACGTGTGCACGGACGATAGCTGCGACGTTGCTACGGGCTGCGTGAATACGAACAACACCGCGACTTGCGATGACGGCGACGCTTGTACCACGGGCGACACCTGCGCTGCGGGCTCGTGCGTGGGCGGAGCTGCGCCGAACTGTGACGACGGAAACCTGTGCACGGACGATAGCTGCGATCCAGGTAGTGGCTGCCTGAATACAAACAACACGGCGGCTTGCGATGACGGTGACGTTTGTACTTTGAGTGATACCTGTGTGGCGGGTGCTTGTGTGGGCGCTAGTGTTGACTGCTCGGCCTTCGACGGAGCCTGTACGGCGGGCGTATGCAATGCTACGACCGGAGTCTGCGAGGCGTTGCCTGTTAATAGCGGCGGCGCATGCAGCGATGGGGATCTGTGTACGAGCGGAGACATCTGTGTCGGCGGTTCGTGTATCGGAGTCTTGGTTGATTGTTCCGCTTTGGACGGTTCGTGTGTCGTCGGCGTCTGCAACTCTGTTACAGTTGCGTGCGAGACTCAGTCGATCAATGAAGGCCTCGGTTGTGACGATGGAGATGCGTGTACGACGGCCGATACGTGCTCAGGAGGAGTATGTGTGGGCGGTTCAGCGCCAAACTGCGACGATGCCAACATATGTACCGATGACAGCTGTGATTCTGTCACCGGCTGCGTGAACGCAGATAACACGGCCGCGTGCGACGATGGTGACGCTTGCACCACGGCCGATACCTGTGCTGTGGGGTCGTGCGTAGGCGGCGTGGCGCCGGACTGCAGCGACGGCAACGTCTGCACGGATGACAGTTGCGACGTGGTGTCGGGCTGCCAAAATATCGCCAACACCGCCCCCTGCGATGATGGCGACGCGTGTACGCAGACGGATGTTTGCCAGGGGGGAGGATGCGTAGGGGCCAGTCCCGTCGTCTGTACCGCGCTTGACCAGTGTCATGACGGCGGGGTGTGTATACCGTCCACCGGGTTGTGCTCGGGTCCGCCTAGACCAGACGGTTCGGGCTGCGACGACGGTGATGCCTGCACCACGAGCGACGCGTGCTTGGCGGGACTCTGTGTGGGTGGCCCGGCTCCCGACTGTAACGATGGAAACGTGTGTACTGACGACAGTTGCGACGTAGGCATTGGCTGCGTGAATACAAACAACACCGCGGCGTGTAGCGATGGCGATGCGTGTACGACGTCAGACGCCTGTCTCGGCGGGGGATGCATAGGCGGCGCTCCTCCGAATTGTAACGACGGGAACGTATGTACAGATGACAGCTGCGATCCCGTCACCGGGTGCGTCAACGCCGACAACACCGGGACCTGTGACGATGGCGATATCTGTACCGTCACGGACATCTGCTCTGGCGGTATATGTCTGGCGGGGGACTCGCGCGATGTTACTTTTGCGAAGATCAACGCGATCGTCAAAGACGGCCCCGCGAATGATCGCATGACTATCAAAACCACTGTAGGATTTTCGGATGTGGGCGTGTTGCCCGATACGGGTGGTTTGGAGGTCATGGTTGTCAGAACGGACGGTAGTGCTCTGTACGCTGCCCGGGTGGAGGCCGTTGATTTCGTAAACGCTGGCGGTAAAGGCACGCGGTTCAAGTACAAGGACAAAACCAAGTCGCGTGCTGATAGCCTCCGCACCGCTGTGGTGAAAATGGTGGCCAAAAAGGGGATAGCCAAGGTGAAGGTAAAAGCGATCGGGACCGAGTTCCCAGACGTAACCGTGCAGCCGTCGGTTTCCGCTTCGGTGATTTTTGGCGATCCTGTGAGCGGCGACTGCTTGACCGCGTTCCAGGCCGGGTGCAAACCCAACGCCAAGGCAACGAAAGTGAAGTGTATCTTGCGCTGAGGGGCGATCGTAGAATTGCGCGGCGGCGCGCCCGCGGCGCCGGCGCTGCAGTCGCTTGACAAGCGGCTCGGAACCGTCGTTATAGTGTGGTATTGAGTTCCTAGGCCGGAGACCGCGGCGGGAGGTTCACGATGGGTTTGTACTCGGCTGTGTTGGTGTCCAGATTTAGGCTAGTGGCTTCGCTTGCGGCGGCTGCTCTTCTCCTTGTGCCGGTGGTGATCGTCAATAGCGGCTGTTCGGATAGCGGAGGCAGCGGGACGACGGCGGTCGAGGGCGCCAAACCCGCCGCTAGTCCGAGTGCAGGTATGAAAGCCCATATTGATCCCGAAACGGGCGAATTCCTCGATTCTCCTCCGGTGGGGTCAGTTGGCCGTGCTTCGCCAGCTATTACGGCTGGCCGACCTCCGGAGCCTGCCGTCGAGGTGCCGAGCCCGGTACCGGGGGGCGGGGTGATGATAGATCTAAACGGGCGCTTTCAGGCCGAGTTCGTCGCGACCGTTGGGCCGGATGGTAAGCTTTCGACGGATTGCCGTGAAGACGGCGCCGTTCCCGACGAATAACCGTTGGTCATGGTCGGCCGTCCGACCCTAGGCTCAACGTGCTTGTCGTCACCAACTCGTTGCAGGCTTGGCGAGGAATGACCGAACCCCGATTCTCGAGCTGCGGAGAATTCATCTAGCGCTCAAGTCTTGAAGAGGCGACCCTGTACAGGTGTCTTCTCAGTAGACCTTTCGATGCAACGCGGGCTGTCGTGACGATTGTCATTTACCAATGAGCTGACCGGATGACTTGCCAACTCATCCGATGGGAAGGGGCGCATCAGGAGCCCTAGAGCTTCCGTATCCCGGACCTTGGAGTTCAGCCAGAGTGGGTAGTCCTCGTCGCCAATGATCAGTGGCATCCGGTCATGAAAGCGAGACACGAGGTCGTTCGGTGCCGTCGTAAGAATCGCACAGGTTTCGATGATCTCGCCGTCCGATGTTCTGTGCGAATTCCATATCCCCGCCATCGCGAAAATGGCCCGCGATGCGCGGTAGACGAAATGCGCTTGCTTGTGCTTGCCCCGGCGCTGCCACTCGTAATATCCGTCGGCGGGAACCAAACAGCGCCGCGCGTTGAACGCGTCGCGAAACGATCGCTTTTCCGCCACTGTCTCGGACCGCGCGTTGACAATTCCTATGTTCGACCCGCCACTCGCGGTCCAGGAGGGCACCAGGCCCCAGCGGAGCATCACTCCAGCTCTAGTTCCACGATTTTCGTCTTGGCGGACGGCCAGGATGTTCTGTCCCGGGGCGATGTTGTAGCGTCGCGGGAACGAGACCGATTCGGTCAACCCGAACAGTTCCAGGATCGTTGCATTACTCGAGGCTAGTACGAAACGCCCGCACACCGAGGTTTCACCGTGCCCATTCGACGGCGTCCCCGTACCGCGCCGCGCGTTCCAGGAAGCGGAGACAGCTCACCCTGTCGTCGAGTTCCTTATCGGTGCTGAGTGGAATGCCGGGGAAACTCCGCTTGATGGCAGCCAGGAAAAATCCGTCTGCGCCGGTGAGACGAACGCCAGAGCCATCAACGCAACGCGCATCTCCCAAACCACAGCTCGGCGAACCGGATTTCATAATGTATCCGCAGACCTTCAGGCGTTTCAATTCAGTGATCCGGAACCCAACCAGATTCTCCATGGCAGCGGTAAGATCGAGCTGTCCGTCGGTACTTACTAGGCGGGCGCGAGGCTGTCGCACGATGGTGAGAGGCTTCCGAGGTACGCCCATTCCCATTTCTATCTCGGGACACAGCGCGACTAGGACGGCCCGGGAGCTTAGGGCATCGAGTAGCGGGACAAGTTTCTTGTCGCCCCCGTCCCAGCGAACGCGGTTTCCGAGAAGACACGATGAAACTCCAAGTACCGGTCGTCTCATGTCCCCCTTCTACCGCAGCAGAGGTCGGCATGCCAAGTGTGCGGGGTGCTCCATGGACCATGTCTCCTCGGCCGGTCGCCAACTGACGAGTTTATTCAGCTCGCGCGATGACGCTTAATGGATACATGAGCGATGATCTGACCCCCATTCTGGTAGGCGCCGGGCAGTTTACACAACGTGACGTGGAGCCCGACCAGGCTCTCGAGCCCGTGGACATGATGGCTGAGGCCAGCCGCCGGGCGGCGATGGACGCGGGGACCACGCCAAGATCGAATATACTCGAATCCGTCGATTCGGTTTCGGTCGTGAACATCCTGGGATGGAACTACAGGAACGCGCCTGGCCTGCTGTCCGCACGATTGGGAATTTCTCCGCGCGAGACCATCTACAGTACCGTAGGCGGCAATACACCCCAGTGGTTCGTCAACGAGACGGCGGACCGGATAGCTTCGGGTAAGGTGCGGGTGGCCTTGCTTGCAGGTGCGGAGGCTCTCTATAGCTACCACCGGGCGCGCAAAGCCGGCGTCTGGTTGGACTGGAGCAAGGGGGGAGACGGGGACCCCACGGTTGCCGGAGAGGATCGCATGGGTAGCACGGCAGAGGAGATGTCCCATGGGCTACAGATGCCGATCCAGATCTATCCGCTTTTCGAGAACGCGTTGAGAGCGCACCGAGGATTAAGCATCAATGAACACCGAAGGTATCTGGGCTCACTCTGCAGTTCTCTTTCCAGTGTGGTTTCAAATAATCCCTACGCTTGGTTTCGTGATCCACGCACGGAGGAATGCCTAACCGTGGTGAGCGAAGACAACCGCTACATCGCTTTTCCCTACACGAAGTACATGAACGCGATCATTACGGTTGACCAATCCGCGGCGCTTATCATGACCTCGGTGTCGGCGGCTCGCGCTCTGGGAATTCATCCGGAGCGGTGGGTCTTTCTTCACGGTTCTGGCGATGCTCATGACCTGTGGTATGTCACCCAGCGGCAGAATTACTACTCGGCACCGGCCTTGCGTCTCGCTGGCGAGAAGGCGCTTACAATGGCTCGTATCTCCATTGACGAAGTAGATTACTTGGATCTCTACAGTTGCTTTCCTTGTGCGGTCCAGATTGGCCGATCCATGCTGGGAATCTCGGAGGAGGACTCCCGACCGTTGACGGTAACGGGCGGACTCGCTTGCCATGGTGGGCCGGGCAACAATTACACGATGCACGCTATCGCCACGATGACGAGCAAGCTGCGTTCGGATCCGGGCAGCAAAGGCCTCGTTACGGGTATGGGGTGGTACCTGACCAAGCACTCGGTAGGCGTGTATTCTAGCGAACCTCCCGCGCGAGCGTGGAGACGCGAGAGGCCAGAGAACTACCAGCCGCTAATAGATCGATCAAAACACCCGGTCTTCGAGTCGCGACCCGACGGGCGGGCTGACGTGGAAACCTACACGGTGCTCTTCAACAGGGAGGGACGGCCGGAGAAGGGCATCGTGATCGGGCGCCTCGCCGACCACAGTCGTTTCGTCGCGAATACGCCCGATGATGAGGAACTACTCCGCGAATTTGTAGACGCCGAAGCGGTAGGCCGGCGCGGGCGGGTAACCCCCGGGCCGGACGGAGTGAACCAGTTCACCCCCCAGTAGGGTGTCCTGAGACGCCCGCTGGGCCAGTGGTCCGCCACCGATCAGAACCGGCGGCTTGCCGATTCGTGCATTCCCGATCCGATTTCGCGCTACGAGCGGCCGAATGTCATTGACATTGGGGTCCCAGTTGTGGATAGGAAGAGCAAGGCTCTAAGCCGTCCTGGGGGGGAGCGGTACAATTTTTCGGTGCTCGGGCGCTTTCCGACGGAGAAAACTGGAATGAACTTTTTCTTAAGAACTCAAGGGGCCATGGTCCTTGCTGCGTTAGCGGTTGCTGTTTGCATAGCGCGTGGCGAGGCCTTCGCTGATCCGGTGTTCAATCCTTCGATTCCTCTGAACACTAACTCGGCGTCAGATGCTGGTGCTGATCTACACCCCTCCTTGGCGGGAGATGGCCAGGGGAATTGGGTTGCAGTTTGGCGTTCGGACGACACACTGGGTGGGAGCATCGGCGGGGACCAAGATATTCTCGTTGCGCGCTCGACCAGCAATGGGGGCTCGTGGACGGCTCCCGCTGCCCTCAACAGTAACGCAGGCGGCGATACCGGCGCGGACTCGATACCCACAATCGTCACCGATGGACTCGGTACGTGGATTGCTGTTTGGGAATCTTCAGATACTCTGACTGGAACGGTCGGTAACGACGTTGACATCCTGTTCGCACGGTCGACGGATAAGGGGAACAGCTGGACCGCTGTCGCCCCCTTGAACACTAACGCGACGACCGATTCCGGAGACGACAGCAATCCCGCTTTGGTGACTGACGGCGCAGGTCTCTGGATCGCGGCGTGGGAATCGAACGATCTGCTTGATGGGAGTCTTGCGGCGGACTCCGACATCCTCTACTCGGTCTCTCTCGATAGTGGCGTTACGTGGAGTCCTCCGCAGGCCTTGAACTCGCTCGCGGCGGTGGATGTCGGTGGAGACGGGTCCGTTCATCTGGGTCTCGACGCCAACGGAACCTTCCTCGCGGTTTGGGAATCCGGTGAGAATGCAGGCGGGGCGGGGACCGACGTCGATATCATGATATCGCGGTCCGTCAACAACGGAGCCACCTGGTCGGCGCAAACCGCCCTCAACGGGAATGCAACGGTCGACAACCGCAATGATCGCAATCCTCGCATCGCTACGGATTCGGCTGGCCATTGGGTTGCGGTCTGGCAGAGCGAGGACAAGCTGGGTGGTACCATAGGCATCGATCGAGACATCTTGTTTGCGACTTCGTCTAATGCGGGCGCTAGTTGGAGTTTCCCCTTGGCGCTGAACTCTTACGCTGCGGTTGATCCGGGAATAGACGATAGGTTTCCCAGCATTGCTACGGATGGCAATGGCTCGTGGGTTGTGGTGTGGGAATCGCACTACTCGATGGGTGGCGCTATTGGCGTAGACTTCGACATCATCACCTCTTTCTCGGGCGACAACGGCGCGAACTGGAGTAACGCGGCGGCACTGGATCCAAGCGCCGCGGTCGACGTTGGGGACGATTTCAACCCTGTCGTTTCATCTGACGGGTTGAACTGGCTCGTGGCATGGGACTCTTCGGATGACAGGATCGGGACGGTGGGTACCGACCGGGATATCTTTGTTACCCCGAACGATGCTGTATGTAGCGAGATTCCCCTCAGCGGGTGTTTTCAGCCTGTCGTTCCCAACAAGGGTGTTCTTCTGTTGAAGGACAAAACCCCGGATAAGAAGGATCGGCTTACTTGGAAGTGGAAAAAAGGGGAGGCTACTACCTTCCAGGACTTTGGTGATCCTATCGGCGGGGATGACTACCGTTTGTGCGTGTACGATTCTTCGGGCCCCAACTCGAGCAATCAGCTACTGGTTGCCGCCTTGGCGCCCGCCGGGGGTACGTGCGGGACGAAACCGTGCTGGCAACCCAAGGACGTGCGGGGGTACCGCTACAAGGATCCCGAACTTAGCCCATCGGGCGTAAAGAGCGTGGTCCTCAAGGCTGGAGATCTGGGTAAGGCCAGGGTGGTGGTGAAGGCGAAAGGCGTTGCGCTTGAACTACCGGTTTTGCCCCTTCAGCCATCGGTTTTGGTTCAGCTGAAATCAAGCAACGGTCAGTGCTGGGAATCGGAGTTCATCGCGCCGAAGAAGAACGACTCTTCGGTCTTCAAGTCCAAGGCCCGCTGAGGACTACCTCGCTTCAGCGGATTTTGGCCCAACGATGGGCGCGTTCACGCAGGATATGGAGGGGAATGGGCTGGGCTGTGCACCGTATGCGCGTTCTTAACTTGATCTAAGCCGGCGAGAAAGACGGCACGGCGCTTGCTGTCCACGGTGTTCGTGGAGAAGCCACACGTGTCGTCGTGAGTAATCGGCATCGAAGCGGTTACCTCTTTTCAAATCCCGGACCCACAACCAGGGGCTCGCGGACGCTTTGCTCGGTCCCACCGGTGTGCGGCTCTCTAGCAGCCTCGATTGATTCCGCGGACCCCCAAAGAGGGGGGCGCATCGTCTACTGCAGCTGCGACATTCGGGGAGCGAATCCGCGCTGTGGTCTTCAGCGTCTGCTGTACCGTTCACACCATTTCGGGGGGCGGTGGTGGCAGGCGCTCCGGCCGGTCCTTGACAAGTCCATGCCGTGGTCACCTCACTCAATTAGTGGCCGTTTTCAAACGGCTTGCAGGGCAACAGATTGATCTATGAAAAGCCGTCGTGGGGGCGAGTTGCGCGCCGTATCGCTAGTCAGGCGTTTAACGCTGCCGCGGCCAATCCGTCTTGGCTACTGAGGGGTACGTTCGCCTGTGTGCTTTTCGCCTCCTCCTTGGCTCCTGTCTGCGACGCGATCGCCGGTGTGCCGAGTTCCTTGCCGATCGCGTTTGAGCGGAACAGAGGTCAAGCGGCTAGCGAGGTTCGTTTCGTATCTAGGGGCAGCGCCTACAGGCTTTTCCTGACTCGTTCGGAAGCGGTTCTGATCCTCCGTGTTCCGGGGCGTCTGTCCGGCTCGAGTTCGCGCCCTGCCCATCTGGGCAGGGTTGTGCGCATCAGGCCGGCCGGCATGTCGATCCACGCACCCGTTGAGGGCGAGGGTCTCCTTGCGGGCGTGAGCAACTACTTCAAGGGTAACGATCCCT
>JBHHVL010000076.1:0-10721 GCA_046754245.1 Binatia bacterium | reverse complement strand
GCTGCGTCAGGGTTTCCCCCATTGCGCAATATTCCCCACTGCTGCCTCCCGTAGGAGTCTGGGCCGTGTCTCAGTCCCAGTGTGGCTGATCATCCTCTCAGACCAGCTAACCATCACAGCCTTGGTGAGCCGTTACCTCACCAACAAGCTAATGGTACGCAGGCCCATCCCATAGCGATAGCTTGCAAGCAGAGGCCATCTTTGGCCGCACCCACCGGAGTGGGCGTGGTCTCATTCGGTATTAGCCAACCTTTCGGTTGGTTATCCCCAACTTCGGGGCAGGTTACCTACGTGTTACTCACCCGTGCGCCGCTCTACTCGCTCCCCGAAGGGAACTTTCTCGCACGACTTGCATGTGTTAAGCACGCCGCCAGCGTTCGTTCTGAGCCAGGATCAAACTCTCCAGTTTGATCGTAGGTGACACCCGAAGGCGCCACCCACATTTGTAGCGGCAACAACCGTAATGATCATCGCCGCGTTCTTGGAATTGCCATGAATCCGCCTCACCTTGATCCGGCCCTGACGGGCCGTTCAATGAACGGCTGGATCGTCACTATTCAGTTTTCAAAGACCGCTAACGCTCACGTCAGCCACCAATTTATAGGGGCTTCCGCAATGACAGTCAAGACCGGCCAGGCACTTTCGCACGCCCGAACTCCCGGGGCCGCCCCGGTGGCCACGCCCGCCGTCGCATCAGTCGAACAACACCTTGATAATCCGCCGTTTTCCGACCTGCAGCAGCGCCTGGCCGCTCGCAACGAGCTCCAGGCCAGCATCGTTCACCCTGGCGCCGTCGAGTTTGACCGCGCCCTGCGTCACCAGGCGGCGAGCCTCGCTGCTGGAAGCGGTCAACCCCGCCTCTTTCAGAAGACGGCATATCCAGACCTTGTCGCTGCCGTTGCTGTAACGATACTCTGGGATTTCCTCCGGCAGCAGGCCCTTCTGAAAGCGCTGTACGAAATCCGCGGCTGCCTTGTCGGCCTCATCCGCTCGGTGATAACGCTCGACGAGTTCCCAGGCGAGCTCCTTCTTGGCGTCCATGGGATGGACCTTCCCCGACTTGATCGTCTCGAGCTTCTCGCTCCCCACCTCGCTGAGAAGCTCGTAGTAGCGAAGCATGAGTTCGTCGGACAGGGACATGATCTTGCCGTAGATATCGCTCGGGCCGTCGTTAATGGCCACGTGGTTACCCAGGGACTTGCTCATCTTGTTCTTGCCGTCGAGTCCCTCCAGTAGTGGCATGGTGATCACCACCTGAGGAACCATCCCGCGGCTACGTTGCATGTCCCGGCCTACCAGGAGGTTGAAGCGCTGGTCCGTACCGCCAATCTCAACGTCGGCCTCGGTAACCACGGAGTCGTATCCCTGTATCAAGGGGTAGAGAAATTCGTGAATCCCTATCGCCCGTTGGGAGGCGTAGCGCTTGGCAAAATCGTCGCGTTCGAGCATGCGCGCAACCGTGTACTCGCTCGCGAGCCCGAGCATCTCAGCGACCGACAGTTGGTTCATCCAGCTGCTGTTGAGCACCACACTGGCGTTCTCGCGATCGAGAATCTTGAAAGCCTGCTCGGCGTAGGTTCGACCGTTGGCCTCGATCTCCTCCTCCGCCAGCACCGGACGGGTATCGGACCTTCCACTTGGGTCGCCGATGCGCGCCGTGTAATCGCCCACGATGAAGATCACCTCGTGACCAAATTGCTGAAAATGACGGAGTTTCTCGATCACCACGGTGTGTCCGAGGTGGAGATCCGCCGCGGTTGGGTCGAAACCCGCCTTGACACGAAGAGGCCGGCCGGTGGCCAGCCTCTCGCGGAGTTCATCCTCGCGGATGACATCCACGCAACCCCGCCTCAGTAGGGCGAGCTGTTCGTCGATCCGGGCTTTGGACAGCTTGGCCATCGAATAACTCTCCCCTCCCTCAGCAGCCCGGGGCTATGCTCACGCGATCTTCGGTCACCACCATGGATACGCGGCAATCCAATGCCCCCACCGGAACCGCCTCGGTCAACTGACACGAGTACGCTATGCCCACCACCAAACCGAGCCGCGACAGAACTCCCATGGCGCGATCGTAGCAGCCACGGCCGCGGCCCAGCCTCCCTCCGCGTTCATCGAACGCGCGACCCGGTACGAGGCTCAGCGTGGCCGCGTCGCCAAGACTGCTAGTGCCAACGGGCTCGAGAATTCCTCCGTATCCCCTCCTTAGGGGATCCCCCGGCCTCCATGACCGGAACTCTAGCGCTAGACTATTGCGATCGGTGCAAGGCAGGTATATCCGCTTGCCATCCCGCGACGCCTTCTCGGCAAGCGGATCGAGGCTCACCTCATCGTCAACGGCCTGGTACAGCACCAGCTGAACCGCGTCGGCATACGCTGCGAGCGCTCCGACCCGCTCGCAGATGACCCCGTCGGCCCAGTTCCGGTACGACCGGTCAAGCCCCGCTACAGCCGCGGCAACGGCGTCGCGAAGAGCACCCTTGGCGTCAGCCATAGCTCCGCCCGCCCTTCCGTCAAGACCCCCGCGAATGCCGTGTGGCCGCTTCACTCTAACCTGGAAGACCAGGTGGGCGCCCTGTTTTCCCCCCGCGTAGCCGGGGCGCTTTCGCATTCCCCGTCCAGGGACAATTTGGGCTCCCTTCTAATAGAGCGTTGGGTCGAGCGCTCGCGCCCATCACCAACACCGCAGGGGTCAGCACGGTTCGGCCGTCAGCTGTCCTCCGTAATCTGCGCCTCGAGACTGCCGGCCACCGCTTCAAGGTTAGCATCGATTTCTTTCTGTGTAACCTCGAGTTTGTACAGACTGTCAGCGATGTTGATAGCGGCTGAAATCGCAAGGTTGAGGGTGGTCGATCCCGGTTGCCCGCGGCCAACCTCCCGGATCTTTCTGTCGACAAAGGCCGCCAGCTGCCTCAGGTACTGTTCATCCTCGTCACTGCGAAGGGTCAGCGAGTGGCCTGCCACGTCGACCTTGACCTTGCGCTTCACGGCTCAGCTTGCTCCCAGTCGACGTTGAGCCCCTCGATACGCTTGAGAAGCGCGTCGATGGTCTTGCGGGCAGCCGCTCGATCGGATTTGAAACGCTCCACCTGGCCCTTGGCCCGATCCAGCTCCTCGCGGCTTTTCGACAGAGCCGCCTGTAGCTGCCGCTCTCGTTCCAGCATACGTATGCGCTGGGCAGCAAGCTGCTCGACGCTCTTTTCAATACGCTGTAACGCCCGTGTTTTCACGACGTTATACCAGAAGCTATAACTCAGGACTTGCGAGGAGTTTAGTAACGGTAGGACCACGCTGTCAAGCCCGAAGCACGGGTGTCGTGGCCAGTTCCCCCCGCCGGGGGCCGCCAGAATCTCGATCTTAGTTGAGATTGACCGAAACTATCTTCGAAATACCGGGCTGGTTCATCGTTACGCCGTACAAGGACCCACAGGATTCCATGGTCTTCTTGTTGTGCGTAATCAGCAAGAACTGCGAGGTCGAACTCATTTCCGCGACGATACGGGCGAAACGGCCGATGTTGGCGTCATCCAGGGGAGCGTCTACCTCGTCGAGCACGCAGAAGGGGCTGGGCTTGTGCAAGAAGATCGAGAATATCAGGCTTACGGCGGTGAGCGCCTTCTCTCCACCGGAGAGCAGGGTCAGATTTCCGAGCTTCTTGCCGGGCGGCTGTACCATGATCTCGACCCCGCTGGAGAGCAGATCACTCTCGTCCGTCAGCGCCAGAGAAGCCCGTCCCCCGTTAAAGAGCTTCGGGAAGGTTTCCTGAAAAATCGTGTTGACCGCTTCGAAGGTGTCCTTGAACTTCTGTCGCGACAGTCGGTTTAGCCTCGATATGGTAGCGGCAAGATCGGCGATCGATTTGTCGAGGTCATCACGCTGCGAGGCAAGTTCATTGTACCGGTTCTCGATCTCTTCGAGCTCGTTGACGGCACCGATATTGACGGTTCCTAGCCGACGGATTCGGTCACGGACGGTATCGAGGTCACCTCGAATCTCGTCGACGTCGAGCTCTTCCTCCGGCTGCTGATCGATCAAGGTCGCGGCGTCGATTCCCAGTCTCTCGCGGAGGCCGTCCTCGATGGATACGTACTCGAGCTCGCACTGGCGCCCGTCGAGTTCGTAGCCCCCCCTCTGCTCGCGCACCTTGTCGAGAGCTTCGCCTTGTTCCCCTATGAGCTTGTCTTGGGCGTCGAAGACCCCCTGCTGGGCTTTGTACTCCGAGTCGGCCTGCTCGAATTCAGCCTTCGATGCCCGCATCGATTCCCGAGCCTTGTCGACGTCGAGTTCCGGCTCGCGAAGGCGCAGGGTCGCGATGTCGAGTTCTCGACTGTCGCGGCCCATGCGCTCGCCGAGCCGCATCAAACGCCCGCGCAGATCCTCTCGCGCCGCCGCCAAGCTTTTTCGACGAAGGTCACAGTTGTCCTTCTTCAGCCTGATCTCGGCCGCCTCGACCCTGAGTCCCTCCAGGCGGTCGGCTATACCACGGCGCTCCTGCTCGAGTGCCGCCAGATCAGCCTCAACCCTACGACGCAGGCCCTCAAGCCGACCCTTCTCCTCCTCGATGGCGGCGACGGCACCGGCGGAACTGTCCACCGTCTCCTTCAAGACCGCCATCTCGGCCGCAAGCGTCTGCTGCTCTTCGGCCAGGGTACGAGCCCGATCCCGGGTGCGTACGAGGTTCTGGCGTCTCACTTCGAGATCCCCCTCACAGCCTACCTTTGCGACCGCGAGCTCGTGTAGCTGGCGGTCGAGACCGGAAAGTTCTTCTCCGACGCGCCGAGCTTCCTCGCGCACCTCCGCGAGCACGGCAACGGAACTATCGCGGATCCCCACCGCGACATCCAAGGCGCGCTTGGTAGACCGCAGTTCCGCGTTGCGTTGCAGCAGCCCCTCGTCCCCCGCGGATCCCGAGCCACCGGTGACTACGCCCTGGCGGTTCACGGTTTCTCCGTCCAGGGTTACGAAGGTCGCGTGGTAGCCGTTCATCCTCCACTGGCCAGTGGCTTCGCCCAGGGAATCCGCGACGACCACATCCCGCACCAAGGTCTTGACGACCTGATCGTAGCCTTCCCTCACCGCCAGGTGATCGGTAAGCCGCGAAAACCCTGGAGGAACGTTGTCCGGGCCGTCCACTTCCCGCGGACGCATCGGGATGAAACTCGCACGCCCGCACTCTCGGTCCCGGAGATAGTCTGCACCTCTCAAACCCGCGTCGGTGTCCGGCACGACGACGTACTGGAGCGCTTCCTGGAACACCGCGGCTACGGCCTTTTCGTACCCCTCTTCTATCTCCATGATATCGGCAACGACGGCGCGAGCGCCGGTGTGCTCGACTCCCCCATTGCTCATGAATGCACGCACTCCGTCGGTGTAACCGACGAAAGATTCGTTCATCTCCCGTAACGACTGGTAGCGCGACTCGAGGGCGGCGACCTCTTCACGCGCATCTTCGGATTCCCGCGACACTCGTGATTTCCTCTCGAGGACTTCCTTGAGCCGGTTCGCGACCGCCTCCTTGCCCCGTTCTGCGTGCCGCAGCTTCTCGGACAACCCGTCGAGCCTGTTCTGGCAGGCCGTCACTTCCTCGACCAGCCCCTCTGCGACGATATCAAGAGACGAGGACTCCTGCGTGTAACGCCGCTGGCGCTCGCCGCTGGCGTCGAGCTGCCTGCGGAGTGCCGCTTTTTCGTTATTGGCGGCGGCTTCGGCGGCAAGGCAGTCGATAAGCCTTCCCTTGAGAGCTTCGAGCTCTTGGCCCGCTTCCTTCATCTTCGTCTCTATCTTGGTAATCGCCGACTGCCGCTCTTCGAGGTCACACCCGACGCCGTCCAAGGAGGCGTCGAGCTGCTCACGTTCGGTTATCAGGGATTTTTCTTCCTCGACGCAAGCAGTCAGCTTGGTCTCGAGGGCTTTGATTTCCTCGTGCCCTTCGCGAAGGAGACGCCGTAACTCATCGATACGGTTACTCAAAAACCGCCGTTCATCTTCCAGACGATCAAGCCGGGCCTTGGCGTCGTAGACCGCTGCTCGAGCCTCCTCGGCCCTCTTCTCAAGCGCGTCTCTGCGCTCGCGAGCAGCCTGACGCTGTTGATTGAGGTCGGCGAGACCTTCGCGCGCCCGCCGTTCTTCGCCGGAGATTTCGGCTAGTCGTTCGCGGATCGTCTCGAGACGAGAGGAAACGCCGCGAAGCTTCCTCGCCGTGAGCCGACGATCCAAGTCCTCTTCGGCTTGTTTGAGTTCTTTGAACTTGAGCGCCCCCCGAGCCTGGCGCCTCAGCGATCTCATCTGGCGCTCGAGTTCCACGAGGATATCGTTGACACGGGCCAGGTTCTCCTTGGTCCTCTCGATTCTGCGCTCAGCCGCTTGCTTTCGGCTTCTGTAGAGCGTGGTACCCGCAGCCTCCTCGATCAACAACCGCAGGTCCTCGGGCTTCGATTCGACGATACGGCCTACGCGCCCCTGTTCTATGATCGAGTAGGCGCGCCTGCCGACCCCCGTTCCGAGAAAGAGTTCTGTAATGTCACGTAAACGGCAGGGCCTGGCGTTCAGCAGGTACTCGGACTCGCCCGATCGATACAGCCGCCGTGTGACCTCGATCTCGGGAACGTCCTTGAGGGTGGCCAGGGCCTCAGAGACCAGGCCTTCCTCCTCCCCCTCGAGATGAAACTTGTCCTCGTTGTCAAAGGTGAGTGTGACCTGGGCCGCGCCAAGAGGCCCGTGTTCGGTGTTACCGGCAAAAATGACGTCCTCCATGGCCTGGCCACGGAGGTGTTTGGCGCTTTGCTCGCCCAGGACCCAGCGTATGGCGTCGACGATATTGGACTTGCCGCAGCCATTGGGGCCGACGATGCCGGTCACACCCGCTCGAAAATCCAGCACGGTCCGATCCATGCAGGACTTGAAGCCATTCATTTCGAGCCGCTTGATCCTCAACTATCCCAACCTCGCACCACGCAGCTGAACAATCAATGTACTGAATTCGACCACTGATTTCTATACTCTCGCCCAAAAACCTGCTGATCTCGTAGGCTTGCCAGAGGGGTAGGTCAAGGGCAAGAACCGACGCCTCGCGTTGATAAGAGGCGCTACTATGCTAGCTTCGGAGTCAGATCACCCTTGGAGCCTCCCCCCTGCGCGATCGGCGCCCGGGACTCGAGTCGTGATCGCATTATATCGGAGCCGTTCGCGGACAGAGTTCCGCCTTGTACCGAAAACGGCCGGAGAAAGAGCTTGCGCAAACAGATCATCGTCAACGTGAGCATGAACGAGGTTCGTGTCGCGTTACTCGAAAACGGAATACTCGCGGAGATACACATCAAGCGTAGCTCCGAGGAAGCCGCTGCCGGAAACATCTACAAGGGCAAGGTCACCAGGGTGTTACCTGGAATGCAGGCGGCCTTTGTTGACCTCGGCCTGGAGAAAGCTGCCTTTCTCCACACGGCGGATGTACTGACGCCAGGCGACAACGATCCTTCCGACGAGACCGGTGACGACGCCGTCCAGTACGAGGAACCTCGTAGCGGACGCGATTACAGTCCGATCGAGAAGAAAATCCGCCGGGGCGATGAAATCATCGTCCAGATCGCCAAGGAGCCCATTGGCACCAAGGGTGCGCGCATCACGTCATACGTATCCATGCCGGGAAAATATCTGGTACTGATGCCCTCAGGTGGGCAGATCGGGGTTTCCAAGAGAATCGTCAATGAAAAGGAAAGGCGAAGGTTGCGGGATATCGTGCAGAGCGCCAAGCCCAGAGACGGCGGCATCATCGTTCGCACTTCCTGTGTCGGCCTGCCTCGCGAGGATGTGCTCGCCGACGTCAACAGCCTCGTGAGCCAGTGGAACGCGATCCGCGAGAAAGCCGCCGAAGTCAAGGCCCCCGCCCTGCTGCACAGCGATCTCGACCTCGTCTTGCGTTGCGTACGTGACATGCTCTCCCGTGAGGTCGACGAGATCGCGATCGATTCGCAAGAGGACTACGGGCGGGTCAAAAGGTTCGTGTCGGACTTTCTTCCCGACGCCTCGGCACGGGTCGAGCACTACAGCGACCTAAAACCGATATACGACCACTATGGGATCGAGGCGCAGATCAACCGCGCCATTGAACCCAAGGTCTGGCTCAAATCGGGCGGTTATCTGGTCATCGATCAGGGCGAAGCACTGACCATGATCGACGTGAACACCGGTCGTTTCGTAGGCCGGAAGAGCCAGGAGGAAACGGTCCTCAAAACCAACCTCGAGGCGGCGAGCGCCGTCGTTGAACAGCTTAGACTGCGTAACATCGGGGGTATCATCATCATCGACTTCATCGACATGGAGGAGAATGAGAGTCGCCGTCAGGTCACCGAACGGCTGGAGCGCGAGCTGGCCGCCGACAGGGCGCGTACGAGTATTCTTCGAATCTCGGAACTCGGCCTCGTGCAGATGACGCGCAAGCGCACCAGGGAAAACCTCGAACGGCTGTTGTCCACACCCTGCTCCTACTGCGACGGTCGAGGCCGTATCAAGTCGGTTCCTACCGTTGCCCACGAAATACTTCGAAATATTCAGAAGGAAGCCGCCCGGTCCGGCAAGCCCCAGAGCCGGGTAACCGTGCGGGCCAGTCGCGAGGTGATCTCTTACCTGTACAATGAAGAGGAGCGATCCATCAAGGCTTTGCAGCGAAGACTCGACCGGCGGGTGACCCTCCAGGTCGCGGAAAAGTATCACCAGGAACAGTTCGACATAGTCGCTGCTTGATGACGACCTTCGCCAGCAGGTCTTCGTTGTGGGTGCTATTCGCCACGGCCTTGGCTCTGCCCGCCAACGCCGCTGCGGGAACCATCGGCTTCAAGATCGACTCCACCGTATCTACGGGCCCCGGAGTGACACTGGAACTGCGGGTAACCAATACCGGAAACGAGGCGGCGCTTTCGCTCAAGCCGGTCATCGTCTACGGCGAACAAGAGATCCGAGCGGCCGAGATATCCAGGCTCGCGTCCGGTGCGACCCATACCTGGCGGGTCAGGCTGGACGAAAGCGATCCCCCCACCGGATCGCACATCGTCGTGACCCGGCTCGGCTACACGGATGGCAACGCCTACCCATTTCAAGTCCTCGCGGTCGCGCCTTTCAACGTGGGCCAGGCTCGCGGCAGCAGGGTTTCCGGAAATTTCAGCATACCGATGCTCGAGGGCGAAGGGTGGACCAGATGCCAGCTGAGCCTGCACTGGCCGAATTCCCGGACCGGCCCCCACTCGGTCCGAATCCTGATTCCGGAGGGCATCGAAGGTCGAGGTCTTCGCCACGAAGTTGATCCGGCGGGGAGACGGTTGACGCGTCACTCTTTTGAACTCAGAGTCACCACCCTGCTGCCGGGAAGCAACGTCGGAATCTTCGCGATCGTTCGAGGCTCCCAAGGCGCCGCCTTACTCAGCGATCAGGTCAGCGGAATCGTGCGTGTTAAGCCGGTTCCGGCCAAGGTCGCCCCGGTCTCCCTGCGAGACACGCTCCTGTTCTCGCTCGTGGTCTTTGTTCTCCTCCAGCTCCTTGGCGGCAGATCGGCCTGGTGGACCTTCTCTTCCCGCGAGGGCGCGGTTGCGACGGCGCGACCTCCGTGGGAGCGGTGGCTAGGCCTGGCCCTAATAGCTCTCCCGGTAGCGTTTCTCGTCTACCAGTACCCCTGGAAAGATCTTCTCGCGCCCACCACCGTGGCGGGAGGAGACATGGCGTCACTCTACTACCCCACCGTCCTGATGGCCGAACAACTCCTTCCTGCTGGACACCTCACCGGCTGGACGATGGGGAACTACGCGGGTTTCCCTGTCTTCCATTTCTATTCGACGCTTCCCTTCGCACTCATCGCGATCATCGGCAAGGTGCTACCGATGCAGCCGGTATTCAAGATAGTCACCCTGGCCGGCCCTACCCTTCTCCCACTGGCCGCTGCCTACCTGTTTGCGGCGATGGGCTACGGTTACGGGGGGCGCGCGCTCGCAGCCGCTTCGGTACTTCCCTTTCTTTTCCAGCAGGGCAATTCGATGTGGGGCGGAAATATTCCGAGCGTCCTCGCCGGCGAGTACTGTCACGCACTGGGCATCACCCTCTCGCTTTTCTTTCTTGGAACCCTGCTCCGGGTCACGGAGGGAAAGATGCCTTGGACCGTCCCGGCGCTGCTTCTCGCCAGCATCGGGCTCACGCACACCTTCGCTTTCATACCGGCGCTCTGGTTCGTTATCTACTTCCTCTGGCCCCGTCGCGAGGTCAGGCGTCTGGCCGCACCGGTTCTCCCGGTACTGTGTTTGAGCGCACTCTTACTGTGTTTCTGGGGCGTCCCCCTTCCTGGCCGGCTTCAGTTTACTACCGAGTGGAGCATGATCTGGAACATCAAGGACTGGAAAGAGGTGCTTCCCGTGCCGATCTGGCCCTTGGCGGTTCTCGCTCTACTCAACCTTTGTGTATCGGGTGCAAGCTCGGTCGCCTCGATCTTCAAGGGAACCGGGGGGTTCAGCCCCTCCTGGACTGACAGCGCGAGGGCGGATTCCGACAGGCCTATGGGGCTACTGGTATTCGTCCTCGTGGGGGCGGGGTTACTCTATCTCGTGGCACCCGCCGTGGGTTTTCCCGATATCCGCTTCATCCCCATCGCACAGATCTTCGTTGGCTTTCTGGCTGCAGATTTTTGTTACTCGGTCGGCAACGCCCTGGCCAATCGCCTCGCTTACGTTACCTGCCTGGTACTGGCC
>JBHHVL010000075.1:0-12128 GCA_046754245.1 Binatia bacterium | reverse complement strand
CAACGCGTGTACGACGGCAGACGTGTGCAGCGGTGGGGTGTGTAGCGGCAACAGCGTGAGCTGTGACGACGGCAATCCGTGCACGGACGACAGCTGCGATCCGGCTGCGGGCTGTGTCAGCACGAACAACACAGCGAGCTGCGACGATGGAAACCGGTGTACGACCGCCGACAGTTGTGTGGCCGGCGTCTGCACGGGCGGCCCGCCGCCGAACTGCGACGACGGAAACCAATGCACGGACGACAGTTGTAGTCCCGCCTCCGGTTGTGCCAGCGTCAACGACGACACGAACCTGTGTAGTAACGGAAATGCTTCTGACAACCCGGATGCTTGCGTCGCGGGCGTGTGCCTTGGAACCGGCGGATGCCAGGGGAGCGACACAAACTGTGACGACGCGAATCCCTGTACCGACGATACGTGTTTACCCTCGGGAGCTTGTGACCACCTCGACAACGCGTCGCCCTGCGACGACGGTGACGCCTGCACCAACGGCGACACCTGCAGCGGGGGTACTTGTACCGGAGGTCCTTTGACGATCTGTGACGACGGGAATAACTGCACCGACGATTTCTGCGATTCGATTACCGGCTGCCTGAACACCGCTAACACCTCGCCATGTGACGACGGTAACGCCTGCACCAGCGGCGACGTCTGTGGCAACGGACTATGTAACAGCGGCACCCCGACAATCTGCGACGACGCAAATCCCTGTACGGCTGACAGCTGCGAAGCGGTGGCTGGTTGTCAGAACCTGGCGGCAGCCGGGCCCTGCGATGATGGTGATGCATGCACCACAGGTGACAGCTGCGTGGCCGGTATATGCCAGGGCGATCTCTTGGCGGGGTGCTCATGCCCTGCCGCGCCGGCCACCGGGTGCCTGACCGCCCTGAAGTCACAGATCTCGCTGCGCGACAAGAGCAACGACTCCAAAGACGCCCTGAAGTGGAAGTGGCGCAAAGGAGCTGACTTCTTGCACGCCGACCTCGGTGATCCCGTGAACACGACGATATACAGCCTCTGCGTCTACGACAGCGTCGCCACCCAACCCTCCCTAGCCACTTCTCTTGTGTTACTGCCCAATCCGAAATGGACCGACCGAAACCCGGTGGGTTTCACCTACAGGGACAAGACCGCTGTCGAGGATGGCATCAGAACACTGCGGGTCCGACCCGGGCTCCGTGGCTGGTCGAAGGCACAGATTCGCGCAACCGGCGGACAACTACCCATGCCCAGCCCTGTAAGCGCCAGCACTTTTTTCTTTCAAGACACCGAGGTGGTCGTGCAGATGTTCAACGGAGAAGGCGTCTGCTGGACCAGCACCTTCACGACCGCCGACACGAAGAAGAACACCAAGAAGAAGTTCAAAGCTCGCGTAAATTAGCGCTCGGCGACCCGGGACCCCCCTCCCCCACTACGCCTCCCCCGGATCGCCGAGCCTCCTCCCGGCTCCCCACCGGGGCTTCGACCTCCTGCTCAACGCCACCATGTCTGCTAACATCGGGGTAGAAGGAGAAACATAGCCATGTCCATCAAGGGAAGTTTTTTCGTCATCCTCGGCTTGGTACTGGTCGCCCCGATGGTTCGCCCTGACAGAGCGGCGTGTGAGGAAGACCATTCTCATCACATGCACAGCATGAAGAAGGCCCCCGTACGCAGCCTGGTATCCTACGAGGTGCCAGATCTCACGCTGATGAATAGGAGCGGCGAGAAGGTTGGTCTCAGGAATCTCCTGGCTACCGACAAACCGGTGATGCTGAATTTCATATTCGCGACTTGCAACACCATTTGTCCGGTTCTGAGCGCGGGATTCGCGAGCTTCCAGGACGAGCTCGGCGCCGAAGCGAGCATGGTGCAGCTAGTGTCGATCACCATCGACCCCGAACACGACACCACCATGGTCCTCAAGGACTACAGCGAGAGGTTCGGCGCGGGCCCCGGTTGGCATTTTCTCACTGGAACCCGAGACGATATCAACAAGGCCATGAAGGCCTTCGACGCTTACGCTACCAACAAGATGAATCACCGCCCGCTCACCTTCATACATGCGCCGGGGACTGAGCAATGGCTGAGAATCGACGGACTCATGAGTTCAGCCGAATACATGAAAGAGTACCGAGAACTCACCCGACAATGATGACTGATCCTGTCGCCGGAGGCCCGATTCACCCTACCTCGGTGGGCGGTGTTTTGGGCCGCGCTCTCCTAGCGTGGATGGTGACTTTCGCACCGGCCTACGCCACACCCGGCGTCCAAGCCGCACCGACCGAAGTACGGCAAGCAAACCTGTCTCTCGGCGAGCGGATCTACCGAGAAGGCGTGCTGCCATCGGGCAAACCGGTACGGGCGATGGTAGAGGGCGACATCCCCGTCGACGGCCGCATGCTCACCTGTGCAAGCTGTCACCTCATGAGCGGTCTCGGATCGGACGAAGGCTCGGTCGTCACACCTCCGGTCAGCGCATCGTATCTCTTCAAACCATTGGCGCGGGGAGTGAGGAGCCCCTTCCAGTTCATGCCCAACGCTTCAGCCAGGGAAACACCACCTCCGGATTTCGACTCTGGATTCCTCCGTCCAGCGTACACCGCGGAAACACTCGCTAGGGCAATACGGACGGGAATCAATCCGGTGGGCCGCGAACTGGACGACATCATGCCGCGCTTCGACCTCGACGACGGCGCTATGGCCGAACTCATCTCTTATCTCGAGCAGCTTTCTCCGCGGTATTCTCCCGGGGTATCGTCCACGACGCTGAAGTTCGCGACGGTGATCAGTGACGGTGTGCCGCCTGAGAATCGCGACGCGATGCTGACGGTGCTCCGAGCCTATATCGAGACCAAGAACGCCCAGCCTCGGCATCAACGGCGACGCGCCGCTGCGGGCCCCTTCTATCGTAGAGAAGTGGAGACCTCCTATCGCGACCTCGAGCTGGTCGTCTGGAAGCTCACGGGACCGCCGGACAGCTGGTCTGCCCAGCTCCGGCGGTACAACAGCGAGCAACCGGTCTTCGCCTTGTTGGGGGGCATGGTAGCGGGCGACTGGCATCCGGTGCACAAGTTCTGTGAGGACAACAAGCTTCCCGCCCTTTTTCCGCTGACCGATGACCCGGCCGTGTCCGAGCACAACTGGTACACGCTCTATTTCTCCAAAGGCGTCGTGCAGGAGGCAGAGGCAGCAGCGAGGTATCTGCGCACTCTCCGAGGTGTTGGACCGCAGGCAAAGATCACCCAGATATACAGGCGGGATGAAAGGGGGGCCCAGGCAGCCCGATCGTTCGAAGAGACCTGGAAGGCCCTCGGGGGCAACCCAACGTCGGTGAAGGTCCTGGCAGCGCACGAAAAACTGACGGCGGCCGTGATCGAGGAACTCCTCGCGAGCCAAGGGCCGGCACCCGTACTTCTCTGGTTGGGACGCCAGGATATCGCTTCGCTGTCGGGGCTCTCCTCAGCCAGCCATCAACCCCAGTTACTGATGGTCTCGTACGGCCTGTTAGAAAAAGACCTCGCCATCATACCGGACGAGATCCGGGATATTACCTTGATAACCTATCCCAATGCTCTCAGCGCAGACAAGGAAAGACCCCTTCTCGCGGTCAGAAGCTGGCTTGAGACTCGAGAGATAACAACCGATGACATCGAGATCCCAGCGAAGATGTACTTCCTGGGTTGGATGCTATCCGGGGTGCTCATGGAAATGCGGAATGATTTCTACAGTGACTATTTCCTCGACACCATGGACATGATGCCCGACCAGGACTACGCGGTCGCCGTCTATCCCCGACTTAGCTTTGGCCCCGGGCAACGTTACGCGTCAAAAGGATGCTATATCGTGCGACTCACGAGGGGCAAGAATCCGCGCATCGTAAAAGAAAGCGATTGGGTAGTGCAGTGACGCCTTGAATCGCCCAGCAGGTCGCCCGACTCATCCTGGACAGTTAAGCTGTAAGTTCAGACCGATCGAAATCTGTAACACGATCAGAGCGTCGGTGGTGGTAACCGATCCATCGTTGTTCACGTCACAAAACGCGGTACTGCAAAACACGACGCCGGTCGAAGCCTTGAGGGTGAACAACGCGTCACTCGCGGTTACCGAGCCATCGCCGTTAGCATCACCGCAGGAAAGAGTCGGAAGCGTGAGCAAGTAGATCGCGCCAGAATCAAGGCCTCGATCGTTGACGCCGTCTGCACCAATGACGGTGGTGTCACCGTCGATCGCCGCCGAAAAGCCGAAATGGTCTCCGCCCGTCCCATCGCCACCGACCAACTTGCTGCTCTGAAGCCAGTCTCCGTTAGCGTCGCGTGCAAACAGGTACACCGAACCGGCATCGATGCCCTTGTCGTCGTCTCGTTCTGCCCCCACCACTGCCAGACCACCACTGACGTCGACAGAGCGACCAAAAACATCCGCCGCGATACCGTCGCTGGCAAGCAGCTTGGCCTGCTGCGTCCAGACGCCCGCCCCATCGCGCAGGAACACGTAGGCCGATCCCGCGGTCACCCCGTTGTCGGCGTCTCCGATGGCGCCAACTATGGCCGTGTTTCCGCTCAAACCGAGCGAATGGCTGAACTGATCGTGCGCCGATCCGTCCTCGGCGAGTAGTTTTGCCTGCTGCACCCACCCGCCGGCCGTCTCGCGCAGGTATACGTACACCGAACCCGAAACCGCACCGTTATCGTTATCGCGCAGCGCCCCTACGAGAACGGTGTCGCCATCCACGGCCACGGATCCAGCGAAAAAATCCCCCGCGGCTCCGTCGGCTGCGACGAGCTTTGTCTCCTCGCTCCAGACCCCGGATCCATCGCGCACAAAGACGTAGCCCGCACCGGCGGAAGAAGCGACGCTGTCGTTGCCGATCGCTCCGACAACCGCCGTGTCCCCATCAAGGGCCACCGCTCCACCGAAAAAGTCGGCGCTGGCTCCGTCACTGGCAAGCAGCTTGGCCTGTTCACTCCAGTTACCGACCCCGTCACGGACGAAGACGTAGGCCGAGCCCGACTCGAAGCCGTTGTCGTCGTCCCAGTAGGCCCCCACGAGCACGGTATCGCCGCTAACGGCCACGGAGGTACCAAAAAAATCAAAGGCGGCGCCGTCGCTAGCGAGCAGCTTTGCCTCTAGAACCCAGTTACCCGAGTCATCTTTTGCCAATACGTAGGCCGAACCGGAATCCTCGCCGTTGTCATCGTCTCCGTTTGCTCCCACCACCACCGTATCGGTGCTGATGGCAACGGCTCCCCCGAATCCGTCCTGAGCCTGTCCGTCTTCGGGCACGAACTTACCCCCGGCGAAAAAACCGGCGCTAGCGACCTGCGCACCCAGCACGGCTGAGTCTGTGACACAGGCCTCCTCATCCAGCCCACCGGCAAGGCACCCGGCGAGGGCAGGGTCGGCCGCCAAGAGCGTGAGGGCGAAGGCAAGAAAGAGTGGCAATCCCAGTCCCGAACTCCCAATTCCCGCTGGTTTCGCGGCCGGTGCTCTTCGACCGCGCCGCAATGTAAAGCACGACAACATGATCAGCCACGCCGCTTCGCGCTGGTCCTTGGCTGCATCCAGCGCCTGGCGCGAAGAATTCTCTCACCAACGATGGTAGCACCCGGGCCGCCGCCGCGGCTCCTTTTTCGATGGGTTGGCTGGGCCTGTATCGGTCAAGCTCTGGCTTCTCGCTGTCCCAGCTATCTCCGCACAAGATAGGGGATGGCCTGGGGCCCTCGGGGGAGGACGCAGAGACGCGCCCTCGGGCCCGAGGCGTCGAGAGCCTCCGCAGCCGTCGCCGCGAGGTCTTCTACCGCTTCGAAGTGCGCTCGGCGCAGCTGATCCGCCGAGAGATAGTCGGATTTGACCATGACCCGGGCCCGGGCCTGGACCAGCGCCTGGACTTGAACCTGCCACTGGTCCGCGATCGCGAAGCCCGGCCGGCGAATAAGCTCGAGCAACCGTGTCGGGGAAGTACCCTGCTCGAGAATTCCCGCGTAAGGACCGTGATCCGGCAAGCCGTCTCGACACTCGGCCGCGCAGATGATTACGCCGCCGTCTTTAACGGCCTGGGCCGCCGCGGATATCCCCTTCACCGCCTGATAGAGGTTTTGATCCAGCGGGAAACCCGAGTTCGTCGTGACGACAACGTCGAACGGCGAGTCTATCGCCCGCATCGCCTCCCGCATGGACGCCTCGCAGGCGAGCCGGTGTTCGTCGAGCACTTCACCGGCGAACACTCCGGTGATCTCCTTGTTCGCGTTCAACGTAACGTCGAGACCGAAGCTCACGCCCGTCTTGATCGCGATTTCTCGCACGTCATCGTGAACGGGGTTGCCGTGCGTGATTCCCCACGTGGCGCTCGAATGGCCGATGCGCCCCGCGTCATGGAGTTCCATGGTAGTATCGAGCCCGGCCAAGCCAGGCGCCACCAACTTGGGCCCGCCACTGAAACCCGCAAACAGATGCGGCTCGACGAAACCCGTCGTGATACGAAAATCGGCTTCCACCCAGTGTCGGTTGAGCCAGATTGGTACGCCCGTGGAAGTTTCTCCGCAGTAGCACAGGCCGTCGGGATCCCTCGCGTCGTGATTGACGATACGAAACCCACCGGCTATCTCCGAGCCCAACATGCCCACGAGCTCTTCGGCGGTGTTGGCGCGGTGTGTCCCGGTAGCGATCAGCAGCACGATGTTTTCCCGATCGACGGTGGGCATCTCGTCGAGGATGGCACGTAGCATGAGCTCCCGGGGTTGAGGACGGGTGCCGTCGCAGACGGAGATCGCGACCCGGTCGGCCCCCCGCACGAGTTCGCGCAACGGCTTGACCAATCCCGCCGGTGCGCGAAGGGCGTCGCGTAGCGCTGCGCGCGGGTCCTCGAGCGCGGGCGGGTACAGCGGTTCGAGAACGGTGGTGCGCTCCCTCGGCAACTCGACCACCAGCCCCTCGCTTCCGTAGTCCAGGGCTATTCTTAGGCTGGCCTCGGCCACAGAACGACTTGCCCCACTCCCCAGATCAGACTCGCACCCACCCGCTCGATGGCCAGGGCTACAGCCCCAAGGCTTCGGCGGCTTGTGCGTACCGGCACTGGAGAGAGTCGTAGGTCTCACGCATGAAGGAGGTCAGCAAATCGTGTAGCTCCTGCTCGCTGCCAATCGCCCGCAGCGACTGGGCTTCGGCGCGAACGGCGTCCACGGCCGTATCCGTCGCTTCCTCCCACTCCTGAAATATTGCCTGCACCTTTGGGGTAAGGGTTTCGAAGTCTTGCGCGCAGGCCTCCGACAGCCTCTTGAACCTCCACCACGGTGAGTCTGCCCCAGGCTTCTCTCCCGCGCGACCGAGTTCCTCGGGAACGCTGCCGTCGATGAACAACGGCATAAACGCAGCGGTACAGGGTGTAGCCATGCTCGTCCAGCAGACCGGGATCCGCTCCGGATCTGTCGGCAGCTCGGCGATGATGCTGGCGTTGGTGGTACCGGCGGCCTCAGAATGCATACACAAACTATAGGTGGTCTCTCGATCGGGGGGACCACCTCGATAGAACAAGCAGCCGTCGTAATGATCGCGCAGCATTGTACGCATCCACTCCGGCGTGACCCGACTGCGGTTTGTCGCCAATAGCTCCCGGCTCCGGCGCAGACGCCCTTCGCTGATAACGGGCGGTACGAACTCCGTATCCCTATAGGCGGCTTGAAAGTTGAATCTCCCGTCGCCTCCATCCCAGCCCCTTTCTCTGGCAAACCTCTCCATCCCGTCGCTCAGACGATCCCAGTCGTCGGAGATGCACAGCTGGTTGGAGATCGAATCCACCTCGTTGGCCAGGCGCGCCGCCCAACGGCGGCTGCTGGTCTCGAGAATCCAGGCCTCGCGAGGATCGCTGATCAGGAACGAATTATTGTAGCGAAAGTCCATGTAATCGTACGCGCTTCCCCCCTGACCGTGCTCCTCCAGAAGACCGGTCATAACTTCCACCGCCTCTCGCGCGGTGTGTGCTCGTTCGAGCCCGAGTCGTACCAGATCCATTCCCAACAATCCCACCTCGCCAAGGGTTTCCTTGGTGAACACGGTCTCGTTGCCGATAGCCACTCGGTGCTCGTTGACGCCGTGTTCGAATCCCCACAGCCAGTGGGGCTGCGATCCTATCATGGACGCCGTCCGCTCCACCTGGGGTATCTCGAGATACTGGGTGCGAACCGTCGCACCCGGGTCGTGCTCACGGGCCGCGATCTGGCGTAGCGGCTGAGCTTCCCCAGACGGCCGGTCACTGTTTTTGGCGAACAGCGTAATGCCCGCGGCAGTCGCCGGGCCGAGAGCAACGAACGTATCACAGCTCAGACAAACGGGGGGTAAACTCGGCACCGGTGGTCCTCCTCCTCGGTGGAGCAATTATTCTAACGACTTCGCCGAGGTGTGCGAACCCCTTCGCCGCGGTCGCACGGAACAAAGGCCTCCTTCTTGGCCACCAGCGTTGCCAAAGCTCCTGCGACCAGGAGAATGTCGCGAGTTCCGAAGGACCCAACATGGCCGAAGCGAACGAAATGAACCTCGTCGAACTACTGAGTCCCAAGGACGGCCTCATTGACCTGTCGCGGGTCGGCCGGCTCATCGAAAGGGAAACGGACCTGTACGCGGAGCGTACTCCCAAGAGTCGAGAACTCGCGGAACGCGCCAACCGCCACATGGTAGGGGGCGTCATGAGTAACTGGCACGGAGACTGGCATCTCCCCTACCCCCTCTACGCTGAGCGCTCTAGGGGCAATCGGGTATGGGACGTTGACGGGAATGAATACATAGATTTCAACCTCGGAGACACCCCTGACATATTCGGCCACGCTCCCGACAACGAAGTAACGAAAGACCTGTCTAGTTTTATTCGCAGTGACGGGATCGCGACGCTGCTGCCCAACGAGGACGCCATCGTCGCCAGCGAAATCCTCGCCCAACGCTTCGGGCTGCGTTACTGGTACACCGCACTCTCGGCGAGCGACGCCAACCGTTTCTCGATAAAGATCGCGCGTATGCTGACCGGCCGCCCCAGAGTGGTCATCTTCAACCTCGCCTACCATGGCAACGTCGACGAGACCCTGGTCTGGGAGCTGGCTCCGGGTGAGGTGCGAAGGCGAATTTCTGTGGACTACTCCCCGGGACAAGATCCAGCAGCGACGACGAAGATCGCTAACTGGAACGATCTGGATTCAGTCGAGCTGGCGCTCAAGGATGGGGACGTAGCGCTGGTACTCACCGAGCCGGCGCTGACCAACACCGGTATCGTGATGCCGCAGGATGATTTTCACGAGCGACTGCGGGAGCTGTGCACGCGCCACGGCTCGTATTTGCTCGTGGACGAGACCCATACCCTCTCGGAGGGACCCCGTGGTTGCACAGGGCCCTGGGGGTTGAAGCCCGACTTCTGGGTCGCTGGCAAGTGTATTGCCAGCGGAATACCCTGCGCGGTCTACGGATTCAGCGCGGCCGTCGGCGAGAAACTCGGAGACATTCTCGCGATGGAGGATCCGAGCATGGCGGCTGGAATGACCGGACTCGGAACGACCGCGACGGGCAACGCGCTGTCCACACGCGCCCTACGTCTGACCCTGGAACACGTTCTGGTAGACGAGGTCTACGACCGTATCCGTGTCACAATGGAAAGACTGGTGGGCGGAATGCGGGCGGCAATTGACAAGTACGGCCTGCCGTTCAGCGTAACGACAATGGGAAACCGCTGCGATTTGCGCTTTCTTCCCACGCCACCGGTGGAAACCTTCGACTCGCTCCTCGGCCTCGGCCTCGGCGGGTACTTCGAACTCCTGCACCTTCACGCCTTGAATCGGGGCTTCCTCATCATCCCCTACCTCAACATGTTCCTCTGTAGCCCCTGCACCACGATACAAGATGTCGACGCCTGGACCGCTTGCTTCGACGAATTTCTAGCCAGCATGCTGGGGAAAGATTGATCCTACCCAGCCGCGCCGCGGTACGCCGAGAGCCGCCTGGCCCTTCCTTCCCGCACCCGCCCTTCGGACACGGTCTAGAGTCCCAGCTATCACTGGCATCCTACTGGCGCAGAATGCATTTCACTTTGGAACCCTTCGTGTTTGTCTTGCACCCAGCCTGAAACGCGGTCAGGCAGTCTCCGGTGATAGCGTCACCGAAGATGACAGACGCAGACAGGGTTGCCTGTCCGGCCACGCCTGAAAGCTCAGATCCGACGGCCTTCGCCTTGACCTTGGCTATCCCCCTCTTCGCGACGATCTTCAAAACCACGATAACGAGCCTGTCGGGACGAGACTTGGTCCTGTCTTTGAAGGTGAACTTCGTACCCCTGCCACCGGCATCCACAAAATCAACAGCATCTACACGAGCCGAGTAGAGAGCGGTACCGTCCGCCCGAACGATCATGATCTCCAGGCCACCCACGTTGGGCAACACACCGATATCCGCAGAAGCTACCGTAGCCTTGACCGTCATGCGATCGTTCGCCGGGCCATCTTTTACTGCGGCATTGATCTTGGCAAAGGTGATATCGCGAGAATCTCCCGCGAGACAGATACCCGCCGAGCAGGTGTCGAGGACAGTGCAGATATCCCCGTCATCACAGGTCCCCGTGTTGTCGGTGTTGACGCACCCGCTGACCGGATCGCAGCTGTCGTCCGTGCACACGTTTGAATCATCGCAGTTTGGTGGGACGCCCCCAACGCATATCCCCGCGGCACAGGTATCGGCCGTCGTGCAGGCGTTGGCGTCGTCGCAGGCCGCCGCGTTGTTAGCATTCACGCAGCCGGTGGCCGGTGCGCAGGAGTCATCCGTACAGACGTTACCGTCGTCACAGTTCGGCGCCGCGCCACCCACGCAGGCCCCCGCCGCACAGGTATCGGCCGTCGTGCAGGCGTTGGCGTCGTCGCAGGCCGCCGCGTTGTTAGCATTCACGCAGCCGGTGGCCGGCGCGCAGGAGTCATCCGTACAGACGTTGCCGTCATCACAGTTCGGCGCCGCGCCGCCCACGCAGGCCCCCGCCGCGCAGGTATCAGACGTCGTGCACGCGTCGGCGTCGTCGCAGGCCGCCGCGTTGGCTGCGTTTGTACAGCCGGAGACCGGATTGCAGGTATCATCAGTACAGACGTTACCATCGTTACAGTCCGGTGGCGCACCGCCGACACAGAGTCCGGAGCTACAAGTATCGCTTGTGGTACATGCGTCAGCGTCATCGCAACTCGCTGTGTTGTTAGTGTTCACGCAACCGGTGGCCGGTGCGCAGGAGTCATCCGTACAGACGTCGCCGTCGTCACAGTCCGGTGCCGCCCCGCCCACACAAACCCCGGCCGCACAGGCATCGGCCGTGGTGCAGGCGTCGCCGTCATCGCAAACCGCCGTATTGTCGGTGTTCACGCAGCCACTATCCGAGTTGCAGCTGTCATCGGTGCAGACGTTACCGTCATCACAATTCGGCGGGACACCACCGACGCAGACTCCGGCAGTACACGTGTCCCCCGTGGTACACGCGTTGCCGTCGCTGCAGAGCAAGGTGTTGTTTACGTGGTCGCAAGCTCCAGAGGGCAAACAACTATCGTCGGTACAGGGATTCGTATCGTCACAGTTGGCGTCGCTACCCTGGCACCCGCCGGTTCCAAGGCACACACCAGCAACGCAAGCGTCGGGGTTGTCAGAGGCGTTTCCATTGCTACACAGATTCGCATCGTTGTTGACATTGGTACAACCAGAGGCTGGGTCGCAGCTATCGTCCGTACATTGGTTGCCGTCGTCGCAGTTCGGCGCCGCCCCGCCCACACAAACCCCAGCCGCACAGGTATCGGCCGTCGTACAGGCGTTGGCGTCGTTACAACTCGCCGTGTTGTTGCTGTTGACGCAGCCAGTGGCCGGATCACAGCTGTCATCGGTACAGACGTTGCCATCGTTACAGTCCGGTGGCGCTCCGCCGACACACCCTCCGGCCACGCAGGTATCGTTAGTCGTACAGGCGTTGGCGTCGTCACAGGCAGCCGAGTTGTTGCTGCTCACACAGCCACTACCCGGATCGCAGCTATCGTCCGTACATTGGTTGCCGTCGTCGCAGTTCGGTGCCACTCCGCCCACGCAGACACCAGCCGCACAGGTATCGGAAGTCGTACACGCGTCGGCGTCGTCGCAGGCCGCTGTGTTGGCTG
>JBHHVL010000074.1:0-12465 GCA_046754245.1 Binatia bacterium | reverse complement strand
GAGCGATCCTAATGTCGAGTACCAACCGGGAATCGGGGGTTGCCCCTGATCGAGCCATCTCGCGGTTGGTGCGACGAGTTGCCACGACACCCGCCTCCCTCCGGGTTTGCCGGGTGTCGTGGGCCGGTGGGGATGATCGGGTTCTCGTCGCCTAGATTGCCCGGCGCCTGTCTCGCCAGTACGGATCGCGAAGCTTGCGCTTGTAGAGCTTGCCGTTGGGGTCGCGGGGCATTTCCTCGATGAAGTCGAGAGACCGCGGGCGCTTGTACTTCGCGAGCTTTCCCTCGCAGAAAGCGCCGAGTTCCTCTGCTAGGCTCTCATCTGCCTCCACGCCTTCGGCGGGCTGAACGACGGCCTTCACCTCTTCACCCCAGTCGTCGTGGGGTATGCCGAATACGGCTACATCGGCTACCTTCCGATGGCTGAGGAGCACGGACTCGATTTCAGCGGGGTAGATGTTGACCCCTCCGGATATGATCATGTCGGCCTTGCGGTCGCAGAGGTACAGATATCCCTCCGCATCGAGATAACCTATGTCACCTACGGTAAAGTACCCACCTCGACGGCTGTCCTCGGTTTTCCGTTCGTCTTTGTGGTAACGAAAATCCTGTGCCCCAAGAGCGATGTAGACCGTGCCCGGTTGGTTGGCGGAGCACTCGCCGCCGTCTTTACTCTCGTCATCGAAGATCTTGATGTCGGCGCCCGGCCAGGGCCTACCCACCGTTCCCGGGTGCTGAAGCCATTCCTCCGGTGTGACCAGGGTACCCCCCCCCTCGCTCGCGGCGTAGTACTCGAAGATCACCGGCCCCCACCAGCTCAACATCCGTCGTTTGATTTCCGGAGGACAGGGCGCGGCGGCATGTACCATGGTACGCAACGACGAGAGGTCGTAACGCCCCCGTATTTCCGGCGGAAGTGCCAGAAGGCGGTTGAACTGGGTGGGCACCATATGGCTGGTGGTGACACGGTACTGTTCGCATAGTGCGAGCGAACGCTCCGGCGTCCACTTGTCCATCAGCACGACGGTATGCCCCCAGTGGAGCGAGCAGGAGGCAAACACCAGGACCGCGGTGTGATACAGGGGTGAACCGCAGAGGTGTACGTTGCCGTCTTCGGGTTGTATTCCAAACATGGCGAGGAACATCGCGAACATCGATCCCATGATGTCGGGGTCGGCGCCGCTGAGTGGACGCCGGACTCCTTTGGGGCGTCCGGTGGTGCCCGATGTGTAGTTCATGACCTGCCCGGCGCTACGGTTGTCGGGTTCGGCGTCGCTGTGGCCGGAGCTGATGCTCGCGTAGGGTCGGAAGCCTGCTACGTCACCGACGGCGAAGCACCGGTCGCTGTCCAGCCGGAGCTCCTCCGCCGCTCCTGTGCACGCGGGAGCGAACCGCTCGTGCCCTACCAGCAGCTTCGAATCAGAGTCTCCTACGATGTGGGCCACCTCGGGGGCCGTGAGGTGATGGTTGATCGGGGTGAGGTAGAACCCCGCCTGAAAACAGGCGAGATACAGCTCGATCAGTTCTGTGCCGTTGGGAAGCACCGTGGCTACACAGTCCCCGGTCTTCAGGCCTAGAGCCCTGAGGCCGTGCACCAGCCTGTTGGTGCTGGCGGCCAGTGTAGCTCGACTGTACTCGGTGCCGTCGGGCGCAACCAAAGCGAGTGCTTCGCGGTTGTGCCTTGCCATGTTCCAGAACCCGTTCTCCGACATATTCTCTCGCCTCCAGCTCGCCTTTGGACCGAGCGCCGACAACGCTCAGTACCGTCAATCTAGGTCAGCCGCTCGGCTGGGTCCATACCGACCAACGGCTCAAACCACGCGCCTACAAGCCACGGAATCTGAGGAGAGGCTTCAACGAGCCTCTCAAGCTCGTTACACTGCGCGCGAGCGTCGGGATCTGAGCCCAAGGGGAATGTAGGGATGGCCATTGTTGAAGAACTCGAAGCATCGGCTGGTGGTCGCAGGCGACTTGGTCTAAAGAACCCGGCGGATCTCCAGCCCGCTGGGGCAATAGAGGTGATGACCGCGGCCGATGTCAACGAAGCCGTGGCGCGAGCCAGACTGGCACAGAAAGACTGGGGTTCGCTGGCGGTTCGCGAGCGCGCTCGTTACTTGAGGCGGGCGGCCAGGATCCTGGCGGCCAAGCGGAGCGAGTACGTCGACGTGATTCGACGCGAAACCGGCAAGACCGAGCTCGAGTGCCTCTTCATGGAGCTCTTCGCGGTCTGCGACTCGCTTACCTGGTACGCGAAACACGCGCCCCGTGTGCTCCGTGAGCGCCGCCGGAGAATGCACTTGCTCAGCCCGATGAAAAAGCTGCGCCTCCTGCGCAGGCCACTTGGAGTAGTGGGAATCATTACCCCTTGGAACGGGCCCTTCGTCCTGGCGGCCAACCCGGTAGTTCAGGCATTGGTTGCGGGTAACGCGGTGCTGCTCAAGCCATCCGAGGTCGCGCCCTACTCTGGCAAGTTGGTGGGGGACCTGTTCGCGGAGGCCGGGCTGCCAGAGGACCTGCTCATCGTACTGACCGGTGACGGCGAGACAGGCAGCGCGCTGGTCAACGCCGACGTGGACAGGATCTGTTTCACGGGCAGTGTAGCGACCGGCCGCAAGGTCGGCGAGACATGCGGCAGGCGTCTGATTCCCTGCACGCTTGAGCTTGGGGGCAAGGATCCGATGATCGTTTGTGCCGACGCCAATCTTGAACGCGCGGCGCGCGGAGCAGTTTTTGGTTCCTGCCTGAACGCGGGACAGATCTGCATGGCGGTGGAACGGGTCTACGTTGCCGAACCGGTCTATGAGGCCTTCGTCGAGAGGGTGGTGGAGCTCGTGGGCGAGCTGCGCCAGGGCGGCGATGACTCGGACATCGGTCCGATCATCTGGCCCAGGCAGCTGGAGACCATCGAGCGCCACATCGCAGATGCGGTCGATGGAGGAGCAACGGTGCGAGTGGGCGGAAAACGTGCACCGGGGCTGGCGGGCCTGTATTTCGAGCCCACCGTTATTACTGAAGTTAACCATGACATGGCCATCATGAGAGAAGAAACTTTCGGTCCTATCGTGGCGGTTATGCGAGTAAGGGACGAGAAAGAGGCGGTGCGGCTCGCCAACGACAGTAGCTACGGACTCAGCTCGAGTGTGTGGACCCGAGATCTGGACAATGGCGTGGAGATCTCCCGGCGGATCGAGGCCGGCTCGGCCTGTGTCAACGATTCGGAGGTAGTTTACGGCGTGACCGAGGCTCCGTTTGGTGGGCTCAAGCAGAGCGGGGTGGGGCAGGTGAATTCCGAAAGCGGTTTACTCGGTTACTGCCACACCATGCCGGTCGTTATCGATCGTTTTGGCCGTGACCGAGAGCGTATGTGGTATCCGTTCGATGCGGCGAAGCAGCGGGGCATGCACAAGGCCATCTCTCTTCTGTGGAACACCCCGTTAGGACGCTGGATGGCTTGAGCGTTGCGCCGTCTCGCGGTTTGGACTTGACCGCTCCTAGACTGCCAGCGCAGGAGCCCGAGGAGCAATGACGAAATGCGTTTTGGATTGACTATAGGCTACTGGATGATGGGCCCGGAAGATCCTACCGAACTCGTGCAACTCGCCGAGCAGGTTGGCTTCGATTCGGTATGGACGGCGGAGGCCTACGGTTCTGACTGCGTTTCCACCCTCTGTTGGCTAGGCGCTCGCACCCAGCGCATCAAGCTGGGAACCTCTGTAATGCAGATTTCTGCGCGAACTCCCGCTTGTGCGGCGATGACCGCCATGACGATCGACCACCTTTCCGGCGGGCGGCTAATTCTTGGACTCGGGGTGTCGGGGCCGCAGGTGGTGGAAGGCTGGTACGGGCAGTCTTTTCCCAGGCCGATGGGGCGTACGCGCGAATACGTCGAACTACTCCGCACGATTCTTCGTCGCGAAGGGCCGGTAGCTTTTGACGGCGAGCATTTCAAGCTTCCCTACCCAGGTGGTACCGGCCTCGGCAAAGCTCTCAAGTTGATAACGCGGCCGCTTCGGCCGGACCTTCCTATCTTCATCGGCGCTGAGGGTCCGAAGAACGTGCGGATGGCGACCGAGATAGCCGACGGTTGGCTTCCTCTTTTCTACTCGCCGTACCGGCAGGAGGTGTACGAAGAGTCGTTGAAGGGTATGAAGCCGGGCTTCGAAATCGCCTGTCCGGTTCAGGTCGTGCTCAACGACGATCTAGAGCAGGCGCTGCTGCCGGTCAAATACATGTTGGCCTTCTACATAGGCGGTATGGGTGCGAAGCACCGCAACTTTCACGCTGATCTAATCGGACGCATGGGGTTCCTCGAGGCGGCGACCACGGTGAAAGAACTCTTCCTCCAGGGAAAGCGCGAGGAGGCGGTGGCTGCCGTACCGGACCAACTCGCGGACGAGATCGCACTGTGCGGATCCCGTGAGCGCATTCTCGATCGTATTGCCGCGTGGGAAGCCAGCCCCGTTACTACCGTCCTGGCGGCCACCCGCGATCCCCAGGTCGTTCGGCTGCTCGGTGACGCGGCCGAACCCTCGGCCAACTAGGGCCGTTGGCTTCGCGGAGAGGGAGGGCGGGCTCGAAGTCAAATTACCTTAGTGGATTATCTTATTATCCTCCTCGGTTACTGATCGTCGGCTCGTGGTTCCTCCGCTGGGCGGGTCAGAAGCGGTTGGGGATCATCGGGCTCGCGCTTAAGTGCTCTAGAAGATTCTCTTGAACGTTGGCGCACATGGAAAAGATTTCTCCGCTGCTTTCCCGGATACGATAATCGGGCGGCCATCCGAACACGAAAATCACGAAGAAAACGCGGCGTTTGCCACAGAAGCGTCTTGGCAAGCGAGTTGCACTGGCAGGTTGCGGCGCGAAACGTGGCCCGTGTCGGACCGCCTGTGTAGCGGCGGCAGCGGAGCGCGGTCTGACGCGGGTTCACGTGCGCGGCGCCAGAAAAGGGGGGAAAGGAGAACACAATGGTCTTTGTTGGCTATGCCATTAGCCTAGCGGTGTGGCTCGCGTGGATTTATTTTCATTACAACCACGGAGATAGGCCCACTTCCTACGCGTGGTTCGTCGCGATGTTGGCCCTCGGGGGCTTCGAGTACGGAAAGGGTATAGTCTCCTTCCTGGTTCAGCTGCCCACCTACGCTCAGGCCGGGATTACCGCAGTAATCCTCACTGTAGTCGTGCTGGGCTACCAGTCAGCCCAGTCCCAAGGGACGATGGGGAAAAGCGAAGAGTTGTCGGTCGGGGCTCACTGACCGCAAAATATTCCCGGGTATCTGGATAGTCGCGCTACGGGACGCAGGTTCTCCGGTACCCGACCGGCTTAGGGCTTTCTCCCTGCCCAGGCCCTAGTCTTCGTCAAGGGGGGGGGGCTTCGCTACCCTAACCACGGCTCGCCTTTGCCGCGCCCCACGAATTTACGACCGGTAACGGCCTTTCTGGATCCGGGAAGCGTGTTTGGTAACTAAGCGGGGTTTGCTGCTTGCGTTCGTCCGCCGCGTCCCTCGCTTTTCTCTAAGCCCTTGCGATCGGGGAGGACTGTCCTCGTGGTACGGGGGACCTTTTTGCGGCGGCGGCGGATGCCGTCTACGATTCCTCGAGTTGTGCCAAGTTCCCGGGGAGAGGGCGCGGAAGGGGGGCGAGCTCCGTGACGCCCGTGGCGGTCCGTGGTGGCGCGGTTGCATTAATAGGGATGTCGAAGAAACGTTGCGCCTGGCCTGGAACGGGCCCGGAGCACGGCGGCGGCACGAAGGGCTTATAACATGAAGTACCGGCAGATCTTGTACTCCGTTGACGATGCGGTGGCGACCATCACGCTGGACCGTCCGGACCGGCTCAACGCCTGGACTCTGGTGATGGAAAACGAGCTCAAGCACGCTATGCTCAGCGCGGAGAAAGACGACGATGTTCGCGTGATCGTCCTTACCGGTGCCGGACGTGGCTTTTGCTCGGGTGCGGACATGTCGTTGCTGGGAGGCGCGGCCGGCCGGCCCGCAGCCGCCGAATCCGACGGCAACGGCGCCGAGGGCTCCGGTTCCGCCAGCGAGGACTTTGCGGGCTGGAAAGCGAGACGTCCAGATTTTGACAGACCCCTCGGCTATTTCCTGTCCGTCCTCAAGCCTGTGATCGCGGCGATCAACGGTCCGGCGGTCGGGATCGGATTTGTAATACCGCTGTACTGTGACATCCGGATAATGGCCGCGGGGGCTACAATCGGCACCGTGTTTTCTCGCCGTGGTCTGGTAGCCGAGTATGGCGTGGCGTGGCTGCTGCCCCGCCTTGTGGGAATGGGGGCAGCGTGCGATCTGCTCTTTTCGGGACGTCTCGTCTCGAGCGCCGAGGCGCTCCGCATCGGGCTGGTAGAGCGGACTGTACCTGACGAGATACTGTCGAGCACGGTGGCGGAATACGCGAGGGGGCTTGCGACGCAGGTCTCTCCCAGGTCTGTTCGCGTTATGAAACGCCAGTTGTGGGATTCGCAGTTTCAGGATCTGGGTTCGGCGATCGATGTTTCTCTCGACGAGATGTTGCAGAGCTTCTCCGGTGAGGACTTTCATGAGGGAATCGCCCACTTTCTGGAGAAGCGGCCTCCTCGCTTCAGTGGGCGCTAGGCCACCAGCTCCCTTCGTTGCCGCCGATTGAGATCAGACTGGGATGCCCGGGCGAGCGGTAATCTTCGATCTGGACGGAACCCTGCTCGATTCTTTGGGTGATATAGCGGATTCCATGAACGCCGCGCTGCTGGAAATGGGTTTCAGTGGCCACGAGATCAAGAGCTACCGCTTGTTCGTGGGGGACGGTGTGGCCAAGCTGGCCCGGCGGGCACTTCCGGAGCAGTTTCGGGGCGATGATACTGTTGAGGAGTGTATGCGGCGAATGCGGCGAATATACGCAGGTCGCTTGTGTCGAAATACCCGCCCTTATCCCGGGATCGAGGACATGCTGGATGCGTTGATCAGCCGCGGCATCCGCATGGCCGTTCTCTCCAACAAGCCCGATGAGTTCACCCGGATACTCGTATCTCGCCTGCTGAATCCGAGGTACTTCGCGTGCGTCTTTGGTGCTCGCCCCGAATTGTCGCCCAAACCGGATCCCCGGGGGCTGCTGGCCGTCGCCGGCGCCTTGGGCCTCGAGCCGGCGCGCTGTGTTTACGTGGGAGATTCGGGTGTGGACATGCGGACGGCCTCCGCCGCCGGTATGCGGAGCGTGGGGGTGCTGTGGGGTTTTCGTGGCGAGGCCGAACTCAGACAAGCCGGCGCCGATGCGATCATCGCAACGCCCGAGGACTTACCGAGACTGGTCTGACGCCGCCGGCCGCCCGCGCGCCCTACGTACTCAGTCGAACTCGCCTAGGCGGTACATCGTAACGACAGCCGCGCCCCCGAGGCCAAGGTTGTGCTGCAGGGCGATCCTCGCCCCCTCTACCTGCCTCGCTTCCGCGAGGCCACGTAGTTGCCAGTTTAGCTCGGCGCACTGGGCCAGTCCCGTAGCGCCCAGGGGATGCCCTTTGGAAATTAGCCCGCCCGAAGGGTTCACCACACAGGCCCCGCCGTAGGTCGCTGCTCCAGAGGCCACGAACTCACCGCCCTTGCCCTCTTCGCAGAGGCCGAGCCCTTCGTAGGTGATGAGTTCATTGCAGGAGAAACAATCGTGCAGTTCAACCACGTCCAGCTCGTCCGGCCCGTGACCGCTTTGCTCGTACACCTCGTTGGCGGCCTTGCGAGTCATGTCCTGGCCCACGAGCTTTATGCAGCTTTTCTCCTCGAAAGAGCTCGGCAGGTCAGTCGCCATTGCCATGCCGAGAATTTCGACGGCTTGGCTCTGCAGGTTGTGCGTACGTACGAACTCCTCGCTGCAGAGAACAGCCGCGCCTGAGCCGTCCGAGGTGGGACAGCACTGTAGCTTAGTAAGGGGCTCGTAGACCACCTGGGAGTCGAGTATATCTTCCAGCTTATACTCGTCTTGGAACTGGGAGTAAGGGTTGTTGACGGAGTGCTTGTGGTTCTTACAGCCGATCATGGCGAACTGTTCCGCGGTGGTTCCGTACTTCTCCATGTGCTCGCGACCGGCGTTTCCGAAGAACTGGGGAGCGCCCGGCGCCTGCGAAAAGCCACGGAGTTCTACCATCAGACCGAAGTGTTTGTCCATGGGATTGATGCGGTCAGTGAACTTGATCCCCAGCGAACCTTTCTCCATTTTCTCGAAACCAAGTGCGAGAACGCAGTCGGATATGCCGCCCTCTACGAACTGTTTGGCCATGAACAGGGCTGTGGAACCGGTCGAGCAGTTGTTGTTCACGTTGTAGACCGGGATTCCCGTGAGCCCGAGTTCGTAGACCGCTCGCTGGCCACAGGTCGAATCACCGTAGCAGTAGCCGACGCAGGCCTGTTCTACGAGCCCAAAAGGAACGCCCGCGTCTTCAAGAGCTTTGGAACCCGCTTCCCTGGCCATGTCAGGGTAGTCCCAGGCTTTCGAGCCCGGTTTCTCGAACTTTGTCATGCCCACACCCACCACAAAAACTTTCCTAGCCATCGTGCGTTTCTCTCCTACTTTCGATGCTGAATCTAGACCCGTCGCACTGCGACAGGGTTCATCTGGTGCTTATATCGGAACGCAGGGCTGAGGCCAGTGGTCAAGAGGAAGGGGTTGCGGCTGCATTGGTCTTCGCCCTCCATGATCGGGCGCCCTGGTCTGCATACCTTCGTATTCACCATGGGCCCTCTGCCGATCCGATCGAGGGCCTGCTCAAGACCTGGTTATGACCCTGTACCCCCCCGAATGGGCCACAGTACATTTTGAAATAGGTTGTAGTAGAGCCGCTTGCGAGGCGCTGCTTGCTGCGACGTCGTGGCGCTGAAGGTAGAGTCAGCCTTTGTTGCAGGCTCCCTGTGGCCCGCGCCGGTGGAACCTATGGCAACCACGATTGCCAAAACCGTGGGGTTGGAGATGCGGGGGTAGAGGGCGTCCTCGCTTTTGTAGCAATTGTGCATGAATGACCGCGTGCGCCACTGCAAGGTGGCGTCTGAGCTATGCCGTGAGGCTTGATTTGGCAGTTGCGGACGCGAGTGAAGTCGGGTTCGCGTTGTGACGAAGGCGCGACCGTCTTGAACGCCGTCAACCTGGAGGCGGGTCTGTATTCCAGCGGCAACCGAAATCGGCCACCCCCTTGACACTCTGCGAAAAGCGGATCGTGACTTTTTACTAGGCTTCTGTGGTTTGCGGTCTTGTCGCGCGAGCTTGGTTATTCATCGCAGGTCCCTGGCAGCCAAGGAAAAACTCGTAAACACATTTTGGGGGGTACCCAGCGATATGAAGATAAGAAGGTCAATTCTCACGGCTATGTTGGTGGCGATCGGCACCGTGGCGGTAGCGATGCCCGCGCAGGTCATGGCCGCTCAGGCCAGGCTCGAGTTGCCGCCGGGACTTGTCGTTCCGGGTGATGCGGTGACTGGCGAGATCATCATCGACGTTGGTGCCGATGCGTTGGGCGCCTACGACCTTGCGGTGGACTGCGATCCTGCGTCCATGCAGGTCATCCCTCCGGTTCAGGGCGGAAATACGATGCCATTCACGGCGCCGCCTATACACACGGTTTCCGGCTGTCACGCCTCGCTTACGGCCTTTCAGTTCTCTAGCTTTACAGAGCCGACCGGCGCGGTGAGCGTCGCCAACGTGACCTTTCAGGTCGACGCGGCTGCCGCACCGGGCAGCATGCTGGTGATAAGCCTGGCCTCTAACGTCATGGTCACCCCCATGGGTACGGCTTTGCCGACCACCACGCAGGGGGCGGTGATCACGGTTGGCGGTGGCTGTGGCAACGGAGTCCTGAACAACGGCGAGCAGTGTGACGACGGCAACACCGTCAGCGGCGATTGCTGTTCTGCCACTTGCTCCTTCGAGTTTCACACCTGCGACGATTCCACCGCCTGCACAAGCGCCGACACCTGTGTTGGCGGTGCTTGCGTAGGGACTGTGGTCGATTGTAACGATGGCAATCCCTGCACCGAAGACCTGTGTGGTGCAGTTACGGGCTGCCAGCATATCGACAACACGCTGCCCTGTGATGATTCTGATGCGTGCACAACCGGGGACACCTGTGCTGGTGGGGTCTGCGTGGGTGGTTCGCCTCCGAACTGTGACGACGGCGATCTCTGTACAGACGACAGCTGCGATTCGGTGACCGGGTGCCAACACGCGAACAACACCGCGGCATGTGATGATGGTGACGTCTGTACCACAAACGATACCTGTGCCGCTGGGAGTTGCGTTGGCGGAACAGCGCTGGATTGCGACGACGGCGACATATGCACCGACGATAGCTGTGACGCTACTCTTGGCTGCCAACATGCCTTCAACACCGCACCTTGTGAGGATGGTGACGCTTGTACCACAAACGATGCTTGTTCGGGTGGTCTCTGTACGGGCGGGTCGGCGACTGACTGCAACGACGGCGACGTCTGCACCGACGATAGCTGCGATTCGGTGATCGGCTGCCAGCACGTGAACAATACCGCGGCTTGCGATGATTCGGACCTCTGTACCGAGAACGATCTGTGCTCGAATGGCGTGTGTGCGGGCTCGGCGATCGTCTGTGACGACGGCGACGTCTGTACCAACGACAGCTGCGACATAGCCACCGGCCTTTGTCAGTTTGTGACCGACAGCACCGCTGCCTGCGATGACGGCAATCCCTGCACGTTGAACGACCAGTGCAACGCCGGTGCGTGCGTCGGTGGGGTCGTGAACAGCTGCGACGACGCCAATGGCTGCACGGACGACAGCTGCGATCCGGCGGTGGGATGCGTTTACACGAATAACACTCTCGCGTGTGATGACGGCGACGCCTGTACGACCCTTGACAAGTGTTTTGGTGGTGCGTGTGTTGGTATCAATCCGCCCAACTGTGATGATGGTGACGTATGTACCGACGATAGCTGCGACTCCGCGTTGGGCTGTCAACATTCCAACAACACGGCTGCTTGTGATGATGGCGATCTTTGTACGACGGTGGACGTCTGTGTTGCTGGAGCCTGCGTCGGAGGGGTGACCGCCAACTGCGACGATGGCAATATATGCACCGACGATTCTTGTGATTCTGCGGTCGGGTGTGTGTCGGTGCCCAACATAGCCTCTTGTGATGACGGACTGTTTTGTAACGGCTCCGATACCTGCGCCGGTGGGATTTGTTCCCACGCTGGCGACCCTTGTGTCGGAGGTCCGGCCTGTAACGATACGTGCAACGAGATGGCTGGCGATTGCTTGAAGCCCGCGGGCGCATCCTGCACCGCCGATCCGAACGCTTGCTCCATCGAACAGTGTGACGGCGCGGGTAATTGCCTGCCAGCGACGGGAGCACTGGAATCCGTCGGGCCGATTTCGGCGGCCAACGGGTATCCCGAGTACTACGTCGATTCCAACGGCCTGGCGCTCGAGCTCTGTCTCCAGCCTGGGCTCTGTTTCGATCCTCAGCTCGAGCTTCCGTTCCCGAATCAACCCGTGTCATTTCCCGACAATTTCCCTCTCAACGCGCCTTGGTGGTCGGCAGACGCGGTCATCAAGAACCTCCCGGGTGGCCAGCAAATACGTCTTTCTCTCGGCCTGATCGCAGTGTTCGACAACGGCGCCGTCGTAGACGGAGATCAAACCGCCAAGACACGCATACGAATCAGGGGCTTCGGTCTCGATGCGGGTGCCACTTATACGGTCACGCATCCCTACGGGACGGACGTGGTCACGGCTGACGCCGCCGGTGATGTCAACTTCATCGACGATGTCCCGGGCGTCATAGGAAACTTTCAAAACGTATACGCTAGCCGGATAGGGCCATTTCTCACCTGGGATGTCGGTGCACCGGCGGGTTGGGTCGGTGATCCAGCTACCCGCCACGTCATTACCGGCGGTCCGTGCGGCGACAACTTCTTCCGCGTCGAAGGTCCTGGTTTCGGAACACCGAGTGTTGAGACCAACCAGTTCACGGTGATCGGCAAGATCGTCGACGTGTGCGGAAACGGGATAATCGATTTCGGGGAGCAGTGCGACGACGGCAACAGTCTCGATGGCGACTGCTGCAGTTCGGCCTGTGAGCTCGTAGCGGCCGGTACTGCTTGCACCGATCACAACGTCTGCACTGATAACTCGGTCTGCGACGCGATGGGGTCGTGCATCGTGGACGTGCTCAACACCAGTCCCTGCGACGACGGCGACGCCTGCACGACCGCCGATACCTGCGCTGGGGGGATCTGCGTGGGCGGCGTGGCGCCAGACTGTAACGACGGCAACGTCTGCACGGACGACAGCTGCGACAGCCAGATGGGCTGTGTGAACGTGGATAACACGGCGCCCTGCGATGACGGCGACGCCTGCACGACCGCCGATACCTGCGCTGGGGGGATCTGCGTGGGCGGCGTGGCGCCAGACTGTAACGACGGCAACGTCTGCACGGACGACAGCTGCGACAGCCAGATGGGCT
>JBHHVL010000073.1:0-12685 GCA_046754245.1 Binatia bacterium | reverse complement strand
CCGATTGAAGTCGTCGAGCTTCTCGTCGAGGATCCCGACGAACCAGACGTTTTTCCGGCGGGTGTGCTGCAGGTGGGTGAGCCATCCAATCATCTCCTGGCCCATGAGCCCGTAAGCGCCGCGCATGTCCGGCTTGCCGGTCTTATCCGATACCGCCTGGGGCTGCCCCGTACACCACTGGAAACAGAGGCGGCCGGCCACAGTGATGGAGTCGATGAACACCGTTTCGTACTTGTCGAGCACCGACGGATCACCGAAACGCGTGCACACATCCTTGTAGTGAGCCTCGCTGTACGGCTGATCGTCCCGGAGCGCCGGATTCGGACCGCCGATGAACACGGCGAAGTCGCGGCATTCCTGCCAGGTACGGGGCCGGATGGTGTCGCCGGCCCAGCCATCCACGGCCAGGTCGCCGGCCTCCAGGTCGAAGAACAAGGTGGTGGGGGGCTCCAGGGTCCAGAGCTGACTGGTCTTTCCGATGCCACTGAGGCCGATAAGCACCCCCTTCACGCCTCGGGCCTCGGCCAACCGTTGGTCTGCGCTGATGATGGGGAGCTGCGGTTTGGTGGTGTGGCTTGCCACCAGGTTTTCGAGCCACTCGCTCTCCGGTTTGGTTTCCTCTGGCGCTACCGCGCCGGCCTGACTACTCATTGGTCGTTTCCTTCTTCCTATCCCACCCGGTGGCGGGGGCATCCGTGGTTTTAAGGAAGGACACGATCAGGTCCGCCACGGCATCCACCACCTCATCCGCCTGTTTGGCGGTGAGCTGGCGGGTGTGCCGTGTCAGTTCAAATGGGGGTTTTTCCGTCTGCACCAATCTGTCCTCCCAGGGGGCGCCTCGGGGGCGCTGTGTTTCCTGGGCCCATGGTGTTTTCCGGCCTCGGAAAAGTTGAGGACAGTTCAAAAACGGATGAGACAGTTCTCCCGCAGACGCACCCCGGCGAGTCCGAAAGCGGCTCGGAGGGAAAATCGTTGGCCGCGTATTTTCAGGTAGTTACGATCTGGTCAGAATTCCCGGGTACCCCCTGGTGGGAGGCTGGGAAAATCGTCAGACAGTTTGAAAAAGTTTGAGACAGTTCTCCCGGAAACCCTTGTAGAACAGGCGTTATCTGGCCGAAAAAAGTTTCCTCGGTGATGACTGGGGAGCCCATTGAAGGCGTCCGAGAGGGGGTTGTGCGCCGTTTTTTACCCGGATAACCGCTTGATTAAATGAACGTGGCGCTTTATTTTATATTTACGCCATACCGTAAAATAACGGCGGGCGCTATTTTAGGATCGGACCACAAGCCATGAAGCGGAAACTCCAGGGGAAATACGTCACCATCTCGACGGTGGGAGAGAAAGCCCGAGCCTTCGTGCCCACCCCCCTGCCACCCCGGCCGCCCGTCGATTGGACACCGGGGTTGCGGGAAAAATTCGACCAGGCGCTCCTGGCGCTGGGACGGCTGGACAGCGTGTCGACCCTTCTGCCCGACACGCCACTCTTCCTTTATATGTACGTGCGCAAGGAGGCGGTGCTCTCCTCCATGATCGAGGGAACACAGTCCTCGCTCTCCGACCTTCTGCTGTTCGAACTGGAGCAAGAGCCGGGCGTTCCCCTGGATGATGTTCAGGAGGTCAGCAACTACGTTGCCGCCCTGAACCACGGCCTCAAGCGGCTGGCGGACGGTTTCCCACTATCGCTGCGTCTGATCAAGGAGATTCATGAAGTCCTGCTCTCCAAGGGGAGGGGCAGCAAGAAGTCACCCGGGGAGTTTCGCCGCAGTCAGAATTGGATCGGAGGTACCCGGCCGGGCAATGCGGCGTTCGTGCCGCCACCGCCGGACCGGGTGATCGAGTGCATGGGGAACCTGGAAACATTCCTGCACGACCAGCCGGAACCGACGCCGGTGCTGCTCAAGGCCGCTTTGGCCCATGTACAGTTTGAAACCGTCCACCCATTCCTGGACGGCAACGGGCGCCTCGGCAGGCTGCTGATCACCCTGCTGCTCTGTGAGCAACAGGTGCTTCGGGAGCCGATGCTGTACCTGAGTCTCTATTTCAAGACCCACCGCCAGTATTATTACGAGTTACTCGATAATGTCCGCCTGACCGGAGACTGGGAGGCGTGGATCGATTTCTTTGCCGAGGCGGTGATCTTCACCTCTACCCAGGCGGTGGAGACCGCTCAGCAGTTGGTGGCTCTGGCCAATGAGGATCGCGCCAAGATCTCCGGACTGGGGCGTTCGGCCCCATCCACTCTTCTGGTTCACCAAGCGTTGCTGGAACACCCCATCGCCACATCCGGCTGGCTGGTAGAGAAAACCGGCATTACAGCGGCGACGGTCAATAAGTGCCTGGGGCACCTGGAGCGCCTGGGCATCGTCCACGAGTTGACCGAGCGGAAGCGTAACCGGCTGTTCGGTTACACCGGATACGTCGCGATCATGAACCAGGGAACGGAGTTGCCGGAAAGGTAGATTACCGATCGTCCGCCTGGAACGGACGGGCGGCAACGGTGAACGGGTTGATGCGGTAGCCGTAGGTCTCATCGCCCTGACCCTGCCAGGAGAGTGTCTGGACGACATCCTCCCGGTCGATGGGCAAGCCGAGCCCCTTCTTAACCTTTTTCTCGAACCCTTCCTGAAGACGGTTGATCGTGCGGCGGACCGAGGTCACATCTTCGACCGTCCCGTCTTGGCGCCGTTCCAACTCCGACACAATCTCCGATAGGGTGATGGTGCGGAAGGCGTCGGGGGCGGCGTTGTTCAGTAGATCCTGAAGGAACCGCTCCCACAGGATGGAAAATACCTGGAGCTGGGCATCCGCCTGGGCGGCCAGCGCCGGCAAGCCCTCAATCCGAACCGCCTTGGGGCCGACCTCCACGGTGAACCGGCGCCCGGGAACGGGCGGCGTCACCGGCTTCGCCACGATTGCCCGCGCCTCTTTCGTGTAGATAGGCACCGACGCCCTGGCCACCATGGATGGTGGACCCAATTCGGCCACTTTCCGCACCGTCTCCGGCAGGTCCACGGCACCGGCGGCGATATCCGCCAGCAGGACAGCCGTGATCCATTCCTCCTTGAGAAAGCGGTCCGTAAGGTTGTACGGGTTCACCACGACGTAACAGGTGGGGGTGACGATGGCCCAGTCCCGGGTGAGATAGCGTTCGTCGTTGCAGTGGTCGGCGATGCAGACCACCACGCCCATGCCGTCCAGGTCGACCTTGAACACGCCGTCCGCAAGTTGTTTCACACCCACCTCGAGCTTCATGAGACGGGCGTTGACGAATGACTGCACCCCCGGTTGGGACACGTTGGTGCGTATTTCCGAGTGGCGTTGTTTCCCGCTCGACGGGAACACCGGCCGCTCACAGTCGGGGCACCGGTATTCGTGCCCCCCTTCATCCATCATCCGGTCGATATAGATCCGCCCACGGCAAGACCGGTTTCTCGCAAACGTGATGTCACGGTCCTTAAAGTTCACACACAAGACGTAGGTCTGCGGTTGCACCTCGACCAAGCCGAGCAACTCCAGTGCACGTGCAGCTTCGGCGACGGACGGCGACGGGTTGGGCGTGGTCACCCCATCCCGCAGTAGCTGCCTGAACGCCTCCCGGTTACCGTTTGTGCCGTTTTTCCGTCGAGAGGATGGTGATGCCATGGGTTCGCTTCATGTAGGCCTCGAACGAGCGGCGTTCCAGACCGTTCAGGCGGTGATCGGAATACCGCACGACGTATTCACCGGCGGTGTCATTGGGTTCGAACAGAAGGGACACCCGCTTGCCCGAGTACCCCACCTTGATGCTTTCAATCTGTGCGATCGTGGTGAGGAGGTCTCCCACGGCCTTCCCAAAATGCCGGACCGATTGGCACACGGAAGCCGCATTCGAAAGCCTCATCTTCGAGGAGCCCTCCAGTTGGCTGTCCGCCACGACGATTTCGACGAATGACAGATCGTCCACCTGCTCTTCGATCAGTTGAGACAGCAGGATCTCCAGCTGCTTTTCGTAGGTAACCTCGATCTGGTTGTCGTATTCGCAGGCGATGCCGAAATATCCAGACGCGATGCGGTTGGCGATCTCCAGGGATTCGCTCACGCTGTGGGAGGAGATGTTCACGTGCCTGGCGTCATCGTCGAAGTCGAGAACGACCCACTCCATCGAAAAGCCGTGTACCACGTCCCGATCTTGCATGATCAAACCCGGACGCTCCCCACGGCGCACAAACACGATGTGGCGGTCATCCCGAACGATGATGTCCCGAAGTTCACTCCGCCGTCCTGGCCCCTGGTCATGGTCGAAAGCCTTCAAGACGCCTTGCAACACCTCCGGTTTCAGGTAGTCGCCCAAGGCCTTCGATGGTAGCTTCCCAGCACCATTCAGGCTCATGCGGGCAAAGCCGGCTTTGTGGATCTTGTCCAGGTGAAACACCGTGCGTAGGTCTTGCCAACGGTGGTGAAAAACCGCGAACAGGAGCGCTGTAATGTCGTATTCGTCCTCGCCCTTCCGGCAGAGGTCGAGCACCTCATCGGACAACACCTGTTCGGCAACATCCGTCGCCGCGACCTTTGACTTTCGGAAGGCAAATTTATCGACCAGCAGGTAGGGCAGCAGTTCATCGTACCGTTCCCGAAGCGCATCCTTCTTACGTTGGACCGACCCACCAGCCTCGATCCCCAGGATCCGACAGAGCATACCGATTGGCCGACCGGGGAGCTTCCCGATCCACTCGGACAGGTAGCCATCCTGTGATGCATCTTCCAGGATCTGGCCCCGGCTGACCTCCAGGTCGGCTTCCCAGTAACTCGCGGGTGGTTGGTCGGGTTCCGGCTCCGCAGCCCCCATCGTCATCTCCTGCATCAACGCTTCCTTTCTCTTACGCCTATAACCTTGCCCAATATCTTCAGGTCCGAATCCGGTGTCACCGGAATCGGTTCGTAATTCTCGTTTTCCGGACGGAGTTCGATCCGGTCGTCATCGATCGACAACCGCTTCACCGTGGCCTCGCCTCCGTCCACCATGGCCACCACAACGTCGCCATTTTCCGCAACCGGCTGCTGGCGAACGATCACCAGACCACCGTCCGGGATGCCAATGTCCATCATGCTATCGCCGTCGACCTCCAGGGCAAAGCAGCGGCCCCGGGCAACCAAGGCGTCGATGCGGATCCGGCCAACGATGTTTTCCTCCGCCAAAATCGGTTGTCCAGCGGCAACCCGGCCGACGATCGACACCCAAGCAGTGCCATCCTCGGTGGTCGGCATCATGCCCCGCCTCCGGCGACCGGTTCCTCGGGGGGACAGCACCTTCATCGCCCGAGGTCCCATCGACCGACGTCGGTCGATGAAACCCTTCCGCTCCAGCGAGGCCAGCAGGTCCAGCACCGACGGCGGAGTGATCGACAGGGCGGTCGCAATCTCGGCCAATGTCGGCGGCACATCGTGCTCCCGCACATACTTCTTGATGAACTCAAAGGCGTCCGCCTGGCGCTTCGTGATCCCCTTGATCAGCCCTCGGGCCATGGCTTTACTCCCACTCCGGCGCCTTGGGCGCCGTGTTGCGTTTCGGGTGGTTCAAGTTCACCGGTTGGATGGTTATACTCCTAATTCGCGTTTGGCTTCAAGGTGGCACCTTGATGTCATCAGCAGATCGCTGGTAGGTGTGTGGAGGAAAAGGAGGAATAGTCATGATTGCCAAAACCGCCACACTACCGGCGCCCACCAAGACCAAGCACCCCCGAATCGGCTTTTACATCCGTATCAGTACCGACGAAGACCATCAGAAATATTCCCTTCCGGCCCAGACCGAGCGCCTGGAAGCCTACTGCAAGGCTCACTACGGGGATGCCTGGGAGAAGGGCAAGGTCTACCGGGACACGGAGTCCGGCACCCACATGAACCGGCCGGGCCTGGAGGCGATGCTGTTCGACGCCGAGGCTGGGCGTTTCGACGCGCTGCTGGTGTTCCGGGTGGACCGACTTTCCCGCAAGGTCCACGAACTTGCCCGGATGGTCGAGGAACTCACCCGCTGCGGGGTGGCGCTCAAAAGCATCACCGAACCATTCGACACCGAGAACGCCGCCGGCAAGATGATGTTGCAGATGCTCGGGGTGTTTGCCGAGTTCGAGCACGCGACCATCGTCGAACGCACCAAGGTGGGCATGGAGAAGAAGGCCAAGGACGGCAGATTCGTCGGCCACACGGTGCCCTACGGCTACCGCCTCGACGAGGACAAAAACCTGGTCATCCACGAGGAGGAGGCCGTCCTGGTCCGGAAGATCTTCAAGATGTACACGGTGGGCCGGGACGGGGCCTACTCCGTCGGCCGCGCCCTCAACGAGGCGGGCCATCGCACCCGCGCCGGGCGCAAGTGGACCAAGCAGGTGGTGCTGAATGCCCTGCAGAACCCCATCTACATGGGCAAGCTTCGCTGGCGCCAGGAGATCCACGACGGCAACCACGAACCCATCGTGCCGGAGGAGACCTTCGAGAAGGTCCAGAAGATCCTTGAAGAGCGGGCCGGTGAGAGCAAGGGGCGGCAATTCAGCAATGGCGACGACCGGCTGTTCACCGGGGTGATCCGGTGCGGCCGCTGCAACGCGCCGATGTACGGCGGCGGGGGCGCGGACAGGAAAGGCGTCTACATCCCTTATTATGTCTGCTCGAAGCGGATGCGCGGGCTGGACTGCAAGCAGGAGTACGTGCGGGCGGAGCCGCTGGAGGAGGCGCTGATCCAGGACGTGAAGACGATCCTCCACGACGAGGACCTGCTGGCCCGGGTGTGGGAGAAGGCCAACAGCCAGCTCTCCGTCGAGAAGCCGGACCTGGACGCGGAGGTGCGGAAGGTGGAGGCGGAGATCGCCGACACGCGCAAGCGCATCGACCGCTACTTCGCCGCCTTCGAGGAGGGGCGGATGAAGCCGGAGACGGCGGAGGGCAAGATCGAGGAACTCAAAACGCGGCTGGACGACCTGGAGGTGGAGCGCCAGGCCATCGAGGACCAGCGAGAGCGGCTGGAGCTGCCGCCGCTCGGCAAGGAGTTCCTCCGCGAGCTGATGGGCCGCTTCGACAAGGTGATCGACGCCGGCACCGCCGCACAAAAAAAGCACCTCCTGCACTTGCTCGTGCAGAAGGTGCTCTTAAAGGGCCGGGAGACCGTCGAGGTTTGGTATCGGCTACCGAACCCCGAGCGGTTCTACACCTGGCAAGAGTGGCTCCCCTCAATGGTCGTTGTACGAACCAAAAGAGTGAGGGGAAGCCCGCAGTCAGTTTCCGCGCAATTCACGTAACGCGAGACTCTCGGATGGCCCCTGCCACGGTGCACCAAGACCTCGAAGTCGCTGTAAGCATCTGATCCCGGTCACGCGGCTCGCAATCCCAGAAAACACCGGTGCCTAAAAGGCTTTCACACACCGCATCGCCTTGCTATTTCAGGCTAATTTAAATATTCTCGCACCATTAATCAAGCGACTGCGGGCTGCGCTCTCCTTGCGATGCGCGGCTTCCTGGCCAGTGCGAAAATCGAGTTTGCCGTGACTGTGTAGGAAAGGGGGATCGGAATATCCCCGATGAGGGAGTATTCGGATGGAGCCCACCCAAAACCAGTTCTTCGAACACCCTGTCCTCAACTCCCCCTATGCGTACCCGGCCCGGCATTGGGAACTGGACGAGCAGGGCCAGCCGACCCAACAGATTATCGAAGCCCGCCGCCGGGCCGAATTCATCACGCCCATCCCCAAGCCAAAAAAGCGCAAGGGATCCGCAGATCAGCGCCAGATTGTCTTCGACGACGATAAGGGGCTTTCGACCGAAGACCAGCAGTACGACCCAACCTCGATCATCAACGAGCTCCGCAAGCAGGTGGACCTTTGGAGAACCCTGCCGAATCCGAACGACTGGCACGTCACTCCCGAAACCGCCCGCCTGCTCCAGCATTGGCGGCACCACCCATTCAACGATATCCGCCCATTCTTCTGCCAGGTCGAGGCGGTGGAGGCCGCGATCTGGCTGACGGAGGTCGCCCCGAACATCGGAAAGACCGGCAAACGGCTCCTGGACCACCTGGCCAATGCCAACAACGACGCCAACCCGGACCTGTTCCGCCTCGCCCTGAAGCTGGCCACCGGCGCCGGCAAGACCACGGTCATGGCCATGCTGATCGCTTGGCAGACTGTCAATGCCGTGCGCCGGCCCACCAGCAAGAAGTTCACCCGAGGGTTCTTGATCGTCGCACCGGGCCTCACTATCCGTGACCGCCTCCGCGTCCTCCAGCCCAATGACCCGGACAGCTACTACGAAAGCCGCGAGCTCGTTCCCGGCGACATGCTCCCCGACCTGGAGCGGGCCAAGATCGTCATCACCAACTACCACGCCTTCAAGCTCCGCGAACGCCTGGATCTCTCCAAGGGCGGCCGGTCGCTGCTCCAGGGGCGCGGCGAGAGCCTAAGTACCCTGGAGACCGAAGGCCAAATGATCCAGCGGGTCATGCCGGACCTGATGGGCATGAAGAACATCCTGGTCATCAATGACGAGGCCCACCACTGCTATCGGGAGAAGCCCGGCGAGGATGTCAAAGGCGACCTGAAGGGCGATGACAAGAAAGAAGCGGCCAAGAACGCCGAGGCCGCTCGGCTCTGGATCTCAGGGCTCGAAGCAGTCAACCGCAAGCTCGGTCTCACGCAGGTCATTGACCTGTCCGCCACGCCGTTCTTCCTAAGCGGCTCTGGCTATGCGGAGGGCACCTTGTTCCCGTGGACGATGAGCGACTTCTCGCTGATGGACGCCATCGAGTGCGGCATTGTCAAACTGCCACGCGTGCCGGTGGCCGACAACATCCCCGGTGGCGACATGCCCAAGTTCCGCAACCTGTGGGAACACATTCGCAAGGACATGCCCAAGAAGGGACGCGGCAAGGCCAAGGTTCTGGACCCCTTAAGCCTGCCGGTCACACTGCAAACCGCCCTGGAAGCGCTCTACGGCCATTACGAAAAGACCTTCGAGCTCTGGCAAAAGAGTGGGATTCACGTTCCGCCCTGCTTCATCGTCGTCTGCAACAACACCTCCACGTCCAAGCTGGTCTATGACTACATCTCGGGCTTCAACCGGGAGAACGACGACGGCTCGGTCACGCCTGTGCCTGGACGCCTGGCGTTGTTCCGCAACTTCGATGAGCACGGCAATGCGCTCCATCGGCCCCGGACGTTGCTGATCGACAGCGAGCAGTTGGAGTCCGGCGATGCCCTGGACAAGAACTTCCGCGATGCGGCATCGGAGGAAATTGAGCGTTTCCGGCGCGAGATCGTGGAGCGCACCGGCGACCGTCGCCAGGCGGAGGGCATCACTGACCAGGACCTGCTTCGCGAAGTCATGAACACCGTGGGCAAGGAAGGCCAATTGGGCGGTGACATCCGTTGTGTGGTGTCGGTCTCTATGCTCACCGAAGGATGGGACGCCAACACCGTCACTCACGTGCTCGGCGTGCGGGCATTCGGCACTCAGCTCCTTTGCGAGCAAGTCATCGGCCGCGCCCTACGCCGCCAGTCCTACGACCTCAACGAGGATGGCCTGTTCAATGTCGAGTACGCGGACGTGCTGGGGATTCCGTTCGACTTCACGGCCAAGCCGGTGGTTGCACCACCCCAACCGCCGCGAGAGACGATCCACGTCAAGGCGGTGCGCCCGGAGCGGGATCACCTTGAAATCCGGTTCCCGCGTGTCGAAGGCTACCGCGTCGAGCTGCCCGAAGAACGGCTGACAGCCGATTTCAACGACGACTCCATCCTGGAACTGACGCCGGACCTGGTGGGACCGTCGATCACCAAGAACCAGGGCATCATCGGCGAAGGCGTCGATCTCAGCCTGGAGCACCTGGGCGACATGCGCCGCTCCACGCTGCTGTTCCACGTCGCCAAACGCCTGCTGTACACCAAGTGGCGCGATCCGGGCGAGGAGCCCAAGCTGCACCTGTTCGGTCAGCTCAAGCGCATCACCAAGCAGTGGCTCGATAACTGCCTGGTCTGCAAGGGCGGCACCTACCCCGCCCAATTGATGTACCAGGAGCTGGCCGACATGGCCTGCAACCGGATTACCGCCGGCATCACCCGCGCCCTGGTGGGAGAACGGCCCATCAAGGCGATCCTGTCGTCCTACAACCCCACCGGCTCAACCGCTTACGTGAACTTCAACACGTCGAAGACGAGCCGCTGGGAGACCGATGCGCGGCGCTGCCACGTCAACTGGGTCATCCTCGATAGCGACTGGGAGGGCGAGTTCTGCCGCGTGGCCGAGTCCCACCCGGCGGTCAAGGCGTACGCGAAGAATCACCAACTGGGGTTCGAGGTGCCGTACCGCTATGGATCAGAGACGCGCATCTACCGGCCGGATTTCATCGTCCTGATCGATGACGGCAATGGTGAAGACGACCCGTTGCACCTGGTCGTCGAAATCAAAGGCTATCGGCGCGAGGACGCCAAGGAAAAGAAGTCGACCATGGAGACCTACTGGGTGCCGGGGGTTAATAACCTCGGCCAGTACGGCCGCTGGGCCTTCGCTGAGTTCACGGAGGTCTACCAGATCGAGGCCGACTTCGAGGCCAAGGTCGAATCCGAGTTCAACAAGATGATCGAAGGAGTCACGTCACAAACGGTGGCGTAGGGAAACCCGTATGGCTAGGAAGTCTAAGAAGAAGACCGTCGAGACGCTCACCCACGAGGGTGCGTCCCGTAAGAACATCCCCACGGCGGAATTCCAGTCGGTGATGCATCAGGAGGAGCAGAGCCCGGTGCGGGTGGCCTACGAGCGCCGCAACCGCGACCTGGACCCGCAGCTCGTCTGGCGCGGCAAGGACGAGCAGGACTGGTCCGACCTGGTGGTGCACGCCCCTCCCCTCTACATCCAGGAGAAGGTGCACCCCAAGGTATTGATTGACGACCTGCGGCGCCGCACGGAGGCGGATCAGGAATCCCAGGAGGCGCAGTTCGACCTGTTCGCCAATTTCAACGGGCTGCCGGACGACGGTGCCAAAACCGAGTTCTACCAGCACGACGCCAACTGGACCAACCGCATGATCCTTGGCGACAGCTTGCAGGTGATGGCGTCACTGGCGGAGCGCGAGGGCCTGCGTGGCAAGGTGCAGTGCATCTACATCGATCCACCCTACGGCATCAAGTTCAACAGCAACTTCCAGTGGTCAACGACCAGCCGTGACGTGAAGGACGGCAAGATCGATCAGATCACCCGTGAGCCGGAGCAGGTCAAGGCGTTCCGGGACACATGGCGGGACGGGATTCACTCGTACCTCACCTATTTGAGAGATCGACTGACTGCGGCGCGTGATTTGTTGGCCGATTCTGGTTCTATATTTGTGCAAATCAGCGATGAAAATGTTCATCGAGTGAGAGCGACTTTGGATGACGTGTTTGGTGACGAGTGCCACGTGGTCACCATTCCATTTATGAAAAAAGGAAATCAAAAGAGCAGTTACATTGATCCAATAAATGATTATATTCTTTGGTATAGAAAGTCGTTACGGCAACATAACGAAGCCAAGTTTCGTCGTCTTTTCATTCCAAAAACTGATGTTGATCCGAATGCAATATGGAGTGACAACTTAACAAGCGGTGGTGTTAGAACAAACCAGAGCCTACCGTTTACCCACCATGGTAAGACTTTTTCTCCAAAGGTCGGAAACTGTTGGAAAACAACGGTCAGAAATCCAGATGGATCAACGCCTGGGATGGTCCGGTTAGCACGGGCTGATCGAATACTTGTAGGAAAGTCGACATTCACGTACAAAAAAACAGGTAACGACTTCCCATATACAGCCCTTAGTAATTGGTGGGACGGTCTTGGTGGAGTTCATGACCCCCGATACGTTGTGGAAACAAATGTTGAGGTCGTTAAGCGTTGTATCTTGATGACAACTGATCCAGGAGACCTCGTTCTTGATCCTACTTGCGGGTCGGGTACCACGGCCTATGTCGCTGAGCAATGGGGCCGTCGGTGGATCACCATTGACACGTCCAGAGTGGCCCTAGCAATTGCGCGGTCTCGCATTATGGGGGCTAGGTACCCGTACTATCTCCTGGCAGACAGTCGTGATGGACAACTGAAGGAAGCGGAGCTTACACACAGTGTCCCTAGCGAGGTATCGACGCATCACGATGTCCGGCAAGGGTTTGTGTACGATCGAGTACCTCACATCATGCTTAGCACTATTGCGCACAATGCGGAGATCGACGTGATCTGGGAGAAGTTCCAGGAAACGTTGGAGCCCCTGCGCGACAAGCTCAAGCAGGAGTTGGGCGAAGCCTTGGAGGAATGGCAGATGCCGCGCGAGGCCGATGACACCTGGCTGGCGGAAGCACGCGAGCTGCACGCCCAGTGGTGGGAGCAGCGTATCGCCCGACAGCAGGAGATCGACGCTTCAATCGCCGCCAAGGCCGACTTTGAGTATCTCTATGACAAGCCTTATGAGGATAAGAAGAAGGTTCGCGTCGCAGGCCCCTTCACGGTCGAGAGCCTGGCACCTCACCGTGTGATGGGCGTGGACGAGGTCGGCGAGCTGATCGATCCGCACAAATCGGCCACCGGACAGGCCGGGGACGAGGACGACTTCGTCCAGATGATACTGGAGAATCTGAAGACCGCCGGGGTGTGTCCGTCGTCAGATAAATTGGGACAGATGAGCGGGCAGGCTAAAAGGAGT
>JBHHVL010000072.1:0-12944 GCA_046754245.1 Binatia bacterium | reverse complement strand
GGGTCAAGTCGCGGCTTGCGACTTGTTCCGTAGGACGTCGGTAAGTCTATACCGGCGGCAATTCTCATGTTGCGCCAGGTTTTCACGTGCTCGCCTGACGGCCGTAGGTACGGCGGCCGTGGCGATACCGAGGGGAGGTGTCGCAAGCCGCGACTTGACCCCCTTCGACTTCGCCTAGTGGTCGCGCAGTAGCCGTCTAAGCAGCTTGCCTGAACCGCTTCGAGGGAGGGAGTCTACGAACTCGATGGTTCGAGGAACCTTATAGGCGGCCAGCCGGCTACGGCACCAGGCCTCGAGTTCATCACGGTCGCAGTGGGAGTCTTCACGGATAACGACCTTTGCGGCGACCACGTGTCCCCACTGCGCATCGGTTACACCGAAGACGCCGGCTTCCTTTAGGGAGGGATGGGCTTCTAGTACACGCTCTACTTCGGCCGGGTACACGTTCTCTCCGCCGCAGACGATGAGATCCGTACGGCGATCATCGATGCGGAGGCAGCCCTCTGTGTCGAGCAGTCCGATGTCTCCGGTGCGGAGCCAGCCGTCCCTCAGGGCGAGATCGGTCTCCGCGTCGTCGTCGAGGTAGCCGCTCATTACTCCAGGGCCGCGAATGAGAATCTCACCACGGCCGTTCGGGTCCGGATCATCTATGCGCAACTCGTAACCCGGCAGGGCTCGACCGACGCTAGCCGGTTCGCCGCTGCCGGTCGTGGGACTCGCCGTGGCTACCTGAGAAGACGTCTCCGTCAGTCCGTAGGTGGGAAGCAAAGGAAGGCCAAGCGACAGCCCCCGCGCGAACAACGCCGGTGAGACCGAGGAACCGCCGAGCAGGACCGCACGCAGCGGCCCTTCCACCGGTCGGCCGCCGCGGGCGCTGACGATAGCATCGAGCATCGCAGGTACCAGGGAGAGCAGGGTAACCCCCTGAGCGTCGATGGCGTGATTGACGGCCGAGGCGTGGAATCGTGGATGTAGCAGCATGGGTACGCCGTCGAGCACGGCGCGAAAAACTATGGAGAGTCCGCTGACGTGATAGAGCGGTAGTGAATTGAGCCACAGGTCGTTGTCGTATACGCCGAGGTTCGCGCTAGACGCGGCAGCCGAACCCCGGTGGTTGGCGTTGGTAAGTACGACGCCTTTTGCGGTCCCGCTCGTTCCCGAGCTAAAGATTACGCAGCAGGGCCTGGACTCGTCGAGGCGAGGGGGGATTACCAGGCTGCTGGCAGGGCTTGTTCCAAGTTCGGTGTCGATTTCAACCGCCGCCAGTCGCGGTTGCGAGGCCGCGATGGCGAAGGCGTCGTCGCCGCAGGCGCGGTCGTAGACGAGCAGGGAAGGACGGGCCTTCGCCGCCAGGATCCGAAGTTCGTCGATGGAGAGACGGGTATTGAGCAATACCGCCACCGCGCCGAGAGCCTGGATGGCGTGCAGGAGCTCAACGTAACGCGGTCCGGCGCGCAGGAGAACGAGGACCCGATCACCGGAACCCGCCCCTAGGGCCCGTAATCGTCCAGCGGTCAGCGACGCGGATTCGGCGAGTTCGGCGAAGCTGAAGCGCTGGCCCTCGAACAACAGAGCCGTCTTGTGGGGGTCCTCTGCGGCACGTTCCCATAGCCACGGCCGACTCGGGCAGCCGAGGCGCTCAGACACGCCACGCTTCCTCGGCCCAGTTTTCGGGAAGGGCCACGCCTAGGCCTGGGCCCCGCGGTACCTGAGTCGGAGACCTCGGTAGCCGCCCGCTCGAAACCACGTCGTCTCGGAGAAGCGCCGATCCTCCGAGGCCTACCGCGGCTCGGCACCCCGCCGCCGCTGCGCAGTGGAGGGTGGCGCTCATTCCGACCGAACTCTCGATGCTATCGGTGAACACCACCTGATGGCCGAGCTCCTCGGCGGCCCTTGCCAGGCCGAGCGCGGCGATGGGCCCGCCCACACGAGCGAGTTTGATCACCACCACGACGCCGCTGCCAGCGGCCGTGGCCAGGCCACTGAGGTCCCGCTCACCGACTACGCTTTCGTCGAGGGCCAACCTGACACCGCAGAGCTTGCCGAGCAGCGCCAGCTGCCCGGGCACGGGTTTTCTGAGCGGCTCCTCGACAAACTCTGGCTCGACCGCCGCCAGAGATCGAAGCACTTCGGTGGCGGTGTCGAAATCCCAGGAACGGTTGGCGTCCAGGCGTAACGCGGCCAGCGGTCCGGCCGTACGCCGCAGAGCAATCACCCTCTGTACGTCGAGCCGCGGTGAAAGGTGACCGACCTTGAGTTTCAAACAACGGTAGCCCAGGTCCAGGGCCCGGGTGACGTCGGGTATGAGTTCTGCGATCCCGTTGCCGCTTACAAGAGCCGAGGTGCCCAGTGTAACGGTCTGCGGGCAACCCAACGCCACGGCCAGGCCCGAGCCTCGTAGCTTTGAACCGAGGTCGAGGATAGCGGTGTGAAACGCGCAAAGCGCCGCGGCCGACATGCTCCGAGCGGCGCCGGAGACCTCGGCGTCAGCGACACCAGCCTGGGCCAGCCACGCGGCGTCAATCCCGATGGTCGCTTTCCTGGCTTCGAATTCAACCGTGACCTCGGGAGGATCACGCCTGATCGCGTCGACGACCGCGAGTAGTGAACGGCGGCATGTCTCGAGCCCCTCCTCCCCCAGCCACCACGCCGGTGCGGCTTCACCGAATCCTCGGTCCCCGCCTTCGGAAAGCAGCTCCAGAATGAATCCCTCGCGTTCTGGAGAACCGATCGGGCTGGGGCCTAGTTCGCCACGAAAACCGAGCCGGTAGGGAGAGATTCTCGCGTTCTCGATTCTCACATCAGCAGCCCCAGCGAGAGAAGCATCCCGTAGATGCCGTGTAGCCTGGCCGTAGCCGCCAAGCTCTGGTTGAGTGCGAATCCCTCGCGACGGGATATCTGTCGGGCTTCCCGGAGCGCCGCGGGGATACATAGAAGCGGCAACATGATCCCGAGGCCATAGGTGCTTTGGAGGAGCGGAAGCAGCAAGAAGGGGATCAGTAGTAGCGCGCGGTACTGGACTACAGTGAGCCTGGGCCCTATGCGCACCGCGACGGTGTTCTTCCCTACGAGGGCGTCGGTGGCTATGTCACGCAAGTTGTTGACTACGAGAATGGCCGTCGCCAGGCAGCCCACGGCCGTCGCCAGCAGTAACGACCCGGTCGATGGCCCTACCCCTTGCAGCCAGAGGGTGCCGTTGACCGCCACGATTCCGAAGAAGACGAAAACAAACAGGTCTCCGAGTCCGCGGTGCGCCAAGGGCCAGGGGCCCGTGGTGTAGGCCAGGGCACAAGTCAGCGACGCGATCCCGATTATCGCGATAGGCCATCCGCCGTGGAGGATCAGCAGGGCGCCACACAAACCCGCCGCCGAGAGAACCGCGAAGGAAGCGTTGCGCACGACGGTGGGCCGGATCAGACCGCTCTGGCTAACGCGCGTAGGACCGAGTCTGTTGTCGGCGTCTGCTCCGGAAAGAAAGTCGTAATAGTCGTTGGCGAGGTTGGTGCCTATCTGGATGAGAAACGCTGCTACGAACGTGAGCGATGCCGTGAGCGTCTCGATGGCGGTGGTTCTCGAGGCGATTGCCAGACCGACTAGCACGGGAACCAGGGATGCTCCCAGGGTGCGCGGCCGCACGGCTCGTATCCAGGTGCCGACGCTGGCATTCACGGCAGGCGGGGGAACCTACCGAAGTCCGGACGTCGTTTTTCCTTGAAAGCGTCGCGGCCTTCCTGTGCCTCTTCACTCATGTAGTAGAGGAGGGTGGAGTTGCCGGCCAACTCCTGTATGCCCGCCATACCGTCCGTTTCTGCGTTGAAGGCGGCTTTGAGACAGCGTAGTGCGAGGGGACTGTGGGCGAGCATCTCCTCACACCACCCGATGGTGGTCTCCTCGATCTCCGCGAGCGGTACCACGACGTTTACCAGGCCCATGGCGAGCGCCTCTTGTGCCGAGTACTGACGGCAAAGAAACCAGATCTCTCGAGCTTTCCTCTGACCGACGAGGCGGGCCAGATAGCCGGCGCCGAAACCACCGTCAAAGCTACCTACCCTGGGTCCGGTCTGACCAAAGACCGCGTTGTCGGCCGCGATGGTGAGGTCGCACACGACCTGTAGTACGTTGCCGCCACCGATGGCGTAGCCCTTGACCATGGCCACAACGGGTTTGGGCAGGCTGCGGATCTGCTTCTGGAGGTCTAGGACGTTGAGACGGGGCACCCCCTGGGAATCAACGTAGCCTTTGTTCCCTCTGACGCTCTGGTCTCCTCCGCTACAAAAAGCCTCGTCACCCTCCGAGGTCAGCACGACCACCCCGACTTCGGGGTCCTCGCGCGCGAGGGCGAACGCTTCGATCAACTCTGCCGTGGTGAGCGGTCGAAAGGCGTTGCGCAGGTGCGGCCTGTTGATGGAGATCCGCGCGATTCCCCTGGCCTTCTTGTAAATTATGTCCTCGAACTCCCTTACGATCTGCCAGTCAGTCGGCATCGACTCCGTCCTCCTTGCTGTTTGGGGACCAGAACCCGCGGGCCGGTTTCCCAGCCCCCCTCGCCGAGTCACACGGGGCGTCTCGGCAAACCCGCTGTCGCTTGAAACTAATCACCCTGGATGGATCCAATCTCCGGCCCTCGCTCAGGCTGCAATACCCCTTCGAGGAAACCGGCGACCAGATGGAAGAACTCGTCTGGCCGCTCGAGCTGCGGACAATGGCCCGCCTCGCCAATCACCTCAACGGTCGCGGCGGGTAGCGTGGAGCCCATTTCTCGAGCGATCGCGGAGTATTTCTTGTCGAGGGCTCCCGCGACCAGCAATACCGGGGTATCGAGAGAGCGTAGCCGGTCTCCCAGCCATGGCTGACGTCCTTGGCCCATGGTTCTAAGGCTGCGGGCGAGTCCCGACGGCGAAGATGACAGTCGGATGTGTCTGAGTTCAGCGCGTATCGAGCTGGGCAGTGAGGCTAGCGTCGAGAATAGAGGAAGGGCTTCCCAGTAATCGACGAAAGCCTCGATTCCCCGTTCCTCTATCATGCGGGCGAGCATCTCGTCCGCGTGCATTCTCTCGCGGCGTTCAGTCGGCGACCGTATCCCCGGAGAGCTGCTCAACAGGACGAGAGCCGCGGCGCGCCCAGGACGAGTGAGGGCAAAGTACAGGGCGAGTCGCCCGCCCATGGAGTACCCGAGCAGGGCAGGACGGCGGCGGAAGTTGTCCTTGATCGCCTTCTCCAGACACGCGGAGGCCTCTTCCATCCCGTAGGCCAGCGCCGTTCCGTCGGTGGCGCCGTGTCCGGGAAGATCGAGGCTCAGCACCCTGTAGCGCGGTTCGAGTCGCGAGCGGAGGTTACGCCAGGATTCACGACTACCGGTAAAGCCGTGGAGCAGCACGAGGCCGGGTCTTTCGTGAGCCGAACTAGGGGGCAACGGTCTTCCTCGGTTCGCCGTCGGCTACCGCGGCGATGGCTCGCCGCAGGTTTCGCTGGTGAGCTCGTCGATCGGCGGCCGCGTCGGTCTCGAGCTCGATCACGTCGACCCGGCCGCTTCCGAGACATCGGGCGAAGCGCTCCGAGAATTCGGGCCATGATCCCACCCTGCTGAAAGAAGCGTTCCCCAAGCCTCCTGCGACCGACAGGTCACAGCCGTGAGGAGTAGTAAAGTACTTATTGAAGATGTCTGTGTAACTAGCCTCTGGTAGATAAGAAAAGATTGCGCCGCCATTGTTGTTGATGACCACGACTGTGGCGTCGAGGGGATGGCGGGCCGTGATCTGCAGCGCGGCGATGTCATGAAGAAAACTCAGGTCACCAAGCACCAGGGTCAGCGGCTGGCTCGCCACCGCTGCCGTTCCGAGCGCGGTCGACAATACGCCGTCTATGCCGTTGGCCCCGCGGTTGCACAGGGCCTCGAGCTTGATGGGCCGGCTTCCCAGGTAAGAGTCGAGGTAGCGTACCGGCATGCTGTTGCCGACCTGCAGCAGGCTTCCCTCCGCTGGCAAGCACTCGGCGATTTCCGGGAATACGCGGCCTTCGAAGAGGTCGCCGCGTTCGGTCAGGGCCTCTTCCAGCGCGGACCTCGCGAGTTGCGACCGTTCGAGCCAGCTACCGAGCCAGCCGGAAACGTCGTGAGGGGCGCTGCCCAACCGTCCGAGCAGGCTCGAACAGAACCAACCAGCGTCGGCCTGGACCAGGTCCGTGCTGAGCCTGAGGTAGTCAGGCCAGCAACCGCCTCTGGTGACCATCAGGTACGGGTCCGGTCGGGCAGAGCCAAGAAAATCCTGAAGCGCCCGGGACACCGGAAACGAGCCGAACTGAATGACCAGGTCCGGCCTGTGGCCGTTCGCGAAGGCCTCGCATCTGAGGACAACGTCGTAGGCGTCCACCACGTTGTCTAGATCGTGCTCACCCCAGCGAAGTCCTGACAGAGGATCCGCGAGAAGTGGCCAGCCCAGGCGTTTCGCGAGCGCTGCGATCTCGTCGGCGAACGCCGCCTCTCCGTCCCATGGGCCACAGATGATCAGGCCGCGAGAGGCGCTGGCGACTCGATCGGCGAGCTCCGAGAGCGTCTCGGTCGACAGCTGCCTGACTCGTTCGTGCAGGCGCGTGTAGGCTCGCGCTCCTTGGCGCGCGCCGGACTCTCCGTCCGACCCGGCAAGGGTGTCGTGGGAAAGCTCTTGACCCGTGCTGTCGAGGCCGGGCCTGGCTCTCCCCAGAAGAGGTTCTCGAAAAGGCAGGTTCAGGTGGACCGGTCCGGGACTCGGGCCGAGGGTGGTTGCCACCGCCTGGCAGGTCACACCACGGTAGTAGCGCTCGAGGTCGGCCCAGGGGTCGGGGCAGGGGAGGTCCGCCGACCACCGCACGTGTTCGCCGAACAGCCTCGGTTGTGCGATGGTCTGGGGTGCCCCGCAATCCCTGAGCTCGGGGGGGCGGTCGGCCGTGAGGAGCAGCAGGGGTAGACCGCCCAGCGATGCTTCCGCCACTGCCGGGAGGTAATTTGCCGCCGCCGTGCCCGAGGTGCACAAGAGGGCGACCGTAGCGCAGCTCTCCCGGGCCATTCCCAGGGCGAAGAAGGCCGCGCTGCGTTCGTCGTTGATTACCCACTTGGTCAAGGCCTGGCAGCGGGCGATGGCAACCGCCAGCGGCGCGGAACGCGAGCCGGGCGAAATACAGACCCGACTCACCCCGCAGCGCACCAGCTCGTCGGCGATGCATGCCGCTGCGTCAAGATTCGCTTCAGGCTGCACAGCTGCTCTCGCCATCGGTGAGCAGGCGGGCCATGGCCGCCATTTTGGTCTTGCTCTCCAGGAACTCACCGGCCGGGCTGGAGCCTTCGACTATGCCCGCCCCGGCCCAGAGCCGTGCTCCAGAGGGGCCAAGAAGGGCCGAACGCAACGCCACCGCCAGCTCACCGCCGCCGGTGGCGTCCATCCAACCCACGACCCCCGAGTACCATCCCCGGTCTTCGTGCCGCTCGATGAGCTCAAGAGCGGTTTGGGGGGGGGTGCCGCATACCGCGGGAGTGGGATGAAAACGACCGGCGGCCTCTACCACCGTGAATCCGGCCTTCGCCTTCGCGCTCACGATCGTCTGTAGATGCTGGGCTTCGGGAAGCCGTAACAGGGAGGGGCCATCGTCGAAAACCGTGCCGTCTCCCAGCACCTCAAATCCACGCAAGACGTCGCGAAGGACCAGGGCGTGTTCGCGCCCGTTCTTGGAGCAGAGTAGCAGTTCCTTGCCCAGTTCATCGTCTTCAATCGCGTCGCGTCCACGACCGATGGTTCCCGCGAGAACGCTGCTTTTCATCCGGCCGCCGCCTAGCGATACGAGCAGTTCCGGCGTCGAGCCGAGGAAAACGCCGCTCGCGAAGGCAAACATATAGTGGAAACATTTCTTTCGCTGTCGCCGCATCCTCTCGATAATGCGGGTGGGATCGGTGTGGGGCAGCGTGAGAAAGATGGAATGAGCGAGAACGACCTTGGCAAGTTTGCCACCGGCGATGAGCGAGAGCGCCTCGGCGGCGCGTTCTTGCCAGCAGGGTTGGTCTTCAACGCTCGGCTCCAAAGAGGAAACGCCGCGAGGATCGCCGCTGGCATCCGCAGCACTATCTCGTTCGAGCGGGCCCGCGCCACCTCCGACGATATCGATCAACTGGCAGCTGCCATTTCTGATCAACCACTGGCGTCGTGGCAGGCACAGACGCGCTGGGGGAAAAGCGTTCCACGCCGGATCGGGTCCAGCGGAGTCGGAGAAACCGAAACCTGCCAGCAACAGGGGTTTGGCCAGTGCGCCGCCATTTGCCGGCTGCAGTGACGACAGCAGAGACAGCGCTTCTCGCGAGGCGCGTTGAAAACGTCCGGATCCGCAAGCGCGTATTTCTGCGGCGATGCCAGTCGCGATAACGGTGAGACCCGAGTCGGGGCTCTGCCAGAAGAAGCGAGCGTTCTCGGCGCTGTTTTCGAGCAGTCTCAGGGGGTCACGGGGGCAGTCGACGAGACGGCAGCTGTAAGTCAGATCGCGCGCGATGGGTGGGAGAGCTTTCACCGTCGCCTCCCGGCGGTTATCAACTGTGCGACGCCACCAAGAAGTGGACGGAGATGGATGTTTTCGAACCCACACTCTTCGAGCATGGTTCCGAGTCGGGCCGAATCAGGCATGTAGGCGGCGGAGGACGGGAGGTAATCGTAGGCCTGGCGATCGGCAAGCAAGGCGCCGATCCAGGGCACGACGCGGTGGAAGTAGACGCCGTGAGCCCAGCGCAATACAGGGTTGGATGGGGTGTCGACCTCGAGAAGCGCCAACCTCGCGCCTGGTTTTGTAACCCGAGCGCACTCGCGAAAAACCCGTGGCAGGTCGACAAAATTGCGAAGAGCGAATCCACAGAGCAGCCCATCGCAACTCGAATCGGCGAGGGGAAGACAAGCAGCGTCGGCTCTTACCAGCAAGGCTTGGGTGTCCCTTCGACGGGCGACACGGAGCATCTCGGCTGCCCGGTCGGCACCAATCACCCGTGCGCCAGCCGCGGCGGCTTCGACGTACAGGTCGCCGGTACCGCAGGCAAGGTCGAGTACGAGTTGACCTGGAGTAAGGTGAAGCGAGCGGACCGCGTCCCGCCGCCAGCTTCGATCGATGCCGAATGTAATGACGCGGTTCATGAAGTCGTAACGGGTCGCGATACGGTCGAACATCGATTCGACGAAGACCCCCTTGTCTTCTTGCCGCGGAAGGTTCACGGGTACCGGATGCCGACTCGCCTCTTGCCGGCGACTTCAAGCGCAGTCTTGAGGGGTTCCCTGTCCCCGCTTTTCTTGAGCCTCTTGAGAGCGCGGTTCACCAAAACCCGCTGGAAGTGGTGGGCGACGAGGCCGGTTACAACCGGGAGTATGTGCGCAAAGGCGTCTGCGACTTCTTCGAGCTGCTTGTCGTCCTGTCCCCGGCTACTCTTGCGCACGTGGGCGTTGAAGAGATCTATGGCTTCATCAACGGTTTTTCGTATCGCACGGTCGTGGCGCACGGCCAAGGCCAGTAGCTTGTGGAGTGGGAAGCCGTAGGAGAGCAGGTCCAACGCTTGCCTGGCGGCACTCAGATCCGAATCAGAGTAGTGACTTCCGCCAGTTTCTTCGATCTGTGCTTCAGCCAGTCCTGTCTTCTCGATCGACTTGAGAAGACTTACCGGTATGCCCAGCTCGACGGCGAGCTCCTCCGCGGAATAGCTCTGCGCACCGGCGCTCTCTTCGATCGCCGCCAGGAGGGCCTGATCGGCGCTGTTGCCGGTCGGCTTGTTCAACAGGAGCGCGATGATCTTCAGTGGCAGACCGCGGTTGGCCATCGAGCGCACCACTTGCAGCCTCTCGAAATGCTCGTCGCTGTACACGGCCTTGCGGCCGCGCTTGGCCGGAGGGGAGAGCAGGCCGAGACCCTGATAGTAGCGTATGGTGTCCACGCTCAAGCCCGTCGCCCGACCAAGCTCTGCAACCGAATAATTCACGAGTAGCTACTCTTAGAGTGGTTACTCCAAGATTTCAACCTCGGGCGTTCGCCGCCCCTGTCGGCGAGGCATCATGCGGGCGCTCGCCTAGACGTTGAAACGGAAGTGGACGACGTCGCCGTCCTCGATGACGTAGTCGCGCCCTTCGACCCGGGCCACGCCTGCGGCCCGGCAGGCCGTTTCGCTTCCGTGGCGCACAAAATCTTCGTAGGCAATGACCTCGGCCCTTATAAAGCCGCGTTCGAAGTCGCTGTGAATCGCCCCCGCCGCGGCCGGAGCAGAAGTCCCCCGGGGGACAGTCCAGGCACGGACTTCCTTGGGACCCGCGGTGAGGAAGCTGATGAGGTCGAGGGCGGCGTAGCCACCGCGAATGACCTGATCGAGTCCGCTGTCGGTAACGCCGTAGGAGCGCAAGAAATCCGAGCGTTCTTCGTCTTCTAGGCCCGAGATCTCATCCTCGATACGGGCCGATATCGTGACCGCGATGGCGCCACGCTCACGCGCGTAGTCACGCACCACAGACACGGGCGGGTCTTCTCCTTGGAGGGCGCCTTCGCCGACGTTGGCGCAGTAGATGACGGGCTTCGCCGTGAGCAGGAAAAGCTCGTCGCAGAAGCGCGTGGAGGGTTGGTCCCGGCCGGCCTCGAAGGTCGATGCGGGATCTCCAGAGCTGAGGTGGCTCTGGAGAGCAGAGGCCAGGTCGAGCAAGGGCCGAACCGACTTGTCGTTGGTAACCTGACGCTGGAGCTTGTCGATACGCTTTTCCACGGTCTGGATGTCCGCCAGGAGAAGCTCGGTCTCGATCACCGAGATATCCCGGACCGGGTTCACGGTTCCGTGAACGTGACTGACCTCTTCGTCTTCGAAGCAGCGCACCACGTGAACGATGGCGTTGCTCTCCCGGATGTGGGCAAGGAACTGGTTACCCAAGCCCTCGCCACGGCTCGCGCCTTCGACCAGCCCGGCGATGTCCGTGAATACCACGGTAGCGTGAATGGTTTTCTCCGGTCTGACCATTTCCGCCAGCTCCTCGACGCGGGGGTCAGGGACCGGGACGACGGCTGAGTTGGGCTCTATGGTGCAGAAGGCGTAGTTCGCCGCCTCGGCGATCTGAGAACGCGTGAGCGCGTTGAAAAGGGTCGACTTCCCGACGTTCGGAAGCCCGACTATGCCGATACTCAGGGCCATGGCTGATGAGCGCAACCGGGTCGAACTCTAGGAGTCCGATGCCCGAGTAGCTCACCCAGTGCTTAGCTGTAACGGGCTTCCTTGCCCAGCGACTCCCCGCGCACCTTTACGCCTTCAGCGAGGTCGGAGAGGAACTCGTCGACGACTTTCGCGTGGTTCGGAGTGACCATCATGTGGAGGGCAGCCGGCTTTTCCTGGCGATCGAGGTGCCAGCCACGCTGATCCATCACGTCACCCACCGCCATGATGTCAAAATCCTCGGAGCCGAAGCTCAGGAGGGTGGCCGGAGGATTCCCCCAGATCTCAAGTCCGGGTATCGCGCGGATGCCTTCGCGCAGGCGCTGAGTGGTGTCTCTCAACACACGGGCGAGTCGGATATAACCGTCTTCTCCGAGATAATTCATCACGGCCCAGGCGGCGGCTACCGCCGCGGCGGGGCGAGCGCCGGCCATGGCCATGGTGCCGTACAGGCCACCGGGCCACTGGTCGTAGAGGAATGCGTGGAAACGGATGTTCTCGCTGTCGCGGTGGACGATGACCGACGCACCTTTGGTCGTGTATCCGTATTTGTGAACGTCGGCCGATATCGTGGTTACACCTGGAACGCGAAAGTCCCAGGCCGGAATATCGCATCCGAGCCGTTCCAGGAAAGGCAGAATGAAGCCGCCGACGCAGGCGTCGGTGTGGAAGGAGATCTCTCTCTCGGCAGCGATCGCGGCGAGTTCCTCTATCGGGTCAATAAGCCCGTGGGGGTAGTTCGGAGCCGAGCCTACGATCAGGGCGGTGTTGTCGTTCACGAGCCTCGACGCCGCGTTTGCGTCGGCACGCAGGTCCTCGCCCAATGGAATCTGTCTGTGTTCCATATCGAGGTACTTCGCCGCTTTGGCAAAAGCCGGGTGCGCGCTTACCGGAGCAAGCAACTCTGGATTACGTACCCCGCGCAGTTCCCGCGCCCGGTCGCGAGCCGTCTTGACGGCCATGAGGATGCTTTCGGTTCCGCCCGAGGTCATCGCGCCGCCCGCGTCATCTCCAGCGTTGAGAAGACTCGCGGTCATCGATACGACCTCGCCTTCCATGATCTTGAGGCTGGGAAAGCGAAAGGGGTTGAGCGCGTTTTCGAACATGAACAGCTCGTGGGCGTCGCGCAACACCTCGTCAACGTCGTCACCGGCCGGGTAGATCAGGCTCCAGGTGCGCCCCCCTCGCCAGTTGGCGTCACTGCTCTTGAGCTCGAGCATCGCGGCCGAAACTTCTTGTTTCGAGAGCCCCCTCGGGGGCAGCGCAGTATTCATGTCAGTCTTTTATCATCAGTCCTCGTGCTAAAGCCATGCTTCGCCAGAGCAAAGTAGCACCGGGGAGCGAAGGTGTTTGACAGCGGGGGGTAGCGCGATTATCTTTTCCCGCGAGTCGTCTGGAACCTAACGGGTTCCAACGGGAAAGAGGTGAAAATCCTCTACTGCCCCGCAACTGTAAGGGGGACGAGAGCTGCATTGGCCACTGGAACGGGGTTCCGGGAAGGCGCAGCGAGTAGGACGATCCCGAAGTCAGGAGACCGGGACGGCTCGGTTCTTGTTATGGACCTGCCTCGCGAGGGAGAGCAGAGCCGCGGCGTTAGCTACGCCCGTTCCGCGCGAAGATTCGACACGCGCTAGCTTTCCTTGTGAGGCCGTGTTTGCCAGCCGGCGAGGGCCGGTGGGAGGAAGCTGTGCTCAAGAGAGTCGTTCTTTGCGGAATCTCTTCCGTCTGTTTGGTTGTACTGCCCGCGGCTGCGATGGCCCAGGTCATC
>JBHHVL010000071.1:0-13345 GCA_046754245.1 Binatia bacterium | reverse complement strand
CGACGGGCGATAGCTGTGCGGTCGGGGTCTGTGTAGGCGGTGCTCCTGCTAATTGCGACGACGGCAACGTGTGCACGGACGATTCGTGCGATCCGACCGCAGGCTGTGTAAACCTGGCCAACGCGGCTCCTTGTGATGATGGCGACCTCTGTACGACGATCGACGTCTGTGCCGCGGGATCCTGTGTGGGAGGGGCTCCGCTGGTCTGTGACGATGGCGAGGTCTGCACGGACGACAGCTGCGACGCGGTGCTTGGGTGCCTAAACGCCAACAATACGGCGGCCTGCGATGACGGCGACGCGTGTACGACGGGCGATAGCTGTGCGGTCGGGGTCTGTGTAGGCGGTGCTCCTGCTAATTGTGACGACGGCAACGTGTGCACGGACGATTCGTGCGATCCGGCCGCAGGCTGTACGAGCGCATCCAACACAGCGGCGTGCAACGATGGCGATGCTTGCACGACCGTGGACGCGTGTGTCGGTGGGCTGTGCGTAGGTGGCGTGGCGCCAAACTGTGACGACGGCAACGTGTGCACGGACGACAGCTGTGTACCAGCGGCGGGATGCACGAGCGTGGGGAACACAGCGAGCTGCGACGACGGGGACGCGTGTACTGCAGGCGATACCTGTGCGGCGGGAGTCTGCGTGGGTGGTGCCGCTCCCGTCTGCGATGATGGTAATCCCTGCACCGACGACAGTTGTGATTCCTTGACCGGCTGTGTGGGTATAGCGAACTCCGCGTCTTGTGATGACGGCGACCTCTGTACGACGGTGGACCTGTGTTCGGCCGGGGTGTGCACCGGATCGATTCCGTTGCAGTGTGATGATGGCTTTTGGTGTAACGGCATAGAAACCTGCGATGCGGTGTTGGGCTGTGCCCCTGGCGCCGCGGTAGATTGCAGTGACGGGGTGGTATGTACCGTTGATGTCTGCAATGAGCTCGATGACGTCTGCGTACACATGCCTTCGAATCTTGTTTGCGACGATGGTGTTTTCTGTAACGGTGGTGAGACCTGTGATCCGGTACTGGACTGCCAGGCCGCAGCGCCGGCCGATTGCTCTGTGCTAAACGGAGCGTGCACACTAGGGGTGTGCGATGTGGCGGTGGACGGGTGCGTCGCGGTGGGAATCAACGAGGCAGGGCCCTGCGACGACCAGGATATCTGCTCGACTGATGACCAGTGCGTGGTTGGGATGTGCGTGGGGACCTCGCTGGCGCACCTGGAGACCAAGGTCACGGCGCGCGTGCGAGCTGGCGGGGCCAACGATAAGCTGAAGGTGATCGCGGTCATGGGACTCAACGACGTCTCGGGTTATGATTGTAGTCAGGCCTTGGAGATCGTGGTGCTGAACGGCGATGGCGAGGCGATCTACAGTGGCCGTGTTCCAGCGTCTTTATTTCAGGATCGCAGGGGTGACGGGGTTGTTTGCCGCTTTAAGGATAAGTTCGGTCTCATAGCCGATGCCCACGGTCTGACCAGAGCAATCCTACGCCGGAAGGTCCGTACCGGGACGATGATAGTCAAGGCCAAGATGGTGGGAACGGAGCTGACCAACGTACCAGCGGCTGGCCAGGCCGAAGTCATGCTCAGCACTCTGTTCGGCGACGCAGCCACCGGGCCCTGCCTCACGGCCAGAGCGCTGAGCTGCAAGAGCTCCTCGAGATCGCTTCGCTGCTTCTTGCCTCCCACTGCACCCTAGTTCGGGACTTCGGGCGTTGCCCAACTACAGGGCCGCGCTTTGGTCCGGTATGGCCGCCGTTAGTGGGGGCAGCGGGCCCCAGGAGCGGTCGCGCGCGGCCGTTTGAAATCCTTCGGATTTGCCGGGGTTTAGTGCCCAGGTCCTCGTCTGGCATAATCTTGGTATTGGTGGCTGGCGGGACCCGTGTGGGGGAACTCTGGCCTGGTTGTGTTGGTGGACGCGGAGGTCTTTATCGTTGTAGGCGCCGTTGCGGCCTTGGGATTCGCAGCAGCGCTTCTTTTCCTCGTACGGCGGAGGCAGCCGCCCCCGTGCGTTCAACACGCCCACGGAGGCTGGCGTCCACGCTATCCCGTGGTGCTGGTCCATGGAATGCTTGGCTTCGATTACGTTGAGATCGGGGCGACCAAGCACGATTACTTTCGTGGGGTGGTGGAATGCCTGCGGGAGTTGGGGATTGAGGTTTATACTCCCCGCGTAGCCGGGGTCGCGGCGGTAGCCGTACGGGCCCAGCAGCTCAGCCGACAGATCGAGATGTTGTCTGCGCAACGGGTGAACATCATCGCCCATAGCATGGGCGGGCTCGATGCCCGCTACGCACTTGCCAGGCTGGGTCTTTCCCGGCGGGTTGCATCCCTGACGACTATCGCGACGCCACACAGAGGGACCCCGATCGCCGATTTCGGGACCAGCATTTTCGGCGAGAAGCTCGGTCTACGTAGGATGCTGGCGGCAGCAGGGGTAGACCTGGGAGCTTTCTACGACGTGACGACTGCCAGGACGCTGACTTTTAACGAGGACGTTGAAGACGCGCCAGGCGTAACTTATGGTTGTGTGGTAGCCACGGTCGACGGGAGGAAAGGGGGGCTGAATCCACTCTTGTGGCCCGGCTACAATTATCTTTCCGCTTTCGCGGGTGCCAATGACGGGATGGTGCCGGCTAAATCTCAAGTCTGGGGGGATGTTCTTGCTCAGGTCGAGGCCGATCATCTAGCCCAGGTGGGCTGGTCAAAACACTTCGACGCCATGGGCTTTTTCGAGAATCTGATGCGCGAGCTGCGCGGCCGCGGACTTTAACCCTCGGCGTACACGGTTTCTCTGATCGCGACCTCTACCTGAAGACCAGCGCGTTGGCCGGCCCATAGCGCGCTGGGTTGTGTAACCAGGGGTGGTCTTGTCGAAAGCGCAAGCCGTGAGCCTAAAGCGATTGGACTAGCGGGTTCTGCGTCCGACTGGAAAAGAGATGCGAAAGGTCATTCCCGGGCCAGCGTTCCGAAACACTTCTATCGTTCCGTTGTGATCGTCCACGATCGTCTTGCAGATCGCGAGGCCCAGACCTAACCCTTCTTCGCGGGTTGTCAAGAAAGGCTCGAAAATACGTGGCAATAGCTCTTCATCGATACCTTCGCCCGTATCACTCACAGCGACCCGTACCCAACCCGCGTGAGTCATTTCCGAACTGATGGTGATCCGCCGCGCCCTTGGACCGGTACGCGACATTGCGTCGAACGCGTTGCGGATGACGTTGACGAGGACCTGCGCGATCAAGGTGTGATCCGCGCTGATTGGGGATAGCCCCTTACCGAGTCGGAGACTGATGTTGACACCATTGCGCCGTGCTTCAGGCGCGGTAACCGCGAGCGTATCATTAATGACGTCGTTGATGCAGATCATCCGGCGTTGGGGCTTACGTTTGCGAACGAAGCTCAGAATCCCGTGAATGATATCTCCGCCTCGAAGCGCTTCGTTTGCTATCCCCTCAAAGGCCGCCTGGAGTTTGTCTTCGTCGCGTCTGTCTGCGGTCAGCCATCGCCTGCAGGCTCCCACGTAGTTCACTATGGCCGAGAGCGGTTGGTTGAGCTCGTGGGCTAGCGCAGACGACATCTCGCCCAGCGTGCTAAGACGCAGAGCGTGGGCCAATTCCTGCTGCTGCAGTCGTCCCCGCTCGTCGGCGTCCCTGGCCACTTGTTCCAGCAGTTTGACTCTTCCTCCGAGTCCTTGAGACAAGGTGTATACGGTCAACACAAACGCCGTATGCATGAAGCGGGTTGGATCGAGGTCTGTGGGGTTCATACCGAAACCATCGAGACCGTGGGCGAGCGCAGCGAGCAATATGAGGGACCACCCAATGATGTAGTAGCGAGCTGGCGTGTAGCCCTTTCGCCAACTCACGATCCCGCTCACTACCAGGCCGGTAGCCGCCATAGACCCGGGAATAACGATCGCGTTCTGGAAGATGTGCAAACTGCCGAAAAGCGGCCAAAGGGAGGCCGCCACGAGTATCCAGACCATAACGCGAAAACACCTGTCGACGGTCGGCAGGTGTTCAGCAGTCATCAGAAAATTCCGAGAGAAGATCATGCTGAATAGGAGGAGCCAAGCCCCCGAGAGGTGCAGGGACCTCATAGACAACCAGACTGAATGGGGCGAGAGGTAATGCTGGACGATGCCGTTAAGAGTGAGGTGGTAGAGCGCGAAACTCGCGACGGTCCCCACGTAATACAGGTAGATGCGATCCTTGATCGACAAGTACAGCAGCAGGTTGTGAAGCGCCATGACGAGGAGAATTCCGTAGAAGAAGCCGAAACCGAAATTGGTCTTGGCGCGTTCCGCCTCAAACGCCTCCTTCGACCAGGCGATAAGCCGCAGCCGAATCGTGTCGTCACCGGCGACGCGCAGGTAATAAGTAATCGGGCGGTCGGCGGGTGGTGCGATCGAGAACATTGGATTGTGATAGTCTATAGGCCATTCGTCGGATGGCACCGACTCGCCGGCCCGCGAGGTGCGGTAACCGGATGGTGATGGAACATAGAATTCTACAAGATCCGTAATCGGCCACGGGAACTCCAACACCCATTCGGTGGGGGTTGTTCTCGTATCTTGCAGACTCACGCGCGCCCAGAAAGCCGATGGGGTAATACCCAGATTCGGTATGCGGCGCCCAGCAGCGATGAAACGATCGGAGAATTCAGGAGACGAGACGTCGGCGATGGTCCACCTGTGTCCGGGATCCTCGAGGTACTCGAGTCCGGTACCCAGTTCGTACTTGTCGCTGGAATCAGCGAGACGGACGGTATCAAGCGCGAGGCATTCCACGGGAACTACGGAGAGCACTATGGCCAGCATGGCCAAAACGCCTGGCTTATTCACAGCGGCACCGGACAGTGCCATAGACGATTCGCCGAGATCAGTCCAAACGCCCTATCCTTTCTGTTCAGGGGTACTCTACGAGAGTGGTTTCGACTAGCCGGTTGCGGGATCGTACGCACACAAGGGGTCTGTTTCCAGCGCGTCCCCTGTCATGGCGTAAGCGCGAGCACGGGAACCTCCGCAGGCCCAGTGAAATTCGCAGGAGCCACAGTTCCCTTTCAGGCTCTCAGCATCGCGAAGGGTCTGCAATGCCGGGGCGTCCCTATAGATATCCGAAAGCGGCGTCTGTCGAACGTTTCCCAAGAGAGGATGGGGGAGGAAACCCGCCGGGTAAACGTCGCCGACGTGAGAGACGAACACTACTCCGTTGCCATCTCGAATGCCGAACCCCATCCTCCTGGCAAGCCGGTTGATTTCCTCCTGCTTGGTGCCTTCCGCTAGTCGGCGCTGGATCCAGTAGCGACGGTACTGAGGTGCTTCGACCGTGCTGACGTGGAAGGGGGCGTCCCCGGATATTTCGTAGACCCACGAGAACAGTTCCTCTACCTGATCTGCCGTGGGGACCCGCATGAGGTCCGCTCGTCCCACCGGTACGACCAGGAACAGGCTCCATCGCTTTACCGGTGGCGATGCATCCTTTCGAAGAAGGTTGTATAGATGCCCGAGGTGCGGAAGGGTCTCCGATGTTACGGTTGTGTTGATCTGTACCGTGAGACCGAATTCACGGGCCCATTCCAACGCGTGCATCGAGTAATCGAAAGTCCCTTCAACCTGGCGAAATCCGTCGTGAATCGTTGGCGTCGGGCCGTCGAGGCTCACACCCATGGCAGCGACTCCGAGCTTCCGGAGGCGTGCAACTGCGGCTCTGTCCAGTGTGGGGGTAGTACTGGGCGTGATGCCCAGAGGAAGCTGTATCTCCCGAGCGTAAGCGATGAGGTCGAATAGGTCGTCGCGCTTCATCGGGTCGCCGCCGGTAAGAATAAGCATGCTGCCCATTTCCTTCACACAACGCATGAGCGTCTTTCCCTCGTCGGTAGTGAGCTCTCGAGGATCACGGTGAGGGTTGGCGTCAGCACGGCAGTGGACGCAAGCAAGATCACAGGCAATGGTCATTTCCCAGTAGACGTTTCTCGGGGCGTCGCGGAAAACGTAGCCTGGGTACTTTTCGCCTAGAAGCATGGGTTGAGCCGACATCGAAACTTCTCCGCTGTGCTGGTGTTCGTGTGCTTGGAGCCAAGCCTGCGCTTAAATGACTGCAGCGTCCAACGCGCCTCCTCGTCGAAGGAAAGTGTCCCGCGGCCCGCCGCCCGGCGGCCGTTCCCGGTTCCAGCCGCTGCTACGGTATCTCTAGACGCCTGTTTGGGGGCAAGACCATTGATACGGCCCGCGCGACGAAGTATGGGGAGAGAGGATTCGATCGATCAGGAGGGGAAAAATGACTGGTGGCGAATTACTCGCCCAGATGCTCAAGGCCGAAGGCGTCGAGGTGGTATTCGGTATCATCGATGGAACCTACTTCGGGTTTTATTCCAAGCTCGCAAAATTGGGCATCAAGCTCATCACGCCGCGTCATGAGACCAGCGCCGCCCACATGGCCGGGGCGTACGCGCGTTTAACGGGCAAGCTCGGCGTGTGTATGGCCAGCAACGGTCCCGGGGTAGCCAACGTTCTGCCTGGGGTGGCCGTGGAGAACGGCGAAGGCAACAGAGTGCTCCTCATCACGAGTTCACGCCGTACCGGAATAATCTATCCAGATCGGGGGGGGACTTTTCAGTATTTCAACCAGGTAGCCGTTATCAAACCGATGACCAAGTGGAGCGGGGCCGTTCCCTCTTTCGAGAGAATTCCGGAACTGGTCAGACGGGCGTTTCGCATTTCGTTCAGCAAGAGGCCGGGTGTCGTTCACGTCGATGTTCCGGAGAACATCATGAACGGCAAGTTTAAGAATTCCGTGGCCACGCTTAGGCCTCAGCAGTATCGCCTCACGGAGGCGATCCGCCCGGCGCCCCATCTCGTTCATCGAGCCGCGGAGTTGTTGGCGGACGCGAGCTGCCCGCTCGTTCACGCGGGCACAGGTGTTCTTCACGCGCAGGCGAGTGACGAACTGCACATTCTCGCCGATCTGCTCCAGGCGCCCGTCAGTACTAGCTGGGGTGGGAGGGGTTCGATCGGTGAGCAGTCGGACCTCTCTTTGCCCATGCAGTACGTTGACCTCAACAACAAGGTGCGCAACGAAGCCGATGTCGTGTTGGTGCTGGGGAGTCGCATGGGCGAGACCGACTGGTGGGGGAAAGCGCCTTACTGGAGACGCGCGTCCGAACAAGCTGTGATTCAGGTGGATGTTGACGAAGAGACCTTGGGTCTCAACAGGCCGGTTGAACTGGCGGTCCTTTCTGACGTGAGAGAATTTCTCCGTGCTCTCATCGACGAACTGGATAAGGTCGGGCCGAGCAGCAATCTCCAGGATCGCCGCGCACGCGTAGCCAAGCTTAACGAAACCAAACGCGCGGCACGAGCGGATCTCGACAAGGCTCTGATGAAACGCGGCGAGCCTATGCATCCTTCTCACGTCGCTACTGTGTGCCGCAAGTTCTTCAAGGACGATGCGATCCTGGTAACCGACGGCGGCAACACCGTTATATGGAGCAATTTCTACCATGAGGTCCGCGCTCCGGGCACGATGTTATCGACGTTCAAGTTTGGCATGCTCGGAGCCGGCGTGAGCCAGGCGCTTGGTGCCAAGATCGCCCGCCCAAATAAACAGGTATACTGCATCATCGGTGACGGGGCGATGGGGTTTCACTGTCAGGAGGTGGAGACGGCGGTTCGCAACGATCTTCCTGTTGTTTATCTCGTGATGTGCGACAGGCAGTGGGGAATGGTCAAGATGAACCAGCAGTTCGCGCTCAAGCCCGTGAAGACCCTGGTACGGAAGTCTCTCAATCCCGAGGAGACGATCAATACGGATCTGGGCGCCATTCGTTTCGACAAACTTGCGGAGGCCATGGGGGGACACGGCGAACTGGTCTCCCATCCGGACGAACTCGAGCCGGCGCTTCAGCGCTGCCTTGCCAGCGGTCTCCCCGCTGTAATTCACGTCGACGTTGATCCGGTAGCACACATGTGGGCTCCGTCTCTCAGGGTCTTCAAGGATATGCACGAAGAGCCAAAGGGCTGACCAGGGGTGAGGGACCATCCAGAGATTACCCTCGAACGGCCAGGGGCGGCAGCGAGTTCGGTTCTGGTAACCGGATCGTCGGGCTATATCGGTCGTCAGCTGATTGCTCGGCTGGCAGGGGATCGCCGGCGCGTCCGCGCCATTGTCGCTATGGACGTACGGACGGTAGCTGAGGCCGACAGACTCGCGGGTGTCGAGTACTGCACGGCGGATGTTCGTGACCCCGGCGTGGAAGAGATCCTTCGGCGTTACGAGATCGGTACCGTGGTTCATCTCGCGGCGATCGTCACCCCGGGGGGAGACGATTCGGCGGACTTTGAATACTCGGTCGACGTGTTGGGGACGCGAAACGTTATCGAGGCCTGCGTGAATTCGGGGGTTGCGAAGCTGATCGTGACGAGTAGCGGAGCGGCATACGGTTACCACGGGGACAATCCGGAATGGATCAGCGAGACTGACGCACTTCGAGGTAACGACACTTTCCCATATGCGAGACACAAGCGTCTGGTCGAGGAGATGCTCGCTCGTTGTCGTGAGGAGCACCCCGACCTGGGCGTTCTCGTCTTCAGGCCGGGTACGGTGCTTGGCGAATCTGTGTCGAACCAGATCAGTGCGATTTTTGAAAGGCCGGTCATTCTAGGCGTGCGCGGTTCTTCCTCCCCCTTCGTGTTCATCTGGGACCAGGATGTTGTTGCCTGCTTGCTCGAGGGAATTCATGGCGATCACACTGGCGTCTACAACCTGGCAGGTGATGGGGTGTTGACCTTAGCCGAAATCGCGAAACGTACGGGCAAGCCCTATTGGGCTCTGCCCGCGGGCTTGATTGCTTTGGCGCTTAGGGTGCTCCATCGGTTGCACTTGAGTCCCTACGGTCCCGAGCAGATCGACTTTCTCCGCTACCGTCCGGTTCTTGCCAACGAGCGACTCAAGCGGGAGTTTGGATACACACCGGAGCTGAGCAGCGCCGAAGTGTTCGACCTTTACTGGCAAAGCAGGGGTGCGGGCTGAGCCATGCCGCGATCGTTCGGTGGACACGCGGTGGTGATAACGGGAGCGGCGAGCGGAATCGGCCGTGCCCTGGCCGAGCGATTCGGTCGCGGTGGTGCGCGGGTCGCGTTGCTCGATCGCGACGCGGAGGGCCTCGCGGCGGTAGCGTCAAGACTGTCCGTTCTCGGTGTGGATGTGTTGGAACTGGTCTGTGACGTGACGTCGCAGGAGCAGTGCGAGGCGGCGATGGATTCGGTGGTGGCTGCCTGGGGTGGCGTAAACGTGTTGATCAACAACGCTGGGATAACTCACCTCAGTCCTTTCTCGGAGACCGACGTCGGGGTCTATCGCAGACTCATGGACGTGAACTTCTTCGGGGCTGTCCACTGTAGCAAAGCGGCTCTCGGCGGGCTGCTTGAACGCAAGGGTATCATTGTCGTGATCTCCAGCGTTGCTGGTTTCGCTCCGCTCGCGATGCGCAGTGGCTACGCGGCGAGCAAACACGCGCTGCACGGTTTTTTTGAAACCGTTCGCACCGAACTGGAGCCGCGTGGCCTGAGTGTGCTCATGGTCTGCCCTGGCTTTACCCGAACGGCGATCGAAAAGAGTGCACTCGCTGGTGATGGCCAGCTCGCCCACGTCCACCGTTCGACGGTGGGAAAGAAAGCGGATCCGGCGGAAGTCGCCGAGGCCGTCTACGTGGGAGTGCTTCACAGGCGACGGCTGTTGGTGCTCTCGCCGGTGGGAAAGCTCAGTTATCTCATTTCGAGGGCCGTTCCTGCTTTGTATGAGCGCCTTATGGTCGGAAGTCTGGCTCGCGACGAAAAACGTGCGGGAGCGCAGCCGCGCTAGGTCCGGCGTTGTGCCCCGAAGGCGTTGCGGCTACAGGGGAGCTGCAACGATACGAACCCGTGCAGAAAATACTCTACCGTTTCGTAGTAGATCCAAGCGGCGAATTTCGCCCACGAGCGAAGTCATTATCCATTCTCGGATCTGGTTGCGTTCGACGAAGTACGAACCTGGGGGGCCCAGGACGATGTCCCCCTCTCTGATACCGGCCGCCCGAGCGGGAGAGTTAGGCAATACTTTCGTGATACGTACGGCTCCCCTTTCAAGTTCGAACTCACGGCGGGTTGCGGCATCCGGAGGTGCAAACTCGACGCCCAACCAGCCAGGCATAACGCTGGCGAGTAGCTCCATTTCGTCTACGAGAGGTGGGAAGGGTATAGGTAGCGCACGCTTTAGACGCGACGGGCGGAGCGGGCGAGCGAGCGACATCTCTTCACACGCTTCTACGCGTCCGAACCGCTCCTGTTCGGCATCGCTGGCATGGCGATCAAGGTAGACCAATCCCGCTATACGAACTAGCAGCGATCGAATTCGCAGTACCGTTCCGCGACGTACCTCCATCCGATAGCTTGCTGCCTTTGCTTCCTCGGTTATGGTTCTGAGTGCATGAAGTCGATCGCGGGTATCCGGGTCAGTATCGAGAAACGCACCGAGGTCCTTGAGAAGCCAGCGGCCCAGCCGACGCTTGCCTTCGTGATCAAGGTCTTGAACAAAGGTGTGGCGTACGTAATCTCGCCAGAATGGATACGCGTTCAAGAACCGATCGAAGTTTTCTCGAGCCAGATCATTGAGCGCGCTTTTCCAGCTGCGTACGTAGCCGCTCAATTCCTTGCCTATGCGCGGAATGTTCTTCGAACGCTCTTCGAGTTCTCGCAGTGACCGGGGGCCGAAAGAGCCGAACGCTCGGCCCAGTTTGTCGATGTATTCGAACTCCGACTGATAGTGGATCTCGTCTTGCCACGATTGTGCCAGCAGCCCATCAACGAAGGCGGAAAACGATTGGTCTTGCCTCGCAGCTGCGCGGCTGAGAAGCATCTCGAGGAAGTGGTCCGACGAGCGATTGGGGACGTCAGGCGTACGGTCAGTGAGTAGGACCCGTTCGTGTGCATCGTGTAAATTGCCGTAGAGCCGTAGGGCCTCGAAGAAACGAAAGGAATAGCCTACGTTGTTCTTGCCTCGGTTCTCTGCGTAACACCCGTAGGCGGGCCTGTCCGCGGGCGAGGAGTAGTAACCGCATATTTCTCTCGGGTCCCGGGAAGATCGGTCCGACATGTACATAGCGTTAGCAAACGATCCCGAGTAGCACTGCGACATCAGGGAGATGACGCGGACGCCTTTGGGCAGGAGGCTCAGGAGGCCTTTGAATTCGTTGACGGAGAGTTCTTCACCCCATAACACGATGTAGTTGTTCCTCAGGTCGCTAGGGTTCTTGCGGCCGTGGTCGGTTACGTAGATCAACAGGGTGTCGCCGGGTGCGAGGCTGGTCGCGTTGCTACTAAACCACGCTCGCAACGATTCCTTGGTCGCCGGTTGAACACGGACTCCCTCAACGGACGAGTTTTCGAAGTGGATTTCTGTGCGCAGCGCAGCGCCGATCGGCAGCCCTTCGATGAGCCAAAAATCTTTCTGCGGCTGAATCTCACGAACCGCGAGATCTGCACGGGGATCGGTGCCATCGCTGCTGAAAACGACCGTGTGGTCCACTTCGATTCCGCTATCCATGAGAATGTCTCTTAGCTCGCGGACCTGGAGAAGGTGCGATTGATAGTTGATTTCGGGTTTGTCGCCCCCGTTGATCAGCAGCGCCCAGGTTGCACCCTGATAGGGCGTGGATGAATCTGCAGGGTTTCCCCTTCGGCTCGACGGCGGCTCGGCTCGGCACGCGGCCATCAGCGCGCATGCCACCAAGACGATCGTCAATCTGGCCATCTACACGCCAGGTGGCGGAAGGCTACAGACAAGTAGCCATTCCGCCGTCAACCGGGATTACCGCGCCGGTAACGTAGGCGCCCGCTCGCGAGGCTAGGTATATCGCTACGCCGGCCATGTCCTCGGGGGTGCCGATACGCGCGAGGGGAACCGCCGACACGATCGCGTCACGGAAATTGTCTAGGGTTTCCTTCATCATCCTGCTTTCAAAGGGGCCAGGCGCGATGGCGTTCACCGTTACGTGCCGGCCCGCAAACTGCCGCGCCAGAGTACGCGTCAGGTGATGCACGGCCGCCTTGCTTGTGGAATAGGCGTAGGTCTCCAGTGGCGGTACGTGCAGGCCATCCACCGAACCGATGTTGATCACGCGAGCCGGGGCGTCCGGACTCGCGGCTTTCTCGAGAGGAGCGAGAAGTTCGCGAGTGAGAAAGAAGATCGCTTTTACGTTGAGCGCCAGGATCTTGTCCCAGGCGGCGTCGGGATACTCCGCCAGGGGTGCGCCCCAATTGGCCCCAGCGTTGTTGACCAAGACATCGATACTGTCTTCGCGTTCGCAGATCTGGTGAGCGAGCTGCTTCACGCCCTCCTCCGTGGATAGGTCGGCCGGAACCGAAATGCAGGTCCCCGTCTTGGAAAGTTCGGAAGCTACCTTGTCGCATACGTCTTGTTTCCGCGACGAAATGTATACTAGTGCCCCTCCCTCGACGAAGCCTCGAGCGATCATTAGACCAATCCCCCGCGAACCCCCGGTGACTACAACAGTCTTACCTTCTACCGAAAACAAATCCTTCAACTGTTCTACTCCTAGTCGTAGCTATACGAGCCTAACGTTCGACTCCGAGTCTCCATAGCACGCAACCCTTGCGCGATACAGAAACACGGACTACCGGCAAGTCCCGTCACGTCGTGGCTCGTTGGAGCGGGCGCGGCCAGGAAATAATCCCGTGGCCTGCGAGGGCCGTCGAGTGAGGGAGGGCGTGCTCCGGTCCACTAGCGGCGCACGTATCTGTCGTGCGTAACTGCACTGTTGAGACCCAGACCTGAGCCTTGCCATATCGTTTGAGTGCTCACCCGACTGGGGGGTAGCAAAAACATGCATCGGCGAGTTAAATCTTTGCCCTACCTCGTTGACAGTCGGGCGCTGGCGCAACAACGTTGTCTGGTGAAGCGGGGAGTGATCCTTCTTTCAGAGCCGCACAACCCGAGCTGTTCGCTTCAACTCATTGGTTTGAAGTAGGAGTCATTATGTCGGCTTTATTACTCGTCTTGATACTCGTCGTCTATCCTCCCGCCGCGGGCGCCGAGTCCTTCGCGAGCGGTTCAGTAGCTATCGGGCTGTCGCGATCGGACGACCACACAAAAGACGAAGCCCGAAAAGATGACGGAGGAGAGCGGGAAGAACACCACGCTTCGGCGGTTCGCCACGAACACGACGGCGATGGAGACCACCGAGATGATGGAGAGGGTCACCCTGATGATGGTGGGGACGGCGACGACCACGACGGCGACGACCACGACGGCGGCGGTTGCAGCGACGACGCGTCGTGCGACGACG
>JBHHVL010000070.1:0-13761 GCA_046754245.1 Binatia bacterium | reverse complement strand
TCCCGGCGAGCTGCCGGTCAAACCCCCGCGTCGCCCGGCGGCCTGCCCTCCGCCTCCTCGCTGCGGGGGAACACCATCGTCACCACCAGGGACTCAGCGTCCTGGCTCACCTCTAGCCTGCCGCCGGCGTGCGCGAGGTAACGGCTGGCCAGCGCCCAGCCCAGCTCGCCCTCGCAGCTGTCGCAGCGGACCGCCAGACCGCGGCCGGCCCTGGGAAAAACCAGCTCGAAGCGTAACGTCGCGCCATCCTCGCAATTTCCCGTCGTTGCCTGGATTTTGGCACCCTCGGGCCGGAATCCGCCAGCGCTCGCGCTCAGCTCGGTGACCAGCTCCACCCCGCGGGCGAGATGCTGGGGATCGAGTTCCAGCTCGGATGAGTGCCAGCCGTCGTTGGCCTCGTCTTCGGCCGTCTTGATCTCGCAGTTCAGTCGCCGCGAAAGGCTCAGCAGCAGCTCGTCGGCTTTTACCGTCATCCTTCGGGGCTCCAGCGTCCTCACCAGCTCCATGGTGCGCGAGACCAGCTGGTGGAGACTGGAGAGAGAGTTCTTGAGCTCGCCCATCGCGTCCGCTTCTTGGCGTTCCCGTGGCTCCTGGAGCAGTTCGGCCCAGTAGTACATGCGGTGGATGATGTTGCCCAAGGCGTGGCTTACTTCGGACAAGACCCTGTCCTGTCCCGGTTCTCCCGGCTGGGCCGCGTGGGCTCGGTCCGTGGATCTGGCCGTTTCCAACCCCTGGACCTCGACTTTCTTGCCCTTGGGGCCCGGGCTCTGCCGAAGACCGGAGTGGTTCTGCTCTGTACCGTTTAGGCTCATAAGCGATGCTTGGAAGCCTGTATTGCAGGTTCGGTGCCAGCGGGCCTTTGTCAAATATCATTAAAATTCAATTAGTTAGCGAAATTCGGTCTTTGTTGGCAGCAGCAAAAAAATGCCCCGGCGTCATTACTTTGACGCCAGCTCTGTGACCCCCGACGGCCTTCGTTGACTCTTCCGCGCGAAGTTCTATAAAGAAGTCCCGTGCGAGGGTTGGCCGCTGTTTCTGGCGCCGTCCCGACCACGGTTTTTTTATGCCCGCAGTAAGCGATCTCGCCGCCGTCATTATTCCAGCGCGCTACGCTTCCTCCAGACTACCCGCCAAAGCCCTGGCCCAGCTGCAGGGCCAGACCATGATAGAAAGGGTCTACCGTCGCGCGCTCCTGGCCAAGAGCCTCGACGCCGTCGTCGTTGCCACCGACGACGAGCGGATCCGCGATGTCGTCGCCGCAGCCGGCGGCCGCGTGGTGATGACCGACAGCCGCCACCGAAGCGGCAGCGACCGGGTGGCCGAAGTCGCCACGGAACTAGACTACGACATAGTCGTGAACGTTCAGGGCGACCTGCCGCTGCTCGAGCCCGCGTGGGTCGACGATCTGGTCGCGCTCCTGCGGGCCCGGGCGGGGCTGGGCATGGCCACCATCGCCGTGCCGGTTCAAAGCCTCGCAGAACTAAACGACCCGTCGGTGGTCAAGGTGGTGTGCAATAGCGAGGGCCGCGCGCTTTACTTTTCCCGTGCGCCGCTGCCCTTTGATAGGGACGACCCTGAGAATTACAGCCGGGCGCTGCACCACGTGGGAATCTACGCTTACCGAAAGGAGACCCTGCTCCGCTTCTCGGCCCTGCCACCCGGTGAACTGGAAACGGCAGAAAAGCTCGAGCAACTCAGGGCCATCGAAAACGGCATCGACATTGCCGTGGTCAGGGTCGACGCGGCTGCTCCGTTGGAAGTCGACACCAGCGAGGACCTCGAGCGTGTCAGGGGGGCGCTCGCCGAAGCGGCCGCGCTCGAGTAACGGCAACCTGGGCGGTGGTAAAGGTCGCATCGAAGAGCATCGGGTGAGGGGGTAAGAGATGCCACGCAAGGCGAATCAAGACAGGCCGACGAAATACATCTTCGTAACCGGTGGCGTGATTTCGGGCCTCGGAAAGGGGCTCACCTCGGCGTCCATAGGCGCGCTGCTGGAGAGCTCGGGCCTGAAGGTATCGATGCTCAAGATGGATCCCTATATAAACGTCGACCCGGGCACCATGAGCCCGTTCCAGCACGGAGAGGTATACGTCACCGACGACGGATACGAAGCCGACCTCGACCTCGGTCACTACGAACGGTTCATCTCGACCACCATGGGCCGGGTGAACAACGTCACGACCGGCTCGGTATACAATGAGGTGATCAGCAGGGAGCGCCGCGGGGATTACCTCGGCGCGACCGTACAGGTGATCCCCCACATAACCGATGAGATCAAGCTACGCATCACCCGGGCGGCGCAGGGCTACGACTTGCTCATAGGCGAGGTGGGTGGAACCGTCGGCGACATCGAGAGCCTCCCTTTCCTCGAGGCCATCCGCCAGATGCGAATAGACGCGGGCGACGAGAACGTTCTCTACATCCACCTCACGCTCGTGCCCTGGATAGACACCGTGGGAGAGATGAAAACCAAGCCGACCCAGCACAGCGTCAAGGAGCTCACCGGCTTGGGGATACAGCCCGACATACTCCTGCTTCGCTGCGACCGCCCCTTGGACGACAAGATCAAGGCCAAGGTCGCGTTGTTCTGCAACGTCGACAGAGGCTCGGTTATCCCGGCGCGCGACGTGAGCAATATCTGCCACCTGCCGCTGGCGCTCAACGAAGAGGGGCTGCACTCACGCGTCACCGAAAAACTCCACATCTGGACCGGAGCCCCGAAGCTAGCCGCGTGGGAAAAGGTCGCCTCCATCCTGGACAACTTCAAGCTGACCGTCAGCGTGGCGATGGTCGGGAAGTACTCCGACCTCGCCGATTCCTACAAGTCGCTCAACGAAGCGCTTACCCACGGCGGCATAGCGAACGACTGCGACGTGGAGATCGTCCATGTCGGTTCGGAGCAACTCGAAGCCGACAGCGTCCCGGAGAAGGTCAAAGCGGCCGACGCGATCATGGTGCCGATGGGTTTCGGGCCGAGGGGAGCCGAAGGGAAGATCGAAGCGGTTCGCTACGCCCGCGAGAACGGCGTGCCTTTTCTCGGCATCTGCCTGGGCATGCAGATGGCGGTCATCGAGTTCGCGAGAAACGTCTGCGGACTCGACGCGGCGAACTCATCGGAGGTGGACGCCGACACCCCGCACCCCGTGATCGACCTCATGCTCGAGCAGAAGGGGCTCGCCAACAAGGGCGGCACCATGCGGCTCGGGGCCTGGCCCTGCCACATCGAGGAATCGACGCTCGGACACCGCACCTACGGCAAGCGCAAGATCAGCGAACGTCACCGTCACCGCTACGAGTTCAACAACAAGTACCGCCTCCTCATGGAGAAGGCGGGCATGGTGTTCAGCGGGCTGAGCCCCGACGGTGAGCTGGTGGAGATGATAGAGATCCCGTCGCACCCCTGGTTTCTCGCCTCCCAGTTCCACCCCGAATTCAAGTCCAAGCCCCTTCGCTGCCATCCCATATTCAAGGGCTTCATCAAAGCGGCTCTGGCTCGCCACAAACACCGCGGGGAAACCCCCGAGCTTACCGGTCTTCGGGTGGTGAGGAGCGAGGTCTAGCTGCGTTGAGCGCGCCGGGGGCCTTCGAAATTGCCCTGCCCGGTGGCGAGGGCGTCGTCCGGGTCGGCGGCGAAGAGCTGTTCTTCATCGCTGGCCCCTGCGTCATCGAGTCGCGGGATTCGGCGCTCCGACACGGCGACCGCCTGGCTGAAATCTCTGCCTCGACGGGAGTTCCGATCATCTTCAAATCCTCCTTCGACAAGGCTAACCGTACCTCGGGCGAGTCCTACAGGGGACCCGGCCTCGAAGCCGGTCTCGAGATCCTCGCCGAGGTTCGGCGCCAGAGCGGCCTGGGTATTCTCACCGACGTTCACGAGACCGCCCAGGTAAGCGCCGTGGCCGAGGTGGCAGACGTGCTGCAGATCCCGGCTCTGCTCTGCCGCCAGACCGACCTCTTGAAGGCCGCCGCCGCGAGCGGCCGGGCGGTGAACGTAAAGAAGGGACAGTTTCTAGCGCCCGGCGACATGCGCCACGTCCTGGAAAAAGCCAGGCAGGCCGGTGGGGAGAAGGTGATGCTTACCGAGCGAGGCACGACCTTCGGCTACGGCAATCTCGTAAACGACTTCCGCTCGCTGGTGATCATGCGTGAGCTAGGCGCACCGGTGGTCTTCGACGCCACCCACTCGGTTCAGCTGCCGGGTGCGGCCGGCGATCGCTCGTCCGGCGACCGTCGTTTCGTGGCTCCTCTCGCCAGGGCCGCGGTAGCTACCGGCGTCGACGGTCTGTTCCTCGAGGTGCACGAAGACCCCGACGCCGCGTTGAGCGACGGGCCCAATTCCTTTCCCCTGGACGCGCTCGCCGCCCTCATCGAGGGGCTCTGCGCCATCCACACCGCGAGCAAGAGCGGGAACGCGGGGGCGGGTTCGTGACCCGTTCTGTACTGGACGCCGCCAGGCGGGTAATCGAAATCGAAGTCGAGGCCTTGCGCCGGATCGGCGGGCGGCTCGGAGCGGACTTCGAGCGCGCCGTGGAGATCGTCTGCGCCTGCAAGGGAAAGGTCATCGTTACCGGCATGGGCAAGTCGGGGCAGATCTGCCGCAAGATCGCGGCGACCCTGAGCTCCACCGGCAGTTCCGCGATCTTCGTCCACGCCGCCGAAGCCAGCCACGGAGACCTGGGCATTTTCTCCCGAGACGACGCGTGTATCGCGGTATCCAACAGCGGAACCACGGCCGCGGTGCTGGATCTGCTCGAGACCATGAAGCGTCTATCGTTGCCGTTGATCGCCATGACCGGGACGCTGGACTCACCGCTGGCCCAGGCTGCGGACGTCGTGCTGGACGTAAGCGTGGAGTCCGAAGCCTGCCCACTCGGGCTGGCGCCTACGGCGAGCACCACAGCCGCACTCGCCCTGGGAGATGCTCTCGCCGTCGCCGCCTTCGAAGAAAAAGGCTTCTGCGAGGAAGATTTTGCGTTGCTGCACCCCGGAGGCGCCCTGGGCAGACGCTTCCTCCGTGTGTCTGACCTTATGCACGCCAGCGCCGACCTTCCCCGCGTGGCCACCGGCGCGGCGCTTCGCGACACCGTCGACGCGATCACCAAGGGCGGTCTGGGCACGGTGGCCGTTGTCGACGGCGACGGCCACCTCGTTGGTGTCGTTACCGACGGAGACATCCGGCGCGCCGTGCTCGCCAACCCCAACCTCGCCGGCCTCAGCGCCGCGGACGTGATGACCGAAGGGCCACGCACGGTTGCCGGCGCTGCGCTCGCCGCCGAGGCCCTCGCCCTCATGGAAAAGCACGGCATAACGTCCTTGTTCATCGTCGATTCGAGCAGTGGGGATCCCCTGGGCATCGTCCACCTGCACGACCTCTTGAAAGCCCACGTGGCCTGAATACGAGACGCCCATGAAGAAACACTGGCTTCGCTACAGCCTCATCGCGGTGGTGGTGGTTGGCGTGGTGCTGGTGTTCTGGCGGGCCGACCAGCGCCTGTCCCTCACGGGCATACTCGACGACGCGCGACTCACTACCGACGCCCTCCCGGAGCTGCTGCAGAGACTGCGGGAGTTCCACCGCGTGGTGACCCGCGACGGGGAGAAGCTGCTCGAGGTCTGGGCGAAGGAAGCCAGCTACTACCGCGACAGCAAGGCGGTGGTGATTCGTGGCCCACGCATGGATTTCTACGAAGGCGGGAAAAAGGCCGCCTCGATCTCTGGAAACGAAGGCCGTGTCTACCTGGACGGCAACGACGTGACCGCCGTTGAACTCGAGGGGAATATCCGAGTCGCCATCTCCCGCTTCATTCTTACTGCCGAGTCGGTGTCCTACCAGAGGACGGAACACCTGCTTCTGGTTCCGGGCCCGGTGGCGATCCGGTCGGCGGATCTGCGCCTCAAGGGCGGCGACCTGGAACTCGATCTGGCCGGGCGGAGGCTGCTGTTCGAAGACGGCGTGGAGGCGCGGGTGTTCTCGAACAGACGCCAGTGGTCACATCCACCTCCGGAACCCTCTGGTCCGGCCGCCACCGAGACCGTACCCTACGTCGCGGTAGACCGTGCCGGGAGCCCGAAGTCCGCCCCCGCGCCTCCACTGGTGGCCGACGACGCCCGGGAGAGTGACGAAAAGCCGGATGTGATAAGCTCTTTTGCGGACGTGATGAGAAAGCTGGAGTTCTCGAAACTTCCCGAGGACCTCGAGTTTCGGTCGCGACGTATGATGTTCGATTACAACGCCGGCAGGCTAGAATGCAGTGGCGACGTGATGGTGGTTCACAGCGGAGTAAAGCTAGATACGGATCAACTCTTCCTGGGTTTCCTTCCCGGCCAACCCCGCGAGGTGGAAACCGCTACGGCGAGAGGTAATGTGCGGGTGACGCGCGGCGACGAAACGGCAAGCGGCAAACTGGCGGTCTACAACAGCGAGAACGCCACCATCGTACTGAGCAAGAACGCCCGTCTCGGCTCGGGAAAGAGCAGCCTGAGTGGCGAAGAGGTCATCGTCTACCTCGATGAGAAAAAAGCTACGATCCGCCGCGGTGACAGCCCCGTCAAGGGCCTTCTACACAGCGACACCTTGGATGAACTCGAATGAAACCTCAGTCCGGAACTAACGACGACGGGCTGGCGCTCTGTGCCAGCGGCTTGGTGAAGTGCTATGCGGGACGCTGCGTCGTCGACGATCTCTCGCTCGAGGTCGCGCCGGGCGAGGTGGTGGGTTTGCTCGGGCCGAACGGAGCCGGCAAGACCACGACCTTCCACATGATAGTGGGCTTCGAACGACCGGACGCCGGTTCCATCACCCTGGGGGATAGGCAGCTCGCGGGGCTCGCGATGTACGAAAGAGCCCGACTCGGAATCGTGTATCTGCCGCAAGAACCATCGGTATTCCGGCGCCTATCGGTCGAAGACAACCTCAAGGCCATACTCGAAACCAGAGACATGTCTGCCGCCGCGCAGGCCGAAAAGCTCGAATCGCTTCTCGAGGAGCTGGGTATCAGTCACGTGCGCCACACCACCGGCGAGTCGCTCTCGGGCGGCGAACGGCGGCGCGTCGAAATAGCCAGAGCGCTGGTGGTTTCGCCACGTTTCATGCTACTTGACGAGCCCTTTGCCGGTGTGGATCCCATAGCGGTAATCGATATCCAGGCCATTATTTCTCAGCTCAGGAGCCGCAAAATTGGTATCCTCATTACTGACCACAATGTACGCGAGACCCTTGGTATCTGTGACCGGGCCTATATCCTCAACGAAGGCAGGATACTCGAAGAAGGCGATCCCGAGTACATCGCCGCTAGCAAGAAAGCGCGGGAGTTTTACCTAGGCGAACGTTTCAGCCTCTGACGGTACCGGCAATGGCCCTCGAACAGCGTATCAACCTCAACCTCAAGCTCACTCAGAGCCTGAGAATGACCCCCCAGTTACGGCAGGCCATCAAGATACTGCAGGTGGGTCGGGCCGACCTCGAGGCCATGGTGGACGAGGAGCTTACCCAGAACCCGGTTCTCGAGGAGAAGACCGCCGATGCCCCCGAGGTAGACGCGACTAGCGTCGAACGTGAAAACAGCGATTTTGGCGAGGAATCTCCCAGCGGCGCCGACGAGCAAGGCGAGGTTGCCGAGGCGGCCGCGTCCGAAGCCGAAGAACCGGTCGTCGAGGCGGTAGACTGGGACGAATACGTCGAGCGGCACAGCAACGACATCCACGGCGCCATAGGAACCGGATCTCAGCGCGACGACGACGCCAGGGCCGCGTTGTTCGATAACGCCACGAGTCCCCCTGAAGATATCCGGCACGCTCTCCTCGATCAGATCCAGCTGCTCATGATGAGCGAGGAAGAGCGGAACATCGCTTCGATCATCATCCTCAACCTCGATGAGGACGGCTACCTCGACTGCAGTCCGGGAGAGATCGCGTTCATGGCCAACTGCTCCGAGGAGCAGGTCAACGAGGTAAGGGAGATCATCCAGGAACTCGAACCCCCGGGGGCGGCTTCGCGCGACCTCAGGGACTGCCTGCTCTCTCAGCTCCGTATCATCGGCTACGAACCCGACGACTACGTGGTCATCATCGCCGACCGCTACCTCAAGGATCTCGAATCCAAACGATACGACAAGATCGCCAAGGAACTGGACATGCCCGTCAAAGAGGTGCTCGACGCGCACGATATCATCGGCGACCTGGAGCCAAAACCAGGTCGCAACTACGGTGAACGTGAGGCTCGCTACGTCAGCCCCGACGCGTACATCTACCGCGTGGGCAACGAGTTCCAGGTCACCCTCAACGACGAGGGGCTCCCGGCGCTGCAGATCAGCCCCTACTACCGCAAGCTACTCGAATCGGAACCCAAAGCCGGGGAGGCCAAGGCCTACCTGCAAGACAAGGTTCGCTCGGCGGTGTGGATGATCCGGTCCATCGAGCAGCGCCAGCGTACGCTGAGAAAAGTGACCGAGAGCATAGTCAAGTTCCAGACCGAGTTCTTGCTCCACGGGGTGAAGGCGCTCAAACCCCTGGTGCTCAAGGACGTCGCCAACGACATCGGCATGCACGAGTCGACGGTTAGCCGGACCACGGCCAACAAGTACGTTCACACGCCCCAGGGCTTGTTCGAACTCAAGTATTTTTTCACCAGCAGCCTGCGTAGCGCGACCGGCGAGGGCGACGTCTCGTCGGAAACCGTAAAACAGAAAATCCAGCAGATCATCGAGAGCGAAGACTCTGCCAAGCCCTTCAGTGACCAGTATATCGCGACCCAGCTCAAGCGAGACAGCATTGACATCGCACGTCGAACGGTAGCGAAATACAGGGAGAACTTGGGAATCCTTCCCTCGTCCAAGAGGAAGAGTTATGTTCCAAGAAACTGAACATCCGATATATGAAGAGGGAGGTAGCAGAAGTGCGGATTTCGGTCACTTTTCGCCACGTCGATCCAACTCAAGCCCTCAAGGAATACGCCGCCGAGAAGGTAACCCGCGTCACCCAGAAATACCTGAGACGAGCCGTCGAAGCCCACGTCATCCTATCGGTCAATAAACGGCGCCACCAGGCAGAAATCAACGTTCACGCGCCGCATTTCGACATCTCGGCCCACGAGAGTACCGACGACCTTTACTCCGCAATCGACAAGGCCCTGGACAAGGTCGAGGCGCAGATGCGCAAGCACAAGGAAAGGCTCAACCGGCACAAGGGCAGCCCGGGTGCCGCCCCCACGGACAGCATCAAGGTAGACGTCATCGACGCCGAGGACTTCGAAGAGTCCGGGGTGCCGCGGGTGGTCGAGGCGGATAACATCCCGGCGAAACCGCTTTCGCTCGAGGACGCGATCGTCCAGCTAGAACTCATGAACAGCGAGTTCTTCGTCTTCCGAAACTCCGGTACCGACGTCATCAACGTGGTCTACAAGCGCCGCGATGGCAACTACGGTCTGATATCGGCTGACGGCTGACGGCCGGCCGAGCACACAACCATGAAAGTAAGAGACATCCTGGATCGCAGACGGATCACCCTGGAACTCGACGGATCTTCGAAGGACGAGATCCTGCGACAACTCAGCGCTTCCCTCAAGGAGACCCATCCCTCTCTTGATAATCAGCGTCTCGTCGAAGCGCTGATAGAAAGGGAAAAGGCGAGTACCACAGCGATCGCCGATGGTATCGCGATTCCCCACGGTAAGATCGCGATGGGGGAGGAAGTGATAGCCTGCTTCGGCCGGTCGCGTGAAGGCCTGGACTTTGCGTCGGTCGACGGCAGCCCGACCAAGCTATTCTTCTTGCTCGTCTCACCCGAGAGTCACCCCTCCCTGCACCTGCGGTGGCTCGCCCACATTGCCCACCTTCTTAACGACCCGCTTTTTCGCGACGCCCTGCTCGACGCCAACGGGACGGACGGAATCTTGGACGCCATACACGCCGCCGAGCTCAGGGCAATAGAAGAAGAACCCCCGTCGTGAGTCCGCTTCACCCGCAAGCCGTAGATGTCGTCGTCGTGACGGGGATGTCGGGCTCGGGGAAGTCGACGGCCGTCAACGCCCTGGAGGACAGGGGCTTCTACTGCATCGACAACCTCCCTTGCGCGCTGGTACCACGATTCGTCGACCTCTGCGCCGAGGCGGGTGAAGACATGGCGCACGTCGGGTTAGGTCTCGACCGCAGGGACAGCTCCTACGTAGAGGCCTGGCCGCGGGTGCGCGAAGAGCTCGAAGACAGGGGGCATCGGGTTACCGTCATTTTTCTCGACGCGTCCGACGAAGCGCTCGTGCGAAGGTTCTCGGAAACCCGGCGTCCCCACCCGGCCGGCCAGGAGCATAGTCTCCAAGGTGCTCTGCGAGAAGAACGGGTTTCGCTCGCGGACCTGAGGGCAGCCGCCGATCTGATATTCGATACGACGGGAACGACGGTCCACGAGCTCAAGGCGGCTATTTCCGAGGCCATCGGCAGCCGTAGTGCAGCGCAGGGGCCCACGATCACGATCAAGAGTTTCGGTTACAAGTACGGACTGGTCACCGACGCCGATCTGGTCTTCGACGTACGCTTCATACCCAATCCATACTTCGTCGATTCCCTGCGGTCGCTCACCGGCCAGAACGAGGACGTGGCCGCGTTCGTCCTCGAACGCACCGACACCAGCAGCTTCCTGGTACAGCTGATGTCGATGCTGTCGTTTCTGCTTCCGCGCTACGCTAGCGAGGGTAAGGCCTACCTCACCATAGCCATAGGCTGCACGGGCGGGCGCCACCGTTCCGTCGCCATCGCCGAAGAACTCGCGCGCAGGCTCGGTGAAGAAGACTTCGCCTGTCACGTAAGCCACCGGGACGTAGAGAGAACCTGATCGTGGGCGATTCCAAGCTCGTGGTAGAGGAGTTCCGCATAGAAAACCGGCTCGGCCTACACATGAGGTCCGCGGCCATGGTCGTGAGGGTAGCCGAGGGCTTCAAGAGCCGAGTGACCCTGAAGAACGCGGATACCGTGGCCGACGCGGGCAGCGTTCTCGATCTACTGACGCTGGCAGCCGGCATGGGCGCCGTCATCACGATAGAGGCCGAGGGGCCCGACGCCGAAGAAGCCGTGAGGGTCCTCGGCGACCTGATCAGGCGGGGCTTTGCCGACTAGGAGCCGGGCCACCCACCCCGACGGGCAAGCCGAAGCCCCTTGGACCCGCGCTATTCATGAAGCGCCCTGCTACGGGCGCCAGTTGAGGGTATTACTTGACCCCCGCCCTCCCTGCTAGTAGTTCTTCAAGATTCCGAACGCCTTAGGGGAATAACAACTGACATGTCTTTGAAGGATTTCGTCTTCACCTCCGAGTCGGTCTCCGAGGGCCATCCGGACAAGGTGTGCGACCAGATCTCTGACGCTGTGCTGGACGCTCACCTCCAGGGAGATCCCCAGAGCCGCGTCGCGTGCGAGACCTTGGTCGCGACCAATCTCGTCGTGCTCGCCGGCGAGATCACGAGCAAACAAGACGTCGACTACGAAGCGACGGCCCGCGAGGTCGTCCGCGACATCGGTTACGTCGGTACCACGGGCTTCGACGCGGACACCAACGAGGTCATGGTGAGGATAGGCCGTCAGTCCGAAGACATATCTATTGGCGTGACCATCGGCGAAGGACGCCACGAAGAGCAGGGCGCCGGCGATCAGGGACTGATGTTCGGTTACGCTTGCAATCAGACCGACGACCTCATGCCCCTCCCCATATCGCTGTCGCAGAGCCTGGTCCGTCGCCTCGCAGAGGCTCGCAAGTCGGGAGAGATCGACTTCCTCAGGCCCGACTCCAAATCACAGCTCAGTATCGAATACCGTGATGACCGCCCCGCACGCATAGCCACGGTCGTCGTATCCACCCAGCACAGCGAGGACGTAGACGATCGGCGCATACAAGAAGAGGTCATCGCCAAGGTTATAACTCCGCTCCTGCCCGAAGAACTCGTGGACGACGAGACCGTCTATCACATCAATCCCACGGGCCGTTTCGTCGTGGGTGGTCCGGCCGGAGACTGTGGGCTGACCGGTCGCAAGATCATCGTTGATACGTATGGGGGTTGGGGCCGTCACGGCGGGGGCGCGTTCTCGGGCAAGGACCCTTCCAAGGTCGACCGTTCGGCCGCGTACATGGCTCGTTACCTCGCCAAGAACGTGGTCAAGGCGAGCCTCGCACGACGGTGCGAAGTGCAGCTGGCCTACGCGATCGGGGTGGCCCAACCGGTATCGGTTCTCGTGGATACTTTCGGCACCGGCAATGACGACGATCAAGCGTTGTCGGAGAAGCTGCGTAACCTCGTGGACCTGCGTCCGGCCGCCATCATCGAGCGGCTCGGTCTCAAGCGCCCCATTTTCCGGGCGACGGCAACCTACGGCCACTTCGGCCGCACGCCGGAGAACGGTCTGTTCCCCTGGGAAGCCACCGATCTGGCGGAAGAACTCTAATCGGCCCTGGCGCCGACGATAAGGGAGAAAGCGAAAAGACATGGCGAAGAAGAAGTTCGACGTTAGGAACCTTGGACTCTGCGAGGAGGGAAAGAGACGCACCGACTGGGCCGCCCGGGAGATGCCGGTGCTTGGCCAGGTAACCGAGCGTTTCAAGAAGGAAAAGCCGCTCAAGGGCTTGAACATGGCGGCTTGCCTCCACGTCACCGCCGAAACCGCGAACCTCATGCGCACTCTCAAGGCCGGTGGCGCCGACATCGCGCTTTGCGCCTCCAACCCCCTCTCCACCCAGGACGACGTGGCCGCGAGCCTGTGGGCGACCGACGGGATACCGATCTTCGCCGTCCGCGGAGAGGACAACGATACCTACTATCGCCACCTCCGCACGGTCATCGAACGTGGCCCCGATCTCACCATGGACGACGGAGCCGACCTGGTGTCGATGCTGCATACCGACATGTCCAAGTACGCCGACAAAGTGAAGGTCTCGATGGAGGAAACCACCACCGGCGTGATCAGACTCAAGGCCCTGGAGAAGGACGGGACCCTCAGAATCCCGGTGATCGCCGTCAACGACGCGGACACGAAGCACCTGTTCGACAACCGTTACGGGACCGGCCAGTCGACGCTCGACGGGATAGTGCGTGCCACGGACATCCTGCTCGCCGGAAAGACCATAGTCGTTACCGGTTATGGCTGGTGCGGACGGGGCGTGGCGTCGCGCGCGGCCGGTATGGGAGCCCACGTAGTGGTCACCGAGGTGGACGCCATCCGCGGCCTCGAAGCGGCGATGGACGGTTACCGCGTGCTGCCGATGGCAAAAGCGGCGCGAGAGGGCGACGTTTTTATCTCCGTAACCGGCAACATGCACACCGTCGCCGCCTCACACTTCCCGCTCATGAAGGACGGTGCGATCGTGTGCAACGCGGGCCACTTCGACATCGAGATCGATATCAAATCGCTCGGCAAGCTCGCCAAGAAGGTCAACCGCAATGTACGCCACTGCGTCGACGAGTACGTCCTCCGCGATGGCAAGCGCATATACCTCCTGGCCGAGGGGCGCCTGGTCAACCTCTCGGCGGCCGAGGGTCATCCCGCGTCGGTGATGGACATGAGCTTCGCTACCCAAGCACTCGCGGCCGAATGGGGCTGGAAACGCACCAAGGGCCGCGGAGGTCTGGCCGCGACCGTGCACGACGTTCCTCGGTCGATCGAAGAGAACGTCGCCACTCTCAAGCTCAAGAGCATGGGCATTCGCATAGACCGCCTCACGACCGATCAAAAGAAGTACCTCTCGAGCTGGGACGTCGGCACGACCTAGCCTTCAAGCCCAAGGGGG
>JBHHVL010000069.1:0-13885 GCA_046754245.1 Binatia bacterium | reverse complement strand
CCCCTTCCTCGCCAAACAGCGTAGTGGTGGTATCCGCCTCGAATATCCACGCCGCCTCTGCCCGCTGCGCCAGCACGACGAGCAGAACGCCAAGGGCAACGAAAGTTGGGATGCTGTTTCGTTTTTTTCTCATATTCAACCGCGATGGGTGCCCGGTGCACCCTGGCTACCCGATTCAGTCCCGCGCCGGCCTCCGTCAATTCCTCTTAGGTCTATTGACACAGGCAGCACCCCCCCATCGTCAAGTATTTTTGCCACGACTGCCCTAAATGGCCCGTGCAACCGGGGGGCTTCTACCAAAGAAGGGGGCTAACCCAGGGCAACGCCCAGCGCCGGCTTGGAGCACAGTATAGGGATTTCCCGACGAGACATCAGACGGCCCACCCGGCCGGCCGCTCCCCTGAGCCGTTCCCGCTGGCGGTTCGGAGCCTGGCCACGATCAAGGCCCCACGCTTGGGGGTGCAGAGGGGCTTGAAGCATCTATCAAGTCCTCTGAATTCATCTAACCACTAGGTTGGCCGGCGGGCCACCATCGACCGTCCTCGGGCACCTCCCCCTCGTATGGGGGATAACACCCTAGATCGGGGGGGAAGAGAAAAACTCGATCAAGGCCCCTCGCAGGTCAAATACGGCGTAATCATTAGCTCGGCAGCCAAGCGCCACGAAGGGGCCTGAATCCCTGTGGTCACCCGCTCTACTCCAGCAGTGGTCGTTCAATATCGCAGAGAAGAGCACGCAGCCGCCCTGGCAAACCGCACAGCCCTTGGCTGTCCGGCCCACGAAAACGCTTGACCGCGACCCAACCCTGCCGGCAAGAGGTACTAGTACATAAGGACTAGGAAATCGGCCATCAGTCTCTTTGCTGAGTAGGGGGTGACCCTGCGACTCAGAGCGAGCGAGGCCCTGGTCCGAAGGAGGGATACCGCAGCACCACCGACCGGTGAGCAGAGAACAATATTGATCGATCTCTAAGGAAAGGGCGGGGTCGAGTCCGACCCCCGGTCTCGGTTGGGCCGACCGTCCCGTACTCGCGCTCCCTGGCTCGCGCCCCGCTATTCGCGATCAGGACCGCGTCGTACCGGAGAAACCCGTGCTGGCCAACCGGGAAATCCCGGCCCCGCCCCTCTTCGCCCCTAACCCTGCTCGCCGCCGCCTTCGTCGAGTTCCCGAATGCGAAGCTAGACTGACACCGAAAAGCCGAGCGGTCCCCTCAGCTGTTTCGGCCCGCGGGGGAGCGTCCCCCGCCGTCCCGGTCGCGGCCATCATCACCGTCGGCAGCAAGGGAGCCGGGGCTCAGGAGATCCTGCAGAAAAAACGCCGAAAGCTCAGCACGTCCCCCTACGCCGGCCTTACCGTACAGCGCCTGGGCTTGCGTGCGGATGGTCCGATCCTTTACCCGCCGCTGGAGAGCGATCTCCTTGTATCCCTTGCCCTGCAACAGCAGCAGCGCAACTTCTCGCTCCGCCGAAGACAGATCCCACCTGTCGAACTGGTGGCCTATAGCAACAGAGAGGTCACGTACTTGCGTTCGCGCCTCCCGCCGCCAGTGTTCGGCTTCCTTCGCAGTTGCCTCGAGTCGCCGCTCCATCTCCTGGGCGTGTCGGCCGAAAAAATGCAAACGAGAGGCCATCACGGCAATTCCCAGGCCCGCCGCGCTTATCAAACCGCCTTCGACGGCGAGATGCACGAACGGGGTTCCCTTGTGATAGTCGTCAACTATGTCCGCTGTACCAAAAACAAGGATAACGCCGAGCAACCCAAAAACGGCCAGGGCCAAGCGCCTTTCGTATTGTCCGTTCATTACTTAGGCCTACAGTCGCCGCCTAGCGCTCGCCGCAGCGAGTCCCAGCGCTCCTCAGCGGCGACCACTGGCTCGCCCGATTTGCATGTAAGCAGGACGGCACAGACACTAACGCAGGCCACGAACCCCCTTAGTACTTTTCTACCGTACAGTAGTCCGTTTGTCTACGCCGAACCACGTTGGCGTGCCCCCCCGTGTGGGGGATACGCCGGTTTGGAACGCCGGCAGGCCCGTGGCGGGCCGAACGCGAACGTCGGAGCGCCGCTCCCCGCAGGCAAACGGGAAGGAGCAGGCTGGGGCGCCGCCCCCGCACCTAGGGGGCGATCGCGAACAGAAGAGCGCATTATGTAGCTGATAGACTTCCCTTACGTATATGGATAAGCAGTAGCAATCGTATCCGGGGAGTTTGATGACAGCTTCGCAAGTAGAGGATGGTCACGTCGTCTTCGACCAGGTCACCATGGCCTACGGTCGGCGGCAGGTTTTCCGGGGCCTATCGTGCGACTTTCCCAAGGGCAAGATCTCGGTAGTGCTCGGTGGTAGCGGCTCCGGGAAAAGCAGTATGCTCCGGTTAATCGGTGGCCTCGTTCGTCCAATATCAGGCCGAATTCTCGTTGAAGGAGTGGACGTCGCCGGCTTGGGCCAGCGGGAATTGTACTCGGTACGTAACAAGCTCGGGATGATGTTTCAGGGGGGCGCTTTGTTGGATTCCCTGACCGTGTTCGACAACATCGCCTTTCCTTTGCGTGAACACACAGGACTCAGTGAGGAGCAGATCTCTGAGGAGGTGGGCCGCCGGCTCGCCGCCGTCGGCCTTTCTAACATCGAGCAACTACTGCCAAGCGAACTTTCCGGTGGAATGGTCAAGCGCGTGGCCCTCGCGAGAGCCCTCATGCGAAATCCGGTCGCGGTGCTGATCGACGAAGCGTTTTCCGGCCTCGATCCCGTATCGATCAAGCTAATCGAAGCGCTGCTGGTCAAGATCAACCAACGCTACGAAATGACGATGATCATCGTTTCCCACCACATCCCATCGACCATGCGAATGGCTGACAACGTACTGCTATTGCTACGTGATCGTGTGGTACAGGGAAGTCCCGATGAACTCGCTAACAGTTCCGATGAGAGGATTCGCCGGTTTCTCAACGAGGATGTCGAAGACGCAGCCAGCGTCATCGAGCACTCGGAAGACTTCGAATCCGAAACGACGCCGGTCGCTACGGGAACGCTGAGATGATCGACGCCGTCTCGTCGATGGGGCGAGTTACGCGCCACTTTGTCCGGCAACTAGGGCAGGTCGGAGTTTTTGCCTCGAGAATTCTGACGGTCAGCTTGAAACCCCCGCTTCGCTTACGTCTATTTGTAGACGAGGTATATAAGCTCGGCGTACTTTCGCTGGTGATCATCTGTGTGTGCGGGCTCGCCGTAGGAATGGTCTTGGGGTTGCAGGGATACAACACGTTGGTTCGCTTTGGTGCCGAAGAGGCTCTTGGCGCCATGGTAGGGCTCAGCCTGGTCCGCGAACTCGGCCCCGTACTCACCGCTCTGCTCGCGGCTGGGCGCGCGGGTTCGGCGATCTCGGCCGAGATAGGAACCATGGTAGTTACGGAACAGCTTGACGGCCTGCGCATGATGTCGGTTGACCCCGTGGACTACGTTGTAAGACCCCGGGCGCTGGCGATGACCTTCGTGATGCCTCTGCTAGGTGCGATATTCATATGCGCCGGACTCATCGGCGGTTATGTAGTGGGGGTGGGGCGGATGGGCCTAACCACCGGAATGTACATGACCAGCCTGGAAAGTTCCATAGATTTTTCTACTGACGTGGCCGGGGGCCTTCTCAAGACACTGGTGTTCGGCCTCCTTGTTGGGCTGATCGCGACCTACCGCGGCTACACGAGCGAACCGACTTCTGCGGGGGTAAGTGCGGCAACGACGTCCACGGTCGTAATCTCATCGGTTTCGATTCTGATCTCCGACTACTTCATTACCGCCTTGTGGGGAGTGTGAAAATGGATGAAGCAGGAACCCGTGACTTTGTGATTGGGTTATTCGTACTTATTGGCCTTGTTGCGCTGGCCTACCTGTCTTTCTCTGTAGGCGGCATTGGTTATACGGGCCACGGCGGCACTCCATTGTACGCGACGTTCGATCAGGTCGCCGACTTGAAAGTCCGCGCACCTGTCCAGATCTCCGGGGTTCCGGTAGGTCGGGTAGTCGGCATCTCCCTCGACAAGAGCTACCGTGCCCGTGTAGACGTAGAAATCGACGACAAGATAGAGTTGCCGGTGGACACCTCCGCTGCGGTGGTAACTTCCGGCTTGCTCGGTGATCGATACATCGCGCTAGAGATCGGAGCGGAAGACGCCTACCTTGAAGCGGGCGAAGAAATAGCCTACACGGAATCCGCTCTCGTGCTGGAACGCATCGTGGGCAAGTTTCTATACAACTTCAGTAACGAGAAGGAATAGAGTTGATGCTAGCCAGGCGCGCAATAGGGCCAGCGGTCTTCGTGTTGGTCACCCTCCTCTCCTCCCTTCTGGTCCTGGCACCGGCGGACTCCGAAGCGCGCGATATCAAAGATCCGTTCGAAGTAATGAACCGTGGGACCTTCTGGTTCAACGACCAGCTCGACGCTTTCATTCTCGAACCGGTAGCAATCGGCTGGGATTTCATCGTACCCGACGGTGTACAGACCGCCGTCGGAAATTTTTTTGAGAATCTCGGTTTTCCGGTCGTCTTCGTCAACGATCTGCTTCAGGGCAAACTCCGTCAAGCTACACATGATGTTGGCAGGTTTGTCATGAATACGACTATAGGACTGGGGGGCCTGCTGGACCCCGCGTCCCACTACGGACTTGAGAGAAGCAACGAAGACTTCGGGCAGACACTGGGCCGCTGGGGGAGCGGCAGCGGCCCTTACCTCGTTCTTCCGCTCCTGGGTCCGTCCAACCCGCGCGACGCGTTGGGGTTGGCAGTCGATACGGTCGCACGGGTATGGCCCTTCTTCGTCGACTCGACCATAACCTGGTCGGCGGCCGGCGCCGACACGATCAACACACGGTCACTGCTGCTCGAAGAAGTGGAGGTAGCCAAAGAAGGCTCCCTGGACTACTATGCAGCGGTACGTAACGCGTATACCCAACGCCGTGAGTCGCTCATCGGCGATTATCGTCGAGAGAAAGAAACCGTCGAAGAGGATGACCTGTACTATCCAGACCTGGGCCAGTAATCGCCTTCCTGCGGTCGTTGTCTCGGCGCTCCTTCTGGCCTTTCCGCTCTTGGCCGCTGGGTCGGCGGAAGCCGCGAGCGGCGAGGGTGTTTCCCCCGAACAGATGGTTCGGCGTACCTCGGAGCAGGTAATATCCGTGCTGGGGGACCAATCGCTGAGTTCCGAACAGAAACGTCAAAGGCTTCAGGAACAACTCGACTCTTGTGCCGACTTCTTGGTCACTTCGAAGCTGGTGCTGGCTCGTAACTGGAGAAGCCTGACCGACGAGCAAAAGAGCGAGTTTACAGAGCTGTTCCGCACCTACCTCATAGTAACCTATCGGCGTAACCTCGACATTTACAGCGGAGAGACCGTGGAGATCGTAGGGAGCCGCGAGGAGGCCCGTGGGGACTATACGGTACAGACCAGGATCAATCGCGGCGGAGGCGAGAAGGACATACTGGTTGACTACCGTCTTCGCGAAAGCGAACAAGGGGAATGGCGCATCATCGACGTCATAGTCGAAGGAATCAGCCTCGTCTCCAATATGCGCTCACAGTTCCAGGAGGTCATATCCAGAGGGGGACCGGAGAAACTTCTCCAAGCGTTGCGAGAGAAAAAAACCGAAGGTTAGTTGATTCGAGCTGCACTCGTCGCACTACACGGCGGTTGCTGCTTCTGTCAGCGAGGGCATTCATCGTGGCCGTGGGTCTGAGTTTCAGTGAAACAATGTCGGGGAGCTACTGCTTCATCGGGTCCCGACGCGGCGAGGGCAGCCTGATGTTCAGAATTGACGCTTTCTCTCGAAACTTGTTTGAAACCCTTCGCACCGGTCAGGTCGCGGTCACCGGCTATGTGGAAATGGAAGGCGTTGCCAAACACGCCGCGCTCGAGGGGCAGATGACGATAAAGCCCTTACTAGCTCGGCTGATCCGGTACGAGTTCGGGTTCCGCGGCGACGACGATAGCACTTATTTCTACTCCGGATGCAAGACCATCCGCCATCTTCGTCCGAAAAAGACCTGGACAACTCTTCCCGGCAGTATATTCGACGCCGACCGGCAAGAAATAGCGACGTCCGTGACCCGTTTTGACCCCGAGGACCTCATTCCTTTTTTGCGAAGCTACAGGTTCCCCCGGTTGTCGGCCTGAACCCGCGACGCGGAGCGCGCTGCCGTGAGCTCGGGCGAAAAAGCTGGATTCTCAGTCTCTGATCGCGAGAGGGTACTAGCGTTCGCAGAGGCGCTGTTGCCTCCGGGTCGGATCTTTCCCGGAGCCGGACGCGACATACTCGGTCGTATGGAACACCTAGTTGCCGGGCTCGTGGGGATTACGACCTACTCGACGATCCTGCGGTCGCTCGAGATCGCGCCCCTGCTCACCCACGGACGCCGTTTCAGCAAGCTCTCGCTCTCGCAGCGACAGCAGGTTCTCGATCGCTGGTTGGACGGCGGGCCCAGCTGCAGGCTGCGCCTCTCACTGCTGTCCTGGCCGCTGAAGGCGTCCTACTTCGACGATCCGAAGTTATACGAGCAACTGGGCTGCGTCTATCAACACAACGCGGAGGCTGAGCCCAAACCACGTTGGTGGCAACAGGTTCGCGATGGCCGCACCTTTCCAGATGAACAGCTGGACTGTGACGTCGTAGTCGTCGGAACCGGTGCTGGCGGAGCCGTCGTCGCCAAAGAGCTGGCCGAGGCCGGTTACGCCGTCGTGATGCTCGAAGAGGGCGAGTATCACCAACGCGAAGAATTCAGTGGGCGTGGAGTCGACATGATGCACAAGCTGTATCGCGACTCGGGGGCGACTTACAGCACAGGCAATACCATTATCCCCATACCGCTCGGCCGTACCGTCGGCGGTACCACAACGATCAACAGCGGAACGTGTTTGCGCCCCCCCGACGGTGTCCTCGAACACTGGCAGACAGATCTCGGCCTGGGGGAACTAACCACCGAACACATGGTTCCGTATTTCGAGAGAGTAGAAAACGAACTTCGGGTCACCGAAGCCGAAACGCGTTACCTGGGGGGCGCTGCTCGTGTGGTCTCGAGAGGCGCGGAAAAGCTTGGCTGGTCTCACCACCCTCTACCACGCAACGCGCCGGATTGCGACGGCCAGGGGGTGTGCGTGTTTGGTTGTCCAACGGACGCCAAGCGCAGCACCAACGTTTCCTTCGTTCCCAAGGCTCTCCAGGCCGCTGCGGTACTCATGACGGGTGTAAGCGCGACCGAAGTCCTGCTAGACGGACGCCGCGCAGCCGGAGTCGAAGCGCAAGTGCTGGGCAGCGAGCGAAGGCTGCGAATTCGGGCACGGGTAGTCGTTCTCGCCTGTGGCGCATTGATCACACCCGCACTGTTACTGCGACAGGGTCTGCTTCGAAACACCAGACAGCTAGGCCGCAATCTCACGATCCATCCGGCCATCGCGGTAGCCGCACGGTTCGGCGACGAGGAAATTCGAGGCTGGGAGGCCATCCCGCAAGGTTACTGTGTGGATGAATTCCACGCCGAAGGGATCCTGATGGAGGGGGCCTCGTTGCCTCTCGACGCTGGAGCGACCTCGCTTAACCTCGTAGGCCAGAGACTGATCGAGGTCATGGAAGCGTATGACAGGGTTGCTCATTTCGGCGCGATGGTGGCAGAGCGAGATTCACGCGGACGCGTGATGATTGGTGTACGCGGTCGGCGGGTGATTCGTTACTGGCTCCGCAAACGGGATCTGGAAAGCCTGCGACGAGCCATTGTGTTGATAGGCCGAATTTTCTTCGCTTCCGGCGCCAGCACCCTGTTTCCTCCCGTGCAAGGCTGGCCCGAGATTCCTTCACCCGGGGTATTGGACGAGTTCGCGCGCTCGCCTATCCGGGCTCGGGATATTCTACTTACCGCGTACCACCCGCTTTCCACCTGCCGCATGGGAGCCGATCCAAAATTAAGCGTCGTCGATTCCGATAACAAGACCCACGAGCTGGAGGGATTGTACATCACCGACGGTAGCGCGGTACCCAGCTCACCAATGGTAAACCCGCAGATTACCATCATGGCCCTGGCGGCCAGGGCAGCCGAGCGTATAGCGGATCGTCTGTCATGACGCAGACGAGCCGTCTACCCCCGCTCCGCCTGGTCCCGCAGTTCCGCCCTCGCCGACTTGAGCCGCTGAAAATCGGCGCCGGCGTGGTACGACGACCGGGTCAGCGGTGAAGCGGCGACCATGAAAAACCCCTTTTCGCGGGCCGCCTCCGCATAGGCGTCGAACTCGGCGGGGTGCACGTAACGTTCGACGGGAAGGTGCGCTCTCGTGGGCTGGAGGTACTGACCTATGGTGATGAAATCCACCTTAACCCCCCTGAGATCATCCATCAGCGCGAGTACTTCGGAAAAGCGCTCACCGAGACCCACCATGATCCCCGACTTGGTGAACACCCCAGGCGCGACCCCCTTGATCATTCCGAGAAGGTCCAGCGAAGCGCGGTAATCAGCGGCTTTGCGCACCCTGGGATAGAGTCGCGCCACGGTCTCGAGGTTGTGGTTAAAGACATCTGGCATGGCACCGGCAATGGCCTCGCCCGCCCCGGGCTTACGCAAGAAATCAGGCGTGAGAACTTCGATACTCGTCGTAGGGCAGCGCGCTCTCACCGCTTCTATGCACCGAACGAAGTGCTGGGCACCACCATCGGGAAGATCGTCGCGATCGACAGAGGTAATCACGACGTGGCGTAGCTGAAGTTCGGCCACGGCGTCCGCGAGTCTTTCGGGCTCGCCGCTGTCGACAGGACCAGGACGTCCCGTCGACACGTTGCAAAAGCCACAAGCGCGCGTGCACACTCTTCCGAGGATCATCACGGTTGCGTGCCCCTCGGCCCAGCACTCCCCCATGTTTGGGCAGGCCGCTTCTTCACACACGGTGTTGAGCCTCAGGCCGCGAAAAAGCTTCCCCGTGCTCCCGTAACGCGGGGACGAAGGAATGCTAACCCTCAACCAAGGAGGTTTGCGTGGTGATTGGTGTGAACCCCCGCGCTGAAGCATAGCCCTAGTAGTGAATTCCCTTGCCCAAGCCGGCGAGCACCGACTCGTGGATCGTTTCGGAAAGGGTCGGATGGGGAAACACCAGTCCCGCGAGGTCCTCGGCTCGTGCACCCAGACCAAGCGCGACCACGAAACCGTGGATCAGCTCGGTTACCTCGGCACCGAGCATGTGTGCGCCCAGCAATTTCCCGGACGACCCGTCGGTCACGGTCTTGACCAAGCCTTCGGCTTCTCCCAGCGCGACGGCCCTGCCGTTGCCGGCGTAGGGAAACCTCCCCACCCTCACCTCATACCCATGTTCCCGGGCCTCGGCCTCGGTCAGACCAACGCTCGCGACCTGGGGCTGACAATATACACAAGCCGGTATGCAGAGTTCGGTCCTGGGCTTGGGATCACCCTCACCGGCAATTTTTTCAACGCACAGAACGGCCTCGTGCATGGCCTTGTGAGCGAGACGCGGCCCCCCAATCAGGTCACCGATGGCGTATACCCCCTCTTCATCGGTACGACACCACTCGTCGACCCGCGGGCCGTCGTCCCCGATCTCAACGGCTGTGTTTTCCAGACCGAGGCCTTCGACTGTGCTCTCCGTACCAACCGCCGAAATAACCCGATCGGCATCAACGGTTACCGAACGGCCATCCGTGGAAACCAGTGTCGCAAAGACCCCGTCGCCCCCGAGTTCGAGCGACTCCACTCGTACACCGCAGCGGATAACGATGCCTTTCTTTTCGAAGGCTATTGCGGCGAGTTCAGATATCTCCTCATCCTCGCCTGGCAGCACTCGAGGCATCAGTTCCACCATGGTGACCTTGCTACCCATGGCCTGGTAAAAGCTGGCGAACTCCGCGCCAATGGCTCCGGCGCCGACGACGAGCAGAGAAGCGGGTAGTCCACTCGGTACCAACGCTTCATGGTAGCTCCACACCAGCCGCCCGTCGGGTTCGAGTCCGGGCAGGTGCCGGGGCTTCGATCCAGTCGCCAGAATCACGTGCGCGGCCTCGAGTTCCTTGACGGCACAACCGTCCCCGTCTCCACCATCTACGAGCACGAGGCCCTTACCCGCGAGCTTGCCTCGACCGACTATCACCCCGACACCGTTCTTCTTGAGAAGATGACGCACGCCGCCCGAGAGGCGCTGCGCGACACGCCGCGAACGCTGAACCACCTTTTCCAGATCGAAACCGGCGTCTCCACCGAGCAGCCCGAACTCTCCAGCCGCAAGAAACTGCTGTCTGAGCTCGGAAGCCCTCAGTAGAGCCTTCGTAGGTATACAGCCCCAGTTCGCGCAAACCCCTCCCAGACGGTCCCGCTCGACAAGCGCTACCTTCAATCCGAGTTGCGCAGCGCGTATCGCGGCGACGTAGCCCCCCGGGCCACCCCCTATGATGACGACGTCGAAGTTATCTGCCATAATTATTAGTACAATCGCGTTCTCAACGGTGCTGCAATCAGACGGAAGCCCGGAACTCCCAGGCATCCGCCCGCCGAGTCTGCAGGCAGCGTAGCGTAGGAGCGCTGCACGTACCAAGGCGCTTTTGGGATCAATAAAGACGGCGACAACACAATCGTATATTGAAAGGCTCCAGGCCGCAGGACCTTCGGAGAAAGTCATGTCAAACGGTTATCGAGATCAACTCATGACGGTGCGTGTGGGCGCGCTGCTCGCACTTGTAACGTTGCTTTACGGCTTCGGGCTGGGTGCAGCCTTCGGTGCCAAAGAGGACCAGATCAAGGACCACCTGGAGAACAACGGGCGAGCCGTGTTCAGCCAGGTGTACCACGGTGACGAAGCCGCCTTGGAAAAAATTGTTGGAAAATCGTGGTCTTATTTCAAGAGAGCCCACCTGCACGCCAACGGCCTGGGTACGGCCGCTCTCGCGGCGACACTGCTGTTGACGCTCGTCGCCGGAGCTCCGGCCATCAAGGCTCTGGCCGCGGGGCTCTTCGGATTTGGAGCCCTGGGGTACTCTTCTTTCTGGATGTTCGCCGGCCTCAAAGCTCCCGGCCTCGGAAGCACCCACGCCGCAAAGGAAGCGCTCACCTGGCTTGCGCTGCCGGCTTCGGGAGCCTGTATAGCGGGCTTGCTACTGGTGCTCTACTTGCTGTGCACCACGGTATTCCTACCGTCGCACGATTGAAGCCCTAGGGGCCATCGTCGAGTAGTCCTTTCAGGTCACGCAGACTCGTAACTTCGACATCGGCATACTCCGACCACGGAAAACGCGCCGAGCGATCCACGTGGACGGTGAGAACCCCGGCTGCACGTCCGGCCTGCAAGTCAAAGAGGTAGTCGCCAACCATCGCCGCCGCGTCCGGCGGCGCTTCCCACATCGCAAGCAAACGCCGGATTCCTGCCGGATGGGGCTTGACTGCGACACACTCACGGGTAACCAGGAAGCGCCGTTCGAAGAACCTCAGTAACCCTGCAGCCTCCAGCGTAACTTCGGCATTGGCAAGGCTGTTGCGCGTGAGTATCCCCAGGCCCGCTCTTCTGGCCACCAGTTCTTCGAGCAGCTCGTGTGCACCGTCGGCGGCCTCAGCCCTGCCCGCCAGCTCGCGCTCGTGTTGGTCAAGTCTGGCCAGCAGCGGCCCCGACTCGGAGGCGGGCATCTCACCCAGGAGTTCGAGAATTCCTTCGCCATTGTCGGGCAACCCCAACATCGCCCGCATCGCCGTAAAATCATGGAGCGGCTCGCTGAGGGTGCCGTCCATGTCAAAAACCCAGCACTGTCTATCAAGAAGATTCATCGGCACTCAACCCTTTCCAGTACTCTCGCAAAGTACCCGCTCCGTCCTCAACGTCCGAGGAAGGCCGCCAGCAGCGGGTTGAGGACATGAGGACGTGTAAACGGAAGCGAGTGCCTGGCGCCTGCGACCGCGTGGAACTCCGCGCTAGGAACGGCCGCGAGCAGGCGTCTGGATCCTTCGAAAGGTACGATCTCGTCTTCTTCTCCCCACACCAGCAAGACGGGTTTGTCCAACAGACCGAGCTTCTCGTAGGCCCACGCAAGATCATCCAGCGGGTAGTGGCGAAGGGTCGACGCAAGCGCCCGCAGAAAGCCACGGTATTCCATCTGCTCCTTGAAGCGCTCGGCAAAATCCGCCGGCGCGCCCGGCTCGGAGGCCTGTCGACCCAGCACCTTGAGCATGGACCGGCGACCCAGCACCGCCATGAGCCAGTCCCCTAGCAGTGGTAGGCGCATCAACCGCGCGCTGGCGGGCAGGTGGGCCGAATACCCGGCGGGAGCCACCAAAACCACTCGCTTGACCAATCGCGGATGGCGGCCCGCGAAGACCGTCGCGATCGCGCCGCCCATCGAATAGCCGACCAGATTGACCGGAACCCGCGGTCCCAGTTCGCGTATCAGCCCCTCCAGTTGTCGATCGAACAGGTCGACGTCGTAGTTGACACGTGGCCGGTCGGAGAGTCCGCGTCCAAAATGGTCGTAGGCAACGACCCGAAAACCCCCGGCTGCCAGCGCACTCGCGGTCTGACGCCACACGAAAGCGGGCGTCGCGAAACCGTGAACCAAGACCACGACCTCACCATCCACCGGCCCCTCCAGGGTATAGTGCACAACACCGTCGCTCAGCTGTACAAACTCGCCCGCCAAACCGGCCCGTTGACCGTCGCCGAGTTCTTTGAGCGTCGAACCGGCCATCAGCGGCGGCAGCACGATCACGGCAATGATCAGAAGCGCTACTATCGCACCGAGACTCACGCCTCACCTAGTTCCATATCCCTTCCTCATTGGCGAATAGACGACCCTGAACCGGGAACAAATTTTCCGTTGACAACTCTCCTCCCCTCGTCAAAGCATTGAGTCAGTATCAACGGTGGGGGCACATCACCCGCTTGCGACTGACACCTATGGCAGCAACCCCAACGCCGATACGAGGTTACGCCTCACGGTGTCGACATTCACGACAACGTCGTAACCGAAATACGTAAGATGCCGGAAAACGGTAGCACCAGCCGACTGCCCGGCCAGCCTCTCACCGCGAAGGAACCGCTCCGGTATCACCGCGTGGGGAACCAATGACTTCCTCTATAGTCGAGACCAGAGCGGCCATGGCTGCATTGCAGCGTTCGTGGCCCCCTCCGCCACCGTCGTGGAATTCACCGCCATCGTGCACAAAACGGATGATCCCCTCCTGGTCGATGAGGAAACTTACCGACGTAAAGTTCCTGAAAACGCTGCCGACGCCATAAGCCCTTACCGTGCGCCACGAATTGTCCAGCCCCACCGGAAAATCATAGCCCAGGTCGTGCATCGTACGCTCGACCAGCGCTCGTTGGCGCGCTTCCATAGACTTGGGATGGTGCAGGCCGACCACAACGAGGCCGTCGTCCCGGTAACGGCGCCACAGCGAGCGCAGCGCCGGAGCCGTCCGCCGGCAGTAGGGGCAACCCGTCAACCAAAAGCGAACAAGCACGGCCTTGCCGTCACGATTGAGCTCCCCGAGGTCGAGCGGTCCCCCCTGAATCCATTCGATGTCTCGCCAGGGCGGCGCCTTGGTGCCGATGAGGTCGTGCCCCTCCAGTGGCCGCCAGATCGCCGCCCGCCTCTCGGAATCCACCAGCCCTGAACTCGGCACCGCGGCTGCGTGTCCGGATTCCCCACCCGGCCCGGTGGCGCCTCCGCCAGAAGTCCAGACCAGGAGGAGGCCGGCTACTACGGCCAGCGCGGCGACGTTTTTTCTAGTACTCGTGTGTCGTGCCATCACGTTGGGATGACACCGCGACCAGACGCCGGAGATTAGCGCTGCTCTGGCTCAGATCACCGTCCGCGATGGCCCGATCGATGGCGCTGCGCGCACCACCATCGTCGTGCATGATGTATC
>JBHHVL010000068.1:0-14226 GCA_046754245.1 Binatia bacterium | reverse complement strand
GTCGCGGTCGACCGACAACGGCGCTTCCTGGACGCCTTTCACCTCTGTAGGCTTAAATTTATTGTCCAACCTCCACGTTGCGACCGACGGCGCGGGAACCTGGATCTTCGTCGGGGAGTCGACCGACGATATAGGAGGCACGATCGGCACCGACCGCGACATAGTAACGGTTCGTTCGGTTGATAACGCCGTCACGTGGTTGGCGCCTGTACCGGCATCGGGTGCAGTAGATGGCAGTATCTCTGATTTCGACCCTCGGATAGCTACCGATGGTGCCGGAACATGGGTCGTGATCTGGGACCATGATAGCTTGGTATCTACGGAGACGTCGTTTGATCATGGCCTGACTTGGACCGCACCGGTCGAGCTTGATAACGTTTCTGGTTTTTTTTGGTGGCGACAGTAGGCCGGACATAACTACAGACGGCACGGGAACCTGGGTAGCTGTCTGGGGAACCCACAGTGGTGACGAGTTCGATATTCTGTCTGCCGTCTCGGTCAACGATGGTGCCACTTGGACGGTTCCAGCCGCGATTAGTCCGACGGATGATACTCAGCGCAACCATCAGTTCGCCAGGGTGGCCACTGACGGTCTAGGAACCTGGTACGCAGCATGGCGGCTTTTCGAAGCTTCCTTTGGTGGTCAGCTAGGCAAAGACAGTGATATTTTGCTGTCGCGTTCGATAGATGGCGGTTTTAGCTGGAGCCCACCAGCCGTGCTCGCCCCGTCTATGGGGTCGGTTGGTGACTGCTTCGACAACGCGATGACCTTGTCTTTTTCCAGCACGACATATCGTTCCTCCTATCCCTTTACCCGTCCGGTCTTGGATAGGGGACGTGCCGCGTACCCTTCGCGGGCATACACGGACATCAAGTACTGGACGCTGCAACTTCGCTGAGCACGTGTTTCTCGACGCTGCCCGCCTTTGGGAAGAAGCCACCCCAGACCAAAAAGAGCGCCTACAAGCCGTGCTTTTCCCAAATGGAGTCTGCTACGCTGACGGGCGATTTGGAACCGCGCCAAGCTCGCTATTTTTCAGGCTCTCCGAGGTGTCGCGGGCCCCAAACGAAAGAAAAGCGTCCCCGACGGGATTTGAACCCGTGTCGCCGGCGTGAAAGGCCGGTGTCCTGGGCCAGGCTAGACGACGGGGACGTTATTCCATGTCTCAGGTTTCAACGGGCTGGGCGATTTGAGATGGTGAGCCGTGCAGGACTCGAACCTGCGACCCGCTGCTTAAAAGGCAGCTGCTCTACCACCTGAGCTAACGGCCCGATACCCCGAAAGCGGCGTGAACCATAGCACCGTCTGGGCCTTTTGCAACCTGCTTGTGGCGAAGGAGGCTCGCGAAACCTGGCGGCGGTCGCCCGCTCAAGCGCCCGAAACCTGTTGGACGAAAACGGTCTGCGTCGGGTAGGCGAACTCGATGCCCTCTTTCTCGAAACGACGGAAGAGCTCGAGGTTGATTTCCTGCTGTTTGTCCATGAAAGCTACGTAGTCGGCACTCTGTATGTAGTAGACGACCTCGAAGATCAGCGCGAAGTCGCCGTAACCTTGGAAATGTACGCGGTCGAGACGTACCGATCCTACAGCCGCCATGATGTCGCGCACCATGTCGGGGATGGCCGCGAGTTGGTCGGCCGAGGTCTGGTAGGTGACCCCGAACTGGAACTGAACCCGCCGCTCCTTCATGCTCTTGTAGTTCTGAATGCGGCTGCCTACGAGGTCCGAATTGGCGAAGACGATCTGCTCGCCTTGAAGGCTCCGCAAGCGCGTGGTCTTCACTCCTATGCGCTCCACGTTGCCTCGCACGTCCCCGACGACGATGAAGTCCCCCACCTCGAAGGGCTTGTCCAGAACGATCGACAGCGAATTGAAAACGTCGCCGAGCACGTTCTGGGTGGCGAGGGCTATGGCGATGCCACCGACACCGATGCCGGCCAGCAGAGCGGAAATGTCCACCCCCAGGTTGTCCAGCGCAAGCAGCACGACCGCGGAGTACAGCAGGAGCCGCGCGACGAATCCGACCGCGCCAAAAGCCGCTGAGCTTTCCAGCTGCAGCTCGGGTTGTTCGGCGCCCTCCCCTGGCGCTTGTTCCCCCGTTACAAAACGCGTCGCTAGCCAGAAGGATATGGCGAGGTTGCCCCACAAGATCACCTGCACGGCCAGCGCGACGACGAGAACCCCACCGATCAAGCCACGGATATTCTCTGGCAGCTGGGGCACCTGGGCCCCAACGTAGAGGGCAATGGCGACCATTACCCATGGTCTGGTCGCACCCAGCAAGGCCACGACGAGATCATCGATCTTGACGGTGGTACGTCTCGCCAAGCTGCTGAGTCCACGAGAAACGGTTCTCTTTGCCACGGTGACGGCGACAAGGGTAACCAAGGCCGCTACAGAGGCGGCGAGCCAACGCCCCACACTATTGCCGAGATACTCTAGCTCAAGCCATTCCATAACGTGCCCTGCACCGGGATCCTATCGCTGACCGGCCCACAGCCTGTACTGCCTCCCGCGGGCCCTACGGGTGAGGTCGGTTAGCAGATCAACGAGTTCGGACTGCTCCATCGTGTAGGATGAAAGCAGCGGCGTATCGCTCACGCCGATCGATATGTTGGAGTTCGCATAGACTCGAAACATATCATCATCGGTGCGGTCATCCCCCACGGTCAACAGAACATCCGCCTTGGGATCAAACTTCTCGTGATCCAGCACAACGCGCACCGCGTCGCCCTTGTTGATACCCATGTGTGTTACCTCCACGGCTTTCTTCGCGATCATGACACCCAGCGACGTGCGCTGGAGCAACCCGCCCAGCGCGTCGGCCAACACCAGGGCCTGCTGCTGGGCGAAGATCGGATCGGCCATACGGTAGTGCCAGACCAGACCAAATTCTTTCTCCTCTATGGTCGAACCCGGGATGCGTCGCTGAAAATCGCGCATGATCCCGAGGACGTTTTCTCGGCGGTCGCGGAAAGCGGAATCGTCAACCAGATGGACGCAGTCCGGCTCACCGGCATGGCGAACACAGGCCCCGTGTTCGGCGGCGAAGGTTACATCCAAGGGAACGTGCTTTTCGAGGAAGGCCCGGTCGCGGCCGCTCACGATACAGAGTCTGAACGACGGTATGGAAGCCATGTCGCGCAGCAGATCCAGAACGCGATCACTCGGCACCGCCTGGTCGGGCCGGTCGGCCAGAGGGACAATGGTCCCGTCGTAATCGAGAAAGATGAACGCCCTCGGAGCTTCCAGGAACCGCCGGACGAGTTCCTCGGCATCCGGCGGTCCAGCCGCCTTGAAGCCCGCGGTTCGGTTGACCACCCTTACCGCCATGAGAGCATCCATGTAATTCCTACTCCAGGCCCTGTTGTCCTGCATGGAAAGGCGCTCCCAGAGGTGGCCCATCATCGATACGGCTTGCTCGTCGTCCATATCCAGCGCTCTGGAGATCCCGTCGACCATGCTCTCGGAGCTCCACGGGTTCACGAGAATCGCTTCGCCCATCTCAGCAGCCGCACCCGCAAACTCGCTCATCACCAGTACGCCAGGCTCGGATCCCTTGACCGCAACGTACTCCTTGCACACGAGGTTGAGTCCATCCCTGTACGGCGTGACCAGGGCCACGTCTGCCCGCCTGTAGAGCGCGAGCAGATGACCGCGTTCGAGGTGACGGAACAAGTAGTGAATGGGCACGTAGCCTGGCTGTCCGAAGCGCCCGTTTATCTCGCCCACGAGGCCATCGACCTCCCTCTTGATTTCCCGATATTCTTCAACCTTCACCCTCGAAGGGACCGATACCTGGACGAGGGTCACACGGCCTATCCACTTCGGGTTTTTTTCGAGAAATGTGGCGTAGGCCTCGAGCCGAGCGGGCACCCCCTTGGTGTAGTCGAGGCGATCTACACCAAGTATCAGTTTGCGGCCCTCGTAGCTCGTATGCAGTCCCTCGAGGTAGCGTTTGCAGGAACCATCGCGCGCGTCTTCGTAGAGGCTCTTGACGTTTACGCCCAGAGGAAAGGCGCCCAGGCTCACGGTTCGCTTGCCGTACTCCAGGGTTTCAAGACGAGGCTCCAATCCCAACACGCGCGCGGTGGCGTTGGAAAAGTGGCGCATGTACTCCAGGGTATGAAAGCCGATCAGATCCGCTCCCAGCAACCCCCTCAGCAACTCGCGGCGCCAGGGCATCACGCGAAACACCTCGGCCGACGGAAAAGGGGTATGAAGAAAAAACCCGATCGTTGCTTCGGGGCGGAGTTTCCTCAGCATGGCCGGTAGCAGCATGAGCTGATAGTCGTGAATCCAGACACAATCATCGGGCTCGAGCAGTGAAGCTACGCGTTCGGCAAAGATCTCGTTGACCTTGGCGTAAGCGTCGAAGTTAGAACGAGTGAACTGGCACCTATCCGGCATGTAGTGGAACAGCGGCCAGACCGCGCTGTTGCTGAAACCCTCGTAGTAACTCCTGTAGAGAATCTCCGGGACGACGACCAGGCACAGGCCCTGCCGGTCGAGCTCTTCTTGCTGCTCCGGATCGATACCCTTGCCGAAGGCGGCGCCGCCCAGACCGCTGAGACAACCGACCCACAGCGACCTGCCGCTCTCGTGTACCTCCTCGAGCCCCGTGACCAGGCCCCCGGAGCTACGCGAAAGTATGAGCTTGCCGCTGCTGTCGACCGAGGTCGCCAGCGGTAAGCGGTTCGATACTATGAAGGTTCGTCCGTCCACCGTTCGTCGTCCAGTCAGAAAATCTCGTCCCACCTGGGACTGAGCCTTACCGCGCAGTTTATCAGCCCCAGCATGCTGTAGGTCTGCGGGAAGTTCCCCCACAGCTCGGCGTCTGATGGGTCTATGTCCTCCGACAGCAACCCAAAGCGGTTGCGCGTTTCGAGAAGTCGCTCGAACATTGCTCTGGCTTCGTCGTACCTCCCTACAATCCACAACGCTTCTACCATCCACGTCGCACAGATGGTAAACGCCGCTTTCTGCTCGCCGAAATCGTCTTCATGACGATAACGAAAAACGTAGCCGTTGCGTGAGAGCCGCTCTTTCATGGTGTCGATGGTGCTGCGCGTACGAGGGTCATCGGGCGGCAGGAAACCGAGTATAGGCATGAGCAACAGTGAGGCGTCCAGGCGGGTAGATCCGTATGCGTCGACGAAAGAACCCGTTTTCGCGCAGTACCCCCGCTCGATGATCTCGGCCTTCATACGCTTGGCTTCGCTACCCCACTCGGCGAGGTTCTCCGGGTGTCCCGTGCGCTCGGCGATGCGGCTCGCCCTGTCCACCGCGACCCAGGCCATGAACTTCGAGAACACGTGGTGGTTGCTTCTTTCACGGTACTCCCAGATGCTCGAGTCTTGCGCCGGGAAGGTCCGTATGCTGGCGCTCACCAACCGATCTATCGCCTCGTACACCGGTTCGAGTTCCGAACCGAGCAGTCGCGCGTCGTAAAACAGAGGGGCGAGCGCGAGAACCACTTCACCATAGACGTCGTTCTGGGCGTGTGTGTAGGCGTCGTTGCCGACCCGCACCGGCCCATGGCCCCGGTAGCCGGCGAGGTGGTCGAGCGAACGCTCGGTCAGCTCCCTGCGGCCGTCGATGCCGTATACCGGTTGGAGGACAAATTCGTCGTCTCGATCAACGGGAAGCAAGTTCCGCAAGTACTCGCAGAACCGTTCGGCGTCCTCACTGTGCCCCATGCGAAGCAGCGACCGGACGACGAAGGCCGCGTCGCGCACCCAGCAGTAGCGGTAGTCCCAGGTCCGAGAGGTCCCCATCGCCTCTGGAATACTCGTCGTGGTAGCGGCGATAACCGCCCCGGTGTCGTGGAAGGTGTGCAGCTTGAGGGTCATCGCTGCCCTAAGAACGGCGTCCTGATAGTTCACGGGGATGCGGGTACGCTTACACCAACGCCGCCAGTAGTCGCAGGTGCGGATGAGAAAATCCTCGAGCACGTTGAAACTAGTCTCGAAGGGCTCGTCCCACGCCAGAGCAAAATAGAGGTCGGTGGAGAGCTCCATCGAAAGCGATTCGGTCACACCAGTAATCGACGCGTTGGTCGTCAACCGGAGCCGGTCCATGGTCTGGGGATCCTCCCAGGTCACGTGGTTGGATCCCCTCGCCACGCGGGGCTCCCTCAGGCCATAATCGAAGCGAGGGCTGCAGTCGATGCGCACCCGCGGCCGGCCCGACAGCGGGCGGACGATTCGCACCAGCATCGTCGGATGGTAGTAGCGGTCGTTCTGGAAGAACCGCGGCGCGAAATCGATGACCTCGAAGGCTTCCGAGGCGTCTTCTCGGTACCAGCGCGTGCAGAGTACGCAGGTGTTCTCCACGTACCGCGCGTCGGTACACCACCCCGCCCCGCTACCCTCTATGGTCCACGTTCCACCTTTTTCCTGGTCGAGCAGGGACGCAAAGACCGAGGGCGAGTCGAAACGCGGGAAACAAGTCCACACAACCCGGCCACGGGGGTCGATCAGCGAGCTGAACTGGCAGTTGCCAACCAGTGCGAGATCCAGGTCGGCTCTTGTAGCTCTATCGTTCAACGGGTTCCTCCGGTACACGGAAGACGCCCGGCCATGGACAGCAACGGTGCGGTGGCACCGTTTCCAACCGCCGGGCGTTGTTGATTAACCTTAGCATGAGGTAGCAGAGCTTGCGCATCGCGATCGGCCCCTTCCCCGGGGAACCGTGGGTAGGGGCGTCCGCTGGTCTGCAGAATCGATTCAAGGAGAGATTGGCACTTGAAGTACTGGCTAGTCAAGTCGGAACCCGACAAGTACTCCTGGGACGACCTCGTCAAAGAGGGACGTGACCACTGGGACGGAGTGCGGAACTATCAGGCCCGCAACAACCTGAGAGCCATGAAAATCGCCGACCGCGTTCTATTTTACCACAGCGTCAAGGGCAAGGCCGTCGTTGGCGTGGCCAAGGTCGTGCGGGAAGCCTACCAGGATCCCACCACGGCCGACCAGCGCTGGTCGGCCGTAGACCTCGAGCCGGTCGCGGCGTTCAGCTCCCCCGTCACGCTGTCCGAGATCAAGGCCCACCCGGCACTCGGGAACATGGCCTTGCTCAGGCAAGGACGGCTTTCGGTCACGGGGCTCAGCGAGGAAGAGTACCGTGTCATCGTTGAGCTCGGAAACTAGGTGACCAGTACGCGGCAGACCGGCCCGGCGGAGACCGAGATCGCCGGTTACCCGGCCGTACTCGCCATCGTGGAGCTCGGCCCACCCGGCGCCCCCCCCACGTGGTCTCTGCCCTGCTACGAGGTGGCTGACCTCGAGCGTTTGGTCGACCGGGGCGCGTTGCTGAACGCCGAGACGGTTCCGGACCCTCCTTACTGGGCGCTCACCTGGACAGGAGCCAAGGCGATCGCGCGCGCACTGCTCGCCGACCCTCCGACCACCCCACGCAGAGTCCTGGATCTCGGTTGCGGACTGGGGCTGGCCGGCGTAGCCGCCGGTCTCGCGGGTGACCGGGTGACTTTCGCAGACCGTGTTCCACACTGTCTCGACTTCGCGCGCGCAAACGCCGAACTCAACGGGCTGTCGGAATTCGACACCATCCGTGTGGATTTTGCCTGCGACCGGCTGGAACGGCGCTTTGACCTCATACTCGCCGCCGACATCGTATACGAGCCGGCGAACTACCGAGCGCTGGCCGATTTTCTTGACCTTCACCTCGAGGCCTACGGCAGCATCCTGCTTACCGAGACCCTCAGGGCCGACGCGACGCGTTTTCTCGGTACGATGATCGCCAAGGGTTACGCCGATCGAAAGACGGCGGAGTGGGTCATGGAAGAAGGCAGGCGCGAACGAACCTGGCTGCACGTCCTCAGGCCCGCTGGTCACGGCGCCTGAGCAGTTCGAGCACACCGGCGTGGGCGTCACGGCCCAGCCCGTAGCCGAGAGCGATGCGCGCCGCCAGGCCGACGAAGAGCGCCGGAGCGAGGGCGGTCATCAAGCGCACCGCGAGCAACGCGGAGTCGCTCTGCTCCTTACCGGCCTCGAGACCCCAGTAGTCGAGAGCCGCCAGGGCGAGGAATACCCCCAGCGCACCGCCGAGTTTGCGCAAGAAGAGAAACACGCCGTTGTACAGGCCCTCACGCCGTTCGCCGGTGCTCAGGTCGTCCTCGTCGATCACGTCCCCCACCATCGCCCAGGGCATCAGGTCGACAACCGCGTAACCCACGGCCAGTAGCGGTGCGAAGGCGAGCACCGTCCACAGCGGCCAGTCGGGTTGGACCAATAGGAGGAGCAGCTGGGCCGCCATCCAGCACATCGCCCCGGCAACGAAGAGCACGGCCTTGTCGTATCGTCTTGCCAGATTGAGCCATAGGGGCAGGGCAAGCAGCACCGAGGCAAAAAACACCAGCATGATCGGCTCGAAACTCCGGGAACTCCCCAGCCAGTAGGTGCAGTAGATGATGAGCAGCGCGCCGACAAGGTCGATGGCGACCCGGCCCGCCACGTAGAGCGCGACGAGTGTGCGGAAATTTCGTTGCGCGGCCAGCACCTTGAACCCCTCGACCACCCCGAGCCGGAGGGTTCGCCGGCCGAATTCCGGTCTCTCAAAGCTCACCCTGTGAACCGCCAACCACGGGAGCACAAGCAGCAGGCCTACGACCATGCCCGCCCGCGCGAAGCCCCCGCCCTGGCCCCCCAAGGCTTCGGCCAAGGGCCGCATACCGATGGCCGCGACCAGACCCAACACAGCCGCCGCGTTTCTATAGGTATTGAGTGAGGTCCGCTCGTGGTAGTCGATGGCCATCTCCGACTGCAAGGCCATGTAGGGCACCGACAGCACGGTCATGAAGGTGGTGAGCAGACAGTAGGCCGCGGTGTAGTACGCAAACCTCGCAGCCTCGGAAGCCAGGCCCGGATCAATCCACATCATCGCAAAGCTCGCCCCGAAGGGCAGCGCCCCCAACAGGAAGTAAGGCCGGCGACGCCCGCTACGCCAACGGGTGTGATCGGACAGGCGTCCCATGGCCGGGTCGGTAAAGGCGTCGACGGTGCGTCCAACCAGGGGAACGAGGCCTGCCAATAGCGGGCGAAGACCGGCGATCTCGATCAGGTAGTACGACGCATAAACCAGGGAAAGGGCACCCAGTACCGTGTTGCAGGTAAGGTCACCCAGGGCGTAGACGCTCTTGGTGAGCGGGCTCAGCCTCGAAACGGCGTAGTTGTCGGAGAGAACCCTCATTCGCGATAGCGAAACCCGCCCCGTGGGAGGCTACGGGGTCCCAGCTTTGCACGCTCGTGCTCCGGCAGTCAACGCCCCGTGGCTCGGCAACGCGCTGGCCAAGGATTGACCCACCACGGCCGTTGCTGCAGGAATGGAGGCGTGACGGCAGGAGCGACGCAGGCCGGTGGGTGCGCTTGGGAACGCCAAGACAGCGACTTCCCGTCTCGGGGCCTGCGCTGCTCGGCTTGGCTCTACAGGCCCGAGGGGGTTGCCCAACCGCCGCTGGTCATCATGGCCCATGGCTTCGGCGCCGAAAAGGGCTTTGGCCTTCCGGCCTACGCCGAGCGCTTCGCGGCCGCGGGTCTGGCGGTCTTGGTCTTTGACTACCGCTGCTTCGGATCCAGTGAAGGCCAGCCTAGAAACTGGGTGAGCCCGCGTCGTCACCTGGAAGACTGGGAAGCGGCCATCGAACACGCCAAGGCGCTCGAGGGCATCGACGGTTCCCGGATCGCGCTCTGGGGCACCTCATTCTCCGGGGGCCACGTGGTGGTGGTCGCCTCCCGTCACCCCGAACTCAGGGCCATCGTCGCGCAGGTGCCGCTGGCCGACGGCCGTGCGGCGCTGGCCACGGTACGGCCCGGAATGGCCGTAAAGATGATCTTCGCAGGCCTTCTCGACCTACTCTCGATGGTCGGCGGCCGCCCGCCCCACACCCTACCCATCGTAGGCGAGCCCGACTCATTCGCGGTGTTGAACACCGAAGGTTGTTGGGAAGGAATACGGGCCCTGATTCCGAAGGACAGCCCTTGGCAAAACGCCTGTCCCGCCCGGGTAGTGTTCAGCTTGGCGAGCTACAGACCGACGAAATACGCTGCCAGGGTCAGATGCCCGGCGTTGGTGATGCCCGCTGAACGCGACCGGCTGATACCGTACCGCTCAGTAGAAAAAGAAGCGGCCAAGATGCCGAAGGCGGAGCTGGTGCCGCTCGCTTGCGAACACTTCGACCCCTACCTGGGAGAACGCTTTGAACGGGTGGTCCGCATACAGCGAGATTTCCTGAGCGCGCGCCTCGCCTAGTCAGCGCGCCGCCGATCGATGGTCTCAGTCGCGGGCAGCGAGGCCGTGAGCGCGCGCGAAGGGGTCCCAGGCCGGGTCGCGGTGCCACTGGTATTCGGTTCCGAGGGCGATGGCCTCGGCGGCCTGCTCACCCATTAGCCGGGCTATGACCGCCAGCGCCATGTCCATACCGGCCGAAACCCCTGAAGAGGTGACGAACTCGCCGTCCTCCACCCAGCGAGCTTGTTTGATCCAATCGACCTCGGGGCCCTGTTCACCCACCCACGCGAACAGGGCCTTGTTGGTGGTCGCGCGTCGCCCGTTCAAGAGACCGCTGCGCGCGAGCAGGGCCGTGCCCGTACACACCGTCATGGTTATTTCGGCCTTGGGCACACGGCTCCGTAACCAGTCCATCAGAACCGGGTTGTTGATCTCCTCACGGGTACCCTCGCCACCGGGGATCAGGAGCAGGTCCAGAGGCGGAGAGTCGTCGAAGCCGTATCTCGCGACCGCCGATACACCCTGGGCGCTGAGCACGGGGCCACCGCGTTCGGCCACCGTGCAGACGCCGATTTGACCGCGACAGTTGCCGAACATCTCCAGTGGTCCAAACAGGTCGAGAAGCTCGAAACCGGGAAAGAGCAAGGCTCCGAGAAGCCGCTCTCGGCTGTCCGAAACCGAATCCACTATCCCCGGTCGCCGCGATCAGCCGCGCATTCCCGCGGCCGCCGAGGCCGGGTGGAGACTCGCCTCCGCGCTGGGCCTTGACCCGACGCGTTCGAACCATCCACCGAGCCGGCTCAACTCGTCGTCCAGGGGCTGTCCAACGGAAGAAAAAAAGTCGAGGAAAGCATACAGGAGTACGTCGGCCATGGTGAAGCGCTGACCCGCGAGGAAGTCCTTGCCCTCCATCAGGCCGTCTAACCACGCGAGTCTTTCTCGAGCGATCTGCTTGAGGTCGTCTGCGGCTTGGGGAATCACGTGCATACGACCCTCGAAGATCGGCAGGCCCTCGGCGAAGCGGAAACCATTGGCCATGGGTTCGCATACGTTGAGATCTACGCGGCGCGCCCACATGCGGGTTCTCGCGCGTTCAAGGGGACTGGAGCCGACCAGCGAAGGCTCCGGGCCGACCTCGTCGAGATACTCGCATATCGCCGTCACCTCGGAGAGAACAGAGCCGTCCCCGAGTTCGAGGGCCGGGAGCTGGGCCCCAGGGTTCTTGTCCGTGTACGGGGCGCGGCGGTTCTCACCGCCCATGAGGTCTACTTCCTGAAGTTCGAGTTCGACCCCCTTCTCCGCGGCAAACATCCTGACCATGCGCGGGTTCGGCCCAAGTGAGTTGTATAGTATCATCGAATGCCTCCTGCTCCCGCGTCCCCCGGGGAGCGGCCCTCGTACCCGCCGCGACCGTCGGCGTCGGGCCTATCGTTTCAACATCCGGTTGAGGTCCAGAAGCACACCCAGCCACGCGGTATCGCTCTCGGTGTCTACGTGGGTCCACTCGGCGCGCAGCCACAAGGACCACGGAGCCTCCCAGGTGAGCCCCGCGCCGTATATCAAGGCGTCGTCGTCCGAAACTTCCCAGCCCACGGCCAGATGAGCCGCAAGGCGATCGATTATATCGTAGCGCGGCATCAGGGTCCCCGTGATGCCGTCGCTGCCACCGGTTCCGCGATCCATGTACGCGAACTCAACCGAAAGGAACTCGCCCAGTTCCTTGCCCATCAAGATACGATTGGAGCTGGTGCTCGACTGGGCGTCATCATCCCAATCCGTTTCTCCGAAGGTATACCCCACGTAGAGGTGTCCCGCGTTGTACTGTTCGATCAACTCCTCGGCCAACCCCGCCTCCGCGGATGAACCAGCGAGCGCTACCAACAAACAGACAGCAAACCCACCGATGAGACACTTGCCAAATTTCATATCGCCTCCTCTTAATCAGCGACCGGTGAAAGGATCCACCGCTAACAGCCCGATTCCCCCTCTGCCACCCCGGCTCACCCACCGAACAGCCGCCCAGAGCCCTATAGCGTAGTGCCACGGCCCTCTCAAGAAGGGCCTCACGCGATGGACGATCCGAGGGCCACGGGCTAGAGTAGCGCGGAGGCCATGCCGTGAAACGAGGGTCCAGACTGTTGCGGGAGGCGGGGTTCCGCTGGATCGGAGTCGAGGCGGGCGAGTACAAGCCCAAGGGGAGTGATTTCTTCTTAACCACCAAGCAGATCCTCCTAGGGCTCGGCGACCGTAGCGCCGGACTCTCCTTCGAAACCCGGTATCTGGAAATTCAACCCGGCGGTTACTCGACCCTCGAGAAGCACGCCCACGCCCACGCGGTCGTCGTGTTGCGTGGGCACGGCAGGGTCATTCTCGACCAGGAGATCTGCGAGCTGTCGCCTCTCGACTGCCTGTACGTGGCACCGGGTTGTATTCACCAGTTTCACGCCACGGGAGACGAAGCCCTGGGCTTTCTCTGTATCGTGGACCGAAACCGGGACCGGCCGCGGAGCCCCTCCCCGCGCGAACTCGATCGGCTCCGTTCCGACACGCGGGTGGCGGCACTGATGAAAACGTCGACCGATCGGCGCCCCTAGGCCCACATCATTCGCGAAGGGCCGCAGCGGGAACGCCAGGTGCGGATAGGATCGCGTCGTACGCAGACGCGAGCGGTGCAGGCGCACCGAAGGGTCCGTCGAAGAGCAAGTGACGAGTACGGCCCGAGTGGCGGGCCGTTGGTGCTCGCAGGAGGGCGCTTCATGAATGATGCGGGCTGGCCTCGTTTCAGCTCAGAGGGACGATGACCGTCTCCGCGTAGTGCTCGAGTACCTGGCGCTTCTGCTCCAGGGACGAAGTAGGGCCCAGCGCGTAGCAGAGGGGGTAACTGACCGTGGCCGTCATACCCCTGTCCTCGAGGCTGCGGATTTGATCGGCTTCGGGCGCCACCGTGAGCGGAACCACGGCCTCGAACGCTTCCCGGCCCCGCCCGGCCTCGTCACGCAGTGCCGCTAGGAGGTCGAGGACTTCAGCCGCGCTCTCGGGGTTCTCACCCGATCCGAGCCAGCCGTCGCCGACAAGGGCGGCGCGGCGGAGAGCCAACCTACTCCTCCCCCCTATGTAGACCGGGATCCTGCCGGCCGGCGGCGGGCTCATCTGCAGTGCGTCGAAATCGAAGAACTCGCCATGGTATTCCACCATTCTCCCGGTCCACAGCAGACGAAGCAGTTCTATCATCTCGTCGTAACGACGCCCCCTGCTGTGGAAGTCGACGCCCAGCAGATCAAACTCCTCCTTCATCCAACCGGCGCCGCAACCGAGCGCGAATCGGTTGGCAGAAAGCACCGACAGCGTAGCCGCTGACTTGGCAACTTCAAGGGGGTTGCGAAGAGGAAGTATGAAGACCGAGGTGGAAAGCTTGAGGGTGCTAGTCACCGAGGCCACCGCGGCGAGTGTGGCCCACACGTCGGGAAACGGGGTGTCCGGACCGAACGGTGGCTTCCCGTCCGCCGAGTAGGGATACGGCGATTCGAGTCTTTTTGGGAAATAGAGGTGATCCGAACAGAAGACCCCTTCGAAACCGAGATCTTCGGCGATACGCGCCAACTCGACGAGCTGGTCGGGTTCGGTAAAAGACAAGGCCTGCCAGAATTTCATCGTACCCGTTCTCTCCTTCCAGTTCAGGGTGCCCGCTAGCTAGCACGCCGGAGGAGCATAGACCACAGCCCGAGCGATCGCGCAGCGGCTCTCCGACACCGCAGCTACCCCTGGGAACTACGAATCAGGGGGTTTGACGCCCGACCAACCCTTCTCATAGAGCGCCGCTCCCGCCGGCCGCACATCCACCACGAACCCGGTGAGCCGCGCCATGCCCGATATCGCCTCGAGACGCCCGGGCCCATCGGGAGCCAGCAGGTTCACGTTGACTCCGGTGGTAGCGCTGGCCACGCTCAGGCCACGCGCCTTCTGGTGCCCCCAGCCGT
>JBHHVL010000067.1:0-15247 GCA_046754245.1 Binatia bacterium | reverse complement strand
AGAACGGACTTTCGGGCGGTAGTTACGCAGTCCGTGCGAGGCTGCTGTTGGCAAGCGCCCGCGGTGAGACCGTCCGCGCCGCCGAGCTTTACCACAGTGAAATTGGGACCGCTAAGCTCCTCGTCGAGCACACCGGCCGCAGCTACATCGCCAGCCGCGTCGACGGCGACCGCGAAGGCCTCGTCGAAGACCGAAAGGCCCTGAGAGACCGCGTCCAGCTCGCGTAGCCACATCCGGCTTCCGCTCGAGCCATCGAGTTTTACCACGGTGAATCCGTGGGCTGGGGCTCGCCTACGGCGTGACACCCTTCCCACAGCGACAACGTTGTCGTCGGCGTCTATGGCCAACGCGTTGGCGGCGTCGCCCTGAATCCACGCACTGCGAAGCTCACTCCTCCATAACTCCGCGCCGGTGCCGCCGGCGAGCTTGACGACTGAAAAGTCGTTGCGGCTGTCGTTGTTGTTGAAAGTACCCGCCGCAACCACGTCGCCGGTGCTGTCTACGGCCACCGCCAACCCGTCGTTGAAGGAGAGCGCTTCTCCGGTGAGCTCTCGCCGCCAAAGCTCCTCTCCGTTGCTCCCGTCGAGCTTGACCACGGCAAAATCGGCCTTTCCGGACCCGGGGTTCATCAATCCAACCGCGAACACGTCGCCGTTCGCGTCGGCGGCAATAGCTCGCGCGCGGCCCGAAGGGCTCGGCTGGGCCCGCCAGATCTCCGACCCGGTTGTGCCGTCAAACTTGATGACGGTGAAGGTCACACCGCTGTCCGTCTCGCGCAGCCATCCCGAAGCTACGACGTCGCCCGCCGAATCAACGAGCACCGATTTGGCCTCGTCGCGGCGGTCCGCGTGCGGGCCGGTTTCGCCGCCGTCTAGCACCTGCCTCCAAAGCTCCGCTCCGGTGTCACCGGCGAACTTGACGACCGCAAAGTCGCTCCTGCTAACGTCGCCAATGAATCCTCCAACGACCGCCACGTCGCCACTAGCGTCTAGTGCGATAGAGTTGACCCAGCCGAATCTGTCCGGGTCTACCACGGTGGTCCAGACATCCGCGCCGGTGGCGCCGTCGAGCTTCACCAACGCCAGACCTCCCAACGTTCCCGCGGCTATCACCGCTCCTTCGGAGTCCACGGTTACGGCTCGCGCGGAATCGTATGAATCGGCGCCGATTGTGCGACGCCACTGCTCGCTTCCGTCGGAGCCGTGGAGGCAAACCACGGTAAAGTCGTAGTCGAATCTTTCAGTGGTCGTTACCCTCCCAACGGCAATAACATCGCCGGCGGCCGTCGTGGTCACGTCGAAGGCCTTGACGAACCTTGCCGGCAGCAAACCGTGCAGCTGCACCTGCCAGCCGGCGGCCTGCAAGCTGGAGCTGGCGCCGAGGGAAAACGCCGCGACGACAGCTAGCGTTGTAAAGGTCCTGAGCATGGCTCTCTCCTCCGCCACAGTCGACTCGGAGCCTCTCGTTGGGGAGGGAAGTTCAAGACATTGATTTTCACAAAGGCCAACCCCCGTCAAGGCGTTGAAGAACCCAATCGGGGGGCCGCGGGTCGCAAGACCCGGACTAGGAAGGTGACCGCCGCAGCGCGTAGTCGAAACTCGCCTCGAAAACACCAACCCCCCGTGCATCGGTCATCGCGGTGGTCACGACGACGTTGGCGCGGCCTTCGCTAGCGAAGGTCCGCAGCGCGTCGCACTCTCGCTCGGGATTGATCCGTGCACGCACCGTTACCCTGCCTTCGGCTCGCTTGGTGTAGCGGACGGTCGCCTCTCGCAAGAGCACGAACCCCCCTTGGTCGGCCACAAGCCGGTGCGCCGCGATGCCGGCGGCGGTTTCGGCTGCGGTGAACAGAGCACCGGCGTGCAATATGCCAATATAGTTCGTCAACGCTGGCCGTAGTTCCATGGCTACGACAACCGGCGTCTCGGGATCCGCGTCTACCTCTAGTTCGTGAAGCTGCAAGTAGGGGATACCCCTAATCATTTTCTCGTATGCCACGCCGCGCCCCCTTATCCTCGCCTTGGGGCCGCCAAGGGCCGACCGCGGGGTTGTGCGAGCAGTCCCCGCTCGAAGAGCTCGAACGCGTGTCGGTGCGTGTCCCTTAGCGTGAAGGTCCGAATCCCCAGGTTCTGCCTCGTCTCGTACTGGTGCACCAGGCCAAGAAAGAGGCTCCACAGCGTGTCGACCGTCTCCAGCGGATCCACTTCCCGGTAGACTCCGGCGGTCATGGTTTCTTTGATGATTTCCGCGCCGACGAAAAAATTACGCGCTGAACGGCTGTTTACCGCGCTAACGACGGTCTCTGAAAGTACGTCGCAAAGCCTATCGGAATGAAGAAAGAGAAAGACACGATAGAGCTCTCGATACTCCGTGTAGAAGTCAAAGAAGAAGTCCCACACGGCGCGTACCTTGCGCTCCGGGCGGCGCCTCGAAGAGAGAATCTTACGGAAGTTCTCCTCGAACAGTTCCATCGCTTGGAAGAGAAGCGAGACATAGAGCTCTTCCTTGCTGCGAAAGTAGAGATAGATCGTCCCCGGACTCAGCTCGCAGCCATCGGCGATCTCTTCGATCGTCGCCTGGGAGAATCCTTTCTCGGCAAATACCCGCCGCGCCGCCTCGAGAATGTCGGCCCGCCGTTGCTCGCGCTCTCGGGTGCGCCTGCTTCGTCTTCTCTCGGTAACGTTCGTCGACACGGCTCTCCTACCACCTCCTTCAGAACTGTCGCCTACAGCGCAGGCTCAACCACGATGCGCACCACACCACCGCCCTTGCCGGCCAGGTGCTGTAGAGCATCGTTGGCCCTCTCGAGCGGGTAGCGCGCGGAGATGGATGTCGCCAGATCCAGGCGGCCCGTGGCTATCAAAGTGTAGAGGTCGATTATATCGGATCGGTTCATACCGAAAGACCCGAGCACCGCTTGCTCTCTGCCTACGAAAGCGAGCAGCGGCGGAAGCGTTGGCCGCGCGGGCCCAACCCCCGCGACGACGGCCCGGCCGCTCTTGCCCAGTGATCTAACGGCCTGCTCAACCGTCTCCGCTCGTCCTACAAACTCCAGAGCCAGATCCAGGCCAACCCCACCCAGGTGCTGGCGGATACGCTTGGCGACGTCTCCGTCGCCTGGGTCGAAAGCAACGTCGGCCCCGAGCCTCACAGCACGAGAGCGGGCACCGTCATCGACATCCACGGCGATGACCTGTGCCGCGCCCATCAAGCGCGCGAGCAGGACGGCGTGCGTTCCCAGGCCGCCGCAGCCGAAGACCCCCACGCTTTCGCCCGCCCGCAACCGTCCGCGAGCGCGCAGGGCGTGGAAGGGCGTGGCGACGCCATCGGTAACGACGGCACCGACGTCAAAGGGTACCGCGCCGGGCAGAGCCATCACCGACCTGGCCGGTACGGCCACGTAACGGGCCAACGCCCCATCGCGAGCCATGCCGTAGACCTGTGACGACTCGCACAGCGACTCGCGACCGGCAAGGCAGAATCGGCAAACGCCACAGCAAGCCGACGGAAACAGAGCCACCCGGTCTCCTTCGCGCAGATCCCGGACGTCGCTGCCTATCGCGGCGACGACACCCGCAGCCTCGTGACCCAATGTGATCGGTGTACGCAGTACCGGGATGTCTCCGTCGATGGCCAGGTGCAAATCGGTTCCGCAAAGGCCGCAGGCGTGGACCTGGATGAGGACCTCCTGTGGCGTGGGTTCCGGTACCGGAACCTCTTCCATCCGTAATGGTTCGCCAGGTTTGACCAAGCGTGCCGCAAGCATATCTGCCATAGGACTCTCCCCTGTCAGCAATCGAAACGAAACCAGCCGCGGTAATTACGCTTCCACCAAGCGAAGAAATCGCCCGGGTCCGGGGTGCCGAGCATCCAGCGGTAGTGCTCGTCGCGCACCACTGTTTCACGCTTGCAATCCGTGACCGAAAAGCCCGTACCGTTCCAGGTGGCGACCTCGGCAGCGCCGAAGGCCCACGAACCCGCGTTGATATAGTGTCCTCCGCCAAGGTCGACTAGCCCTGGCAAGTGAGTGTGCCCACAGAGCAGGGCCTCGTAGGGTCCCCCACGGGTGAACTCGGCCGCAGGCTTGAAAAGCGCGTGGGGGTCCCCCCACACGGCACGCGACCAGTAGTGGATAAACTCCTCGCAGCGCTCGGCTTTGTGGGGGCGTCCCAACAGCCGGTAGAACCCGGCCATGCGCCGCAGATAGCGGGCGTACTTGTGGCCGAGCCAGTGACCCACGCGGTTCTGCCAGCAGTCATGATCGGCCAGCGGGACCCTGAACTCGAAGCCGAAGGCGCGCTCGGCAAGATTGTGGATGGCAACCTTCTGCAGATGAAACCTGTTGTCGGGGTGGCAGTAGCGATCGAACCGGTGACCGTGGCAAACCATGGCACCGCCTACCACCAGTTCCTCGCAGGCCTCCGCGCCATCGAAGAGTCGGGGGTAATCGACGTTCCAGTCGTGGTTTCCGCGGATGAAGACGACGCGGATACGGCTGGCGAGAGATTCGATTGCGCGCATCACGCTTTCGTGGGCCCGCACGATCCGGGTGACGGTCCACGCCTGCGGCAGATCGAAGGCGTCCCCCATGAACACGACGGCGTCACAAGTGGATTCGCACTCACGCAAGAAGCCTACGAGCAAGGAGTCGTTCGCTCCGAAGGCGTCGTTGCGCCCGCCGTCCCCCAGGTGGAGGTCGCCCACGAATCGCACGACGCTGCTTGCCGGTAGCTGCATTGCCATACGACAGTGTCAGGCCTCGTTCCTCGGCGAGGGCTCAAGCGTCGAACCCAAGATATAGTCCCATAGCGGAAACGACACGTTGAAATTCCCCATGACCATGCGCGCCGGATCGTGATGGCGGGCGTGGCCGTTACGCAGCCAACCGACGATGGCGCGCCGGCCGAGCCAAGACTCGGGGGGCAGGTGGTGAAGGGTGTGGAACCACTCGTACACCAGGTAGTAGGCCAGCGTGCACGCGACGAAGAGGCGCCCGAGGTCGGGTGAAAAAACGTAGCCGAGCAGGATGGGTATGGGTAGGTTGGCGACAAGAATCGCCGGGAGGAACCACCAGGGGAACAGAATGTGGTACAGCTCGTTTGGATTTCGAACAGCCATGTCATGCTCGGTAAACACGACGTGGTGCTGGAGCGTGTGTCGCCTATAGAGCTCGCGAAGAAAGCGCGTCGGATGGTGCATCGGCCCGCGGTGAACCCACCACTCGAACCAGTTCGCGAAGACGAAAAACGGTGGAACAAAAAGCCAGTACCACGGCGTGGGGTGTTCGATCTTCGCAACGAAAAGACACATCGCAGCGCTAGCGACGACGTTGATTAGCGCGAAATGAGCTGAGCCCGAATACCAGCTGGGCACCGCCTTGAACAGCTCCTCGCGTTTGTTGGGCATTGTCATCTAGTTTTCCCCCGGATCGAGCCGATGCGTCACGGAAGTCACCTCTCCAGGTAGCGCGCGATGGTCTCGCGCTGGATCTCGCTCGTCCCTTCGCCGAGCTCGAGCACCTTGCAGTCCCTGTAGAAACGCTGAGCCGGGCTCTCGCGCATGTAGCCCTGAGCGCCACAGAGGTGAAGCGCGCGCTCGCACACCCAGGTCGCGGTCTCCGAAGCGAAGAGCTTGGCCATGGAAGCCGCTTTGTCGTGGGGCTGGCCGGCATCGGCCAGCCGCGCGGCAACCAGCGTGAGCTGCCACGCCGCTTCTGAACGTGTAGCCATATCGGCGAGCGTAAAGCGGACGAACTGTTGCTTGATCAGGGGCCGGCCGAACTGGACGCGCTCCCGCGTATACGACAACGCGGCCTCTAACGCTGCCCGCCCCAGGCCGACCCCGAACGAAGCCGCCGCGATGCGTCCCAGGGTGAGAACCTTCATGGCCTCGAGAAAACCCGTACCCTCCGGGCCAACGAGGTTCGCGGCAGGAACGCGACATCCCTCAAACACGATCTCCGACATCTCGGATGCGCCCATACCAAGCTTGTGCATGGGCTCACCGGTACGCATCCCTTCTCGTCCGCGCTCTACGAGAAACAACGACAGTCCTTTGAGACCCCGCTCGGGCGCCGTCGAGGCGACGACGATCATGAAGTCGGCGAAGGGTGCGTTGGTAATGTAGAGCTTGCTCCCGTCCAGGACGTATGCGTCGCCGTCGAGGCGGGCGCGGGTCGAAACGGTTGACACGTCCGCACCTGCACCGGGCTCGGCGTAGGCCCAACACCCCACCTTCTCACCGCGCAGGGCGGGTGGCAGGATCCGCTGCTGTTGCCCGCCGCTGCCGAGATGCAGCAGCGCGCCGCAAGCAAGCGCCGTGTGGACGTAGACGCCCAGCGCGGCACCCGCCGAGCCGCGCCCGAGTTCCGAACAGAGCAGCGCGTAAAGCACCGAGCCGCCCCCGCTGCCTCCGACCGCCTCCGGAAACGCGGTACCGAGCCAGCCAAGCCCACCGAGCTTCTCGAACAGCTCTCGCGGGTAGCGCTCCTGCTGGTCCCACTCGTGGGCGTACGGAAGGATCTCGCGCTCCACAAAGCCGCGAACCTGTCTTTGAAACTCGGCTTCCTCTTCCATCAGCAGATCGTCATTCACGCTGCGTTGTCCTCCTGTACCGAGTAGTAGTAGCGGCCGCCGATAATAGCGCACAGCCTACCGTCTGCGCCACGGATCTCGCTACGCAGTAGTGCGACCTTCTCACCCAGGTGAACCAAGGAATTGTCGGCCACTATCTCTCCATCGACGATCGACTCCAGATACTCGGCCGCGGTCGAAAGAGTCGCGCAGCGAGCAGCGAAATCGAGAACGCTCGCCAGTGCCCGGCCCATTCCGGCATCAGCCATCGCGTACAGCGTCGCACCGTGTACAACACCGTTGGGATTGATATGGGGTTCATCGGGAATCATGTGCGAGCGTACGTGCCCGTCGCCGACGAGTTCGTGCCTGATTCCAAGCAGCTCGGAAAGCCTGTCGACAGGCATGCGATCAATCAGGCGGCGCTGGTTTTCCGGCACCGCTATTTTCCCTCGAAGTGCGGCGGCCGCTTCTGCTGAAACGCCGTGATCCCTTCGCGGTGATCCTCGCTCTGAAGGCACTGAACCTGGGCGAAGATCTCGTAGTCGAACTCACCCTCCATCGTGTAGTCGAGCGAACGGCGGATCGCACGCTTGGTGAAGGCGAGTGCGCGAGGCGGCCCGTCCGCCAGCCGCCGTGCCAGCTTGGCCACGGTCTCCTCGAGCTCGTCGGCCGCTACCGTCCTGGTGATCAGCCCGATGCGCTCGGCCTCCTCGGCCTCTATGAGGCGGCCCGACATCATCAGTTCGGTCGCACGGCCCAACCCCACCAGCCTCGGCAGGAAATAGCCCGCCGACATGTCGCAACCGGCCAAGCCTATCCTCACGAACGGCGCCCCCATCCGCACCCCTTGGGCGGCGATACGGAAGTCGCTAGCCAGAGCCAGCCCGAGGCCGCCACCCACCGCGTCGCCGTGTAGCCGCGCGACAACCGGTTTGTCCATCGAACAGATCAACCGTATCGGATCGAGGTAGCGGTCGACGATGCGTTCCCACTCGCCGCTCTCGCGCGGAACCATTTCGCGCTGATCGGCGCCGGCGCAAAAGGCACGACCGGCGCCGGCCATGACGACGGCCCTCACCCGCGCGTCCCTCGCCACGCGATCGAGCTCCGACACCAGCTGTTCCAGAGTCCTGAGATCGATCACGTTCAAACGCTCGGGACGGTTTAGCGTGATCGTAGCTACGCCTTCGTCAACTTCGACTATCACCGCTTCGCTCATGGTTTCGATCTTCCCCTACTACGCCTCGATGCCGAAGACCCGCATCGCGTTGGTACGCAGTATTTTCTCATTGGCTTCGTCGGAAAAGCCCAGCTTTACCACGTCGTCGTAGGCGCGCTTGAATCCGCACAAGGGATAATCCGTCGCCCACACGACCTTGTCTTGGCCATAGCTCCCGGCAAACTTCGTAAACGACTCGGGCCAGTGTGAGGCGTAGCGAGCCGAGGTTTCGACGTAGAGGTTGGGGTGCTTCCAGGCCAGGATCATCATTTCCTCATGCCAGGGCTGGCCCAGGTGGCATCCGAGTATCTTGAGGTCTGGAAAAGCCAGTGCAACCTCGTCGAGGTAGATCGGCCGCCCGCACTCGCTCGGAAGCAACGGCCCGGTGTGTCCTACCTGTATGGCCACCGGCACACCGAGCTCGCAGGCTTTGATGTACACGGGCCAGTACATCTTTTCTCCCGGCGGCGCACCGGTCATGTCGTTTCCGTACGCGTAGGGCTCGAGCCGAATGCAGCGCAAGCCGAGATCGTTGACGAGGTAGTCGACCTGTGCGGTGACGTCCATCGGCTTGCCTCGGGGATCGATCGTGCCCGCGCCTACAAAACGATCCGGGTGGGCGCGAACCAGCTCGGAGACCATCTCGTTCGTGCAGATCTCGAAGTCGCCATATCCGAAGGCCGACAGCACCAGCCACTCGACGTCCGCTTCGTCCATCTCCGCGAGGATCTGCTCGGCAGTAAATCCCTTGGTGAAACGCTCGGCTACTCCGTAGCGTTCGAAAATCGACCAGAACTGTTTTGGCCACTTGTCGGTCGTACCCGCTGGAATAAGCGACCCCCACGCGTCGACCGCGCCAATTTTGTAACCCATTCCTGTCCTCCTTTGACTCGTCGCTTTTATACTCTCCGAGGGCCGACCTGTGTTATCGGCTCGCGGCGAGCTTCGCGAGAATCTCGCGCATCACCTCGCTTGAACCCGCACCGATGGTAAACGCCGCGACGTCACGGTAGAGCCGGCACACCAGGTAATCCTCCATGTAGCCGTAGCCCCCGTGGATCTGCAGTGCTTCGCTGGCCACCCGCTTGACCGCGTCGCTGGTGAAAAGCTTGGCTATCGAGACCTCGCGGTCCGCCCGCTCGCCCCTGCTCAACAGGTACGCCGCCGAGTATGTGAGCTGGCGCGAAGCCTCGATGAGGGTCTCCACATCGGCCAGGCGATGGCGCCAGACCTGGAAACCGATGATGGGCTGGCCAAAAATGCTCCTTCCCGCGGCGTAGTCGTAGGCCAGGTTGTAGAGCTGATTCATCACGCCGCAGGCCAGGGCAGAAAGGACCAGGCGCTCGCCCTGAAACAAGTGCATGATCGCCTTGAAGCCGTCGCCTTCTGCCCCGAGCAGGTTGCTGGATGGCACCCGGCAGCCGTCGAAGAACAACTCGGCCGTATCGCCCGCGTGGTTGCCCATCTTCTCGAGCTTGCGCCCGATCGAGAACCCAGGTGTGTCGGTAGGAAAAATGATCATGCTCACACCTGCCGCACCTTCGCCTCCGGTCCTTACCGCCAGGGAAATGAAGTCGGCCCGCGTCCCGTTGGTGATGAAGATCTTGCTGCCATCGATGACGTAGTCGTCGCCGTCACGCCGGGCCGTCGTTCTCAAGGCCGCGACGTCCGAACCCGCCGAGGGCTCAGAGATGCCGAGCGCGAAGACCTTGCGCCCCGCTATGGCGTCGGGCAGCAGGCTACGCTTTTGCTCTTCGCTGCCCAGCTCGGTGATGATCGACGTGGCCAGCTCGGTTTGGACCATGAGGTTGACGGCGGTGCCGATGCTGCCGCACTGTACGAGCTCCTCGCACAAGATCGCCGTGTAGGTGAAATCCAGACCACTGCCACCGTGGTCCACGGGGTGACGAAGCCCGAGGTAGCCGAGCTCACCGACCCGCGTAAACAGCTCGCGAGGGAAGATACCCTCGCGCTCCCAGTCATCGGCGTACGGAGCCATCTCCTTCTGCACGAAGGCCCTCACCGAGCGCCTGAAGATTTCGTGTTCGTCGTTGAAATACGGACTCGCTTTGGCCATGGTCTCATCCGGCCCCGTGAACTGAGCCTTCCACCTCCTGCCAGTAGGGTTTTCGCACTTCTCGGCGCAGAATCTTGCCAACCGCACTCTTGGGAAGATCGGCGGCGAAGTTCAGCTCCTTGGGCGTTTTGAAGCCGGGCAGGCTGGCGCGGCAATGCTTGATTAGTTCCGCGGCCGTCACCTCGACCTCCGGTTGCCGCACGACCACGGCCACGACCAGTTCCCCCCATCGCTCATCGGGACGCCCGATCACGCAGCACTCTCGCACCGCCGGGTGCTGGCCAAGAACTTCCTCCACCTCGCGCGGGAAGACGTTGAGCCCGCCGGAAATGATCATGTCGTGCTTGCGGTCGCAGATGTAGAAGTAGCCTTCCTCGTCTGCGCGGCCGATGTCGCGGGTGTGCAGCCACCCCTCACGCAGCACCTCGGCGGTAGCTTCTTCGCGTTGCCAGTAGCCCGACATCACCCAGGGCGCTCGTACACAGATCTCTCCCTCGCGCCCGGGTTCGTCGATCTCACGACCGCCGTCGTCGACTAGCCGCACCTCGGCCTCGCCACGGTTCGCCCGTCCGATCGATCCCAGCCGCTCAGGCCGTTCTTCTAGCCAGCGCCGGTGCTCGTCGGCACCCATGAGAGTGTTGAGCCCGTAGGCTTCGGTCTGGCCGAAACCGGTGACCAGCCCGGCCTGCGGAAAAGCCCGCATGGTGCGTTCCACGAGCCGCGCCGAGGCGGGGGCCGCCGCGTAGACGATGGTCCTGAGAGACGCGAGGTCGTGGCGTCCGATCTCCGGGTGGTCCACGACCGCCTGCATCAAGGTCGGAACCATGAGCATGGTGTTGACGCGCCATCGGGCAATCGCGGCGAGGATCTCGGCAGGATCGGTGGAGCAAATCACCATCGTCGCCGAGTTCGCCCACCCCGCGTCCATCAGTCTTCCGCCGAAATGGCTGAGCGCGAACTGTCCCAACAGCACGTCGCCGTCGCGCATCGAGGTCCAGCGCGACCAGCCGTGGAGCGCGCCCGCAACGGCTCCACGCGAATGAACGACCCCTTTGGGCCTTCCCGTCGTCCCCGAGGTGTAGAGGATCTGCGCAGGGGCGGTGTCGGGGCCATCCTCGACCGCCCCATCAGGCGCGTCACAGCCATCCACGCAAGCCTCGTAGTCGACGACCCCCTCGGCTGCGCCAGCCACGGCGGAGTCGACGGCTATCACCCGCGACACCTGGGGCTGTCCCAAGAACCTCCCGCAGCTCTGCACCGCCTGCGGATCCAGACAGATGACAATCCGTGCGCCGCTGTCGCTCACGATGAAGTCGTGATCGCGTTCGGGCAGCAAGCCCAGCATGGGCACGTAGACAGCGCCCGCACGCGCAACGGCGCAGACCGACTCCATGTAACGCCGGCCGTTCTTCTGAACGATCGCCACACGGTCCCCGGGAAAGATGCCAGCGTCTATCAGATAGCTGGCCAGCGCCGAGGCCCGCCGATCGAGATCGCCGTAGCTGGCCTCGCCTTCCTCGTCGACGACGGCCGTCCTCGCGCCCTGGGCCGCCGCGGCCCGCTCGAGATAGAAGGAATACGGATGCCGCGTCACGCCTCGCCCCCCTCGCGTTTGGGCAGGTGTCGCAGCGGCGGCCCGGTGTAACGGGCGCCGAGCTCTTCGGGGATGATTCTCAGCGGCACACCACCGCGGATCTCTTCGACCGCGTGGGCAACCAAGGCTGGACCGTAGACCAGGGCCCCGAGTCCACCTATCTCGAGTGGATGCCAGCCGCGATCGACCATGACGCACGCGATCATCCCCGCCAGGTTTACGGGAAGCGCACCACCCGACCGCTGCCGGCCGATCGCCTGCGCGATCTCCTCGAGTAGCTCGCAGGCGGGCCCCCATGCCCCGGCCTGTTCGACCAGCCGCCTGAGCGCAGCCGCTCGCGGCTCGAGCTTCTTGTGAATCGGATGACCCAGTCCGGGAACGTAGCCGGGGTTCTCAAGCCAACGTTCGACGACCGCACTCGCGGCCTCGCCCTTATCGAGGGCGGAGCACAGCATCTCGGCGCACTGCTGCGGTGAACCGGTCACGGTGCCACTCGCCAGCACGCCGCTCGCCAGCGCCGGAATGACGCTCTCGGGCGAGGCCGAAGCGGTGAAGCGCGCCGCGCAGGCGGCAGAGTTGATCAGCTGCTGGTCGACTCCGCTCTTGAGCACCGTCTCGAGAACGCGCTCGTCGGTTTCACTCGGAAGCTCGCCCCGGACCACGAGGTGCACGACCTCCACGTAGGAGAGCCGCTCGATGACCTCTTCGACGGGATAGCCACGCACTAGGATCGCGCCTTTGCCGGCCCGGCTGATCGCGGTGCTCCAGTAGTCCGAGTAGTCGCCGGAAGCTACGTAGGAGCCGACACTGCGGCGCTTCTTCTTCTCCATGACGACCCCCTCCCCTTACTTGGCCTTGAAACGAGGCGTCCGTTTCTCGGCGAAGGCCTTTACACCCTCGCCGGCGTCCTCGCTCTGCCGTACCGGTTCGGCCAGAAACTGCTCGAGCCGCAGGCCTTCTTCGAGCGACAGATCGAGTCCGCGCAGCGCCGCCTCCTTTGCCGCGCGCACAGCCAGCGGCCCGTTGGAGCAGATCAGCGCTGCAGACGAGAGGGCCTCGTCGAGCAGCTTGCCGGCCGCCGCGACGCGGTTGACGAGGCCGATTCTCAAGGCGGTCTCGGCGTCGATCGGTCTCCCGGTCATTAGCATCTCCATCGCCATACCCAGAGGAACCGCGCGGGGAAGCCGCTGGGTGCCACCCCCGCCGGGAACTATACCCCAGCGGACCTCGGGCAGGCCGAAGCTGGCGTTTGGCGAGGCAACGCGAAAGTCGCAGGCCATCGCCAACTCGAGACCACCCGCCAAGCAGTGTCCGTTGATGGCAGCGATGATGGGTTTGAAAATCGGCAGGTTGCGCGTGATGCCGCCAAAACCCGGCTCCTGCTCCGAGCGCCGCCGGCGCTGCGTGGGGGTGAGCTCGGCGTAGAACTTTCCGACGCCTCGCAGGTCCGCCCCCGCGCAGAAAGATTTGTCGCCTGCTCCTGTGAGAACGGCGACCCACAGCTCGTCGTCATCGCGAAAACGCAGCCACGCGGCGTTGAGCTCCTCTGCCGTCGCCGGGTCGATCGCGTTGCGCGCCTCGGGACGGTCGATGGTAATGACCACCGTGCGTTCATTGACCTCGAAATCAATCGGCATTTTCGTCTTCTCGCTCCCCGCTGCCGGGCGCAAACTCCGGCACCCGATATCCCCCCTCGCGCGATTCGACCGCGAGCTCGAGCCGCGCTCCGACTCGCAAGCTCTCGGGATCGTCGGTCTGGATTCCGGCCATCAAACGAGGCCCTTCCTCGAGTTCCACAAGACCGACGACGTAGGGAATGCGGTCGGAAAACGCCGGGTGGTACGCGCGGTGATAGGTAACCCAAGTAACGAGTCGTGCTCTGCCGGAGCTGTCAACGGTCTGATGGGCCGCGCTCCAGCAGCGAGGGCAGATCGGCGACGCGGGTAACCAAGGGGTTTGGCAGGAGCCGCAAAGCTGGAAGGACAGACGCCCCTCGCGCAGGCGCTCCCAGTACGCTTGGGTAATGGCGTCGGGCACCGGAGAGGGCTTTGCGTTCACGCCGCGCCCCCCTCGAGAACGAGCGAGGCGTGGGTATTGAGACCGAGTCCGTGGCCGCTCACCAGCCCACGCCGTGCCCCCTCGACCTGGCGTTCACCGGCTTCACCGCGCAGCTGGCGCACCGCTTCGACGACGTGCAGCATTCCTCCGCCGTAGCCTTCCGCCAAGAGACCACCGGCTGTGTTGACCGGAAGGCTGCCGTCGGGGCCGATCTCTCCGGCTGTGACGAAGGAACCAGCCTCACCCGCCGAGCAAAACCCGTAGTCCTCGAGCTGCATGAGAACCACGATCGTGAAGCAGTCGTAGAGTTCGCAAAAATCTACGTCCTTCGGCCCGATACCCGCCATGGCGAAGGCCCTCGCGCCGGATTCCACGGCCGGCAGCTGTCGCAGGTAGCGCTCGTCGACCATGGGCGCGAGACAGTGGGCCTGCCCCATGCCGGTAATGCGCACGCCCCTATCTTCGCGATCCGGCACACTTCCTCTCGGCGATACGACGACCGCCGCACCACAGTCGGATACCGGACAGCAGTCGCGGGTTCGCAGAGGTTCGGCGACGTATGGCGACTCGAGGTAGGCGTCGATGTCGAGTGGATCTCTGAACTGAGCGTGCGGTGTGCGCGCAGCGTGAAGCCTTGCCGAGACCGCGACCGCACCGAGCTGTTCTTCGCTGGTCCCAAAACGCTCCATGTGCGAACGCGCCGCCATCGCGTGGATGCCCACCGCGCCGAACAAACCGTGGGTGGCGTCGTCTCCCCTGCCGTACTCGAAGGTGCCCGGCGCCGACAACGGCGCGTCCCCATAGACACACAGGCAATGCTTGCAGAGGCCGGCGTCTATCGCGGTCGCGGCGCGCTGGATCATCGCAACCGAGCTTGCCCCACCCAACACCTCGGCCCCGCAATACTTGGGCGACATTCCAAGCATCGCGCCGAGCCTCAGATAGTGAGGCGTGATGCCGTCGATCACCGGCTGGGTGTAGCCGGGCTCGGCCAACAGGCCGTCGATGTCGGCTGGTTGCAAGCCGGCGTCGACGGCCGCCGCGGCGCAGGCCTCGACCTGCAAGGTCCAGGCGTTCTCACCGTCTAGCCTTCCCACCGGGGTAGCCCCGGCGCCTGAAATGACCGCCCCAGTAGCCACTGAGCAGTCTTCATAAACTGAATCCTATTCAGTTACAAGCCCGCCTCCTGGCACCGGTCCACGGGTGCGGGTTTGCCGCCATGCTCCTTCCCTATTTACCCCTCTGACCTTCCCGCTTCGTGCCGAGCAGGGCGTGCAGCGCGGCAGACGCCTCAGCACCCGACCAGTCTCGTTCGCCGATGATGCGACCGATGATCTTGCCGTCGCGGCCGATGATGTAAGTCGTAGAGAGGGCAACTACCTCGTAAAGGTTGCGTACCTTCCCGTCCGGATCCAGCAACGTCGACAGACTCAGGCCGACCCCATCCATGAAGTCAGCCACGACCTCCCGGCTGCCGCGATCGACGTTCACGTAGAGCACCGTCAAACCCTGATCCCGATACTCATCCTGCACCTTCATCAGCGCAGGCATTTCCTTGCGGCAGGGGATACACCAGGTAGCCCAGAAGTGCAGGAGCACGACCTCGCCCCCATGGTCGGATAGCTTGATGGTATCGCCCTGCGTGTCGTTAAGGAGAAAACCCGGGGCCGCCATATGCGTCTTTGGCTCGATCACACCGAAGTCGGCCAGAGGGTTGGCCGGGG
>JBHHVL010000066.1:0-16178 GCA_046754245.1 Binatia bacterium | reverse complement strand
GATGCCGAGGTTGAGTCTGCCGCCGGAGATGTGATCGAGGGTCGCGGCCATCTTGGCAACCAGGCAAGGGTTTCTGTAGGTGTTGCCATTGACCAGGTGACCGATCCGGATCCGCTTGGTCGCCACAGCAAGAGCGCTGAGGGTAGTCCAGCCCTCCAGACAAGGACCGCTAGGGTCGGTGAAGATCGGGTAGAAGTGATCAAAGCACCACAGCGAGTCATAACCCCAGTCCTCGGCCTTGGGCCAGAGCTCGAGAAGGTCCTTCCAGGTCACGTTTTGCTGACCGGTCTGCAATCCAAACTTTACCGCTTTCACTTGACCGTCTCCCTGCCCCCGCAGACCGCCCACGCTCCAACCACCGGGGGAACTCTGACGAGGTCCATCCTTCTACGCCCGCGCTCGCCTTCAAACAACAACGCCACGGGTGACAATGGCAGTGGAGATCGAAAGACCGGTCTCGAGCGTCCGCAGACGGAAACGAGCCCGATGCGAGGGTTCCCCGTGAGCGACGGCTCGGTGTAGACTCCGGTGTCGGGCCTTCCCGCCGGGAATGCCCCCAGCCCGCTTTATGAGTGAACGGCCGTAGCGAGAGCGCCAAGTGCGGGCTAGAGGATCAACATGCGTTCAGCGATCATACTTGCAGCCTTCGACTTCTTCGCCCTCGGCGGCCTCGGCGTCTTCTTCCCCTTCTACAGCATGTACCTCAGGGAAACAGCGGGTCTCAGTGGTTCGCAGGTGGGAACCGTATTCGCGGTGATGCCGCTCGTGGGCATGCTCACACAACCCCTGTGGGGGCACCTCGCCGACCGCAGCGGCCTGCGCGTGCGCGTTCTCGCCCTGCTCTGCCTCGGTAGCTCGGCGGCGCTGCTCGTTCTGTCCGCACTGCAAGGCTTCGCGGCGCTGGCAGGGGGCACGGCCCTCCTCGCGCTCTTTCTTACCTCGGTCATGCCCATGAGCGTCGCTATAACCCTCGCCCTGGTCGCCGACCGAGGACCCCACGCCTACGGCCTCATCAGGGTGTGGGGCACCGTCGGTTTTTTGTGCTCGGTGGTGGCGTTCCCGCGGGTGACGGCCTGGGTGACGGCTTCGGCGGAAAGCACGGCCGCGTTGGCCGCAGAATCGGGCACGGCGGCTCTCGCTTACATGCTCCCGGTGACGGCGGCTCTGTTCACCATGGCCGGCCTGGTATCGCTTGGCCTTCCGCAGGATGGAGCCGTCTCCCTGCGCGCCGGCTCGTCGGACTGGCGTAAGCTCGCGGGAGAGCCCGGTTTCCTGAGGCTCCTACTGTTCATGTTCTTCGCCTACTTCTTCTTACAAGGACCAATCGCGCTGTTCCCGCTCTTCGTCCGTTACCTCGGCGGTGGGGTAGATGTCGTAAGCCGTATGTGGGTATTCATGCTGCTTCTCGAGATACCCCTGGTGGCGATGATCGGAACCAGCTTCAAACGCGCGGGCGCACGTGGGCTGCTCGCCATCGGGGTGGCCAGCGGAGCCGTCCGCTGGCTGGTTTCGGCCTTGACCAGCAACCTGGCGTTGATCTACTGCGTACAGATGCTGCACGGTCTGACCGTGATGGGACTCATACTCGGCGCCCCGCTCTACGTCGAAGCCGTGGTTCCCAAACGCCTTCGTTCTACGGGGCAGGGGATACTCGCGATGGTTGGACTGAGCCTGGGGGGCGCTCTTTCCAATCTCGGATCCGGGTGGCTCATCGACGGCTTCGACGCCCGGGCCCCGGCCTTGGTCGGTGGCTGCGGCGCGCTGCTTCTGACCTTGATGCTACCGCTGCTGGTCCCAGCAGTTATGGACAGACACGACGCCAGGCCTACGCCAGGCCAAGCCCCGGAAACGGCGATCTAGCTTTCCCCTTCGAATCAACCGATCCCGGAACGATCGAGGATCAGTGAAGCTCCGGACGCAGCTGGTCACCGTCCCGGGTATCGTCGAACAAAGCCTTGAGACTGACCTCGGGATCTCCGGGCCGCCTCAGTCGCGCGAGGTCATCGGGACCGATACCCACCGCGGAAGCGGCAGAGAACACGACGTTGTAGGGACCGGCCTTGACGTCTTGTAGATCCACGCCTCGTTCCTCGAGCAAATTCATCATGGCCAGGTGCTGCCGCTTGCCGCGCTGGTCGTCACGAAAGATGTAGCAAAAGGTCGGCGAGGCCAGTACCACGGCGTCGTAGGCCGGGTAACGGTCCTTTTGTAGGGGTGAAATTATTACTTCCTCTCCGGCCGAAAACACCACGTGATAGAGAGGGCCCGCAGAGTAACATCTCGTCAACCCTTGACCGCGAAGGACCGACAGCAACTCCCTGCTGCGGCCGTCGCTGCCCCCGCCGACGGCCGCCGACACGTCGACCCAGCCCAGTACGTTGAAGGCAAGCACGGCGACGATGCCGGCTACCATGAGCGATCGTCGCGTCCGATCGCGCAGCCTTGTGACCAGAACCCCGCTCATCACGGCGGCCAAGGGATACGCGGGCAGCATGTAGCGCGGGCTGACGTAGCCGACCGCGAAGGTCATCAAGGTAAATAGTGCCAGCAGCTGGTCCGATCCTCGCCAGATCCAACCGTCAGGCGAGCGGCGCGGACGGCAGCCCGCGAACGCCACACCGAACACCAACAAGGGTACCAGCGCAGTGCCGCGCCTCAGCGGGGTGAGATCACCGCCCGCCCTCGCCTGTTCGTTCAGACCCAGGTGCGCGAGCTCTTCGCCCGGGGGTACCCCGAATACCATTCCAAGCTTGGCGGCGCTGTGCCCGAGCCCTTCGACGCGTTTCGCGATACCGCGCACCAGCCACATCTCGTCTCGCTTCTCGATCGGCACGCGGTTGAGCACGACCGACTTCCTCGCAAGAGACCTGAAGGTCGCCAAGGGATGCACCACGTTGTAGCCGATCAGCAGCGAGGCTCCGATGCAGAATCCGACAAGCAGAGATTTCAAACCTCGCCTGTCCGTGCCTTCTCGGGCGACCAAGACCGTCATCGGAATCAGGTAGCTCAGCATCAGTTGATTGACCCAGAACGCGACCCCGGAGACAAATCCGAGAAGGCCCGAAACGCTCCTCCTCCGGTCGTGGCCGAGGTAAAAACGCCAGAAGAGCATCATGACAAAGAACAGCAGAACGATGTGTTCGATGAAGCCGCCTCTGGCTTTCAGGTTCCACTGAAGAAAGTACATGGGTGATACCGCGACAAGCGCGGTCGCCCAGCGTGCAGCGGCAACCGAATAGATCCGGTAGGTGAACGTATAAACCGCACCGAGGAGCACGAAGGAAAAGGCGAGGGTGACCAAGCGAAGACCGAGCAGGTTGACGCCGAAGAGGCTGAAGCTGAGGGCGGCCAGGTAGGCCTCGAGAGCGCCGAGGTAGGCTTGTCCGTAGAAAAACACCGGCGCTTCGCGTGCCTCAAGGATGTGTTTTCCCATGAGACCCACCACGCCTTCGTCGGCGAGGTAGACATCGACCTCGCCGCCGTTGACGAATTCGTACTGCGTCAGCAGAACTATTCTAAAGGCTATACCGAGCGTGAGGAGCGAAAAGAACAGGTAGCGATTCAATGCCGGCCCTTTCCTTCCCACGGGTACTCCAAGGCACGCAGTCTTTCTTCGGTTTCCGAATCCATTTCAAACGCACTGCGGCCAGCCGATCCGGCACGCCTCGCGCTCCTTCCATTACCGGCCTGGATCAATCGTCGAATTTTTTGAAGTATAATGTCTGGATGATTTCGGTTTCAAGCCCTGCTCGTATCGAGCTTCAGTGCAACCGAGTTAATGCAGTAGCGCTTGCCCGAGGGAGCCGGACCGTCGCCGAAGACGTGTCCCAGGTGAGCGTCGCATAGACCGCAGACCACCTCGGTGCGCACGACGCCGTGGCCGAGGTCGGGCTTTTCCCTTACGTTGCTCGCGCGAATCGGTCGGGAAAAACTCGGCCAGCCCGTGCCCGAATCGTACTTCGCCCGGTGATCGAACAAGTCGGCTCCGCAGCAGACACAGACGTAGACCCCCCTCTCCTTGCAGTCCCAGAACTGCCCGCTGAACGCCCGTTCGGTGCCCTTGTTGCGGCACACCTCGTACTGCTCGGGGCTGAGGCGGCGACGCCACTCTTCGTCTCGAGCCAAGGGCCCACGCTTGCCGGTTTTCTTGTCCACGCTCTACCCTGGTACCGGCAACCCCCTTGGGGCACAAATCGAGGGATCTCAACCGTCGAGCTTCACGGTCGACAAGGCCATTGCCAGAAGCTAACGTCACCGCGTGCGCCCGGAGCCCTCCGGCTAATGCGGGAGCGCACGAGACGACGCGGATTATGGACGGCGGCCGGCGGCGCCGTCCAGGGAGGAAGCATGAAAACCGTTCTGGTAACGATTCTGGCCACACTGGTTCTTGCTTACCCACAGACATCTATGTCTGCTTGGAACCCGGATAGCTTTGCCGACGAAACCACCCTCGAGTTGCTCACGGTCGGATCAGAAGAGGGCGAGCACTGGTTCAAGGTATGGCTGGTAGTCCTCAATGGCGAGGTGTACGTGAGACTCGGTAGCCGTTCGGTCGAACGGATCAACGCCAACACGAGTTCGCCCTACCTGGGCGTGAGGATCGCTGGCGAAGTATTTCCGAAGGTACGCGCGGACCCGGCACCCGAAATGGTGGAACGCGTGGCCACCGCCATGGCGGACAAGTACTTCAGCGATCTATGGATACGGCACTTTTCACATCCTCTTACCATGCGGCTACGGGCGGAATAGTCCGGCCGCCAAGGAGGAGCATCGACCCCCGGCCGGTGACCCTGGCAATAATCCGAGGGAGGAACGAGGTTCGAAATGAGCGATAGAGTAACTGTGGAAATCGACGGCGGCGTCGCAGACGTCCGACTGACGCGGGCCGAAAAACTGAATGCCCTCGACCCCGCGATGTTTACCGCGCTGGCTGACGCCGCGCGAACGCTTGCGGGTGACCGCTCGCTTCGGGCCGTCGTGCTGTCAGGTGAGGGACGGGCGTTTTGCGCCGGCCTCGACTTCTCGAGTTTCTCGGACCTCTCCGCCGAAGACGGACCGCAGAGGCTTCTCGTTCGAGAAGACGGCGGTCCCGCCAATTTCGCGCAGAATCCGAGTTTTCTTTGGACCGAACTGCCGATACCGGTGATAGCGGCCGTGCACGGCGCTTGTCTCGGTGGGGGCCTTCAGATCGCGCTGGGCGCCGATATTAGATTCGTGGCCCCTGACGCGCAGCTTTCGGTGATGGAAATAAAGTGGGGGTTGGTTCCCGACATGGCAGGCACCCAGGCCTTGCGCCACCTGGTGGGACTCGACGTCGCCAAGGAACTCACCTTCACGGGCCGCGTCGTTTCCGGCACCCGGGCCGTCGAACTCGGGCTCGCGACCCACGTCAGCGACACCCCTCGCGAAGACGCGCTTGCCCTGGCTCGCGAGATATCGTCCAAGTCGCCCGACGCGATTCGCGCGGGTAAGCGCCTCTTGAACGCCTCGAGGCGCCTGGATCTCGAAGCCGGGCTGAAACTAGAATCCGAGTTGCAAGCATCGCTGCTCGGCAGGCCTAACCAGCGCGAAGCGGTCTACGCCAACCTCGAGCAACGGGTCGCCGAATTCCAGGATCCGGAGTAGACTACTGATGGGTAAATCCGAAGCGCCAAACATCGTGGCCACCGATCAGGCACCGGACCGGGCGGTGACGGAGGTAAGCAAGAAATCGCTGGCATGCTCAATCTCGACCACGCGGTCATAGTCGTTGCCGACATAGACCGGGCCACGCGTGACTTCAGGCTGCTGGGCTTCAAGGTGTCCCCGGGAGGTCGGCACAGCGCGAAACGCAGTGCCAACGCCGTCATACTCTTCTACGACGGGAGCTACATAGAGCTCCTGGCTTTCACCCCGCGGGTCTTTGGCTATGGCCTGCGCGTCCTCGGCACACTCGGGCTGGTCGATACCGTGTTCCCCCAGCGCTCGGTCGTCGAGAAACGCTTCCTTCGACACGGTGCCGCGGGCGAGGGACTGGTCGACCTCGCGCTGCTCAGCAAGAACCTCAGGGAAACGATGGCGGTGCTGGAAACACGCGATTCTCGATTCCACGGGCCGTTGGTAGGTGGTCGAACCCTGCCCGATGGCAGAGAACTGAGCTGGGAGTTCGCGGTACCGGACACCGATGATCTCCCTTTTATCCTGTCCGACCTCACGGACCGCAGCATCCGTGCCCCGGGCGGCGAATGTTGCCACCACCCCAACGGTGTGGGAGGGATCAGCGCCGTCAACATCGCGGTGAAGGACCTCTCGATGAGCCGCGACCGTTATTCAGCCCTCGCCGGAGTCGGACTCGATCCCGAGCTGAGCAACACGGCGTCTGCCACTGCGCAGCCAGGCGGAAACGATGAGGAATGCTACCGGAGTCTCGACTTCAGGCTCGGAGCCGTTCGCCTTACGCTCACCGAGAGCGAAGACGCATCGACGCCTATAGGCCGCCACCTAAGCGCTCACGGCGAAGGCCCCTTCGAGCTGGAGCTCCGTACCGTCAACCGCAATTACGTTGGAGAACTGAAGAGGTCGCTCACGCACGGGGCTCGTATCAGACTGACAGCGTAGGCGCGGGCGAGGCGTCAGCCCACCGTTTGCCGCTGCCTCACTCAGTACCTCAGATACTGCGCTTTATTCGGTCGATCGCTTCTTCCACCTGTGCACGCAGACCGAACGCAGAAAGCCGGAAGAAGCCCTCCCCACAGGCCCCAAAACCCGCCCCCGGTGTACCGACGACCCCGGTCTTCGCGAGCAAGAAATCGAAGAAATCCCATGAATTCGTGCCGCTGGGTGTGCACACCCAGACGTAGGGAGCGTTTTCGCCACCGTAGACGGTGAGTCCTATGGATGCGAGACCTTCGCGGATGATGCCGGCGTTGGCCATGTAGTAATCTACCCGCTCACGGATTTCCTTCTGCCCCTGCTCGCTGTAGACGGCCTCGGCCCCTCGCTGCACCGGGTAGGAGACGCCGTTGAACTTTGTGGCTTGTCGGCGGCCCCACAGACTCTGAACGGCGACTTCGTCGCTGCCCGCCTTCCCCTTCAACTCGGTTGGCACGACGACATACGCGCAGCGAACCCCGGTGAAACCAGCGCTCTTGGAGAAGCTCCTGAACTCCACGGCTACTTCACGCGCACCATCTATCTCAAAGATAGAACGGGGTAGCTCCGGATCACCCACGTAGGCTTCGTAGGCCGCGTCGAACAATAGAATCGCACCGCACTCGCGCGCCCAGCTCACCCAGCCCCCGAGCGCCTCCCTGTCCGCAACCACGCCGGTGGGGTTGTTCGGAGAACACAGATAGACGACGTCTACTGGACGAGGGGGAGGCGACGGGACGAAGCCATTCTCCTCGGTACACGGCAAGTACACCAAGTCCGCGTAACGGCCGTCGGCCCCCGCGACACCGGTCCGACCGGCCATGACATTGGTGTCCACGTAGACGGGGTAAACCGGATCGGAGACCGCGATCGATGCGTCAGGAGCAAATATCTCTTGAATGTTTCCGCTGTCACACTTGGAGCCATCAGAGACAAATATTTCCTCGGCGCTGACGTCGACCCCACGGCTTGAAAAATCGCCCTTCGCGATCGCCTCGCGCAAGAACCCGTAGCCCTGATCGGGCCCGTAGCCGCGAAAGCCGTCTCCCGAGCCCATCTCGTCGATGGCCACGTGCATCGCGTCGCGAACAGAATCCGGAAGCGGCAACACAACGTCGCCAATTCCCAATCGTATGATTTCTACGCCGGGATTGGCGTTTCGAAATTCCTCAACTCGCCGAGTTATCTCCGGAAAGAGATATCCCGCGGCAAGCTTGAGGTAGTGTTGGTTGATCCTCGCCACTTTCGGTACCCCCGATCACGCGCCGCCAACAATAGTAGCTCGAGCGCCGCGGGGCAACAGGCGCAAGGCGGGGCTGGTGATCCCCGCCAAGCGCGGCCCGGCAGGCCACAGAGCCAGGGCTAGAACTCTGACGGGGGCTGCGCAGACCGCCTGGGCTCTGGCCTTCAATTGCAATACGTGAGTTTTTCGGGAAAAAAACTTCGCGATTGCACAAAACTCGCAAGATGCAGTATGGTCTACGCGAGCAGGGCTCAGGAGAAACCAGTGAACAGGACCCATTTGTCTACTATAGTTGGCCTTTTCTTAGGAGTCGTACTGGCTACGCCCGCCGCCTCGGCGGAGCCAAAGATTCCCGCGCCTGGCACGGTCATCGACCGGTCCAACATCCACGAGTACCGGGATCTGTTCAGCCCGGCCATGCTGTGGACGATCGATCGCGGAGTGAAGATACGCGTCGGAACCTACAAGAAGGTCACTCTGCCGCCCCCGTTCATGGAGGCTACCGAGAAGTTCTCGTCGCAGGTAGAACTCTCGGAGGACCGAACCGAACTCAAGAACTACGTTGCCGGACTTCCCTTTCCGAAAATCGACGCGAACGATCCGACGGTGGCGTCGAAGCTCATGTTCAACTTCATCACCACCATACGATTGGACGACCTCGACCTGAGGAACTTTGACTGTGATACGGGCGCGGTCGGCAGAGACGGAGACCCGGTTACCGTCGAGAAGCATTTCCTCATCGACCATCTCCGCAGGCTCTCCTTTGTCGAGCGTACCGAGGTCGACCCCAAGCCCACGATGCCGAACATGGACGAGGTCCGTTACAAAGAAGCCCTCTACCCCTTGATCGAGCCCTTTGATCTCAAAGGCGTGGGTTTCACGCTCAACCGTTACCTAGAAACGGCGCGTCACGACGACACATGGCTTTACCTCCCCCAGCTCCGGCGTGTCCGACGGCTTTCCTCGGCGCAACGTTCGGACGCGCTGTTCGGGCAAGATACCGACATGGACAGCTACGCCGGATACGCCGGCAAGCCCGCCTGGATGGAATGGAAGTTCCTGGGCGAGAAGAAGGTTCTCGGCTCATTCCATTCGGAGAACCTGCCTGTCAAGTGGGGAGAACCATCCGGCGACTTCGTCCACGCTGACCTATGGGAACCGCGGGACGCCTGGGTCGTCGAGGGAATCTCGAAGCTGCCACAATACGCCTACGGCAAGCGAGTCATCTTCCTCGACAAGGAGAGCTACCGCATACCCTTCACCGACATCTACGATACCGCCGGCGAACTGTGGAAAATGTGGTTGAACCAGTACAAGTTTTCGAAGTGCCCGGTCCCCGGCGCGGACTACTGCCTCGATTACGAAGATGGCCAGTTCAACCCCTCGATAACCATGGTAGACGTGCAGCTCGAACACGCGACCTTCTGCGCGCTTCCCAGCCACCGTTTTCCCGGCGAACAGGGTTGGTACGTGAACGTCGGCGACCAGGAAGGTACGACGGAGGACTACTTCTCGCTAAGCGCCATCATTTCGGCGGGCCGCTAGGCCAGGAGGTCCGCCGGACCTTTTCGTCCGGGCCCCCCGCGAGGGGCCCGGACTTTTTTCGTTCAGAGCCGGCCTTCGTGAACCTCGGATTTCTAGAAGCGGAGGTGGTATCCGCGGGTCCGCGTCATCCGATCAAACCCGAAGCGAGAAAGGGTTATCCCGACTCCGCTGTCCTTCCACCCGGACCAGGGTAGGGCAGGGTCTAGGTAATCGCAGCGATTGACGAGCACCGTGCCCACCTCCAAGCGTCTCCCTATGTTGATAGCGGCCTCACGATCTGCCGTCCATATGGAAGCGGTAAGTCCATACCTCGTGTCGTTGATCGCCCCCACGGCCTCTTCATCCGAATCGACCGGCGCCATCGCTACCAAGGGACCGAAACTCTCGTCCCCCATCACCGTCATTTCACTGGTGGCGTCGGCTATTACCGTAGCCTCGAAGTAGCGGCCACGGCCGCCGACACTCACCGCGCGGCCCCCGGTCGTTAACCGGCCACCACGCCCGAGCGCGTCTTCGACCTGTGCGTTCAACAAACCCGGCGCCTCTGGCTGCGCCATCGGGCCCAGGCTGGTGCCCGGCTCAAGAGGATCACCTGGACGGTACGAAGACGCCTGCTCGGTTATCGCATCGACGAGGCGACCGTAGACCGCTCGATGCGCAAAGACCCTCTCCACTCCACAACAACTCTGGCCGGCGTTGTAGAACGCGCCTTCGGCGAGACCGGCCGCCGCCAGAACGAGATCGGCATCCGGGCGAACGTAGGCAGCGTCCTTGCCGCCCAGCTCGAGCCCGACGTCGATGAAGCGGCCTCCCGCCGCTGCCGACACCTCTCTCCCACCGCCCACCGAACCCGTGAACGCGACGTAACCCACCCTCTCGTCTGCGATCAACGCAGCCGTGTTGGCGTGATCCGTGGCGATACCGATGACCGAATGGGGAGGAGCTCCGGCCTCTTCAAAGGCCTTCTGAAACTGGCCTCCGCAGAGCGGCGTGCGACTCGAATGCTTGAGTATCACGGCGTTGCCCGCGATGACCGCCGGGAACACCGCGTTCACCGCCGTGAGCAGGGGGTAGTTCCACGCGGGAACGTCGAGTACCACGCCGACCGGGACCCTCTCTACGAAGCGCTCTACGCCTCGTCCGTCGCCGAGCCGGAGCTCACCGAGGACGTCCTCGGCGATGGACATCATGTACCTCGCCCGGGCAGCCATGGTCGCGATCTCGCTCCTGGCTTCTCCAAGCGGCTTGCCCATCTGCCGGGTGATGTCCGCCGCCACCGTGTCCGCCTTAGCCTCGAACTCCTGCACCGCCTTCTCGCAGAGTTCCAGCCGTTGTCCCAAGGGCATCGCGGCGAGATCGCGCCCCCCCGAGGACGCGCGAACGAGCACCTCGTCTAACTGCGACGACGCAATCAGTTCGACGGTGCACGCCGTCTCTCCGGTCGCCGGATTGTCGACCACCACGCTCGCCATGACAGTCTCTTAGCGCAGAGGCTCCGAAGGCGCCAGGGACACCGTCAAGGTGCCAACGAGGAATAGGGATCGAATACGACGTCGCCTGATGCCATATCAGCCGGGTTTCCGCACCAGCTGTTGTTGCTCGCGGTCACCTGTCTCCCGGTCTGCGAAAGGTTGTGAACGGATTGCTCGAGACCACCCGGTGAAACGTTTCTGCAGAAAAGGTTACCACCGCGACTCGAACGCGACAGGCCGTCGATGACGAGTCCACCGCCACCGAGATCAGCGATCGCGTCATCGCCTACCGCCACGCCGCCGAAACCGAGTTCCGCGGACGTACCACCGCCGTTGTCCCGTATGGTATTCGCCTCGAGCGACGCCCGCGCAGTCCCCTGCATAAGTACAGCCCGAAGAGCGGATCCAGAAATGGTGTTGCCGTCGAGTACGGCCTCAGCGTCGCCACCCAAGCGAACGCCACGGCGACAACCATCAACTACGGAGTTCGACAGGTACACCGCGAGGTCGTACTGCGCGCCCGAACTGAAGCGGGGGCCATCGCACGAGAAAGGCCCGCCGGACCGCGAAAAGATGAAACTCTCAGTTATCAGGAATCGGCCGCCGTCGGTCATGCGGATGGGCTGAACGCAGCCAGAGAGGCTGACGTTATCGAACACCGCGTTGTAGCCGCTCGCGGCGGTGAGATCTCCCGACGCGAGCGTGGGGTCGCCAAAATTCTGAACACACTTGTCACACCCGTCTCTCACTTGCAGATCTCGGAAGACGTTGCCCCTCCCCGACGTGTCGTTGGACAGCGAATCGTCGCACTGCCGCTCCAGCAGGACTCGCTCGACCAGATTCCCCGCACCGCTGGTGTGAACGCCATCAAAAAAATGACGGACCGTGAGATTACGCACGGTGTTGTTGTCTCCCGCGAGTTCGAGGAAAACCGCCCCATTGTCCACCGCCGGACAGCCCTCTCCGGAACCGAGAAAGCATGGCGGATCCATCTCGAAGGATACGTTGCGGTCGAGGCCATCGATCACGAGGCCACTGCAGCGGACCGTACGAACCGCCGCGTCGGCCGGAACCAGGATGGCTCGATCGCGGCAGTCAAAGGTAATGACCCCGGTAGGTTCACCGCAGTTCTGCAGGGCAGCGGCAAAAGCCTCGGCAGTACACTCGACGGAACAGGAATAGGTCCCCTCGAGGTTAACGCAGGCGGATGCAGACGAACACCCGTGCCCTCCGCCGCGGCACTCGTCGATGTCCTTACACCTGCTACCAACCATTTCGTATCCGGGCAGACAGACGCAGCCACCGTGGTCGGGGGAAAGAACGCCGTGAAGGGGGCAGTGGATGCATCCGGTGCTTCCCCCGGTTGCCGGACAGCTTTCGGCCAGACAGTTCGCGCTGCAACCGTCTCCGCTGTTCAGGTTAGCGTCGTCGCACTGCTCCTGTGCCTGCACAACACCGTCGCTACAGTACCCCCCCGGCAAGTCTGACTGCAGGGCTGTGACGAAGTCCACGCGAAGGTGAGAACTGTCGGTTGGCTGACACGGGCCCGTTGAATCGGCTCTTTCCCACGCTCGCTCGAATCGCTGTAATCCTCTGGCCGTACAACGACCCAAGCGCTCGCTGTTTGGTCGCGCGACGTCCTTCTTTGCGCAGCGGAGATGCTGGCTAATGAAACGTCCGGCCGCTTTGGACTTCTTCGCGACACAGCGTGAGGGCAACGCTTCCGAAGTCATGACCGTGGCGCGCAAAGCCGCGTCGGTGTAGTTGTCGGTATCGCCGTAGCGCACCCTGCCGACCCGGAATCCGCAACCGCCGCCGCTGGCTTCGGCTCCGTCTATCGCGACATCAACCGCACGATTGATCCGATCCAGCGCCGTCTGGCGACAGTCGAAAAAGGTTTCCAGCTCATGATCGGCTGCGAGCGAAGAGTAGCAGCGCCGGAGTCGTCCCGCGTACTTGCGCTTAGCGACGAGCAGATCCTGAGCACAGCGCAACGCAGGGTCCATAGCGGCGAACGCGGAAGAACCCCAGGTCGACGACGGCGACGGCAGCGCACAAACGACGAGCAACGAGACGAGGACTCGTCTGGACAAGGCAGCAGTGTTCATCACTAGTAGGGCCCGAGCGGACGAATACCCCTCCTTCTCGTTAAACCCGCTGAGCCGAATCCGTCAAGGGGATAGACCTTCGTTGCGACAACTTTGGTCGTGATTCATACCTCTTGCGTCGGCACCCGCCCCCCATACGAGGCAGATAATGATCAAACGCTAGGGGCTGCGGCTGACTCGAGTGGAGGGCTCCGCGTGGGCTCTGGGGAAAGCGTTGGCACCCATCTCCGCCGGCAAAGGACGCGAGAGAGCAATGACAATTGTCGATGAAATTACAGAGGTGCGCCAAGCTCATGGTTTCGATGAGCTTGCGCTCGCTGACTACCTTGCGACTGAGGTCGAAGGCTTTGCGGGCCCCGTAGACGTCAAGCAGTTCAAGGGTGGGCAGTCGAATCCTACTTTTCTTCTCGCTACGCCCGGTGGGAGTTACGTCCTGCGCAAGAAACCGCCCGGCAAACTGCTGCGGTCGGCCCACCGCATAGACAGGGAATACCGGGTAATGAAGGCGCTCGCCGAGACGAACGTGCCGGTTCCAGCGGTCTACTGTCTCTGCGAAGACGACGCGGTTATCGGTACCGCCTTCTACGTCATGGAACTCGTCGAGGGACGGGTCTTCCGCAGCGCGGCGCTTCCCGATATGGCCCCGCAGGATCGGGCGGCGGTTTACGATTCGATGAACCGCGTGCTCGCCGACCTACATAACCTCGATCTGCAGGAGATCGGACTCGAGAATTTCGGACGAAAGGGGAATTACTTTGAGCGTCAGATCTCCCGCTGGAGCGAGCAGTACCGAGCTTCACAGACCGTGAAGGTCGCGAGCATGGACAGACTCATGGATTGGCTACCCCGCAACATTCCTCCGGACTCTTCATCCGGTCTGGCTCACGGGGACTTCAGACTGGAAAACGCCATCTACCATCCAACCGAGCCGCGAATGATTGCGGTGCTGGACTGGGAACTCTCCACCGTTGGCCACCCACTAGCCGATCTCGCGTACAACTGTATGGGGTACCATATAGCTAGCCCCACCGACGGCGGCCTCACCGACGTGGATTTCACCACCAGCGGTATCCCGGATGAAAAGACCTACGTGGAGCGCTACCGTGAACGCACCCGACGCCCGACCATAGACAACTGGAATTTCTACCTCGCTTTCTCGATGTTCAGGCTAGGCGCGATTGCGCAGGGCGTGTACAAACGAGGCCTCGACGGCAACGCGAGCTCCGACAAGGCGCTCCAGTACGAAGAGGTGTGTCGTTTCCTCGCCGACAAAGCCTGCCACTTGCTCGAACTCTGATCCGGGTTATTCGAGGATCACCACCGGGCCCCGGGGAGCCAAATCTCAGAAACGTCGTTGGGGACCTCTCCGGCGGCCTTCCGCTTCGCCTCGATCGCCGTCGTTTCCGCAATGAGATCAAATGGTTGGCGCAGGGTGGCGGTCAGTTCCCCGTCTCGCCAGGAGCAGTTCGAAACCAGGAAATTGAGAAGCCGCCTTTTTTGGCGCGCATCCTGTTTCGCGAAAAGCCGTTGGGCGTTATGGGCCAGTTCGAAAAGGCGCACACCGTCTTCGAGGTACGACTGGTCGGCACCCTGATGGCGCTCGATATCCCGCAGACAGCGGTCCTGCTCGGCACGCCATTCTGCTGAGATCTTCTCGAAGAAAGCGGCGTCGATACTGCCATCGAGTTTGTCTACATAGGCAGCGTGGATGCGGTTCTGGAGCCGGTCGTATTCGGAGCGCAGCCGCTCGATGGCGGCCGCGTGCTCAAGGCGTTCGCCGGCATGGCTCTCATGCAGGGCGTCGCGCACCCAGTCCAGCACCTCGTTGTCGAATGCGAGTCGGCCGAGAAGCGCGACAAACTTTTCCCCAAGCACCTCCTCGCGCACATAGGGCTCGTCGCATTTACCCTTGTAGCCGGTGCAGTGATAATAGATATAGCGCTGCTTCTTGATCTCGCCGACCATCGAACAGCCACAATGGCCACAGGCGATCAGGCCGGAGAAGGGGAAATCGCGTTTCATGCGGCGATGCTTACTGGCGTTGCGACCATCCGCCGTGTCTTGCACCCGCTCCCACAGTTCGCACGTGACCAGTGGCTGGTGCTTGCCCTGGTAGAGCTTGCCGTTCCATTCGAACTGACCGGTATAGAGCCTGTTTCGCAGGATGGAATGAACCGTGCTGACCGGCACAGGATCGCCGCTCTTGCGATAGACGAGCCCGACTGCCCGCGCCTTCCTAGCCACTTCCTTGAGCGAATACTGGCCCGTCGCATACCATTCGAACAGCTTGGCGACGATCGGCGCGACCTCTGGATCGGGGTCGATTACCTTCCTGCCGTCCGGGCCGGTGACGTTTCGGTAGCCGAGCGGAGCGAATGACGGCCAAATGCCTTGCTCGGCCTTTTCGAGCATCCCCTTCCGCGTTTCCTCGGAAAGGTTATCCACGTAGTTCTTCGCCATCAATACCTTGATGCCGTGCATGAACTTTTCCGAGGAACGCGAGTCACGCGATAGCACCGCGCCTTCCTTGACGAGATGGATCTCCACGTCCAACTCGTCGATCGTGACCCAATCCTTGAGGTTGCGATAAAGCCGGTCGGTCTTTTCGACCAGAAGCATGCGAACCGACGGATGCCCCCTCAGATAGGCCACCATCTCGCCAAAGCTGGCTCGGCCGGTCTGCTTGGCCGTTTCGACATCGACGTATTCCCCGACCACGGAGAGCCTTTCCCGGGCGGCATAGTCCTTCAGCAGCTTGAGCTGCGCCGGGATCGAGAAGCCTTCCTTCGCCTGCTCCTTCGAGGAGACGCGGGCGTAGAGAACCGCCCGGCTGACCTGACCGGAAGCGCCCTGTTTCGTTGTTTCTGCCCTCTTAGCCATGGTGTTTAGTATAATCTAAACACCCCTGGTTTGCAATCGTCAGGTGCCGGCGTTGACGGGTTTGGAAAGCGGAAAGCGATTGCCGCCAGGATCACCCGTATACGTACTTCCTGGGGAGACCATGCTTTCGCAACCTGCGCCTCTCACGGACGCTCGACACTCTGCCGGAACGCCTCACGATGGCACGGCAAAGCAAGATCCCGCACCAGGACTTCCTACTTACGGTGCTAAGCGACGAGGTCTCGGTCAGTCCAACGCCGTGAGGCTGCGTGCCGAGCGTGGTCACCTCGACCCCACCAT
>JBHHVL010000065.1:0-16284 GCA_046754245.1 Binatia bacterium | reverse complement strand
CCGCGACGTGATCGTAAGCGCTGATTACTTCCGGAAGGCAAACCTCGAGATGGTCGAGATCTACGTAGACGCAGCCACCGTTTGTTGAGAGGAACCTGCGGCCACAGTCCTGGGGATCGTAGCCGCGGGGAATTCCTCCCCAGAGCCCGGCGGTACCGCCGTTGCTAAACGGTCCTCGGTAGCCGGGTGCGCCCGTGTAAGCGCTTCGGAGCGGCAGACCGTCGATCTCGCGAAGCAGTGCCCTGGAGGCTTCGAAGCCGGTTCCACCTGGCCTGTATAGGCCGGAAACGAAGTTGCCCAGCTCGATGTCGGCGCCGGTCAGTCTCGGTAGGCGAAAGGAGTCCACGGCTATTCGTTCAAACCGCCTTCAGGTAGCGATGTTCCCTCTGAACCTTTACGATTACCGGCTCGACCCCGACGACGTCGGCGTCCAGTGGCAGGTCAACGAGATGGGCGTGGACGTTGGTGATCGTCAGGGTCTCGCGCATAGCCTCGACGGCTTCGGCCACGGCCTCGTCCATATCTCTCACCGCCAGACCACCGTCGTCGCCGCCAAGGTGACGCTGAAAGCCCCGCTCCTTGACCGAACGAGATAGCTGTTCAATCAGGCGGCCACTGACCAACTCGCCCGCGCAGACGGTCCGCTCCGACCCGTCCCGGAACCGTAGCCGGCAGACCTCGTTCTGGCAGTTCGGAGCGTAGAGCCCCGTGACCGCGGCGTCGATCATGGCCCGGCGTGTCGAACCGCCGTCGCTACCCCCGTAGGGCAGCTCTTCGGCGAGATGTACGTCGAAGATTTCCCGAGCGGCGCGCGCGTCGGGCCTCCCAACGGCGATATCGACGTCGCAGAGGCGGTCTACAAGAGCCGGATCCAGCAGATCCTTTCGGTTGGTGGTACAAATAACGGCGACGTCGCCGCGGTCGCTGAAGCCATCGAGTTCTGCCAGCAAGGCAGCGAGAAACCGATCCGAGTGATCCGAGCCCATGCCGCGGCCTCGGATCCTCCCGATGGCGTCGATCTCGTCGAGAAGAAGGACCACGACGCGGCCCGACGCGGCCTCCTCCTTGAGGGCCTCGAAGCACTCGCGGATGTTGCGCTGCGCCTCGCCTACCCAGCAGCTCTCCCACTCACCGGGCTTTACGACGCCGAAACTGCATCGGCGGCCGGTGGCCCGCTGCACGGCGGCCGCCGCGACGCGTGCCATCAAGGTCTTCCCGGTGCCACTCGGTCCGTGGAGCAGTATGGAGCGCTGGCTGCTAACGCCGTAGCGAGACGCCAAGCGGCTGTTGACCAGTCTAGCCGTCAGCGCGGCTAGCAACCGCCTGAGATTGCTGGTCTGGCCACCGACGCTCTCGGTCCCGATGTCGGGAACCCCGTCAAAAAGGTAGCGTCTCCCCTGGGAGCGTTCGAGCGCTTCGAGCGCAATATACGAAGCGCGATCCCACCGCAGCTGCTGACCAGGCCGCAGAGCCTCGACGTCGAGGGACGCCGCGGCATCGACCACGACGGTTTCGTCTCGCCAGCGGAGCACGAGACGACCGTTTGAGGCGACGCCCTCGAAGAAGCCCGTTTCGCCGCCCTCTACACCAACGCCTTCCAGCTTCGACATCACCAGGTTACGCTCGCCGCCGACGAACACGGTGTCGCCCTTGGCGAAGATCGTGGGGTCCACTTCCGGACCGAAGTCGATGGCCTGGTAGCTGCCGCCGAGGAGAACGACAGCCCTCAGGCCAGCGTCGGTCTCGATGGTGCGAATCAACCGCCCCGCGTGCCAGGGCGACGCAGATATTTTCTCGAGCACCGATTCGAACTGTTCGTGGATCTCGCGAGCGCGCGCGACCGAGGCCGTGAATCCCTCGATGCGCTCCACCAGCATTCGATCAAGCAACTCGGCGATCCGGGTAGACTCGCCGCGCAGGTTCGCGAGCATCATGCACTTCGCGGCCAGGCCCGGCGACGTCTCGCCCGTGGACCCTAGCTTGTCGATCAGCTCCTTGACCTTGAGACCGTCTTGGAGTGCCAGGTCCCGTCCCGCGGCCGGTCTACGTGGTGACATGCTGCCCTCCTTGTCCTGCGTTCGTGTCGCTTGGTCCCGGCGCGGTCACCGGTTCCTTTCCCCGGTGGTCGTCGCTCGTAACGCCGCCGGTCCTATCTCCAACTCCCGAGTCTCCCAATCCCGGTGCGTCTCCAGCGAGGACGTGGAAGCCCCGTGAGACCAAGGTTCCCTGGCGCCACGCGAACAGCGACGCGTTCATCCCGCTGCCGCTGTGGTCGCTGAACAGCATCGCCATCTGGTAAGCCCTTGGGAAACATGTGCGATGGAGATGTCTATCGTCGAAGCTGAAGAAATCGGAAGAGATGGGGCAGCGTTCTGCACGTTCCGGGGGACAGCCTGCACACCAATTGGGATGATAATGCCACCAGCCGACCATTAACTCGCACTGCCCGCGCAGCTCCATCGCCGCTCGCACCGCCGACCAGGTTTCGGGCGTGAAGGTCAGGCGGGTAGTCTTCGATTCGGTGTGAACCGCCGGGATTTGAGCGCTGACCTCGACGAAAACCTCGTTTCCTTCGGCGGCACGCCGGAGGTAGCCCACGAATACCCCACCCGTCTCCAGGCCGTTCGCGCTCTGGCAAAGCTCGAGCGCCTCTTCGGTTACCTGCTGGGGAATGAATACCGGGATGTCGGCGGGCGCTGACTTTCCGCCACAAGCCATCGACCTTTCAGAGTAAGCCTCCAGCGGTCTGACCTCGAGCGCCAGCTCTTGGGGGCGCTCCTCTAGGTCCTCGAACTCGATCTGCAACCCTTGGGCCTCGGTGACCGAAACCGGAGACAGTCGAGCGTCAACCGCAAAGGCACAGACCGCGTACCGAAATGCCTCCCCTCGCTTGAGAAGACCCTCGGCCAGTAGCCGGTCGGATCCGCGCAGGGCGAGATCGTGGAAGTAGGAAAAGGGTATTTCGCAGGCAACCTCTCCGCTCCCGCCGCTGGTCGACGCGACCGCACGGAGCGCTCTGACCATCGGCTGACCGCGGCTGGGATCCCAGAGCGGCTCGATGCTCCCGCCTCGTGGCGAAGATACGGCCTCCAGCGTTCCACGCCGAACTCCCGAAAAATGGGCCCACTCCAGAGCCGGTCCCCAATCGACTTCGATGGGAACGGCGCCGAGGCTCGTCCCGTCGTTGTCGCGAAAGTACTCGACCGCGTAGCGATAGCCGCCTGACACGGCCGATCCCTGGATCCAGGATCGGCGCGCGCCACCGAGCCCTGCGCGGTGGTCCGGACTTCGCATCGGGTTCGGCATAGCCGTCGCTTGCGCCCTAGGCCGCGTTTATCCTCGGCTGAAGACTGATCTCGTCACCGTCGACCAAGGCGTCACCCACCAATTCGGACCCCTGAAGCTGGCGGCCATCACGCTCGAGTCGGGCCTGGTAAGCCATCGGCTTTCCGTCGACACCGCGGTCGACGAGTCCCATCTTGGCCAGCAGGCCTCTGACCGCCTCGCCGATAGTCGCGTCCTTGGCCAGCCCCTTCACCGAAACCCTCTTCTGACCGGTCCAGTCGGCGGCCAAAACGTCGACCGTATTGGTATCCTCTATCGCTGTTGTCAAATGTTGCATTTCTCTCATTCCTCCTATGGAAGCCCAACGGCTTCGTGTTGACTGATTGTTGCCTCATCGACGTCGTCATCGCTTTCATCCTCTCCCAGCAAATCGGCGGACCGCCCCGACTGCCCGGCCATGGTCAGGTAGTCCCGAGCCAGCCCTTCGTCGGTCGACAGCCTCACTGCCTCGACGCCGCCGAGCGAGGCGGCGACCCAAAGCGCCGACAACGCTTCGCCGATTTCCGCCGACGTCGGTGTACAGGGAAAACGCAGCTCGTAGCTCGCCCGCCATCCCTCTCCCGACGCGCATACGGTCGGGCGGACGACGTAAATGCAGGCTGCCGACCGGAGCAGAAACTGCGCCAAGGCCTGACGGCAGCTTCCACCCGGTCCGCCGCAGGAGTCCTCGACCAAGGCGACCGAGGCCAGCACGGCTCCGCAACGGTCGTCCCGGAGTTCGACCTGATAAGAGCCGGCGTCGAGATCCAGCTCCACGCGCACCCGATGCGGGTCGCGCTTCTCGCAGTCCCAGCCGGCCTCTCGGCAGAGCAACGCGAGATCGAGGCCAGCGGGCCGGCTGTCGTCAGCACCGCCAGCAGCATCGCCAGCAGAGCTCTCCCCGCGGGTTGGATCGATCTCTTCCCCGCGCTGCAGCCGCTGGCCACGAGCCAGGCCGGCGGCGGCGGCACCGAGCCAGGCCTCGGCGCTGCCGCAGACCGCCACCGGGATTTCCGCGATCAGCTCAACGCTCCCTTCTTCCGGCTCGATCGTGAATTTTGCGCCGGCCTCGAGATATGAGTTCCACCTGAGCAGGGTCCACGCTCCGACCGCCGGCGGCTCGACGCTGGCAACCATGCGCAACCAGCCTTCCTGATCCAACGTCACCGTTATCCCCCCGTTGATGCCGGTCGCCACCGCTCCGATGTCCCAGCCCAGGCCGCGTGGCTTGGCCACGCCGAAAACCCCGTCAAGGGCGCGCTGGACGCGACTTCGTAGCTCGGAATTCATGCCGTCGATGGTCATAGCGGAGCTTCCCAACCGATCTCGTCAACCTCGAAATCCCACTTACGGCGCTTCAGAGGTCTCGAGTCGACCGGGAAGCGCGAGGCGTTCGCCCTGGCCCAGGCGCAGGCTTCGGGGTTGAGCGAATCCCTTTCGTCCGTGCCATAGTTTTGATAGCTGACGACCTCGTAGAGTCGGTGCAAAACCTGCACCAGGGTCGTTGCGGGGAAGACCTCGCCGATGCAGATCATCGGAAATCCGACGTTTGGGTGGTAGGTCTGCCTTGGGCCGAAAAAAGTACAGATTATTTCCGTTGCTGGGACGCGGAGATAATCATCTGGCATAAAAATTCCGACCATGAATCGGTCAGCCTCGACGATGGGCCCCTCGCCGTAGTCGAAGACGCCATAGCAACGAAAAGTCGCGAGGTAGCGTTGCGGATCAAGGGGCTGCAGGTCCAAGACATCGCTCGCCTTCGCAAGCGCAAGACCCTCTTCCCTTTGAATCTCGAGAAAGTCTCCAAAAACCTTTTCCATCATAGCTCCCACTTTGCTGAAACAGTCCCGGTTCGAACGCCGTCTGTTGGCGGCCCTTCTTCTCTATCTTCCCCGTCTTCCCCCACCTCGCTTCCGCGTTCGCGCTGCAACGCTACGCTTGGCTCGAGCGCGGTGACAAGGTTCTTGGCAGCAAGCTGCGTCTTACCGGTCCCAGACGGCGCTTCGGCCTCCCGGCTCCCCGACTGCCGGAGATCTGTGGCTCCGGCGCCGAACAAGGCGCAGGGCGTCGTCTGCTCCAGAGCAGCGTAGTCGTCATCGTCCCAGCGGCACTCCAAGCAGGGCTTTTGCCGCCCGGGGCTATACACCACGACTCGGACGAGCAGCTCTCTGCCATCAACCGCGGCGTCGATCCAGGGTGAGCCCACCCGCCACGCCGCCCTGTTGACATCCTGGCGAGCGAGCCTTGAATCGACGCAGGCGACGAGCACGGCGTCACGCAAGAAGCCGAGCGGAACCGTCTCAAAGCGATCGACGATCGCCACCAGGTTCAACGCCGGGTTGATCTCGCGCAAGCGGTCGGCCTGCACCAGTGCTTTGGCTCTACCAATGTCGGCTGCTCGGATCGCCTGAGCCCTGAGGTTCTTTCGCTCGTAGCTATCGTGATCTATGAGGACCACGCGCCCGACCCCGGGCATGCGCGCCGCCAGCGGTGCGAGCTGCGAGCCCACGTTACCCAGCCCGACCACAACCACGGTGGCGCCCTGGGAACCGGCCCCGGCCGGGGGCAGCTCGAGCTGAAAACGGTCGCATCGGTCGGCACCCGATCCAACGCAGAACAGGTCGCCGGGGCGCAGTCCGAGTTCGAAGAGCGAAGCCGAAAGATCCGGCGCGCTGAGCGCGGAGCCCGAGAGTTGCTCGAGCAAATCGAAGCCGGTTACGAGAAGCCGCTTCCCACAGTGGCCACAGATCCAGTCTCGTTCGGCGAGACGTTTGCGAAGCCGCGGTGACCGCTCCCTGCGAACGCCGCAGCCAGGACAGGTAAGCGCGGTTACGAAACCGTCCCCCTCCACGCTGAGCGCCGGAGTCCCTCCATGCGGATTTGCCAAGGCCAGGGCTTCCGCGACGCTGAGCTCGGCCACGGGCTTGATTTCCCAGCTCTCGTGATCGAACCGACAACGCGGGTTTCGGACGAACTTCGTGACCCAGTGCCGGTGGTGCCCCGCGTCGATGAAGACCTCCTTGTCTACGAGCGCGTCGGGCAACTCTCCGCCGATGAGCTTCAACAGCTCCAGGGCCTGAAGGGCGGCTGCGTAAGCGCCGATGGCTGCGGGCGCGGCGGTACCCTCTTCGCTCACCATACGCCCTGTGGCGGCTGGACTCATACGCCGAAAAAGCCTTCCGGCACCCAGCGATAGCCGGCGTCCAGATCGGTGGGCTGAGTGCAGGTCACGCATTTCGGCCCGAAGGTCCAGCAAGGCTTTTCGATGCTTTCGTCCTGGTGGTACCAGACGTCGCAGCGCGGGCACCTGACGGCCAGCGCCGGCTTTTCAATCGTGATCTTGCAACGCGGACACACGAGTCCCTCCTTGCCCGCAAAAGAAACCACCTGCGCCAGCTCCTCGGTGGAAAAGAACAGCGGCGGCGATTCGCCCGCGCGCAACTGATCGCGATGCGCCAGCACCCGTATTCCGGTCCGGCTGGCGACCCCGTTTACGCGAAGAACTCCCGGAATGGCGAGAGCAACCCACCCTTTTGCTGCGACGCCGGCACGACCGTCACCGCCGTCCATGGACCCGGCGCCCGGCCGATACAGCAACGCGACCCTGTTGCTCCGACTGCCCCTCAGCGACGAGTCGCAAACCACGGATGCAAGCCGATCGAGGGGGCGGGCCAGGCGGGCAACGCTCAGGCCAAAGAGGTCCCCGGACAGCAGGAAGGCCTCGCTGTCGAGCGGCACCACAACCGCTTCCCCCTTGTCTTCTATCCACAGCTGGGCCACGTTAGAATGTCTCCTTCTTCGGGTCCTCTCACTCCCGCGTTACTCTATCGCCGCTCTACGCGAGCACGCTCGCGTTCTTGGCTCGGAGACTCCGACAAGATGTCCTTCTTGTCGATGTTTCCGGCAGTAATCCGACCGATGGGCGCGCCATCCTGCTAGCGCCTACTGTCTCGCGAAAGATCAGCAACGACGATTCAACATCCCCAGCTTCGCTTTAACGGTCCCAACGTACTCCCTCGTGACCACGACGCCTTCGCCGATCGACTCCGCACCAGGTGGGTCGAAGCCAAGCAGTTTCTTGGTGTGGGCGCCCAAATCCGCCCACCGCACTTGCGCCAGATTCACCAGGACGGCCTGATTCGCGAAAGTCCAGTTTGAATCGAGGCTGCGGCTTAATTCGATCAACGACCGAACACTCAGGTGATACAAACCGCTGCTAGTTCGCCCATAGAGCCTATGGTCGGTCAGGGCAAGGCCCTTGCCCCAGCGCGGCAAGTGCAGAATCGGTTCGAGGTTGGGCCTGGATACGAAGACGTAGAGCAGGTGATGGGGTTCGAGAAAGACCTGGCGCGCGCCACCGCCTGCAATAGTCGCTGCGAGTTTCGCGATTTTGGTCCCAGAGCCGTCCGCGGCTCGGGCGGGGTCCGGTCCCGCTTCCGCTTGGACCGCAGAGGGATTGACCACGCCAGCCGAGTATAGGTATCTGCCGACCTCAGCCGCCAAGAGGAAGAGGTGCTGCACGAAAAACGTCAGCCGCTGGGTTGCCAAATAGTTCACTGGTCGAATGCACATGGGTTGGTCCCCCCATCGGCTCGGCGGCGGAGCAGTTGGCCCTACCTGGAAATTGAAGCGTACCTATACAGTCTCCGAACAGGGCTCCTCTAGAACACACACTACGCCCCCGATTTGGGGGGTGTCAACTGGTTTCTTACCTAACTAGCGGTTTTTTCACGAGAATCTCACAGTTAGCTAGATTATCCACTAACTGTGGATATTAATTCAACTATTCGCTGAGCGCCATAACTGGGTTTGATCGACACGCTTTCCTTACTGGACGCCCGACTGTATTATGGGCGAAAACGCGAGGGACCCGCTTTACAATGAATAGAATTCATATGGTTCACGATGATCTGTTGTTTTCGGTCTGCGACCGTTTCTTTGCGGGTCACAGCGCCACTCAGATAGCCGGGGATATCCAAAGGGAGAAACTCGGGAGGCTCAACAGGGAGCAGGTATACCCGCTTCTGCAAGAAGCGAGACGTCGGGGTTATCTGCTGCTCTGCCCGCCCATCGAAAGGGTACTGACGCAGCGGATCGTCGACCACTACCAGCTCCACCAAGAACATCCGGCGAAAGGAACACCGGCGCATAACCAGTCGGATGGCGGCCGGCGACGGCGGAGCGTGGTCGTCGCCAACGTCGGCGGCGGCGATTCGGTCCTCGAGCACGTCACCGTCAAGGCCGCCGAGCTCGCGCTTGGCGTCATCAGGGACCTCGCCCACGCCAAGGGCGGAGGCAGAGCCGTCAATGTCGGCCTCGCCTCAGGCCACACCAGCATGAAGGTGGCCTATCACTTGGCCAACATGCTGCGGCGAGAACCGGCGCCGATCAGGCTGGTTCTCCATTCGCTGAGCTCGGGCTTCTCGGTCGAGAATCCGGAGGTTTCGTCGGTGTCGTTCTTCAACTTCTTCCACGACTTCGACAATGTAACCTACGTCGGGCTGTTCGCGCCGCCTTTCGTCGCTACCAGCGAGTACGAAGGGCTCAAAACCCAGCCCAGCGTGGCCAAGTCCTTCGAGCACGCGGCGGAGATAGACGTCGTCATCACTTCGCTGGCAAGCGCGGACGACGAGCACGGCGAACTCAGAAAGTTCGTACGAGAGGGAAGCGGTACCGACCCCTACCTGGCCGGAGGCAGCTCGTCCCGCGGAGCGCGGTCACTGAAGCAGGATCAGGAAAAGCTTCTCGAGGGCTTGCGGGCACAGTCCTGGGTGGGAGACGTACAGTACAGGCCTTACTCCGCGACCGGGCCTCTCGCCGACGACATCGCGATTCGAGCGGTCACCCTCTTTGACCTCCCCGAACTCGTCGAGCTGGCGAGCAAAGCCGACAAAGCGGTGATCCTGGTGGCCGGTCCCTGCGGCTCCTGCGGAAAAAGCCGAAGTCAGGCCCTCAAGCCACTGCTCTCGGAGCCGTCGCTGGCCGTCTGGAGCCACGTGGTAATGGACGCCCAGACCGCCGAGGACTGTCTGCCGGCGCCTCTCAAGCACTGACAGAACCCTGCCGCGATTGTTTCGCATACGTATATTCCGTAAAAGGACGATATGCCCGGTCGCGTTCAGCCCGTCGAAGGTCGAGTCGAGAGCAGCCCCGACCGAAAGAGGAGCCGCCACGCGGAGCCGATCGTTCCAGCCGAGTGTCTCTATTACCTCATCTCGCGAGCCACCCTGGTGGCTACCTCGGTGCTCAAGCACGAGCTGGCCGACTGCGGTGCCATCCAGGTACGTCCCTCCTACCTCGGCGTACTAATGACGCTCTGGAGCACGGACGGCCTGGGCGTCGTTGAACTCGGCCGCAGGGCCGGCCTGGAGCCATCGACGATGACGGGTCTGCTCGATCGCATGCAACGAGACGGGCTGCTACTCCGGGTAGCCGATCCCAAGGACCGCAGGGCTCTGCAGATAAGCCTGACCGAGGATGGCAAGAGACTTCAGCGACCGGTGCTCACAGCCGTTTCTGAAGCACTCGCGCGCGCGACCGAGGGATTCTCGGAAGAAGAACTCTCGACCACCAAAGACGTACTCCGCCGCTTTCTCGTAAATATGCAGGAAGAAAGAAGAGAATGTCATGGCAAGAAGAATCGCAGGGTGTGACCTGGGCAAGGCCTCGGTAAGCTTCGTCATCGCGGAAGTCGACGGCCGCGGGAGGGTCGTGATCCAAGAGAGCGAGTACCAGCTCCACGAGGGCAAGCCCTTCGAGTTCTTCCAGAGCTGGTACAGGGAAAAAGAAATCACCTGCTGTGACTTGCTGGCCGCCACAGGGGTCTACGCAGATGAACTTGCCGGCCCGGTATTGGTTCTTCCGGAAGATACCTGCCAGGAAGCCGCGCTCGCCATGCAGCCCGAACTCGAAGGAGCCCTGAACCTGCTCAGCGTCGGGGCACGCGGTTACGGAGTACTCAGCCGGCGGCCCAGGAAAACGAGCCAGACGGTGACCGCTCGGGACGTTGGACTCGATCACGGCTTCGACTACCAGTACCTGGAAAACGACAAGTGCTCGTCCGGAACCGGCGAAAACATTCAAAAAATCGCCGGTCGCTTCGGCCTCAGCATAGAAGAAGCAGACGAACTCGCCCTCTCTACCGAAAACGGCATCCCGATCACCGCCCGCTGCTCGGTGTTCGCCAAGAGCGAGATGACACACTTCGCCAACCAGGGCAAGAACGCCGCCGAGCTGTTCAACGGCTACTTCCGGTCGGTCGCGCGCAACACCCGCGCGCTGCTCGCTCGAAACGAGGTCAAGGGACCCGTCTATCTCGTGGGTGGCTGCTCGCGAATCAGGTCTTTCACCAAAGCTCTCGAGGATTTGCTCGAACAAGAGCTGCGCTTTCCCGACCACAGGCTCACCTTTGAAGCCGTTGGCGCCGCCGTCGTCGCGGCCGAACAGCTGGACGACAACTCGCGCACCGCTCTTCCAGCGGATCCTCAAGAACTCGTTCGACCGCGCGACAAGCGCTTCAGCGTTTTGAAACCGGCCGCTCTCTGGAAGGAGCGGGTAGCCATGATGGAAGAGGCGCCGGTCGACGAGACGGCACTTTCGGCACCGGTCGTCCTCGGACTGGACCTCGGGTCTACCGGCGCCAAGGCTGTACTCACCTCGCTCACTTGCGGTGAGATGGTTCTCGACGTCTACGACCGCACCAAGGGAAATCCGGTCGACGCCGCCCGGCGTCTTGTAAGAACCTTGCTCGACCGAACCACCCCCGACGTTCGAGCCATTGGCGTTACCGGGTCGGGCCGTGAAGCGGTAGCTACGCTTCTCAGGGCGGTCTACGACGACAGCGACCGCGTCGTCGTCCTCAACGAAATCGTCGCCCACGCTACCGCGGCGATTCGTTGCGATGACGAGGATGGTGCCGACATGTCGGTCATAGAAATCGGCGGCCAGGACGCAAAGTACGTTCGCGTTCAGGGTGGCCGTATCGTCGAAAGCGACATGAACAAGGCCTGCAGCGCGGGCACCGGATCCTTCCTCGAGGAGCAGGCCGTATTCTATGACATCAACGATATCGGGGAATTTGTCGGCTTGGCCTCTGGCGCCGAACGACCGCCAGACCTCGGACTGATGTGTACGGTATACGTTGCCGACGCTGCTTCGGAAGCGCTCAAAGACGGTTTTGAACTCGGAGATATCTTCGCTGGGTTTCAGTACTCGGTCATCAACAACTACCTCAACCGCGTCATGGGACAACGAACCCTGGGCCGGAAGGTCTTTTTCCAGGGTAAGCCCGCTTCGAACCCGTCGCTCGCCTGGACCCTGGCGGCGGTCACCGACCGGGACATCATCGTGCCGCCCAACCCCGGTGCCATGGGCGCCTGGGGCATGGGCCTGTGCGTCGTCGACCAGCTGGGGGAGGAGAAACTCGCCAGCGCATCCGGCCTCGACCTCGAGATGATCCTCGACGCCGAAATCACTGGCCGCTCTCAGTTCCAGTGCCACGACGCAAAATGTCAGACGCTCTGCCCTATAGAGCGTACCACCATCTCGGTGAACGGTGACCAACGGATAGCGGTCTCCGGCGGGGCCTGCCCGAAGTTCGAAATCTCGACCAAGACCCAGCCCAAGCTCGACAAGGAGGCACCCAACCCCTTTGAACAACGAGGCGAACTCGTGCGCTCTTACGTCAAGAAGGTGGAGGGCAGACCTGAGGTGGCCATTCCCCAGACCGGCGCGACCTATGGTCATATTCCCTGGCTCGCTACCTTGATCGGCGAGCTGGGTTTCTCGGTAACGCTTCTCGAGTCCGACTCATCTTCGCTGGCCGCCGGCGAGCAGACCTGCAACAGCTTCGACTCTTGCGGACCCGCCAAGATCGCTCACGCGATCTGCGACACCGACGTGGACCGTATTTTCTTTCCGAGGATATTCGGCATCGCCGATCCCAGGGGCCACGGGGGGCAGACCTGTGTAACCGAGCAGGCGATGCCCGATATCATTGCGCAGGCGCTCGAGGCACGGGGGCGAAGGGTCACGGTCCTGCGACCCAGGCTCTCGTTCGCCGGCGGGCTGCGAAATCCCGGCTTGGTAAAGAACCTCAGTCCTTTGGCCAAAGCCCTGGGTGCAAGCAGCGGCAGGCTCGCCATGGCCGTCGAAAAAGCCGCCCTGGCTCAGGAAGGCTACGAGAACTCTCTGAAAAGAATCGGCAGCGACGCTCTCGCCTACGCCAGATCCCGGAAGGTTCCCACGGTACTGGTCTGCGGCCAGCTGCACGTCATTCACGATCGTGCCATCAACGCGTCGATTCCCCTCTTGCTCAGGCAAAACGGCGCCATGGCTTTGCCGGTCGACTGCTTCGCCTTCGGCAGCGACGTACCGCCGCTGCCGAAGGTATACTGGGGCGATTCCAACCGCTTCATGCGGGCCGCCGCCAGCGCCAGGGAGCTGAGGGACGTCTTTCCTCTGCTCATATGCTCTTTCGGCTGCGGTCCGGGATCGTTCACCGAACAGATCTTTCAGACGATTCTGGAGGGTTATCCACACACCATACTCGAGAGCGACGGCCACGGCGGAACCGCGGGTTTCGTTACCCGGATACAGGCCTTCCTGCAGTCGGTGCGCCAGTTCATCGGCGAGGGCGACGAATTCCCACTGCCCGACAACGCTAAGCAGCTCGCTTTCGTCGGCCCCACCCCGCGCCGTGGTCCCTACCTGGACCCCGACGTACGCTACGTTTTCCTGAGCGCCGCGGACTATTTCGGCGCCATGTTCGCCTCCGTCTACCGCTCCTTCGGTTACGACGCGGTTGCCGCCTCGCCGCTGTCCAAGGAGAACTTCGCCTGCGGAAAGCGCGACTGCTCGGGCAAGGAGTGCCTGTCCTACCAGATGGTATGGGGTGCGTTTCGCGAGTACCTCGAGAACAATCCTCCCACCAAAGAGACACGCCTGGTCCAGCTCACCGGCCAGATGTGTCGTGCCGGGGTCTTCGACGTCAAGGACAGGATCTCCATCGACAGGATGGGACTGGGGGATCGGGTCACGGTCACCGGCCTTCGAATCGGCGGTGGCGCCGCAATGACGGCGGTACTGTGGACCGGGCTGGTAGCGCTGGACATTCTCCGCCAGCTCCAGGTCTACCACCTCGCGACACACAGCAAGCCGAGTGCGGTCGATGCCCTCTACCACGGCTACTGCCGAGAAATACTCGAGTTGATCGAGCAACCGACCCAGGATGGCTGGGGAAGGATCGCCGACCTGCGGGCGAAGTGGTTGGCCCTCAACGCCACTCTGCGCGAGGCCTCCCTGACCTTCGCCGGACTGGAGCCCAAGCGGACCGACAACGCCGCGTTCCGAACGGTGTTCGTCTCTGGCGACATCCTCACCAAGGCCAGCGACTTCGCCAACGGCGGCCTCTACTACCGCATGAGCGAGAGAGGGTTACGATTGATAGTCGAACCGCTGTGCGACTTCCTCGAGTACCTTGCGCATCGCCAGCCACAGCTTGCGTTTGGGAGGAGAGCGACGCCGCGCCAGGTGAGAAACTACAAGAAAAACATGGGACGCATCCGTAGGCGCTTGTACGCCGCCGTAAGGGAGAAACACCCCTGGCTGCCCTCGCCCGACGTCGAGGGCGCCCTCGAGAAAACGGAAACGCTTCTCGACACCCATACGGTAGGCGGCGCCGCGCTGGCGGTTGGTAGCGTCCTCCAGCACTGGGAAAGCGGAGCTTACGACGGCGTGCTGCTAGCGGCTTGCTGGGGTTGTGACAACGCCCTTGTAGGCGAGAGTCTGCTACGCCATCGCAAGGACATTCCGTTCTACTTCTTCTACGATGACGGCACGCCGTTCGATGAACGGCGAGTCAACAGCTTCGCTTTTCGTTTGCACCGCAACCCACCCAGAAGCCAGCGCGCAGAGCTGCGCGAGTGAGGTCAGCCGGCCGTGGAGAGCGCGGTAGGTGTGCATCCCGATCCGGAAGCGAGAAACGCCGAAGACAGTGCCAGCGTACCAGCGCCCCCGAAGAAAAGCCGTTGCCTAGGCCGGACCCACAACCACAGGGGTCCAATCTGCATGCGTCACTCTCCCGTAGGAGAGTGCTGGTGACCGGCCCCCGTTACGCGGCGGCCCCCACCACTACCAGCGTTTGCCGCCGCCACCGCCGCCGCGGCCACCACTACGTTCGCGGCTCTGCGCTTCGCTTACGCGCAAGGGACGACCGCTCAGTTCCGTCCCGTCGGCCTCCGAAATAGCCCGGTCGGCTTCGGAGTCGTCCATCTCCACGAAACCAAATCCCCGGGAACGCCCGGTATCCCTGTCAGTCACGATGGTCGCAGAATGGACCTCACCGAAGGTCGCAAAGTACTCGCGCAAATCCGATTCCGTTGCGCTCCAAGCAAGATTTCCAACATAGATTTTCTTCATTTCACTCTCTTCACACCGATACAGTACGTAAGGACATCACGCGGCCAAGGGATATTCCCTCGAACCGACTACCAATACTCCGCGAGTGATAATCACACGCGGCCGCCTTTGAAACGGAAACCAAGAACCGACTTGCGCACTGAAAACACAGACAGACAACCGGGAGGGATAGTTCCTAGGCAGGCGGTACACTAGCCGATTACCGATCCCGCGGCAACGGCTAGAGTGCCTTTCATCTGGGATGAACGTCTGACCGATCTCGAGAGAAGTCTCAAAACCCAACTTCAGCAACCGAATCCAGCCATGGCAGAGCAGAGGTCCTGGCTTTTCTCTACGAAAACGCTCGTGTAAGCATCGATCCTATCATGAATGGCACCCTCCTCGTATCCGATTACATTGAAAACCGCTACGCGGACCGGCTTGACCGCCTCGCGCCCGAGCTAGCACGCGTCGTTCTCACCAGAGACGGCCCCAGCGGACCGCCCGAGACCGTCGTCGCGAGCTTCTTCTCGAGCGACCTGTATCCGGAGCGTGCCGCCCAGTACATGATGGTAATTGCCCAGGCCACGCGCCTACGCTGGCTCCACAGCTTCAGCGCCGGCGTCGATCACCCGGCCTTCCTCGCCCTGATGGACCGTGGGGTGCGGCTGAGTCATTCAGCGGGCTGCAACGCCGTCCCGGTCGCGCATACCGCCGTCATGTACGTCCTCGCGCTTTCTCGGGGATTGCCCGCGTGGATGGAGAACGCACGCGCCAAGGTCTGGAAGCTACACGAAGTGGGTGAACTCGAGGGCAAGGTCCTGGCTGTCCTCGGACTCGGTCACATTGGCTCGCAGGTCGTGCGACTGGGCAAGGCCCTAGGCATGCGCGTGATCGGTATGCGGCGCCGACCGCGGGGAGACGAAACGGTAGAGACCTGGCCGCTCGATCGCTTGAACGAACTGCTCGCCGCCGCCGACTATCTGGTGTTGTGTCTGCCTCTCAACGATGGGTCGCGTCGCGTCCTTGACGACGCGGCGTTGCGGCGGATGAAACCGGGGGCTTACCTGATCAACGTCGGCCGTGGGGAACTCATAGAAGAAGCCGCGCTTGTGAGCGCGCTGCAAGAGGGCCGCATCGCCGGCGCCGCGCTCGACGTCTTTGAACAAGAGCCGCTGCCGGCCAGCAGTCCGCTGTGGGAGATGGACAATGTGATCGTCACGCCCCACAACGCCGGTCAGAGCGACGGAAGCGCGACGCGCGCCACCGAACTCTTTCTCGACAACCTCGGGCGCTACCTGCGCGGGCAGGGCCTGCGAAACGAGATGACGCCAGCGGCGACCCAGGTCTAGCGACTGGCCGAAGGCACCCCGCGCGGGAACACCCACCCCCTACCCCAGCGCCTGCTGCGCCAAAGAGTTCCGCCCTTGCTCCTGCGCGACGGGTTGCTCCCTGGCCAGGTGCTTGGCGAGGCGTTTGCCCAGGCCTACCAAGGTCAGCGTCGGCGGCAAACCCCAAGCCTCGGGAATAACCGAACAGTCACATACGTAGAGGTTGTCGTAT
>JBHHVL010000064.1:0-16646 GCA_046754245.1 Binatia bacterium | reverse complement strand
GCGCCGGGCTCTGTGTGGGCGGCGCCCCGCCGGACTGTAACGACGGAAACCCCTGCACCGATGACAGCTGCGATCCAGCCTCCGGCTGCGTGAACACGAATAACACGGTGCCTTGCGACGATGGAGATGCCTGTACGCAGACGGACCTGTGCCAGTCAGGAGGATGCGTCGGCGGCGACCCCGTTGTCTGCACGGCGCTTGACCAGTGCCACGACGGTGGGACCTGTATCCCGTTGACCGGATTGTGCTCGGGCCCGCCGAGGCCCGACGGTGCTGGTTGCGATGACGGTAGCGCGTGCACCACGGGCGACACCTGTATCTCTGGAATATGCGTGGGCGGAGCAGCACCAGACTGCAACGACGGAAACCCTTGTACCGATGACAGCTGTAACCCTGCCTCCGGCTGTGCGAGCGTAGCCAACGCGGCCCCCTGTGACGACGGCAATCCCTGCACGGCGGGGGACGTCTGTGCCGCTGGCGTGTGCGCGGGTGGTTCACCCTCGAACTGTGACGATTCCAACGTGTGCACCAACAATAGTTGTGATCCGGCGACGGGTTGTGTGTCGGCAGCCAATACGGCTGGCTGCGACGACGGTGACGCTTGCACCCTTGTGGACACTTGTTCCGCCGGGGTGTGCGCGCCGGGCGTCCCCGTGAATTGCGACGATGGTGACGCCTGTACGGAGGATTCTTGTGACGTCCTTACGGGGCAGTGCAGCCATGTTTTCGATGTCGCCCTGTGTGACGCGGACGGTGACGGAATCGTCGACGAAGTCGACAACTGTCCGGCGGTTCCTAACCCGAGCCAGGTGGACACGGACGGCGATCAGGTGGGGGACCCGTGCGACAATTGTTCCACCACCGCCAACGGGGACCAACTCGATGCTGACGGTGACGGCAAAGGGGACGACTGCGATCTCTGCGCGCTTAGTGCGGACAACGCGGACGGTTTCGTCAGGACCGCCGTATTCAAGAACCTGCTCGTGCCCGTCGGAGACGACAAGCTGAGCAAGCTCGACGTGCGAGGTCTCCAACTCGCAGCCATCGACCTCGGTGACAGCGGGGCCCAGGAGGAACTTGAACTGCGCATCTACGATTCCGGCGGCGAGATATTCCGCGAGACCATAGCCCACCCAGAGGCAAACGGTTTGTGGCGCCTGAGCCCCCGTAACGGGCCCGTCAAGCGCTGGAAGTTCAAGAACCGGGATAGTCTGTTGTTCGGCGGTCTGCGGCTGGTAAAGCTCAGCCTCAAGAACGGCGAATACAGTTTGCGGGCAAAGGCGCGGCACGGGGACTACTCGGCCGCGGATTCTGACCATGTCACGGTGGCGCTCCGCATAGGAACCGGAACTAGCGCAGACTGTTGGACCTCGCGGATCGCGGGCTGTGACAGCCTGCGTGCTGGCGCCCTGCTCAAGTGCAGGAACCGCCAGCGCTAGGGCGCTGCTCGGATCTGGATCCGGACTGCGGTGATGAGTCCGGCCGCAGGCTTGTAATACCCTGGGTACTCGTGCGAAATATGGCGTCTTGGGGAGGGGAACGGAGCGATGGCCGTTAGTTCTGAGTCGTTGATCAAGCTGTTCAGTTACTACCGCGATGCCGAGATCCGGGGTGCGGCGCTGCTCATGAAGTTGATGGGCCGTGTCAAGGATCCCGAAGCCCAGGTGCTCTTTTCGCGTCACATCGACGATGAAACCCGCCACGCTTGGCTGTGGACAAAACGCATCAGAGACGAAGGGGGGATGCCGGTTCCGGTTCCCGATGGGTACCAACGCCGTCTCGGTAGAGCCCTCGGTATTCCGCGCAGACTTATCGACCTTTTCGCGCTGACGGTGGTCGTCGAGGAGCGTGCGGAGAAGCGGTACATCGAGCACCTTGCTTCTCCCGAGTGCGACGGAAACACCAGAGAAATTCTTGAGGCCATAAAGAGTGATGAAAAGTGGCACATATCGTGGATGGAAGGGTGGCTGTTGCGAATGGCCGAAGAACGGGTCGACGAGGGCGACGTCACGGAGACCCTCGCCCGCTTCCGCCGCGTCGAAGCGGAGGTGTTTGAGGAGATGAAGGCCATGGAGCGTGAGTGGTTTGGTTTCTCTTTTTCCGATCACGACGGGGCTTGCTCTCCTCGAGCCGCCGCGTCGAGAAATGTCGGCTAGGGACCACGCAGTTCCAGCGCCTCGAGGTTCAAGTAAGGGAGGTAAGAGGCGACCAGAGTCACGTCGACATCCGTCACCCCCTCGGCTGAAACACGGATCTCGCCGTTGGGGTTTCCTCGGAACTCGATGGATCCGTGGCGTTTCTTGGTCTTGCCATCGACGGTCTGGAGTCTCAGGCTGTAAACGAGAACCTCGTGGGCCTTCGGCAGATGCGGCACGATTCTCAGCACGGCGGTGTGCGACGGTTCCCCAAGCTCGGACCGGCATCGCACGACAACGGGGTTTGCGCTCCAGCGCCAATCGCGCTTCCAGCCATGCAATGTCCGCTCTCCGGCTTCCGTCGTCTCGAAGGGGGGGGAACAGCGGAAGCCGGTGCCGAGACTGGCGAGGATCGGGCCTTCGGCATCAGGGCTGCCCACCGCGGTGATTCTGCTCAGGTCTTTGTGTCCGCGCCGACGCGAGCGTTCCACGCACAAGGAGTAGCGCGGATTGGTGAACACGGGCGCCGCGTGGCGGTCGCAACCGCGCCGTTCGTAGACCACGTGAGTGACTCCGTAACTGGCGGCCAGGCGGTTTCTCAGTCCCGTAGCTTCTCCCCACAAACCCACTAGGGCCGCGTTCGCCCTCAACCTCTTCTCCCCCTCATCGCGGGATCCCGCGAACACCACGCTGCCGCGGTCGGAGAACGCTAGTACGGCGCGGCCGGTATAGGCGGGGATGAGTTCGGCCAGGCCTTGGCCGGTTGCGATGACCGACCACGTGGGAAGCTCGGAGATCGCGTCAAGGAGTTCGAGCGTGAGGGGATCGGGTTCGAGGCGCGAAGGTCGGGAAGTACCGGCGGCAGCACCGAGCCGCCCCCACGGTATCGCTGGCACGGAGATGAGACAGATCAAGACAACGAGCACCGAGGAAGGTCCGCGGTGGTTCGATCCCGGCATGGCCAGCATCCCCGGTAGCTCGAGCATGACGGCGGCCAGGAGCAAGCCAAAAGGCAAACCCCACAGAACCCGGTAGACCATCCATGGCAGGATCAGCTTGCCGAAGAGGGGGGAAAGCCAGGGGGTGAAAGCCAGGGCCAGGCAGATGGCAGACACGCACAGCAGGTAGTGGGCCCAGCGGCGCCGCCGGTTTCTCCACGCGACCAACAACCCCCCAACCAAGCCGACCACCAGTAGAGGGTCAGAGAAAAGGCGGACGTCCACCACCGGCCCGCCGAACTCCGTGGCGACGAGGCGATTCATGCGGAGGTGGCTGCGCAGCACCGGGTGAGAAGCGTCGAGTTCGGCGACCGCGTCTGGAGGCCTCACGCTCGTGGTCCCCCTGGTCGCCTGTAATCCCAGCCAGGCCGGTGGCAGCGCCATGATCAGGATAAGAACGATTGCCTGGAAGACGGCGGTTCGACTTCCTTTTCCCCGCGGGTAGCTCACCAGGATGAAGGGCAGCGTCGATATCAAGAGAATCAGGTATACGATCGCGTGAGAGAGCGCGGTCGCAAGCAGGACCAGTCCCACCGCTACGGTGGCGACGAGGGGAGGCCGGAGCTTGTGTTCGAGTAGCTCGATGACGAGAGAAATCGCCAAGGGCATGAAGACCAGGAGCGCGACCGTCTTGTCTTCTGCAAGTCTCCCGAAGAAAGGGTAGTGGCCTGGCGAGAAGAAGGGGTAGCGGGTCGACAGCAATACCAGGAGGGAGGCGAGCGCTGCGGTCGCCGCCCGCGACGTGGTTCCCAACACTGCACGTCCAAGTGCAAAGGACGCTGAAACCACCGCGGGCGTGAGCAGCACGGGAGCGATCTTTTCAAAGAGGACCGCACCACGGACAGCGGCGAGCGCGGTCCAGGCCGCCAGAGAAGTTATCCACGCGTTGTACGCGAACCGCGCCAAGAGCACTCCGGTGTTGAAGAAAGGCTCGCCCCAGCCGATCGGCTCCCCGTTACCCAGCTGCGCGACGTAGGCGAGGTACCACATCCGGTCGCGCGCGACGTAGCCTCCAGCCGCCGCCATGGCGGTCGCGACCGCCGTGGCGGCGACGAGTAGCGAGAGCAAGAAACTCGCCCGTTTGCCGCTGCCTCCGCTCTGGAGAAGCGCCGGTGAACTACTCTCCGGCAATTCCGGCTGAACGGGTTCCGCGGTCTGCGCGAGATCACCACGCGAGCTAGCTGGCCCCAGGACCGAGAGAACGCAGCAACCAGAGAAGAGCAGTCTCAGGAGCCCGGCCATGTTCAGTTCTGAAAGAGAACAGATCAGACTCAGGCTCGCGACAACAGCCACGGACAGCGCCAGTACGCGCGCCGGCCACTCTACCGCGCGAGCCGGCCGCGGGCCGCCGCGGAGCAGCTGGCGGTCGATGAGCCAACCCGGAATGACCAACACCGCCAGAGTCGACGCGGGTACCGAAACCCAGGGACCAAGAAGCGGAGCGCTCGTCGCGAGTCCCCAGCACGCGAGGATGGCGATCAGCGGGCTTGCTCGTCGCAGCAGGTTCACGGCGCCCACGGCGATGACGCTGTGGAGAAAACGAGTTCTCGCAGCTTGACGAAAGGAAGGTAGGAGGGGGTAATGGCGATCTCCAGGACCTTGGTCTCGGACCCCGGAAGCAAGAACGACAGAACGGTACCGTCGGTGACAGGATCACGTGACCTTCGGATCCACGTCACACCGTTACCCAGACTGGCCCGAGCCGTGATGGTCAGTTCCTCCACCGCGTTTCCGGTGAACGCTTCTAGACGAAACGATCGCGGAAGGAACCGGTACATCGCTTCGCCTTGGCCGTCGGGTGCCGCGCGGACGCGGAGCGTACACCGTGCCACGGGGTGCGACGGCGACCAGGGGCCTGTCTTGCCCCAGCGGTATACCGACCCTCGAATTAATGGCTGTGGGCTACACTTTGCGACCAAGCCTGGGATTTCGTTGTCGAGCGCCGCGGCGAGGCTGAAGCTGTACTGGCCCGAAGGGTTGACGGATCCGGGGGCCGTTTTTTCGAGCGTGCCGGCCTCGGCGGGCGGGAGCGGCTTGAAGGTGCAGAGCTCGAAACCCGGCGAGGCGAAGACCACTTCGCCGCAGTAGCGTGTGGCCGGTCCTCTGCCAGCGAAGAGCAGGTGCGAGGGTAGGGGAACACCGGGGGATTCCTCCCAGGTTCCGCTCATTATTCCCGCTCTGGCACTCAGTCGCGCCTCTCCGTCTTCACGGGAACCGGAAAAGACCACCGTCGCCCTGTCGGACATGGCGAGCACACGGCGGCCGGTCAACGCCGGTATACGCTCGCTGAGTTCAGCAGCGCTGGCGACGACGGCGCCGCGTGGGAGTTGGGAGATCGCCTTCATGGTTTCGGTCAGCGGCCCCTCGTCGGGGTATGCCAGTGCCCGACGCGCAGGATCGAGACGCATCCCGATCCGCGAGGACCCGTAGGGAAGGATAAGTCCCACCGACAGGAGCGGTACGATCCAGTGAAGGTCTCGGGCCTTGCCGGAGGCAGCCTCGAGTCCAACCGCTAGCAGCGCACCGAAGGGGAGGGCCCACAGCAGGCGGTATACCATCCACGGGGAGATCAGGTTACCGCTGAACCGGGCGAGGGGCGGTACGAACGCCAGGATCAAGGGCAGCAACGTCGCCGGCAGCAGGAAAGCCCTTTCGAAGGCCCCGCGCCTGAACGCGAGAGGAAGACAGCAAATAGCCAGTACGAGAAGCGGGTGTGCCAGCAGACGGGGATTTACCACGTAGCCGCCACCGTCCAGCTCGAGCAGTCGCGAACGGGAAAGGTGGATTCTGCTTACCGGATGGCTCGGATCCTCGAGCGTGGCGCCATCTGTGCTGAGATAGGATACCGCGCGGCTGCCGTTCAATCCGGCGTAGAGCCCGCCGGCCAGCAACAGCGCCGCCAGAGGGATGGCGGCAGTCGGCTTCAGACGCCCGCCGAAAACCAGGGCCGCGGCGAAAGGAACCAGGGTCAGCAGTAACAGCGCGTACACCAGCGCGTGACAGCTCGCCAGCAAGGCGACGGCGAGGAAAAGGAGCAGCGTCGACTTCTGCCCCCGATCACTCACCGCGGAGAAGAAAGCGCCGGCGGCTATTGGGTAAAGGATGACGAGCGCGAATATTTTGTCCTCGGCAGCCCTGGAGACCAGCGGAAAAAGCGAAGCACTGCACCAGAGCAGGCCGGAAGAGAGTACGAACAGCCACGCGATTCTCTGCCGTCCAAACAGCGCGCGGCCAACAAACGCAGACGCCGAAAAGGCCAGCGGTATGAGAACCACAGGGCAGATTCTGTGGTAGAGCCATACGGGATCGACAGCGGCGAACTCGGCCCAGGCTGCGAGCGCGAGCAGCCAGGGGTTGAATCCGAAACGGGGGATTACGCTGCCACTACCCAGAAAGGGTTCCGCCAGACTGAGTTCATCAGCTTCCATGTAGCCACGGACGTACGCGAGGTACCACCACCTGTCGACGCTCGCGACGGGGAAGAGCTCGATTGCGGCCCAGCTGCAGAACAGCAGGAGGACCAAAGCCAGCAAGCCTACGAAGCCTGCCCCTTGCCGCCGAGCCGCCGGGTTTGCTGGGTCGGACGGGTGCTTCTTGAGCGTCGCGACCAGGGCCAGGAGGGTCACGATGACCGCGAAAGCCGGGACGAAGGCCGTAAGCGGGCTCGAGGAGAGCAGGGGCCAGCACAGCGCCGGGGTGACAAGGGCGAGCGAGGACACGAAAAGCAGCGCGGGGCGTTCGAACATCGAACCGCCTGGCGCCACGTCGGTCGCCAAGGACAAGAGGTAGCCGGGAGCGAGGAACAGGGCCATACCCACGAGCAGGCATCGCATCGCTGGCGGGAATACCCCGTTCCCCGACGAGAAGAGAGAGGTGGTGAGGATCGCAGCCAGCGCCACCGCAAACGCAGTGAAAGCCCTCATCGTCTTCACGGTGAGGTACCTATACCGCTATCGCCTGTCTTGGCCGAATCGACGGCGACCGTTCGCGCACGAAACTCCTGGACGAACGGTTGTCAAGAAAGCTCGGCTGGAGCCATCAACTGGATGAAGAGTTCGCATATCTCGGGTCCCATATCACTGGGCAGCCCGAGGATCGGGAGGCCTACTCCGGCGGCGCGCCACTGGCCGAGGCGCTGCCGGCAGAAATCCGGATCGCCCGCGATCACCAGCGCATCGAGCATCTCATCGGAAATGGCGGCCGCCGCTTCTTCCTTTTTTCGTTCCAGATAGAGCTTTCGCACCAGATCGGCGTTGGTCTCGAAACCCATCCGGCAAAGCAGCGCGTGGTAGTAGGTGCCCATGCCTCCTATGTAGAACGAGATCAGTCCCCTGGCCATTCTGTAGCTGCTCTCGCTGTCGGGCTGCGGAATGACCGTGGTGAAAGGCGCGGTTACGATTTCCGCCACGTCGCGGCCGCTCTTCGCGGCGCCTTCGGCTAGCAGCGCACGACCGGTGCCGAGCTGGTCGTAAGGCCAGAAGGTCGGCATCCAGCCGTCCGCGAGTTCGCCCACCGTTCGTATAGCGTTGTCGTTCAGGCAAGCGCAGTAGATCGGTACACGGCTTCGCAGCGGCGTCATTTCGAGCTTGAAGTGGCGGAACTCCCAGAGATCGGCGCCAGCGTCGTCGAGCCGCCCACCGGCCATTAGTGTCTGTACAACCTGTATGTACTGTCTCAGTCTCGTCAGAGGTCTCTTGTACGCGAGGCCGTGGAAACCTTCGATCACACGCAGCCCGGAGGTCCCCAACCCGAGCAGGAGGCGGCCCCCCGAGATCTCGTCGAGACTCGCTGCTTGCATCGCCATCAGTCCTGGTGAGCGGCTGAAGACGTTGACGATTCCCGTTCCGATCTTGATTCGTTTGGTCCCAAGGGCGATCTCGGTGAGGAGGCTGAAAGCCTCGTAGCCCCAGGCCTCGGGGATCCAGAAGGAGTCGTAACCCAGTTCGTCCGCCAACTGGGCCTGACGCAGTACGGCTCTACGATCGTATTTTTTCCAGAAAGCGACGAGACCGGTTGGTTCTTTCACGACGGCACACTCCCCCTCGAGCAGGCAATCTATTGGTCGGCGGCGCGCGGTAGTCAAACAGGGCCCGGCGGACCCAGCACTGCATACTTGGGGGGGGTGGTCGATGTGGGCGGCGAGTATTCCATCAACCAATGCATCGTAGTACTGCTTGACTCGCCGCCACCGGAGCACGCGACCTTGAAGTTTGCTTATATCTCTACAGCTCTGGCCGTGGCGGCTGGCTTCTCGTTACCCCAGCCCGCGTGCGCCTCGCTGCTGCTTTCTCCCGGCGTTGGCGCACCCGATCTCGCCCTGGCCGGCGCGAGCGTGGCCCGCCCTCGTAACCCGGCCTGGGCGATTTTCGCCAACCCGGCCGCCTTGGCTGGGTTCGAAAAAGCGGTCAGCGCCGTGAGCCTGGGTCTGCCCATGGGGACACTGGACGTCCGGGCCGACGACAACGGCGGCTCGATCCCGGCCTACGATGAGACGGCGCGCTTCTTGGGCTTCGCACCGGACTACGGTGCCGTATGGGAGTCCGGCGGACCGTGGCGATTTGGCGTTGCGATCTACGGAAGCGTTGGGGCCAATTTTAACTTCGACGCTGATCCGGCGGCCGGGGTAACGGAGAAGTTCTTCTCGGAAGTTTCGATTCTTACCGTTGCCCCGGCTCTCGCCTACGAGATAACCGACGACCTGTCCGTGGGTCTGGCGATCACGCCGCTGTTCGGATACGCGCGAGCCCACTTCGCGGCGGGAGCCTTGCCGTTCAGGTACAAGCTCACCGGTCCGGGTGTGCAGGCCAACGCAAGCGTAGCGTGGCGGCCGTCGAAGGACTGGCGACTGGCGCTGGGCTTGCGCACGCCGGGAATGGTGTGGATGGAGGGCTCGATGTCGGTGCCGGTCGGCGCCGGGGCTTCCGTTAGGCAAGACGTGAAGCTGGACCTCGAGATGCCAGCTCAGGTGTTCTTGGGTTGTAGCCGTAGTCTGGGGGACAGGCTCGTCGTGGATGCCTCCATGCGATGGACGGGTAGCAAGTCCTTTCGTGGTTCTGAAATCAGGTTTCTTCTCACCCCGGAGGGCAACACCCCTTTCGTAGCCGGTGCGGATGACGAGTGGCTCGTCGCCTTGGGAACGGAATACCGCCTCAACCCTTCCATGGTGGTCCGGGGTGGCCTCAGTCACGCTACCTCGGTGGTGGGTGACAACGGCGAGTCGCCTCTGCAGATGGACGTCGACGACTGGAAACTCAGCGCTGGATTGGGCTTTACGCTGGGAGCCTATACCTTCGATCTGACCGTGGGCCGGGCCCTTGGGGACAGTCGGTTCATTTCCGTGGACGAAGCGCGAATCTTTCCTGGCCGATATCGCGCCGATGGCGGCATAGTGATGTTCGGTGTCACCACCCACGGCCGGGGTACCGACGGGTGAGGTTGCAGCGCCTCTCTGTCGGCGGGGGTGCGGGAAAGGATAGAAAACAGGTGAGCGATTCAAGACCCGATCGATTTCGCGATCCGGTAGACGACTGTTACGACGCGGTCGTGGTCGGAGCCGGTCTCGGGGGACTGGTCAGCGCCGCGCTGCTCTGTCGCGCGGGCAAGGGGGTGCTGCTGCTCGACGGCCACTACGTGGCCGGGGGTAACGCGACTGTATTCCGCCGCAAGGACTACGAGTTCGACATTGGCATACACTATCTGGGGGACTGCGGCCCCAACGGATTCATACCGAAGGTGTTGCGGGCCTGTGGCGCAGGGGAGATTACCTTCAGGCCCATGGAAACCGGAATGGAGAGGATGACGTTCCCCGACTTCGAGTTCACCATTCCTCGCGACAGAAACGCTTTCCGGCAGGCTCTCGTTGACCGTTTTCCGTCGGAGGAAAAGGGAATACGCCGCTACATCCGCTTCCTGGAGCAGGTCGATCGCATGGGCAGCGGCGGCCTCGGTATGTCGAAAGGGAGGCAGCTCGGGGTGATTCTTGCCAGTCCCCTGTTGAGGCGCTTCGCCAACAGGAGTTTCGGGGAATTCCTCGACTCTTGCACCGGGAACCGGCAGCTCCGCGCGGTGATCACCGCGCAGAACGGTACCTACGCGATCGCGCCGTCCCGGGTATCGGCGATCCTGCATGCTGGACTTCAAAACCACTACTTCAGAGACGGGGGGTGGTATCCGGAGGGCGGTGGGCAGGTCCTGGCCGATGGCCTCGCCGGGGCGATCGAAACTTCGGGTGGACAGATCAGACTACGATCCAAGGTGGAGAAGATCCACGTGGAAGACGGTGCGGTGACAGGCGTGACCTTCGTCAACAAGCACCTCGGGAAGAAGACTGTGCGAGCGCCACTCGTGGTGAGCAACGCCGACCTCAAGCGGACGGTTCTGGAGTTGGTAGGCGCCGAGTATTTCCCTGCTGGTTTCGCAAAGCGGGTGCAGGAGTTCGAGATGGCGATGCCGCTGTTTGTCGTCTATCTGGGGCTCGATATTCCCGCGACCGAACTTCCCTACGGAAACGTCAACCGATGGCTCTTCAGCGGCTATGACTTCGACGGCGCGTACCAGGAGGTGAGCGAGGGTCGGATGCGCGATATCCCTTTTCTGTACGTCGCGACGGCGTCGCTAAAAGATCCCCACAACCGGCGGCTCGCGCCCGAGGGGCACACAAACATGCAGATCATGACGGTGGTGCCGCCCCAGCCTTCGTTCTGGGGCCTCGGCCAAGCAGAGCTGGCCGACGGTAGCTACGCGGCCAACAAAGGGTACGAGACCCGCAAAAACGAACTGACCGATCGCATGATCGAGCAGGCGGAGGCGCTGATCCCGGGGCTTCGTGATCACGTCGTTTTCAAGGAAGCCGCCACGCCGATTACCCACTCGCGCTACACCGGATCGACGGGTGGGACTTCCTACGGTATAGCGGCGACTCCAGAGCAGTTTCTAGACCGTCGCCCGGGTACGACCACGACCGTCAAGGGCTTGTACCTCGCTGGCGCCTCTACCCGATCCGGTCACGGTATAGCGGGTGTCATGCTCTCCGGGGTACAGGCCGCCGCGGCTATCCTCGGCGACGACACCGCCGAACGCGTACTCCGGAGCTAGGCTATCGGTTGCCGATCTGAGGCGCCAGCCGGCGACCAGGGAGGCCGACGCCTGGCTCGCCCGCTGGTTTCAGGCCGCGGCTGAGTACCGCGTCGCGACCTCCGCAGCACCGTTGAAGAAACGCTGCAGGCTTTCCTGGTAGCGAAAGAACGCGTCCACCTCCAACTGGTCGGGGCCACTAACCACCATCGGGTCGTCGGGGAACGTGAGGAAGTTGAGCGTGTGCTCGAGATCCGGTGACCCGTTAGCGCGGATGTTTTCGATCATATCGCGCCAGACCGGCAGAGGGGCCTCCAGAACGAAGTGCGACGCGGGCGCCTGTGCGATGCTGTCAAGGGTCCGGACGGACTTGACGCCGAACGCCTCGAAGACGACTTCCAGGAGGCGATTTCCGCCAGCGTCAGTTACCTTGACTACCATGGTGCAGTCGGCGGGTCCCAGATCCCGGTAGGAGGCTTCGTTCTCTTTCATGATCTCGGCGAGTCGTCCAAACCACACTTCCGAGGGAAACTCGATGCTATCGGCCATGCGCTTTCTCCGTGAACAGGTCTGTCATTGCTGTGATCGACGTGAGCTTTTCAGAGCGCGGCCATGCGCTCGGCGAGCATCTCGGCCGGAAGCTCGACAGGAATCTTCATCTGCGTTTCCCTGTCCAGCCCCGCCACCTTCAGCCGGTGTAGGTATTCTTTGATCTGCTTCGCGTAGAGGAATCCTATTCTCGCCACCCCCAGCTGAATGTTCTCGATACCGCGTCCGGCGAGGATCGCTCGCGGTTCGATGGTCTGTGGTTCCAAGGTGAGTCTGAAAATAGCCTCCTCGCCTGCGTCGAGTATGCTGTGGATCTCCGCTTCACGCTCAGGATGGCGTTCGAGGAAGTACTGCAGGTGCTTGACACCGTAAGCGACGTGCCGTGCCTCATCCTGCATGCATAGACGAAAGATGGTCTTCTCCACTTCGGTAGGAGCGAGGAACTCGCCGGTACGAAACAGCGTGAGTATGAAGCCCTCGCCAAAGATGTGCATGAGGGCGCTGGCCGTCGTGTAGTCGGGCGCCTGCAGGATCGCTGCGAGGAGTTCTTCCTGACAGGGGGAAGCCATGAGCAGGCCGCCGCCGTTGGCCAGCGCTCGTTTACGAAACACGTCCATGTGGCGGGCCTCGTCCATGATCTGAGTGGCCAGAAACAGTTTCACTTCGTGGTAGTCGTGATTGATGCGACAGAGCCACTTCGCCGGCATGTCCCCAGCAACGAATTCGACTTCCGTGAAGCCCGTGCACATCTGGCACATGGCCTTCTCGAGGTCGTCGGGTAGTTTCTCGAGCTTGTCCCAGGGGACGTCGGTAACCGAGTTCCACTGACGCGTGACGGCTTCGTCATAGAGCGCAGCAGCGTTCTCCGACCATACCTCCGACATTTCGTTGACGGTGTACATGTCAAGCGACGGCGTGTTGTCGGGCACGAATGAACCGCGAGGCGCCATGCTGCCATGGGCCGAGCCGCGTTCAGGAATGACGCCGTAGTGGCCGGTCTCCACGTCCTTCAGTCCCAGGCCGGCCGGACCCGCCGTGGCCTTGTGACCCCAGCCACCCGGATTCGATTCCATCCAGCCGAGGTCGAAGTTGCCCCCGGCCATTTCGGCCATGTGGTCCAAGCCATCGCTAACAACGGCGCTGTATCTAGCCATGAATTCACTTTCCTCCCTTTGTGCTCTGCTGGGCAGCGGTATTCGGTCGCAACGGAGCCAAAGCAATGGCCATGCCAGTGCTGGGCAGCCGGGGCCCTAGCCTGGTCAACCGTCGACGGTGCGCGAGAAGCACCGCTTTCGCTCTACTTTGCGTGGCCTTATGCATCAGAAATACCTCGCTCGCCGCCTGGGTCGGCCAGAGCCCCTTCTGGAAAGTGGGAAGTTTAACTTTCCACTTTCTAGATTATGGCAAGTCCGGCCTGGTTGCCGTCGCGGCCGGTCGAGGAGCCTTGTCATGCGTCGCCTGCCGGTGTTTATAGGTGACCGGAGCTTCGCCTAGGGGCTCGAAGAGCCGCTGCTACCGGCGTCGGCGTCGAGTTCTCTCGTTTAGGCTCGCTCCTTACCGAAGGTGGGCAGAACGCTTAGCAGTCCCGTGTTTCATTTCCTCCTCGCCGGCGCAGTGCTGTTCGCGCTCGACGTGTCTACGGCCGAGTGGGACTGGCGCGCTGTTTTCTCACCCCCACGGTATCGGGCGAGCGGGGGTGAACGCGAGGAACTCGTACTTTCCGAGGCGCGCGTCCGACGGCTCGTCCAAGATTACAAGAGGCGGACGGGCCGGGAACCCACGCCGCCGGAACAAAGGGGGCTGATCGAGAACGCGCTGGACGATGAGTTGTTGTACCGTGGGGCGCTCGCAGCGCGTCTCGACCGCGGCGACCGGGGCGTGCGAAACCGTTTGGTCGCGAAGATGCGTTTCCTGGAAGCACCTGCCGGTCGCGGAGCCGAGCAACTCTACCGGCAGGCGCTCTCTCTTGGCCTGCATCGGGACGATCCGGTGATTCGACGCCTGCTGGTAGACAAGTACCGTCGCTTGCTCGGTGCGAGCACAGGCGATTTCAGCGAGCGGGATCTGCGCGCATTTTTCCTGCGAAACCGCTCCCGCTATCTCCAGCCGGATCGGTTCACCCTGTGGCAGGTCTACCTGAGCGCTGATGGTCACGGCGAGTCAATGGCCGATGATGTCAGCGCGCTGAAAGACAAGCTTGCGGCGTCGACCAAAGAGCCCTCTGAAGCTGTGCTGTGGGGTGACCCGTTTCCGATCGGGTACGATCAGGCTTCCTGGTCCAAGGCCGATCTCGCGAAAGCTTTTGGGGATGGGTTCGCCAACTCGGTGACGGCGCTCGTACCGGGTGCCTGGTCGGCGCCGATCGAGTCCGCGTTCGGCATCCATTTCGTCTGGCTGCAGTCGGTGCAGAAAGCAGGGCTGCCCCTGTTTGACGCGGTTCGCGACAGGGTCGCGCGTGACCTGGCGGCGGAGATCCGCAGCCGCCTCGTAGCCAGGAAACTCCGGGCTCTCCGCGGCAAGTACAGGGTCGTGATCAAGAAAGCCCCGCTGACCGCCGAGGAGAAACCGGCCCAGCCGGTGGGGTCTTAGGGCCGTGGAAGCGAAGTTCGGGGTCGTCGTTGCGGTGACGACAGCGTCCTTGGCCGGCGGCCTCGCTCTGGCTCACCCTCTCTCACCCGCACTGCTGGAAGTCAGGGAAGGAGTCGAGGGTAGCGCCGTGGTGCGATGGAAAATCGCGCGAGACGGTGTTGGGGCCGCTGAGCTACGACCCGTAATCGAAGAGCCCTGTGCGTTACCCGCACCTGAGTCTGTCGTTCTCGCGGTTGACAGCATCACCACCACTTGGAAGCTGGACTGTCCCGGTGGGGGGCTGGTGGGTAGGACCGTGGGTGTCGAAGGCTTCGAGCTGGGAAAGGTCGACGTGTTGCTGCGCGCCGTGCTGGCCGACGGTCGCCTGGTGCAGGGGGTGCTCAGTGCGAGGGAACCGTCCCTTCTCATTCCCCGACGTCAAGGCCGGTTAGAAGTCCTGACCGCGTACGGTCGTTTGGGGGTCAAGCACATCTTGCTCGGCTTGGACCACCTCTTTTTCGTATTCGGCCTGCTTCTACTCGTTGGTCACGGCTCCGCGCTCCTGAAGACGGTGACCGCCTTTACCGCCGGGCACAGCATCACACTGAGTCTTGCTGCGCTGTCCATGGTGACGGTTTCGCCGAGACCCGTCGAGTTTGCCATCTCGGTTACGGTGTTCTGGCTCGCCGTCGATCTTTCGCGTGATCGTTCGTTACCGCCGACCCTTCTTCGGCGGTTTCCTTGGGCTATGGCGCTGCTGTTTGGTTTGCTTCACGGGCTGGGATTTGCCGGAGCCTTGACGGAGATCGGTCTTCCTCAGGAGGAGATCCCGGCGGCGCTGTTCTCGTTCAACCTCGGTATCGAGTTTGGTCAGCTGGCCTTCGTGATCGGAGTATTGGTGATACGCCGCGTGGTCGCGCTGAGCTTCGCAGAGCTGCCACGGTGGGCGAGGCAGGCGCCGGTCTACTGCCTCGGTACCTTCGCGGCCTACTGGTGCATGGAGCGCGCCGTCTCACTGCTGGAGTGAGCGCCTGGAGATTCGTGGCCGGCGTTGGTCTCAGGCGACGAGGTCCATGCGTTCGCGTTCACGCAGTGGAACCAGGCGTGGGGTGCGGCGCTTGGAAGCCGCGAGCGCGGGGGCTGACGCGCGAAGGTTCTTCCTGATGTAGTCGGGGTCGAGCGAGAGAAGCTCGCAGATGTTCTCGAATGAGAATAGCCAGTTCCTGTCTCTGCTCTTCACCCACTGGTAAGCTTCGATGAACTCGCTGCGGCCGCGCGGATCTCGCGCGAGCGCGAACCTGCGGTAGCGATCCATGGCGTCGTGCAGCACGGCGAGCATCAGTTTGCGCTCGCCGTCGTGGTCCCCGCCCCTCCCGTAGAGGGCAAAGAACTGCTCGGAGAGTACGGTGTCGCCTCCCGCGATGTGCAAAGGATCCTTATCCACAACCATGAGCCAGGTCCGACATCAGTATCATAGACTCTCAGGCTCTATAATATATTCACGGCTGGTAGAAGCGTTTTTCGCTGCGGATCGCAAAACCCGTGGGGCACAGACGGCGTGAAGCCATGGCCCTGTCCGAAACACCGCTGGTGCCTCGAGTTGGAAGGCCCGCCCGCGAAGCAGAGATTTCCTCTTGACAGAGCCACTGGAAAGGGATTGGCATAGGGACTTGAGAGTTCGCTTGCCGCTGCGGTATCGATGCCCCGGCCGCGTGAGGTGCCGGGCGGCTCACCAGGGCCACTTGTTGGGGGGTTAGATGAGCAACGCGATTCTTTTTCTTCGGCGGCCGTCGGGATGGGCTGGTCGGGTGTTGGGCCTCTTGACCGGCGTCGTTACGCCCAGCGTCCTCGGAGCCGTCACGCTCTCGGGGCTGCTGATCTCGGTTCCCGCTGCCGCCTTTGTCATCGATTTCGAGAACTTCGAGGACAGGTATATCCTCGCTCCCGACGACCTGGGGCACGGTATCCTGCTCAGCGTGAGCCCGGGTGAGCATCAACGCTCGGGAGGAGTAGGCAGCCTGACGCCCGTCGTCATCGAGTCGGGTTGTGGAGAAGACGAGGGACGCTCCCACCACGGGGACTGTTCCCATGACGACCACGACCACCATACCCCCGGACACGGTATCGGAAACAACAGGCCTCAAGGCAAGGTCATGGTGCTCGCGAAAGACGTGCTTGACGTCGACCCAGCCGACGGTCTCGTCGATGGCAGCCACATCCACATCGAAGGTGGGCTGATCGCACTGGATTTTTCAGTACCGATGAAGCTGATTTCTCTGCGGGTGATCGGCGTGGAGACGGACGAATCCGGTGGGCGCGTGGA
>JBHHVL010000063.1:0-17118 GCA_046754245.1 Binatia bacterium | reverse complement strand
CCGTATGAGCTGGTTGCGCGCCTGGGCAAGCGGGTGCACAGGGAATTCTTGAGACGAGGTCGGAGAGATGAATAGCGTGGGAGAAAAGCTGGAAGAAGGAGTCGTTGGTGAGCAGGGTCCGGGCCAGATCCGGACGGCGCTCGTCAGCGTGAGTGATAAGAGCGGTGTGGTGGACTTCGCTCGCGGCCTCGCGGAGCTGGGGGTGAAGATCCTTTCCACAGGCGGTACGGCGAAGACGCTTCGGGAGGCGGGGCTGGAGGTCACCGACGTGAGCGAGCACACCGGTTCGCCGGAGATTCTCGACGGTAGGGTAAAGACGCTGCACCCGCGGATCCACGGCGGCATCCTCGCGCGTCGCGACGACCCGAGGCACCGCGAGCAGGTGCGCAAGAACGATCTGGAATACATAGACCTCGTGTGCGTTAACCTCTACCCCTTCGCCCAGGTCACCGCTCGAGGATGTTCTTTCGAAGAAGCGGTGGAGAACATCGACATCGGTGGGCCTTCGATGGTTCGCTCGGCCGCCAAGAACCACGCGCACGTGACCATCGTCGTCGATCCCACGGATTACGGTCCGTTGCTCGAAGAGATTCGCGAGACCGGCCGTGTGTGTGACGAGACGCGTTCAGGTCTGGCCACCAAGGCCTTCCGGTCGACGGCCGCCTACGACGGCATGATTGCAGACTACCTCGGTCGCGATAAGGACGGCCCATTCGGCCAGACGCTTCACCAGCAGTGGCGCCTCGAGCAACGCCTTCGCTACGGAGAGAATCCACACCAGCAGGCGGCCTTTTACGCCGCGCCCGAGGTTTCCGGGCCCTCGCTGACGAGGGCCCGGGTGTTGCAAGGCAAGGAGCTGTCGTACAACAACATCGTCGACGGTGACGCGGCCCTCCAACTCGTGATGGAGTTTGAGGCCACGGTCTGTGTGGTGATCAAACACACGAATCCCTGCGGGGTGGCGACGGCCCCTAGCCCGGAGGAGGCGTTTCTCAAGGCGCGGGACTGCGACCCGGTTTCTATTTTTGGTGGCATCGTGGCTTTCAACGGAGCGGTAGACGAAGCGACGGCCCTTGCCATGAAGGAGGTTTTCCTCGAAATGGTGCTGGCACCGTCGTTTTTGCCCGGCGCACGCGCGGTGTTCGACTCGTCGAAGAAACTCCGCAACGTGCGGCTCATCGAGGTCGATCCGCGGGTCGGCGGCGGCGAGGACGCGTTGGACATGAAGAGGGTGTTGGGCGGACTGCTCGTGCAAACACGTGACCTCGTGGAGTGCACGGCCTCGCGCTGTGAGGTCGTGACCAGACGCGCACCGAGCGCGGAGGAGTTGGTGGCTCTGGATTTCGCGTGGAAGGTCTGCAAGCACGCGAAATCCAACACCATTGTTCTCGCCCGCGGGGATCATGTGGTGGGCGTGGGCGCTGGGCAGATGAGCCGAGTAGACTCGGCGCGTATCGCGGTGGCGCGGGCTCGGGAACACGGCCTCGCCGTCGAGGGTTCGGTGGTGGCATCGGACGCGTTCTTCCCTTTTCCTGACGCTCTCGAGCTCTGCGCGCAAGCAGGCGCGACGGCGGTAATACAACCGGGCGGAAGCGTAAACGACGCCAAGATCGTTGAGGCCGCCGATTCCCACGGTGTCGCCATGGTAACCACCGGGGTGAGGCATTTCAGGCATTGACCCAGCCGGGGGAAAGGGCTTGGAGAACGAGAAGACTGGTATGAAGGTCCTCGTCGTAGGGAGCGGTGGCCGAGAGCACGCCCTCTGCTGGAAGATCGCTGACGACGATCGCGTCGAAGCGGTGCTGGCGGCGCCGGGATCGGCGGGCATCGCGGCGGTGGCCGAGTGTGTTGGCGTCGCGGCCGACGACGTGGATGGACTTGCGTCGTTGGCGGCCGAGCGAGGTGTGGATCTTACCGTGGTCGGACCCGAGGCGCCGCTCGCGGCCGGCATCGTAGATGGGTTTCGACAGCGTGGGCTCCGGATCTTCGGACCGGACCGAGAGGGTGCGCGACTCGAGGCGTCCAAGGCCTTCGCCAAGAAGCTGTTCGCCGAAGGGGGAATACCGACGGCCGCCTACCGCGAGTTTTGTGACGCCGACGAGGCTCGCCGTTTTGCCCGTGAACTCGGCTTTCCCCTGGTGGTCAAGGCCGACGGACTGGCTGCGGGCAAGGGCGTGATCGTCTGCCACGACGCCGATGCAGCGGACCTCGCGATCGCGTCGATGTTGGTGGACAAGCGCTTTGGCGACGCGGGCCGGGTGATCGTCGTCGAAGAGTTTCTTGACGGGGAGGAGCTGTCCTTCATGGCTCTTACCGACGGCAGCGTCGCGCTCCCCATGGCTTCGGCCCAAGATCACAAGGCTCTGCTCGACGGGGACGAGGGGCCCAATACCGGTGGCATGGGCGCGTACTCGCCTGCGCCTCTGTGTACCCCGCGACTCGCAGACGAGATAATGTCGACGGTTATCGAACCTTTGCTGGGGGCGCTCAGGGCGAGGGATATAGAGTACAGGGGCGTGCTCTACGCGGGTCTCATGATCTGCGACGGCCACCCCAGGGTTCTCGAGTTCAACGTGCGCTTCGGAGATCCGGAATGCCAGCCGATCATGATGCGGCTGCGCAGTAGCCTGGTAGACCTCTTCGAAGCCTGTCTTGACGGCAGGCTTGACACCGTGCGAGCGAGCTGGACGGAGGAGGCGGCGGCCTGCGTGGTGATGGCGTCCGAGGGCTACCCGGGAGCCTACCGCAAGGGAGATCCGATCGCCGGCATAGAAGAAGCAGACTCGATGGCGGGGGTGAAGGTCTTTCATGCCGGTACCGCGAAAGACGAGAGCGGGCGTTGGGTCAGCGCCGGCGGTCGCGTACTCGGGGTGGCCGCCCGTGGCGCTGGCGTGGAACAAGCGGTAGGCTTGGCCTACCGAGGGGTAGCGGCGATATCGTGGCGAGGCGCTCAGTACCGCGGCGACATAGGGCGTCGCGCGCTCGGTTTGTGATGGCGATCGCGACCCACGGCGCGGACTCCGCGCGCTAGCGACGAAACAGCGCCGCGGCGAGGGAACACAGGAATGGCGAAGTTCAAACCACTGGTGGCGATCCTGATGGGTAGCAAGAGCGACCTGACCGCTATGTCAGGGGCTTCCGACTGTCTCGAGCAACTCTCTGTCGCTCACGAGGTGGTGGTGACTTCTGCTCACCGTTCACCGCAGAAGACCGTAGAATACCTGGTGGACGCCAAACTCAGGGGTGTGAGGGTGTTTGTCGTGGGTGCCGGACGCGCGGCTCACCTCGCGGGTATGGTAGCGGCGAACACCACGCTGCCGGTCCTGGGTGTTCCGCTTGAGTCGGGGCCCCTCAGGGGGATGGACGCCCTGCTGTCTACCGTTCAGATGCCGGCGGGCGTCCCCGTGGGAACCCTCGCCATCGGCGAGGCGGGTGCTCGCAACGCCGCGCTGCTCGCGGCACAGATTCTTGCTCTTTCGGACTCCACGCTGGCCGCCAAGCTCAAGCGGCAAAAGGCGAAACTCGCGCGTGAAACGCCTGGCGTGGTTGACCAGATAGACCCTTGATCGCGTCTCGGAAGTCAGCGGTGGGCGCGGAGCGAGGCGGTGGCCGCGCCAGCCGGGACCCCGAGGTAGAGCTGGCGGCGGAGGTGTTGCGGCGCGGGGGGATCGTCGTCTACCCTACCGAAACCGTATACGGACTCGGCGCCGACGCTTCATCGCCGAAGGCCATGGCTTCGTTCTTCAGGATCAAAGGGCGTGAGATCGGACGGGGGGTGTCGGTGTTGGTGTCCGGGCTTGCCATGGCCTCGAGCTACCTCCGCGACGAGCCGCCAGCCGACGCCCGGGCCCTGGCCGAAGCGTTCTGGCCGGGGCCGCTCACCCTGGTACTTCCGGCGAGCGACGCACTGGTCTCGAGCCTCTGCGGGGAGACCGGGGGACTCGGTCTGCGCTGTTCTTCGGATCCGGTTGCTTGCGAGCTCCTCTCTATGTTCGGCAAGCCGATTTCAGCGAGTTCCGCGAACACCAGTGGCGGAACGCCGGCGCGAAGTGTAGGCGAAGCCAAGACCTACTTCGGCGCCGAGGTGGGTTTCTATCTCGACGGCGGGCCTCGACCGCAGGGCCAGGCTTCCACGGTGGTTGAGTTTTTGGGTGATCGAGCGTATCTGCGCAGAGCAGGCGCGGTCACGGTTGCCGCGCTCGATTCTGTTCTGAGTACCGGGGTGTATGTTGGCAAGGTTCCGTCCGTTTAGGGGTATACGTTTCGCAACCGAGAGGGTCGGTGACATGAACGGTGCGGTTGCTCCGCCTTACGACGTGATCACCCCCGCCTATCTAGCGGAACTCTACGCGGCCAGTCCCTTCAACGTGACGCGGCTCATACTCAATCAGGACGGGCATGAACAGGCCGGAAAGCTTTTCCGTACCTGGCTGGCAGAAGGCGTTCTGGTACGCGACGACGAGCCGGGCTTCTACCTCTACACCCAGGACTTCGAGTCCGACGGACCGCGCCGGCGCGGCGGGGTGATAGGCGCTCTTCACCTCGAGGAGTTCTCGGCGGGGGTCGTGAGGCCCCACGAGCGTACCTTCGATCACCACAAGCGAGATAGGCTCGCGCTCACCTCCGAGGTACGGGCCAACCTCAGTCCGATCTTTGGCCTCTTCTCGAACCCCGATTTCAAACCGGCCCCGCCGGGGGGATGGGACGACGAACCCGATCTCGACGTGACGCAGGAAGGCGTACGCCACAGGATGTGGCGGATCACCGATCCCGCCGCCATCGAAGAAATCGAGAAGTCGGCCCGGGATCACACGATCTTCATCGCCGACGGACATCATCGATACGAGACGGCGTTGAACTATTACAAGTTCTGTCATCCAGGCTGTGGTCTTCCACCTGGGGCGAGCGCGCCCGGAGACAGCGAGAATCCGGAAGCCCACGTCATGGCCTTCCTCGCGACCTTCGAAGACCCCGGTATGGTCATCCTCCCCACCCACCGGGAGATGCTCTCCAGCGGGGGTGCCGACCACGCGAGGCTGGCGGAGGCGCTGAACAACGATTTTGAGGTGACGAAGTTCGAGCGTGGGGAAGACGGCAAGCGGGCGCTTCTTGCTGCTCTGCAAGGAAGCAGTGACAAGTGCAACGCTTTCGGCGTCGCTCTGCGCGATCTCGATTGCTACCTCCTGCTCGTGCGTCCGGTCGACACCCGGTGCGCCGGCGGGTCAGCCCTGGCGGGTTTGGAGACGACCGTTCTCCACTCGCTGGTTCTCGAGGCCGCGATGCAGGCGGCCGGTGGTGGTCGCGAACTCGAACTCAGCTATACGGTTGACGCAGGTGCGATGATCGGACGCGTGGACTCGGCCCTCAGCGAGGGGGGGTTCGTGATGCGCGCCACGAGGTCCGAACAGATCGCCGACGTGTGCATGGCCGGTGAACTCATGCCCCCCAAGTCAACGTACTTCTACCCAAAGCTCTTGACCGGTCTGGTCTTCCACTCCCTCGAGAAGGCCGTCACCAACTCGGTGCGGAAGCGGGCGAACGGCTGAGGAGCATCGCGCAGGCGGGCTGGACGATGAGGCAGTACCTGGACTTGCTCGAGCACATCCTTCGCAACGGGAGTCGGAAGACCGACCGCACGGGAACGGGCACCCTCAGCGTCTTCGGCTGGCAGAATCGTTTCGACCTATCCGAGGGTTTTCCGCTCCTCACTACCAAGAAACTGCACCTCAAGTCGATCATTCACGAGCTGTTGTGGTTCATCAAGGGCGACACCAATGTCGGCTACCTCCGCGAGAACGGCGTGGGCATCTGGGATGAGTGGGCCGACGAGAACGGGGAACTCGGGCCGGTCTACGGTTACCAGTGGCGATCGTGGCCTACTCCAGACGGGGGGAGCGTCGACCAGCTATCGTGCGTGCTGGACGCGATAAAAAACGACCCTGACTCGCGCCGTTTGATCGTGAGCGCCTGGAACGTCGCCGACGTCGGGGACATGGCTCTGCCTCCGTGCCACGCGCTCTTCCAGTTCTACGTGGCGGACGGCAAGCTTTCATGCCAGCTCTACCAGCGCAGCGGTGACGTCTTCCTGGGGGTGCCTTTCAACATAGCCTCCTACGCGTTGTTGACGATGATGGTGGCCGCCGTCAGCGGCCTCCGAGCCGGAGAGTTCATACACACGCTGGGCGACGCCCACCTTTATCTGAACCACGTCGAACAGGCGCGGCTACAGCTCACCCGCGAGCCGGGCCCTCTTCCGACGATGAAGTTGAACGCCGAGGTGAAGAGCCTGTTCGACTTCCGCTACGATGATTTCCAGCTCGAAGGCTACGCGCCTCAGGCTCACATCAGGGCCGCGGTCGCGGTCTGAGTCGCTCCCGGTGCGTTCGGAGAGGTCGATGCACTCGTGATCGTTGCCTGCGTCGCAGCCATCTCGGAAAACTTCGTCATGGGCAAGGACGGGGGCTTGCCGTGGCATCTACCCGCCGACCTCGCCTACTTCAAACGCCTGACCGCGGGCCGTCACGTCATCATGGGCCGCCGGACCTTCGAATCGATCGGCTCCAGGGCCCTTCCTGGCAGGCCCTGCGTGGTGTTAAGCCGCGACCCTGCCTATCGGCCATCTGGTGTGACGGTCAAGACCAGCCTCGGGGCCGCCCTTGACCACTGCGCTGAGAAGGTCGCTGAGGACGAGACGGTCTTCGTGGCCGGGGGAAGGAGCCTGTTCAAAGAGGCCATGCGAGTCGCCGATCGCCTCTACATCACCGTCGTGCACGCGGTCGTCGAGGGCGACGTGGTATTTCCAGGCGACCGGCTTGCGGACTGGAAGATCGTGAGCGATGAAATCCGTCCGGCGGACAAGGCCAACGCCCATTCCTTGAGCTTTCGCGTTTACGAGCGTCCCTGAATCCGCCGATCCGCTCGATGCCGCCGACTAACCCAGTCGACGGAGCGCTCGCCGAGCCTGGCGGGCGAAACCGCGGTTGGCCAGTCTGAGGTAACGGGGGAGATGCTCGTAGGCCTCGCCGGCCGCTCGGTAACTCTCCCTGGCCGCGGCGGTGTCGCCGCTGGCCTCGTGGGCCTCACCCGCTATCAACCACCCTTCCACGCTCGAGGTATTGATCTTTACCGCCTGCGAGGCGGCTTCCAGCGCCTCGTCGTTGATATCGTTTGCCCGGTAGTGTCTGGCCAGGGTGACGAAGGGCTGGCCGTAGAGAAACCCGGGGTTGATCTCCAGGGAACGCCGTATATCCGAGATTCCCCGCTCGCAGTCGCCGGTCATCAAGCGGCACAGACCGAGGTAGTAGTTGGTTTCCGCCGACTCGCCCATGCGCTCGATGGCTTTGACCATGTGGGGTAGGGCGTCCTCGTACTTGCCTTGGTCGGCCAGGATGCGGCCGAGGTCGTTGTGGGCCCCCACGTCGTTGTCGTTTAGTCGGAGGGTTCGGCGGAGCTCCTGCACCGCGCTGTAACGGTTGTAAATACGCGCCGGGTTGAAATACCTGCCGCTCAGCCTGGCGTTGAGAAAGTACGCGACCACCGCTACCAGCAGCAGAGCCAGCAGCGGGTTGTGCAACAGGGAACTCAGTAGATAGAAGAGGAAAAAGGTACGCAATAACGGTACCGGCTTATTCGAGGTCCTCGCCGAAGTGGGCCCTCGCTATGCGTGCCTTTAGGTACTCCAGAGTGCCGAGGTCTTCAATGATGTCGCCCCCGGTGTCGTAGAAGAAGATCTCGCCTTTCTTGTTGCGGCCCACGGCCACCAGCCACTCCAACTCGTCGCGGTCCTCGAGCATGTAGTTGATCGCCTGCGAGACACCCTCGCCGGGAATGATCGTGATTTTCGCTCGGGGGGTGGCTTTACTGGTCGCTGTGCCGACAGCGGCGTGCTTCTTTTTCATAGGCCGGTCCTTACTGGTTTACGGCTTGGACGATACAGGACTGTCGAACGGCAAGTCAACTCGAGTACGCACACGGTCTCTACGTGAAAAGTATGCGGGAACAGGTCCAGCGGCGTCGCGCGGTGCAACGAATAGCCCCGTGTGGCCAATGACTTGAGGTCCCTGGCCAGCGCCGGCGGGTTGCAGGACACGTACACGATTCGGCGGGCACCGAGCGCCGCTATTTTTTCCCAAGTCGCGGCCAACCCCGCGCGGGGGGGGTTGGCCCCCACGACATCCGGGTGGCCAACGTCGCCACCGTCGAGAAAAGCTTCCACCCTGTCGTGTTTGAAGCGGACGGCGTCGAGGCGCCGGAACCTGGCCGACCTGCGCCCACCCTCGACTGAACTTCGATCCGCCTCGACCGCTACGGCACGTTCCGCCAGTGGGGCCAGCGCCAGCGTCAGGTTACCCGAACCCGCGTAGAGGTCCAGCAGGTATCGCCACGGTCCCGGCTTCACGGCGTCGATCACGAGGCCAACCAGCAGGGGGTTTGCCTCGGTGTTTACCTGTCCGAAAGCGTTGCCGGAAACCTCGATGGTCATGTCATCCGGGCCGGGGCGGCTGCGGCGCCGGGTGTCCCCCCACTCCCGCCGCCAGCCTCGTCCCCACATCACCAGGCCGGTTACCCGGCTGTGGTTGTTGTCGAGAAAGTCATGAACCTTGCGTGAATCGACGCGCCGTAGCCGTCCGCAGCTGTTTACCGCGAGAACCAGCCCGGCGAGTTCGCCGCGGCTCGCTACCTCTACCCTGGTTACTTGTGTGGCGAGTCCGGCTACGAAGGTCTCGACCTCCGGCAAGGCTTCGCTGACCCTGCTCTCGGCTACCGGGCACTCGCCGACTCGGGCGAGGCTGTGGCTGTGGGCGCGGTAGAACCCCAGCCTCCCCTTGTCGAAGCGAAGCTTGAGACGATTGCGATAACCGTAACTGAGCGGGGAGGGGACCGTCGGGGCCACCTGCGGTTCTTCGATATCCCCTATTCTTTCCAGCGCGTCGACGACCGCGCGTCGCTTGGCCTCGAGCTGGGCCTCGTAGGAGACGTGTTGCCAGGGGCATCCCCCGCACTCGTCGACTATGGGGCACAGAGGCGTCACCCGAGCCGGCCCGTGCTCGATTAGCTCCACCAACTCGGCCTCGTCGTAAGATGGGTGGCGACGGTTCACGCGCGCGAGCACACGGTCGCCGGGAGCGGCGCGTTCGACAAACACCACGCGGCCCTCGTTGCGGGCTATCGCGGACCGGCCAAAACAGAGGCTTTCGACGTCCAGCGACAACAAGGAACCGGGATCCTCCAGCGGTGTCTCGTCGCTTCTCTCGCCCATCTGTATCTCCCGCAGCCACGATCAATCTGTTTGCTGGGGGGTCCTATGGCAAACGCGGCCGGCGCTCGCCCTCATCGGCAAAGCGGCGGTGCCGCTTGACTATCCACCAGAGCCTCTCCTACCCTTGTAGTCAAGGTGGCGATCTTGAGAGTCCTGGGTTCCGCGGATGCGTTCAATTCCGCGGGGTATCTTCATAGCTGCTACGTGCTGGAGACCGGAGGCGCTACCTTGATGCTCGAATGCGGTCCGGGCGTGCTCGCGGGCATGAAGAAGGCCGGCGTGGCTACCGACCTTCCCGATTCGATCCTGATTTCCCACCTCCACGGTGACCATTTCGGCGGCGTGCCCTTCTTGTTCCTCGAGTATTTGTTCGAGAATCCTCGCGAGCGGCCGCTCGTGATCGCCGGCCCGCCGACGACGCGAGAGCGCATAGACACCGTGTACGCGGGTCTGTACAGAGAGGCCCACCTGCGGAAGCTGGATTTCGAGGTGAGCTACCTCGAGATTCGACCGGGGGAAGGTTTCGAGCTCCCTGGATTCAGCGGCGAGGCCTTCGAGGTTCCCCACGGTGCGCACCCTTTCGCTCTGGCGTATCGCCTGACGGCCGATGACGGGAGCAGCGTCTTGTTTTCGGGAGACTCGGCCTGGACGGAGGATTTTGTCACCCACAGCGAGGGGGCCGATCTTTTCCTGTGCGAGTGTTGCTTCCTGGACCGCCAGAGCGGTTTTCACGTCAACTACCGCGAACTGATGGCCAACCGTGACCGACTCGGCTGTGCTCGCCTGCTTCTGACCCACGTCGGAGCCGAGGTGAGGGGGGCCGAGGCCTTGGAACTCGAGCTGGCCACGGACGGCATGGTCATCGAAGTCGGGTCGCGCTAGCCGGCACCCGGGCGCGGCGTCGCCGGGGGCGGCTAAGCTCTGTCGCCCAGCGCCATCTCGAGGCAGTGGAGAAAGTTGAGCGTCATGTTGTGCGTCGCTCCCCAGATGGTGTGTGGGCCAGCGCTGATGGCGGGGAGCTGGTAGTCGGTGCCCTTCCAGCTCTGGTTCCGGGTCCCTTGAAACCGAGGATCGCGGAGACGGTCCAGACTCACGGTGAAGAGGTCGGCAACTTCTGAAGGATTGGGCTTGAAACGGCACTTTCGCGGCAACAATCCGACGAAAGGCGTGATCACGTAGTCGGTCGCCATCGTGTAGACATCGTCCAGGCAACCGAGGACCTCGACGACCGACGCGTCGATGCCGGTTTCCTCGGTTGCTTCCCGGAGGGCGGTGGCCTTCAGGTTTCGGTCCTGCGGCGAACGTTTGCCTCCCGGAAACGACACCTGGCCGCGGTGGTTCGGGAGGTCATCGCTTCGCAGCGTGTACACGAGATGATAGCCCTTGCCCACCGGCAGCAGAGGAATGAGTACCGCGCAGGCCGTTGACCGGGCCTCTGCGAGCTCGACCCGAGAGCGGGCGGCGAGGAATTCGGCGAGCAGACGCGGAAGATCCATGGGCCCCAATGATGGAACGGCCCCTGCGGCGTGACAAGGAGCGTTTGGCATTTGGCGCGGCGCGACGCTACTTTCGCTCTGTGGTGCCTGCAGCCGAACGTGTGATCGTCGCCCATTTCAACGAGATAACGCTCAAGTTGGGTCACCGGCCAATGTTCACGGCGCGCCTTCTCGACAACCTTCGGATCACGCTTGCGGGTCTGGGGGTGAGGGCGGTGCGATCTCTCGAAGGACGGGTGGTGATCGATCCGGGCGCCGCGAGCCTGGACGCCGTCGCGGAACGGCTTCGTTGGGTACCGGGGATAGCCAATTTCGGGGTCGCTAGGTCGACCGAGCCAGACATGGAGTCCTTGCGCGCCGCTCTCGAAGAGGAGCTCGACGCTGGCTGGCGCCCCGAGGGCTCTTTTCGGGTGCGGGCGAGGCGGAGCTGGAAGGGCTTCCCTTGCGAGTCGCCGGACATCGGGCGCCAGCTCGGGGCTATCATCGCCCAGCGGACGGGTGCGACCGTCGACCTCACGACCCCCGATACCACCGTTCACGTTGCCGTGACGCGAAAGGGGATCTACCTGTCGTTCTCGCGGCAAGCCGGCTGCGGCGGTCTACCGGTGGGCACCGGTGGCCGAATGTTGTTGCTGCTCTCCGGTGGCATCGATTCGCCGGTGGCCGGCCTCAGGATGATGCGGCGAGGCTGTAGGATCGACGCGGTGCACTTTCACTCGGTGCCCTTTCTCGATCGGAGCAGCCAGCAAAAGGCCAGAGAACTCGGTTCGATACTCGCCCGCGGCCAGGGAACCCTCCGTCTCTACATGGTACCCTTCGGATACGCGCAGCGGGAGGTGGTGCGCTTCGTGCCCCGTTCTCTGAGGGTTCTGCTCTACAGAAGGCTGATGATGCGGATCGCCGGCCGGCTGGCCCGCCAGGGCAAGGCGACGGCGCTGCTAACGGGCGAGAGCCTCGGCCAGGTGGCGTCACAGACCCTGCGCAACCTCGCGGTGATCGAGGAAGCGGCCGGGCTTCCGGTCTTCAGGCCGCTCGTGGGCATGGACAAGCTCGAGATCACGCGCTACGCGGAGGCCGCCGGCACCTATCCCGTTTCGATCGTTCCGGATCAGGACTGTTGTACCCTGTTCGTGCCCCGCCATCCCTCGACGGGCGCGAGCGTCAGCGAGGTCACCGCCGCCGAAGAAAGCCTGGAAATCGACAGGCTCGTCGACGACGCCGTATCGTCGACGACGCGCGAGGAACTCGAGCCCTCCTGGGGTTGTCGCGACGGTCGAGCAACGGCGACGCTCTGAACACGCTGGAGGCCGCTCAGCCAGGCCCCCGTGGCTCAGTCCGGCGGGTCGCCCTCGTGTTTCTTGAGGGCGGACCAGAGCTGTTCGAGAGCCCTGTCGTTGGTCTGCTTCGGGTTGGCGCTGCCACGATCGACACGGCCGACGACGAGAAAGAGCTCGTTGATCACCTTGCGACCCATCCACGCGTTCAGGCGAGAACAGAGTTCGCGTCTGAGCAGGTCGAGTTCCTGTAGCCACGCCGCCGTCCGCACCGCCACCACGAGTCGCTGCGCGTCGAGCTTCACCGGCTGTGCGTTGCGCGCGATGGCGGGGCCGACCACCTCGTCCCAGCCCTGCAGTATGCGATAGTCGTCGAGCTGACGGTCGAGGCCCATCCGTTGCAGCGCGGACCCCAGGAGGCGTCCCAGTGCTTCGGGCTTTCCCTTCTTCGATCGCTCGTCGTCGACCATCGCGGGGACGATTAGGCCCGGGTCGGAATTTTTTTTCCACCCGCGGCCGCGACGGCTCGGCGTAGGCTCGACTTTCGTCTTATTTTTGCCTATGTTGTGGCGTCGTTATGCGCCTGTCGAGAATTTGCGAATTAGGGCTTCTACCCACAAGATATTGTGGTACATATGGTGAAGGTGCACTATATACAGCGGTGCCGCGTACTTTGTCGAGGCGCGGGTCGGGGCTGGGCGCCAGCGCGGAGGCTACAACCGTTTTTCCTGGTTTTTTTGATCGGAATACTGGCAATGCCGGAGCTGTCTCCGGCCAAGAGAAGCTGCTCGCGGCTGTTGGGATGAAGGCAGGCAAGACGTGGCGAACGGGGAGGAAGTGGGCATGGAAGAAAGAGTAGGAGCTGCGAAGGGAGGGGAGCCGGGCGGCGCGGCGCGCCCCGGAGCATCGGGACCGGGTCTAAGTTTTGGGCGGCGGCTATCGACCAAGGGGGTCGACCCCTACTCCACGGTCGAGTGGGAACTGCGCGACGCGGTGATTCTGGGCGAAGGTGGCAGGCTCGTCTTCGAGCAGAAGGGCGTCGAGTTTCCGGTTTCCTGGTCTCCGCTCGCTACCAACGTCGTAAGCTCGAAGTACTTTCGTGGACGGCTCGGTACCGAGAGTCGTGAAAGCAGTGTCCGCCAGCTCATCGGCAGAGTCGTGACGACGGTCGTGGGCTGGGGTGAAGCCCAGCGCTATTTCGCCAGCGACGAAGACCGGGACGCCTTCGGTGACGAGCTGACGCAGCTTCTGCTCCAGCAGCAAGCCTGCTTCAACAGTCCGGTGTGGTTCAACGTGGGCGTTGAGGAACGTCCCCAGTGTTCGGCTTGTTTCATCCTCTCCGTCGACGACACCATGGACTCGATACTCGCCTGGTATCGCAACGAGGGGGTGATCTTCAAGGGTGGATCGGGTTCGGGCGTCAACCTCTCACGTATACGCTCGTCGAAAGAACCGCTGTCAGGCGGGGGTACGGCTTCGGGGCCGGTGTCTTTCATGAAGGCAGCCGACGCTTCGGCGGGGGTGATCAAGTCCGGCGGCAAGACGAGGCGGGCGGCCAAGATGGTCGTTCTCGACGTCGACCATCCCGACATCACCGAATTCGTGAGCTGCAAGGCGAACGAAGAACGCAAGGCCTGGACGCTCATCGACGCGGGATACGACGGTTCCATTGACGGTGACGCTTACGGCTCGGTCTTCTTCCAGAACGCGAATAACTCGGTCCGCGTCTCCGACGGTTTCATGCAGGCCGTGGTAGAAGACGGCGAGTGGCACACCAGAAACGTTCGCGACGGCCGCGTGAACCAGACCATGCGAGCGCGAGACCTGATGCGGCAGATCTCCGAAGCCGCCCACCTCTGTGGTGACCCCGGTATTCAGTTCGACACCACCATCAACGACTGGCACACCTGCCCGAACAGCGGCCGTATCAACGCGTCCAACCCCTGTAGCGAGTACATGCACCTCGATAATTCCGCGTGTAATCTTGCCTCGCTCAACTTGATGAAGTTCGTCAACGGTGAGGGGAAATTCGACGTCGAGGGTTTCCGGCACGCCGTAGACATCATCCTCACCGCCCAGGACATTCTCGTCGACAACTCCAGCTACCCGACCCCGGAGATAGGACGAACGGCTCGCAGCTACCGTCAACTCGGCTTGGGGTACGCAAACCTCGGCGCGCTTCTCATGCGGCTTGGCGTTCCCTACGATTCCGAAGAGGGGAGGGCCTACGCAGCGGCCGTCACCTCGTTGATGTGCGGTGAAGCGTACCTGCAGTCTGCGCGGATCGCCGGGGCCAAGGAACCATACGAAGGCTACGCGAAGAACAGCAAGCCTCAGCTCCGCGTCATCGCCAAACACCGAGAGAAGGCCCGGGATATCGAGTCGGCCTACGTACCGCTCGACGTCCTCTCGGCTAGCCGTGATGTGTGGGACGAGGCCCTCGAGCTGGGCACAACAGCCGGCGTTCGTAACTCCCAGGTCACCGTTCTCGCCCCTACCGGGACAATCGCTTTCATGATGGACTGCGACACCACGGGCATTGAGCCCGATCTGGCCTTGGTGAAGTTCAAGAAGTTGGTCGGTGGGGGGGTGCTGAAGTTCGTCAACGGGACGGTGGGGGCAGCTCTCGAACGCCTGGGATACGAAAGCCGAGAAATACAGGAGATCCTCGAGTACGTAGACACGGAAGAAACCATAGAGGGTGCTCCTCATCTGCAGGAGAAGCACCTGCCGGTGTTCGACTGCGCGTTCAGGCCGCGTAAAGGGGTTCGATCGATTACACCGATGGGCCACATCCGCATGATGGGGGCCGTCCAGCCGTTCATTTCCGGGGCCATCTCCAAGACCATCAACATGCCCAACGACGCGACGGTAGAGGAAATCGAGGAGGCCTACATCGACGCCTGGCGTCTGGGGTTGAAGGCCATCGCGATCTATCGTGACGGCTGTAAGAGAATACAGCCCATGACAACGGGCAGCGTTCAGCAAGAAGGCGAGGCGGCCGGACAGACGGCGGAGAAACCCCAGCCGGTTCGAAGGCGTTTGCCCGTCGATTGTACTTCGCTCAGGCACAAGTTCGAGGTCGCCGGACACGAGGGCTACATTCACGTGGGTTTCTACGATGACGGAACCCCCGGCGAGATCTTCATCAAGATGGCGAAGGAAGGAAGTACGATATCGGGTCTCATGGACACGATAGCGACGCTTACTTCCATGTCTCTGCAGTACGGTGTCCCGCTCGAGGCCTTGGTGTCTAAGTTCTCACACGTTCGATTCGAGCCCTCCGGTTTTACCAAGAACCCGGCGATCCCGATGGCGAAATCGTTGACGGACTACATATTCCGTTTCCTCGGCAGCCGGTTTTCGTCCGTGGCTCCAGGCTCGGCCCCGCCGGATGCGGGAGAAACTCTCGGCGAGCCCGGGCAAGCGAACACGACGTCGTCTGGTGCGAAACTCCGGGTAGTGGCAGGGGGGCTCGGTCGCGCGGCCGGAGAGCAACGGGCCGAAAATCTACCAACCATCGAAACCGCGGTCGACTTCATCCTCCCGCAGACCGACGCCCCTAGCTGTACGGACTGCGGTTCGATAATGGTCCGCAACGGCGCGTGCTACAAGTGCCTCAACTGTGGGCTTACCAGCGGCTGCTCGTGACACGGCTGTGCTAGCGGTGGGTCCGGGGCTCGGCGTCGGTGAAACGGTAGAGTATTTCGTCTTTACCGACGACGCTGAGGGTCCGGCGGGCGCGGGCGTCGAGAGCGCGATTATCGTAGCGTAGCCGTTCGAGTCTCCGGTAGAGCTCGCGGTTGCGGGCGATTCGAGTCGAGGCTTCACCCGATAGCCTCTCGAATCTGGTTCGAAGGGCGAACATGTGACGGATGCCGAGTTTGCCGAAGACGAGCGTGCAGACCTGAATGAAGACCACGGCGCCGAGAATCCAGACGACCGCCTCCATGCGTTTCGCACTTTTTTTCTTGCGCTGGGCCACGACCTCTTCCAGGATACACGACGATGCAGATTAAATCCGTTCACGCCAGAGAGATTCTCGACTCACGGGGCAACCCCACCGTGGAAGTCGAAATCGAGACGAAATCCGGTGCTCGTGGCAGAGCGTGTGTGCCGTCGGGCGCTTCGACCGGGAAGCACGAGGCCATCGAGCTCCGCGACGGCCAGCGGAAACGCTACGGCGGTAAGGGCGTATTGCGTGCGGTGAGGAACGTCAACGACCGCATCGCGCTCGCCGTCTCGGGCCTCGACGTGACGCGACAGGCCGAACTCGACCGTGTCATGATCGAGCTCGACGGCACTCCCAACAAAGCGAAGCTTGGCGCCAACGCGATACTCGGCGTTTCGCTCGCCGCCGCGCACGCCGCGGCCCAAGCTCGCGGACAGTCGCTCTATCGATACATCGGTGGTCCTCGCGCGTGTATCCTTCCGGTGCCGTCGATGAACATCATCAACGGAGGGGCACACGCCGACAACGCGCTCGACTTTCAGGAGTTCATGATTGTCCCTCACGGCGCTCGCCGTTTCTCGGATGCCCTGCGGATGGGGGCCGAAGTCTTCCACGCGCTTCGCGGCGTGCTCAAGGCCAAGGGGCTGAGCACCAACGTCGGTGACGAGGGCGGGTTTGCCCCGATGCTCGGCAGCAACGACGAGGCCATTCGATGCATCTTGACCGCGATCGAGAACGCCGGCTATCGGGCGGGCCGACACGTCTCCTTGGCTCTGGACGTCGCGGCCAGCGAGTTCTGGGATGACGGTCGTTACCATTTCGTAAAGTCCGACGGCAAACGACGTAGCGCCGCGCAGATGGTTCGAATATACGAGCGATTGGTCGAACGGTATCCTGTGGTGTCGATCGAGGACGGTCTCGGGGAAGACGACTGGGAGGGGTGGGAACTCCTCACGACCGCCCTCGGTAGCAAGGTGCAGCTCGTCGGCGACGATCTGTTCGTGACCAACCCTACGAGACTGAAGCGCGGTGTGGATTCGGGGGTCGCCAACTCGATACTCATCAAGGTCAACCAGATCGGTTCGCTCAGCGAGACCGTCAAGGTCGTGCGTCTTGCACAGCGCATGGGCTACCGCT
>JBHHVL010000062.1:0-17286 GCA_046754245.1 Binatia bacterium | reverse complement strand
GCAGCGTCGGCGATCTCTTTCTGCGGGTAACCCTGTTCGATGGCTTTGAGGATACCGCCCATGCCGTCGATGCGGCCGATGTATTCCATGGCCTCCTCCTCCATGGACGACGTGAGCGCTTCCATCGCGTAGCTGCCGCCAAAAGGATCCACCGTGTTGGTGATGCCCGTCTCCTCGGCGATGATCTGTTGTGTCCTCAGAGCAAGGGTCGCGGCCTCCTCGCTGGGAAGCGCCAGGGTCTCGTCGAGAGAGTTGGTGTGCAGCGACTGAACGCCGGCGAGGACCGCAGCCATGGCCTGCAGCGACACCCGTACGACGTTGTTAAGCGGCTGCTGCGCCGTCAGCGACACCCCCGAGGTCTGGGCGTGGGTGCGGAGCCGACACGCCCTGTCGCTCCGTGCACCAAAACGTTCCTTCATCACCCTGGCCCAGATACGGCGAGCCGCCCGGATCTTGGCGATCTCGGTGAGAAAATCGTTGTGTATGTTAAAAAAGAAGGACAGACGCGGGCCGAAGTCGTCCGGATCGAGTCCCCGCTGGACGGCCGCTTCGACGTACCCGATGCCGTCGGCAAGCGTGAACGCGAGTTCCTGAACCGCTGTGGCCCCGGCTTCCCGAATGTGGTAGCCGGATACGGAAACCGGATGCCAGCGAGGCATCTCCTTGGTACAAAACTCGATCATATCCGTCACTACGCGAATCGACGGTTCGGGCGGACATATCCATTCCTTCTGAGCGATGAACTCCTTGAACATGTCGTTTTGTATGGTACCGCCGAGAGACGAACGGCGGCATCCCTTGCGTTCGGCCACCACTATGTACATCGCCAGCAACACCGACGCGGTGCAGTTAACCGTCATCGAAGTCGTTACCCGGTCAAGGCCTATGCCGTCGAAGAGGCGCTCCATGTCCTCGACCGTGCAGACCGATACCCCCTCGCGACCGACCTCGCCCAGGGCACGTGGCGAATCGGCGTCGTAACCCATCAGCGTCGGCATGTCGAAAGCCGTGGAAAGCCCGTGTTGCCCCTGCTCCAGGAGGTAACGGAAACGTTTGTTGGTATCGTCAGCCGATCCGAAGCCGGCGAACTGCCGCATCGTCCAGGTCTTCCCCTTGTACATGTCGGCGTAGACTCCGCGCGTAAAGGGATAGACGCCCGGACGTCCCGGGTCGGCTGTTGAATTGTTCGCCTCGTAAACCTCTTTCACCCCAACCCCGGAAACGGTCGATACCGAGGACCGGGCAGGCATCGATTTGTTATCTGCGGAAGGTCTCAAAGCAATACAACGCGGGCAAAACAGCAGGAAGTATACCCAAACGCGGTTTCCCTGGCTAGCGCAAGGGCAGAGCCTGCGCCGCCGGTCAATTGCCCTCCGGGGCTCAGTAACGCGGGGTGTAATCGAACCGATGAGAGGTTTCGAGCAACCTCATCGTATGGGTCTCGGAACGCATGACCACCGAATGACTCTCCGCTCCTCCTCGATGGAAGCAGACTCCACGAAGGAACTCACCGTCGGTCACCCCCGTGGCGGCGAAGAGCACGCTCCCCGCGGCCATGTCCTCAAGGCCGAGGATCTTGTCGATGTCATTGACCCCCTGTTGATAAAGCGCGCGGGACTCGGAGTGATCCCGCGGCCGGAACCGGCACTGCATGAAGCCCCCCATGCACTTTATCGCCGCCGCCGATAGCACCCCTTGCGAAGCGCCGCCCGTACCCATGAGGATGTCCACCGGCGAGTTGTCAAGTGCCGCGGCCAAGGCCGCGGCGACGTCACCGTGGGGAATCAACCTCACCCTCGCTCCTGCCGTTCTTACACGCTCGATGAGTTCATCGTGCCGAGGTCTGTCCAGTATGACCACCGTCAGGTCCTCAACGTAAGCGGAACGCCGCTCGGCCAAACGTTTGAGGTTCTCTTCTGGTCCGTGAGCGAGATCCACCACGCCCGCTCCGTCCGCCGCGGTGGCTATCTTTTCCATGTAGGTGTTTGGCGGGGTGTGGAGTAGTCCGCCCTTGTCGGCCAGCGCCATGATCGACATCGCGTTGCGCCCGCCCAAGGCGCAGCTGATGCCGCCTTCGAGAGGGTTGACGGCTATATCGACCTCGGCACCGTCCGAGCCAAGCATCGCCCCGACTGCCAGCGGGCCTCCCGCAGACTGTTGGGGATCGCCTACCACTACCTCTCCGTAGACCCCAAGGGCGGGAAAAGTTCGCAAGATGGCCTCTGTAGCCAGTTTCTCAGGGGCCATCTCGTCCCCCCGGCCGTTCTCTCGCGCCGCGGCAAGCGCGGCTGCCTCGGTTACACGTACCAGTTCAAGTGCGAGGTTTCTTTCCATCTACGGAGCCCTCCGGGGCGGCGACGGACCGCCAGTCAACGGGCGCCGTCCAGAAACTGCCCGATCAGACGGTGCCCTTCCTCAACCAGGTCTCCTGTAGCGAGCGCCTCGCTCTCACTGAAGCGTCGGTCACCGTGGCCGCTCGGATTCGAACCCATTATAACGAACGGGACCGGATCAGCCGAGTGGGTCTTGGTCGAAACTGGGGTCGCGTGATCCGGAAGAACCATCATCCTCCAGGAACCGAAACGGTCCAAACCGTCCAGAATCGTGCCGATCACCTTCTCGTCGAGATCCTCTATAGCCTGGACCTTTAGGCCCGGATCGCCCATGTGGCCACACTCGTCCGGCGCCTCCACGTGGACAAACACGAAATCCCCTTTCTCCAGCGAGCGCAGAGCGTATTCGCCTTTTCCCCGGTAGTTGGTGTCTACAAAACCGGTCACCCCCGGGACCTCGACGCGCTCAAGCCCCGCGAGCCTGCAAAGGCCGGCGACGACGTCGACAGCCGTGATAACGCCGCCTTCGACTCCAAAACGCTCCGCGAGGGTGGGCAACGAGGGCTTTTTCCCCTGCCCCCAGAGCCATATGTCGGTGACCGGCTTCTCTCCCCTTTCGAGCCGCGCGGCGTTAACCGGATGCCGGGAAAGAACCCCCCTGGCCCTCGCCGCCAGATCACGCAAGGTCTTCTCGCCCTCACCCCGCGGGAGATGACCGCCGACCGCCTGGTCGGTGATGTCGTGGGGAGGAACGGTTCGCATCGTACTCGGGCCGCCCCGCCAGACCATGAGGTGCCGGTAACTCACCCCGGGATGGAACTCGATGTCACCACCACCGAGCTCGGTCTGCAAGGCCGAAACGATCTCAGCCGCGTCCTCGCTGCTCACGTGGCCGGCTGTGAAGTCCTCCATGACCCGTTGCCCGTCACGCTCGGCGATGGTGACGAGGTTGCAGCGGAAAGCCACTCCACTCTCCCCGAGTTCAACCCCCATGCTCGCGGCTTCGATGGGAGAACGGCCGGTGTGATAACGTGCTGGGTCGTAACCCAGTATGCTCATGGTCCCCACATCGGTGCCCGGTGGATAGCCCGCCGGGATGGTCTTGGTGAGCCCGAGCCTGCCCCCCGAGGCCATACGGTCAAGATTCGGTGTCCGCGCTTTCTCCAGGGGTGTAAGGCCCCCCAGCGAGTCGACAGGGTAATCCGACATCCCATCACCTTGGATTACAACGTACTTCACGCCCGTTCAGCCTAGCGAAGCCCCATCGCGTCGAGAGCCTCACCGAGGTCCGGACCTATTCGCCTGGGTTCGGGACAGGCCTTGATAGCATTCGAGGGATCCTTCAGCCCATGGCCAGTAAGTGTGCATACTACAGTGCTTTTCGCTTCTATCCCACCGCTTCCTGCGATCTTCTTGAGACCAGCTACCGTCGCCAGCGAGGCCGGCTCACCGAAGATCCCCTCCGTGGAAGCGAGCAGGCGGTAGGCCGCTATGATCTCCTCGTCGCTGACCGACTGGATGTCCCCCCCCGACTCATCGCGAGCGGCGACGGCGCGCTTCCAGCTTACCGGGTTGCCTATCCTGATGGCCGAAGCCAGGGTCTCGGGTTTTTCGACCCGCCGCCCGAGGACGATGGGAGCGGCCCCCGCCGCCTGAAAACCCATCATGCGCGGCAGCCGAGAGATTCGAGCGTCGTCCCTGTACTCCCTGTATCCCATCCAGTAGGCCGTGATGTTACCGGCGTTGCCCACCGGCAAGAAGTGGTAGTCGGGCGCATCCCCGAGAAGGTCGCAGATCTCGAAGGCTGCGGTCTTCTGACCCTGAAGACGGTAGGGGTTGATGGAGTTGACGATCGTCACCGGTCTCGCATCGGCGATACCAGTTACCAGTGCAAACGCGTCATCGAAGTTACCGGCCACCGCCAAAACCACGGCACCGTGGATAACGGCCTGGCTCAGCTTGCCCAGAGCTATGTTGCCATCGGGGACGACCACGAAGGCCCTCAGCCCGGCCCTGGCCGCGTAAGCCGCCGCCGAAGCCGAGGTATTGCCGGTAGACGCGCATATCACTGCCTTCGACTCTTCGCTGACCGCCATCGTGATCGCGACGGTCATCCCCCTGTCCTTGAAGGAACCGGTGGGATTGAGGCCTTCAAACTTCAGGTAGACCCTGGCGTCGAGATTGAGTACGGAAGCCAGGCGCGGCGCTTCGATGAGCGGCGTGCCGCCCTCCAGAAGCGTCACCGCCGCAGCATTTCCTACGGGTAGCCGCGCCCGATACTCCTCCACTACTCCTTTCCAGCTCATCTAGTCCCCTTCACCTAGCCGTTCTTCGACCCTGAGGACCACCGGCTTGGCCTTCGACTCTTTCAATTTCGACACCCTAGCCAGCGCTCGGCTCATCGCCGAGTCAGGGGTCCTGTAGGTACGCATCACTAGCGGTACGGCACCGCGACAGCTACCGTCGTGCTGGGAAACCGTAGCGATCCCGATGTCCTCCGACGCCAGTATACTTGATATCTTGGCGAGTACGCCCGGTCTGTCGGCAACGGAAAAGCGTATGTAGTGTTCGTGACTGGTTTCTCCCATCGGAACCACCCTGGTGTAGCTCCGCTCCGAAAGAGCCTGTCCGTAGGGATGAACCGATGGAGCCCTACCGTCGCGCAACGCCCGAGCCGCCTCCATCAGATCGGCGACCACCGCCGTGGCCGTCGGCATCATACCCGCCCCCTGACCGTAGTAGATAGAAGTGCCCAGGGCCCTGCCCCGAATGCAGACGGCGTTGAAGGGGCCCGACACCTTCGCCAGAAGATGCCCGTCTGGAACCATTGAAGGATGCACCCTGGCCTCGACTCCGTCGGCGGTATCGCGGGCCACCGCTAGCAGCTTGATGGTGTAACCGAACTCCTTGGCGTAGGCGATCTCGGTACTGCTGATTTGGCGTATCCCCTCGACGTGTACGGCACCAGGACGAATACGCTTCCCGAACGCCAGGGCCACCAGTATCACGAGTTTGTGAAGGGAATCGACACCTTCGACGTCGTAGCTGGGGTCCGCCTCGGCCAAGCCCATCGCCTGCGCCCGCGCCAACACCTCGCCGAACTCACCGCCCCCGGCGCTCATCTCGCTGAGGATGTAGTTGGCGGTGCCGTTCACGATCCCGTATATTTCCCGATTGCTGTCTCCCGCCAGCGACTCCCGAAGAGTACGAACCACTGGTATCCCGCCACCGACGCTGGCTTCAAAACCCAGGACCACCCCCGCCGCTTCGGCCCGGCGGGCCAGCTCGGGGCCGTGGGATGACAACAGGGCCTTGTTGGCGGTGACCGCGTGTTTTCCGCGATCAAGGGCTTCCGCGATGAAGGTGCGGGCCGGCTCCACTCCACCAATCAGTTCCACGACTACGTCCACCCGGGAATCGGCGATCAACGCCCCGGCGTCGTTGCCAAGAACCCCCTTGGCAAGGCGAACCCCTCGGTCGGTGGTGGTATCGAGATCCGCCACACGGACGATTCTCACCGCTACCCCGAGGCGGGCCTCGATCTCCCGAGCCTGCTGGCGGAGAAGCTTTACCACTCCGGTACCGATGGTTCCAAAGCCGATGAGGCCCACGCCGAAGCTGCGCCGTCCCGCCATCTCAGTTCGACCTCCGACCGCGACCGTTGCCGGCCGACAACACCTTCTTGATTCCTCGCACGGCTTGTTTGGTTCTGTGTTCGTTCTCTATGAGCGCAAAACGCACGTAGTCGTCTCCGTAGGGCCCGAAGCCCACCCCCGGGGATACCGCGACTTTGCCTTCCTTGAGCAGTAGTTTCGAGAACTCCAGCGACCCCATATCACTGAATTCGTCCGGAATCTTCGCCCACACGAACATCGTGGCCTTCGGAGACGGAACTCCCCAGCCCAGTCGGCCAAGCCCTCGGATCAGCGCATCCCGCCGGCTTCGATAGGTCTCGCGGATTTCTCCTACGCAATCCTGAGGACCCTTGAGCGCCTGAATGGCCGCAACCTGTATCGGGGCAAACATGCCGTAGTCGTAGTACGATTTTAGCCGTGTCAAGGCCGCGATCATCTCCGGATTGCCAACGACGAAGCCGACTCTCCAGCCGGGCATGTTATACGTCTTGGAAAGCGTATAACACTCGACCCCGACCCCCCTGGCACCGGGCACCTGCAGCAAGCTGGGGGCTTCGTAACCGTCGAAGGTGAGTTCCGCGTAAGCGTTATCGTGAATCACGAGGAAATTGTACTCGACCGCAAGTTCGACGATCTTGGCAAAGAACTCCAGGTCGACCACCTCGGTGGTGGGGTTCGATGGGAAGCTGATGATGAGGAGTTTCGGCCGGGGCCAGGTTTCTCGAATCGCTTCCTTGAGGCTCTGAAAAAAATCGTCCCCGGGAATGAGGGGAACGTGCCGGAGGTCCGCTCCCGCGATGATCACCGAATACTGGTGGATGGGATAGGTCGGCGACGGGCAGAGGACCACGTCTCCCGGACCGGTGATGGCGAGCACCAGATGCCCCAGGCCCTCCTTGGCCCCCATGGTACAGATGACCTCGGAATCGGCGTCAAGTTCGATGCCCCACTTCTGTCGGTACCACCCGGCCGCAGCAAGGCGGAGCTTGTAGAGGCCCCGGGATACCGAGTAGCGGTGATTGGCCGGCTTGTGTAGTGCCTCAGCCGCCTTGGCGACGATGTGCGAAGGAGTCCCTTGGTCCGGATTGCCCATCCCGAAGTCGATTATGTCCTCGCCACGGCGGCGGGCCTCCTGCATCAGGCCCCCCACGATGTTGAACACGTAAGGCGGAAGGCGTTCGATTCTCTTGAACTCGCGCTTCACAATTAGAACCCTCGCCGCGCGCGCCGATGGCGCCCCGCGGATGTCGCTACTGTTGGACGATGAGCCTCACTCCGGGGCGCGCCGTGAACTCCAGAATCACCGCCTGCCTGCACCACGGCCGGACATACCGTGCACCGCTCTGCCCCTCTTTCCAACCGGCCATGCTCGCACAGGGGCCCGCCTCAGCGCCGGGCCACGGTAAGCCTCACCTAACCCGCATTATCCATGAAGCGCCCTACTACGAGCACCAACGGCCCGCCATCTCGGGCCGTACTCGCCACTCGCTCTTCGACGGACTGTCCAGTCCGCCTGCATCGCTCGCGGCTGCGTTTGACCCGATCTGGCGCACACTGCGCGCTCTCGCTACGACCGTTCACGAATAAAGCGGGCTGATCAAGGGACGTCAAACGAAATTGTATATTTCAACCCCCCGGATGTTCAACCGCTCCCGCCCGTTCCTCACCCGACCTCGGCGAGCACGAGCCTCTCACCCCAACGTCTTTCGAGCGTCTTCTTCAGATCACCCGATTCCGGTAAGCGCAGCTGAGGATCGTGGGAGAGCCAGGTCTGGGCCTCGTCTCTCGCGAGTTCGAGCAGTTCGACGTCTCGCACGAGGTTGGCCGCGCGGAAAGCCGGCAGCCCCGACTGACGGGTCCCTAGATACTCGCCTGGACCTCTAAGTTTCAGATCCGCTTCCGCGATTTCGAATCCATCGCTGCTGCGTTCCATGACTTTGAGACGCTCGAAAGCGTCCCGGCTCTGTGCCTGATCGGCCACCAGACAACAATAGGCTTGTTCGCCTCCTCGGCCTACTCGCCCGCGTAGCTGGTGAAGCTGAGCCAGACCGAAGCGATCCGCGTGGACCACGACCATAATCGTCGCGTTTGGAACATCGATGCCGACCTCGATCACCGTGGTCGCGACCAGGACGTGGATGTCGCCACGCTTGAAACTCCGCATTACCGCGGTCTTTTCCGCGCTCTTCATGCGACCGTGCACAAGACCGACGCGCCAATCCCGAAAAGGGCCCGCCTGCAGTCGCTCGGCCATGGACGTCGCATTTTCGAGGTCGAGTGTCTCCGACTCCTCCACCAAGGGGTAGACCACGTAGCACTGCTGGCCCTGGGCGATTCGCAGCGCCATGCGGCGATAGAGATGGTCCATCTCGGACTGACGTACCACCTTCGTCAGAACCGGCTTACGGCCAGGGGGCATCTCGTCGAGGATCGAAACATCGATGTCTCCGAACAGCGTCAGCGACAGCGTCCGGGGAATCGGCGTCGCGGAGAGCAGGAGCGTGTCGGCGGCGGCCTCTTTCAGGGTCGCCCTCTGCATGACGCCAAAGCGATGCTGCTCGTCGATCACCGCGAGGCCCAGCGCCGCGAATTCGGTCGTAGACTGAACGAGCGCGTGAGTACCGACGACAAAATCCACCTCTCCTGCCAACAGCCCCTGCCTCACGGCCGCCGCCCTGGACTGTGGGAGACTGCCGGTGAGGAGTTCCGCTGTAACCCCTTGCTCTACGGCCCAGGGTTCAAGGGTCCGGAAGTGCTGCTCGGCGAGCAGCTCCGTAGGAGCCATCAGCGCCACCTGATAGCCGGCGCGCACGGCTTGCAGCGCGACCGCGAAGGCGACCAAGGTCTTGCCACTTCCCACGTCGCCTTGAACCAGTCGGTTCATGGGCCGAGGCGCGGCCATGTCCGCGGCCACTTCGTCGATGACCCTGCGCTGCGCGCGCGTGGGCTGGAAAGGCAGAGAATCGAGAAACGCCGCGCGCAGTTCCGGCACCTCGGGCATGGCGCGACCCGGCTCGTTCTCCCGCGCCGTCCTGCGCAAGCTGACACCGGTCTGGAGCGCGAAGAGTTCCTCGAAGATCAGCCGCCTGTGCGCCGGCGTGGAGAAGCGGGTAAGCTCGTCGTGGTCGCTGTCCGCTGGTGGCCGGTGTACGTATTCCAGCGCCGCTTCTAACGGCATCAGTCCCAGCCTCTCCTCGATCCCAGCGGGTATCGCCGGACGAGCCTGTCCAGCACAGTTCTCCACCACCGTTGCCACCAGGCGCCTCATCGTAGAGACGGGTATGTCAGAGGGTTTTTGGTATACGGGAACCACACGACGGAAGTCCTCCTGGCCGTCGACGACCTCGAGTTCCGGGTGCACGATCTGAAGACCGCCCTTACGCGCCGCCTCTATCCTGCCGTGAACCAACCAACGCCCGGCGCCCTCCAGGCGTTTACGGAAGTAGGCCCCTTGGTGAAACCAGACCAAACCGAGCCAGCCACTTCCATCGGCCAGGGTCGCCTCTAAAATCTGCCGCCTGTTCCTTCCCCGGGTGCGGTACAATCGAACTCCCTCTATTTCACCAACGACTGTCGCGTCGCCGCCGGGTCTGAGCTCGCTAACCCGCGAGACAACCCGTCGATCCTCGTAGCGAAAGGGGAGATGGAACAACAGGTCCTCGGCACAACAGAAGCCGGATTTCAACAACGTCGCCGCTCGCCGCGGCCCAACGCCCTTGATGTACTGCAACGGATCTTCGAGTTTCAACGCCGCGCCGCTATGACTCAGAACTTACCGACGTGGAGGTCCTGCAAGGCGTAGACCCCGAGGTTTGATCCCTGCAATAGCGAGATGGCCTCCGCCGCAGCCGCAGCCCCCGCCACGGTGGTAAAATACGGGACGCCCACCTCGAGGGCCGACCTTCTGAGCGAATAAGAATCTTTCACACTCTGCGGAGTACTCGACGTGTTGACCACCAGCTGAACTCCGCCTTCCTTGATAGCGTCGACGGTATGCGGCGAACCCTCGTACACCTTGTTTACCAGGTCACATTCCAGACCGAGCCCGCGAATGAAATCACCCGTACCGCCGGTGGCCAGTAGCCTCATGCCGCAAGCCGCGAGCTGTTTCACGACCCCCGCCACGTTCTCTTTGTCTTCATCACGGACGCTGACGAGCACCGTGCCCTCTATCGGCAGACGGTTACCAGCGGCGACCTGTGCCTTCGCAAAGGCGGCACCAAAACTCGGAGCGATACCCATCACCTCCCCCGTGGACTTCATCTCGGGGCCAAGCAGTGTATCGACGCCCGGGAACTTGATGAACGGAAACACCGCTTCCTTCACGGAGCTGTAGGTGGGCACAACAGCTTCGGTGAAGGACAGTTCCTCGAGCGTTTCTCCCGCCATTACGCGAGCGCCTATCTTGGCCAGCGGAACGCCCGTAGCCTTGGAGACGAAGGGCACGGTTCTGGACGCTCGCGGGTTGACCTCGAGCACGTACACCTCTCTGCCAACGACCGCGAACTGAATGTTCATCAATCCGCGTACCCCGATCTCGATAGCGAGCATGGTCGTCTGCCGCGTGATCTCGCCCAGCGTTACACGGTCCAGAAACCAGGCCGGTAGCGAACAGGCGCTGTCCCCCGAGTGAACGCCGGCCATTTCGATGTGCTCCATGATCCCACCGACGACTACACGCTCACCGTCACAGACGGCGTCGACGTCGACCTCGATCGCGCTGTCGAGAAACTTGTCAATCAACACCGGGTGGTCCGGCGAGCTACGCACAGCATTCTCCATGTAACTTCGCAGCCTGCTCTCCTCATGCACTATTTCCATGGCGCGGCCACCGAGAACGTATGAAGGACGCACCAGGACGGGCAGGCCGAGTTCGGCGGCCACGGCTTCGGCGTCGGCGACTGTACGCGCGGTCCCACTAGGGGGTTGTTTGAGTCCGAGGTCGTCCAGCAATTCCCGAAACCGCTCCCTGTCCTCGGCCCTATCGATGGCTTCGGGCGAGGTGCCAATCACCGGGACTCCTTCCGCTTCAAGAGCGCGGGCGAGGCGAAGCGGGGTCTGACCACCGAACTGGACGATAACGCCGTAGGGGTCTTCCCGCTTCGCGATGGCCAGCACGTCCTCGAGGGTCAGCGGTTCGAAGTAGAGTCGGTCGGAAGTGTCGTAATCTGTAGATACGGTCTCCGGATTACAGTTGACCATGATGGTCTCGAAGCCCGCATCTCTGAGCGCGAAGGCGGCGTGTACGCAACAGTAGTCGAACTCTATGCCCTGACCAATGCGATTGGGCCCGCCACCGAGTATGACGATCTTGCGCCGATCCGTTGGAGCACATTCGTCCTCTTCCTCACAGGTCGAATAGAGGTACGGGGTATGGGCCTCGAACTCCGCCGCACAGGTATCCACGACCTTGTAGACCGGCTGTAGTCCGAAACCCGAACGCAACGTTCGCACCCCTTGCTCTGACATCCCCACAAGATCGGCGACCCGGCGATCCGAAAACCCGTATTCGCGGGCGCGGCCGAGGAGTTCCCGGCCGAGCTTCTTCCCGCAGAGCGCGATTTCCTTTTCCATCGCTATGATCTGTTCGATGTTGCCCAGGAACCAGGGGTCTACGCGTGTATGGGTGTGGACCTCCTCCACCGACCAACCACGGCGAAACGCTTCGCCAATGGACCAGAGCCGTCTGGAGTTCGGAATCGTCAGCCTCGCCTCGAGATCACGGTCATCGCACGACTCGAAACCGCTGCTGTCGATTTCAAGTGAGCGGATGGCTTTGTGGAGGCTCTCCTTGAAGGTGCGGCCTATGGCCATCGCTTCGCCGACGGATTTCATCTGGGAACTGAGGCAGTCGTCCGCGGCACTGAACTTCTCGAAGGCAAACCTCGGGATCTTCGTTATTACGTAATCGATCGTCGGTTCAAAGCTCGCCGGAGTCTCCCGGGTTATATCGTTACGGATCTCGTCGAGCGTCAGCCCAATAGCAAGCTTGGCAGCCATCTTGGCAATCGGAAAGCCGGTCGCCTTTGAAGCGAGTGCTGAACTTCGAGACACCCTCGGGTTCATCTCGATTACCACCAGTTTTCCGTTTCGAGGGTCAACCGCAAACTGAATGTTCGACCCGCCGGTATCGACACCTATCTCGCGTATGATGGCGAGCGAGGCATCGCGCATGATCTGATACTCTTTGTCCGTAAGCGTCTGAGCAGGGGCGACGGTGATGCTGTCCCCGGTGTGGACGCCCATGGCATCAAAATTCTCGATGGAACAGATGATGACGACGTTGTCTTTGCAGTCGCGCATTACCTCGAGTTCAAATTCTTTCCACCCTTCCACCGACTCTTCGACCAAGGCCTCGCCCACCGGAGAAAGGTCGAGAGCCCAGCGGAGCTTGTCGTCAAATTCCTCCTGGTTACGAGCGATGTCGGCACCGCTCCCCCCGAGGGTACGGGAAGGACGGATGATGAGTGGAAGCCCGAGTCGTTCCCGGATTTCATGGCCCTGCTCGATGGATCGAGCGTAACCGCTGTCGGGTAAATCGAGGCCTAGCTTCTCCATCGCCGCTTTGAACTGGTCCCGGTCCTCGGCCTTCCTCACGGCCGCGATCCCCGCTCCGATGAGTTCGACACCGTAGCGCTCGAGTACACCGGCCTCGTGTAGTTCGATCGCCAGGTTGAGAGCCGTTTGTCCCCCCATGGTCGGCAGCAAGGCATCCGGGCGTTCGGCTTCGATGACGGCCTCCGCCGCCTCCAGGGTCACCGGTTCCAGGTAGGTGCGGTCGGCAAAGTCCGGGTCGGTCATCACCGTAGCCGGGTTGGAGTTGATGAGAACTACCTTGTACCCCTCTTCCCTCAGAGCCTTGCAAGCCTGTGTACCGGAGTAGTCGAATTCGCAGGCCTGGCCGATGATGATCGGGCCTGCACCGATGATCATCACGGTGTCGAGATCATCGCGTCGTGGCATCAGGGAGCGCGCCTCTCGGAAACAGCCCTCAGCGGCAAGCCGGCCGCCCCCGGGCTTCCCCGACCCGCCTTCAAACCGGCGACGAACTTCCTGAACAAAGGATTCGCGTCGTGGGGACCGGGCGACGCCTCCGGGTGATACTGAACCGAGAATATCGGCAGTTCCCTGTGAGCGAGCCCTTCAACCGTCTGGTCGTTGAGGTTTAGGTGGCTTACCCTTAGCTCGGCCGGCAAGCTATCCGGATCGACGGAGAAGCCGTGGTTCTGAGAGGTTATCTCCACCACTCCGGTCTCGAGATCCATGACCGGCTGGTTACCGCCGTGGTGCCCAAACTTCATCTTGAAGGTTCGTCCGCCGAGAGCGAGCGCGAGAATCTGATGTCCCAGGCAAATGCCAAAAGTCGGATAGTCGCCCAACAGCTGGCCCACGACCTCGATGGCGCCGGTGACCGCGTCCGGATCTCCCGGCCCGTTGGACAAGAAGAGCCCGTCGGGACCGAGCGTCCTGACGTATTCAGCGTCGCTACCAGAAGGTATCACCGCCAACCGACACCCGAGGTTCACAAAATTCCGCAAGATGTTCAGCTTGACGCCGAAGTCGAACACCGCCAGCAGCGGGCCGTCGCAGCGCCTTGTCTCATGCCCGCGCCCCAGTACCCACTCGCCCGTTTCCCAGCGATAGGCCTGTGCCGTCGTCACGTCGCTCGCCAGATCCTGTCCTTCGAGTCCCGGCGTGGCGGCGGCCTCCCTCACGAGCTCTTCCTCGTCGCAGTCGCCGGTCGCCAGAATCGCCTGCTGGGCTCCCAGGTCACGGATGTGCCGTACCAGCGCACGAGTATCCACCGCTTCGATACCGATGATACCGTGGGACTCCATGAACTCACCGAGACTCGAGGTAGACCGCCAGTTGCTAGGCCGTCGCCAGTATTCCTTGACGACCAGACCCCGCACGCGGGGTTCGAAGCCCTCGAGGTCCTCGACGTTGACGCCCACGTTACCTATCTCGGGACAGGTCATCACCACGATCTGGCCGTCGTAGGAGGGGTCCGTGAGGATTTCCAGGTAGCCCGACATCGAGGTGTTGAAGACCACCTCGGCACCAACACGGCCCTCGGCTCCGAAGGCCCGGCCACGAAAGATCCTGCCGTCAGCCAGAGCGAGCGTAGCCGTCACCGGGGATTCTCCCACACCCTGCGGCCACCGACTATTGTGTGAATGGCGCGACCGCACATGGGCCAGCCGTCGAAGGGGCTGTTGCTGCTCTTGGATTCGGCCAGCGACGCGTCGAAGCGCCACTCCAGATCCGGGTCGAACACGGTCACGTCTGCAACCGCACCCAACAGAAGCGTTCCACGATCCAGTCCGAGATTGGCGGCTGGCGCAACGGTCATCGCGGCAAGCGCGCGCGGCAGGCTGACCGCTCCGTCTCTCACCAGAGCGAGTGACAGGGGCAGCAACGTCTCCAACCCGACGATGCCGAAGGGCGCACGGTCCATCTCTGAGTCCTTCTCGTCACGGTGGTGAGGCGCGTGATCGGTGGCGATGGTATCGATGGTGCCGTCCGCGAGTCCCTCGCGAACCGCCTCGACGTCACGTCGATTCCTCAGCGGCGGATTCATCTTGGCGTTGGTCTTGAACCCCTCGACGACGGATTCGTCGAGGGTAAAGTGATGTGGGGTCACCTCAGCCGTTACCCTCAGTCCCGCTCGCTTGGCATTTCGCACCATCTCGACGGCCTCGGCGGTGGAAACGTGGGCCACGTGTAGGTGGCCTCCCGTGAGGCGCAGTATCTCGATGTCCCGCGCTACCATGGCCGACTCTGCGGCCCCCGGGATCCCCTTCAGGCCGAGCTTGACCGAAGTGAAGCCTTCGTTGATCACGCCTGAACAGCTCAAATAGGCGTCCTCTTCGTGAGCAATGACCGGGAAGCCAAACATCCGGGAGTACTCAAGAGCGCGCCGCATCAGGGCCGAATCCATCACCGGGTGACCGTCATCCGATACCGCCACGATTCCGGCCTCGTACATCTCACCGAACTTGGCCATTTTCTTGCCCTCGAGAGCAACCGACACGGCTCCTATCGGAAAGACGTTGGCCAGGGCCGCCTCGCGACTCTTCTCGAGGATAAGTCCGGTGACCGACGCGTTGTCGTTGACCGGATTGGTATTGGCCATGCACGCAACGGACGTCACCCCACCGGCGACCGCGGAACGGCAGCCCGTGTAGACGGTCTCGCGGTACTCGTAACCCGGTTCCCTGAGGTGAACGTGCATGTCGATCAATCCCGGAGCGACGACGAGCCCGGTGGCATCGATGGTATCCGTCCCGTCTTCCGGGAGGACGCCCGGACGCTCGAGAGCGGCTACCACCCCCCCTTCAATCAGCAGGTCAGCCTGCTCGTCACGGCCGGATCCCGGATCCACCACGCGGCCGCCCCGAATCAGGAGTCGTCCGGCCATCTCGCTCACGCGGACAACTCCCCAGCGCTCACACCCGAGGTCGGAGCGTCTCGCCCGACTACGTCGCTCCCTCTGATGCCGTCCGCGCCCGGTACGATGAGCTGGTACAACACGGCCATGCGCAGGGCGACGCCGTTCGCCACCTGGTCCATCATCAGCGCGTAAGGCCCGTCGGCGACGCCGCTCGAGATCTCTATCCCCCTGTTCATGGGGCCAGGATGGAGAATGATCGCTTTATCGGCCGCTTCGGAGACGGCCTCTTCTGTAAGGCAGAAGTAGTGCGCGTACTCGTCCAGGTCGGGGAAATAGTTCTCGCCCTGGCGTTCCCGTTGGATCCTCAACATCATTATCACGTCTGCGCCACGAACCGCCGAGCGGAGGTCGTAGTGGATTTCCGCTCCCCAGTTTTCGAATTCTCGAGGCAACAGCGTGGGTGGACCAGCGAGCCGCACCCTGGCACCCAGGGTGTTGAGAGCAAAGAGGTTCGAACGCGCTACCCGCGAATGGAGGATGTCGCCCACTATAGCCACGTTGAGCCCCTCGAAGCGGGGCTTGTGCTGCCTGATGGTCAAGATGTCGAGGAGAGCCTGAGTCGGGTGTTCGTGGCTGCCGTCACCCGCGTTGATTATGGGGCAGCCTATGCTGTCGGCGAGCATGCGGGCGGCGCCCGCCGAGGGATGCCGAACCACTATGGCGTCCGGTGACATCGCCGCGAGGTTCCGCGCCGTGTCCGCCAACGTTTCGCCCTTGGAAAGGCTCGAACCGGAAGCGGAAACGTTGATGGAATCTGCCGACAAACGCTTGGCCGCTATCTCGAAGGAAATACGAGTGCGGGTACTGTTCTCGAGGAAAAGGTTGATTACGGTCTTGCCCCGCAGGGTGGGCACTTTTTTCACGTCGCGTTCGGAAATCTCCGCGAGCGACTCCGCCGTGTCCAGCAGAAGCCGGATATCGTCAGCCGAGACCCCCTCTAGTCCCAGCAGATGCCTTACCTCAGTCCCCATCGGCCACCGCCTCGAGGTACACGCCGTCGTTTCCCCCGAGTTCCTCGAGTTCGACCCGCACCACCTGGTCGACCGACGTAGGGATGTTCTTGCCCACGTAGTCGGCACGTATCGGCAGCTCTCGGTGGCCTCTGTCGACGAGCACCGCGAGCTGAACCGCCGCCGGACGACCGAAATCGACGAGGGCGTCGAGCGCACAGCGTATCGTCCGGCCGGTGAAGAGGACATCGTCGACCAAGATCACCCTCAAACCGTTGATGTCGAAAGGGATGTCGGTAGGTCGCACCTCGGCGGTGGTGCCCAGGCGCCCGTGGTCGTCCCTATACATGGTAACGTCCACGGCTCCCACCGCGGGAGCGTGGCCCTCTATGGAGCCGATACTCCCGGCTATTCGCTCGGCCAATGGTACCCCTGGCCTGCGGATGCCGACGAGCGCGAGCCCGTCGACCCCACCGTTTCGCTCTATGATCTCGTGAGCGATACGCACCAAGGCCCTGCGAACCTGCTGCTGGTCGAGTATTTTCATGATCGGGCCACGAGAGGATGCCGCCTTGGCCCTGTCGAGCCAGGCGCGGCCCCGCGCGAGCCGCCGCCGGCCGGCGGGCACAAAAAAACCCCACCATGTGAGCGGAAGGGTCCGACCGTAAATGGGTGGCCCGGGGCACAGGGCCACAAGGATACAAATCTCTCGGCTACGTCCATTTCGACCTTTTCCGGCCTCTCGGTGCCGGCTTAAAAGGCTACTTTGGCTAGATAATGACAACGCGAGGGCTTGTCAACGGTTCATTCTCGACGCAAAAAAACGTCGGAATAATATCATCCTTCGGGTTGGCTCCGGAATGGCCAGCAAGAGCTAACGACAAGAGCGACATAATTACGCACGAAATGACTCC
>JBHHVL010000061.1:0-17519 GCA_046754245.1 Binatia bacterium | reverse complement strand
AGGGGAGGATTCGAACCTCCGTAGGCATACGCCGGCAGATTTACAGTCTGCTCCCATTGACCGCTCGGGCACCCCTCCGCCGTGTTCTCGCCAGTGAAGCCGATGGCCAGACTCGAACTGGCAACCTACTGATTACAAATCAGTTGCTCTACCAGTTGAGCTACATCGGCACCCGTGAAGTAACCGTCTTCACCGATATTCGCCCGCCGTGTCGATCCCTCAGACCACCGCAGGCGAAACACGGGTCAAGGATCCAAAACGCACCCGTAGCGCACTTCCGGCGGTGTAAACGATTCTACCTATCAACGCGATTTCGAAGAGTCAACAGCTTCGGCCCCAATAATAAGCCCCTTTGCGAGCAGGTACATCGCGACGCCGGCGGCCACCGACGCGTTCAGCGACTCGACCGAATTGCGCATGGGCAGACTAACCAACTCGTCACAAGTCCTGGCCACCAGGCTGCGCAGGCCGGCCCCCTCGCTGCCGACCACCACCCCGACCCGGGGCTGGAGTGCATCGACCCCGAGGCTCTTCGCGCCTCTGGATTCGAGACCGTAGACCCAATAACCGGCTTTTTGCGCCATCGAAATGGCCCTGGAGAGGTTGGCGACCCGGCAGACCGGAACGTGCAGGGCGCCACCGGCCGAAACCCGCATCACCGTGGAATTGATCGGCGCCCCCCGACGCCCCGGGATCACGACAGCCCTGGCCCCCACCGCCGCCGCCGTGCGAACGATGGCTCCAAGGTTGTGAGGATCGCTCACCTCGTCGACGAAAACCATCAAGTCCGAACCGGCGACGCTTTCGTCCACCGCATGAAGCATGGCCTTGAACTCCGTATATTTGAAGGTGATTTCGGCGGCAACCCCCTGGCTACGGATGCCGGCGAGACGATCGCACTCGCCCCGCGGCACCGACGCAACCGCGGCTCCGGCCTCCCTCGCCACCTCGGCCAACGACGAGATCCGGGACGGCGGCGACTCGTCCAGGAATACCGTGTGAACCCGGCAGTCCCCGGAGAGCGCCGCACGGACGCTGTGCGGTCCGGCTACCACGAGCCGAACACCCCACCCTCCCTCGCGGTCACCTCCTCTGCCATCTCGGCGCTTGAGTCGCTTAACCACAACAGTTTACAGCCCCGCGGTGCTTGTCTACTATGCGCCCGCGAATGGGTAAAACCCTGCACCGCTACTTGCTGCGCGAACTCGCGTCCGCCTTCCTTGTCGGCATGGGGGTGTTCACCTTCATTCTCCTGGTATCGCGTATCCTGGAACTCGTCGATCTGATCGTGGCCAGGGGGGTGCCTGGGCACAGGGTGCTGGCGCTGTTCGCCTATATCCTCCCCTCCTTCATGGAACTGACCATCCCCATGGCGCTGCTGCTGGCGGTGGTCGTGGCGTTCGGCCGTCTCGCCACCGACGGGGAAATGATTGCCATGCGCAGCGCCGGTATCAGCCTTTACCAGATGCTGAGTCCATCGATGTACTTCGCCGTGGCGGTAGCCCTATCGACCTTCGTTCTCGCGGCCTGGGGGAGGCCCTGGGCAAACCACCAGATCAAGGAGACCCTCTACGACATGGCCCGCGACAGGGCCACGGCCGCGCTGAGGCCCCGGGTTTTCAACAGCGAATTCAATGGCTTGGTGGTCTACGTCGACAGAATCGATCGCGAAAACGGCCTCATGAAAGGCATCATGGTTGCCGACGAGCGCGACAGTTATCGCCGCACCACCATGATCGCCTCGAGCGGACGAATGGTCTCCAACGAGCAAACGCGCAGCATCTACCTCATGCTCCTGGACGGAACCAGCCTGTCCTTCCACGCCGGCCAGGAAAGCTACGACAAGACCGATTTCGCGTCTTTGGAAGTCAATCTCGACATCGAAGCCCAGATCGCCGCGGCACGTTCTCGAGCGCCGGAACCGCGGGAGCTCACCTGGCAGCAGCTGCTAGCGGCTCGAGCCGGCAGACTCGCCGTCGGGGATCCGGCGACCGAGGAGAACATCGAAATCAACCGTAAGCTCGTACTCCCCGTCGCCTCGATCGTGCTCGCGCTTTTCGGCGTGCCTCTGGGTATGCAGCGTTCGAGGACCGTACGGGCTAGGAGCTTCGCCGTGAGCCTGGCGGTCATTCTCCTCTACTACTTTCTCTTCAGCGCGGCCACGACGGTCGCCCGCAAGGGCTCGTTGCCGCCCGCAGTCGTGATGTGGATTCCCAATCTGCTGTTCGCGGTAGGCGGTGCGGTGCTCTTGAGCCACAGCGCGCGAGACAAGCTCCACTACCCCTCTCTGCTTAGGTGGCCCAGCTGGCTACGGGCCAAGAAGGCCGGTGCCCCATGAGCATCATCGCAAGATACGTCGTGGGACAATACCTCAAGGTGTTCGGCCTCTGCATGCTGGCAGCAACTGGATTGTTCCTGGTCGTCGACTTCTTCCAGCGGGTCGGAAACCTGCTCTCCTACGATCCTGGAGTCGTCGCCATCGCGAGCTACTTTCTCTTCAAGATTCCAAGCATCTTGAGCGATATCTACCCGGCCTGCGCGCTGCTGGCCGTCCTCATCAGCCTCGGCCTGCTCAGCCGCCACAAGGAGATGTTGGCGCTACGGGCCTGCGGCGTCGGAACCGCCACGGTCGCGGCCCCGCTTCTGGCGGTCGCGGCGGTATTCAGCATGGTCGCGCTGGTGGGCAACCTTACCGTGGTTCCCGGGGCGACCGCGCACTCGCGTCGAATCAACGACGTGGTGATAAAGAAGAAAGCGTTCCGCGGTCTCTACAACGTCAATTCGCTCTGGTTCCAAGGACAGGAAGGCTTTTTCAACGTCGACTACTTCGACGCCAACAGCCGCGCGCTCTACGGGTTGACGCTCTATGAGACCGGACCGACCTTCGAGCTCAACCGGATCGTCGAGGTACCGATGGTACGCTGGAGAAACGATAGGTGGGAAATCTCCGAGGGGACGGTCAAGAACTTCGGCCCCGAGGGTGAGATCCTCGCCCGCCCGCTCGAACCCGGCGAATTCGGGCTCGACATCACCCTCGACGAGCTGCTGAGCAATCGGCGCCAGCCAGCCGAGTTCAACTACCGCCAGCTGCGCGAGCAGATCCGCATGCTGGAGTCACGGGGCCTCAGCGCTGACAGCTTCAGGGTCGACCTCCACGTCAAGATGGCCTGGCCCATGTCCGGTCTGCTCATGCTCTTGGTAGGAATACCACTGGCGGTGCGGAAACGGCGTCGTAGCGGCCTGTCCTACAACCTCATCGCCGGGCTGCTAGTAGGCTTTGGCTACTGGGTAACCATGGCCGTCGCGGTATCGGCCGGTCGCAACGGCGGTATCTCGCCTTTTCTCGCGGCCTGGACCGCCAACGGCATGTTCACCCTGTTGGGGGCCGCGTTCTACCTCTGGCCCGAATAGACCCGAGCCCCGTTCAGGGCATGGCCGCGAGCTGATCCAGACCGCTGGTCTCTCCTAGACCCAGCATGATGTTCATGTTCTGGACGGCCTGCCCGGCCGCACCCTTGCCGAGGTTGTCGATAGCCGTCATGACGAGAAGCTGCCCGCTCGCCTCGTCATGAAACCACGCCAGCTCGGCCATGTTGGTGCCGCGTACCCTGCGAATCGAGGGCAGCTCTTCGCCAGCGAGTACCCGCACGAAAGCCTCGCCGTCGTAAGCCCGCTTGAAAACCGACTCGACGTCAACGTCTCTGGCCAGCTTCACGTAGCAGTGGGTCAGCAAACCCCTCGATACCGGGATGAGCTGGGGCGCAAACAGTACCTCAACCCGCTTCGGCGTCTTGGCGCCGAGTTTCTCGACTATCTCCGGACCGTGCCTGTGTCTGCCTACCGAGTAGGGTCTGATCTCCTCGTTGACCTCGGCGAAAAGGCCCTGCTCGCTGGCGCCGCGGCCGGCACCGCTGGTACCGGACTTGGAGTCGACTATCACTGGCCCCGCCAGCTCGGAAGCGAGCGGGAGCAGCGCCAGCAACGCACCGGTAGGGTAACACCCGGGGTTGGCCACCAACGAGGCCGAGGCGACCTCGTCGCGCGCGTACTCGCTGAGACCGTAGACGGCCTGGGAAGCCAGATCCGGCGCCGGGTGACTCCCGTACCATTCCTCGTAGGTCGAGAGATCGTCAAAGCGAAAATCGGCGCCGAGATCGACGACCTTTACGCCCTTGCTCACCAGCTCGCTGACCAGAGGCGCGGAACTGCCGTGCGGTAAAGCCACGAAGGCGAAGTCAGAGCAGGCCGCTACCGCCGCGGCGTCGGCCTTCTGCAGTTCGAGGTCGACCAGGTCGAGGCTGGGCCGCACCCTCCCCAGACGCAGCCCCGCGTCGCGTTCCGAAGTAACAGCGGAAACGCTTACCTTGGGATGCCGGGCCAACAGGCGCACGATCTCGCAACCCGTGTAGCCGGTCGCACCCACGACGGCCACCCGGACCAGAGTCTCGCCTGCCATGGAGGAATTACCTCTTGGAGTATTGTGGCCGTTTCCTGGCCTTGTGCCGCCCGTACTTCTTGCGCTCTACTTTGCGCGCGTCACGGGTGAGAAAGCCGGCCTTCTTGAGCACCGGCCTGAACTCGGGGCGCGCGTCCACCAGCGCCCTGCTGATGGCGTGCCTCAGAGCACTGGCTTGGGCCGAAATACCGCCTCCCCGCACCCGCGCGGCTATGTCGTAGTCGCCCGTGGTACCGGTGAGCTCGAAGGGCTGCGCGATGATCATGCGCGCCGTCGGACGCGGGAAGTAGGAGTCGAGGCTGCGCTTGTTTACCGTCACCTCGCCCTTGCCAGGAGAAAGCCATATGCGGGCTATCGCCGTCTTGCGCTTTCCTGTACTGAGAACCTGTTCGGACGCGTTCGCCATACGTTTATTCTACCTGCAACGGTTTGGTTAAGCCCGCAGTCCCCGCACCGCCATGGGGGAAGGCTTTTGAGCCTCGTGGGGATGTTCGGCCCCCGCGTATATCTTTAGCTTGGTCGCCAGCTGCCGCCCCAGTCGGTTCTTGGGCAACATACCGACCACCGCCTTGCGAATCACCTCTTCTGGACGAGTCTCGAGCAATCGCCCCGCCGTGATCTCCCGTATGCCGCCCGGATAACCCGAATGCCGGTAGTAACGCTTGTCGGCGAGCTTGTTGCCCGTAAGGCGAACCTTCTGGGCGTTGGTGACGATCACGAAATCCCCACAGTCGACGTGCGGGGTGAAATCCGGTTTGTGCTTGCCGCGCAACACGTTGGCGACGCTGGTGGCCAGGCGGCCGAGCGTAACGCCCTCCGCGTCGACCACGAACCAGACCCTCGCGGCCTTCGCCTCTTCCACACTGAGACTCTTTGTTACCCTCTGCATCCCTTGCACCCCTGCACGGGCCTACCCGTGGCAGCAAAAGTGGCGGGGCCGACGAGACTCGAACTCGCGACCTCCGGCGTGACAGGCCGGCATTCTAACCAGCTGAACTACGACCCCGCGTCGAGCCGAACTCCCGGCGTAATTATTCTACGTAACAGCAACCTTGCCGTACTTCAAGCCAATCGCCGAAAAGCCGGGCAACCCTTCTGGCCAGGCCCCTAGGAACTCGGAGCACCAAATTCTCGATCCACCAGCTCTGCCAAAACCAGGAAGCGACACGCACCCGCACAGTTTGTCGAGCAGCACCTTGGCTTCTTTCAACGGCGCGGTGACCCGCTTATGCGGCCTTCAGTTTTTTGCAAGAACTGGCAGAAGTCCGCAGTTCATCCGCGCAGTACTCTTCGTCGCGACCGTGCGGCGACCGGCGCGGCCTCCCACCTCTCCCACGTCAGCTCAGGATCGGGATTTGTCAAAATTCGCGAGCAGTGAAGGCAGGATTACAAGATCTCCAAATAGCGCGTAAATCATCGTCACGCTCAACAGGCGCGAGAACGTATGGAACGGTATCAGACCGGCCAGATTCATGACGAGAAAACCTGAGACAATCGTCACTGTCGTCATGATGATAGGCCCTCGAAGTTCGTCAACGGCTAGTTTGGCAGACGCCTTGGCGGAGTTACCCGCGTTAACGTAGGCGCTGTAGTTTGCCACCAGATGGCCAGTATCGTCTACGACAAGCCCAAGAGCGGCAGCCGATACAATTGACGATCCAATATCAAGATCGATCCGAAACAAGCCCAGGAGCGCCAAACTACCCACCACCGGCAAGATGTTCGCGAGCAACGCAAACATGGCAAGGCGGGAAGACCTAAAGAGAACGACGAAACAGATTCCTACCAAACCGATGCCAACGGCAAGCGATCTGATGTTGTTGAGAGCAATAATATCGCCCGCACGAAAGAATTGCGCGACCCTCCCCACCAACGAAGCGTGAAGTTCATGTGTCTCGGCGAACCTTCGGACATTTTGATCAAGGGCTCGGAACTCTGCGGAACTCCTGAACGGCGTCTGCAAGAGCACGGTTAGGCTTCTTCTGTCATGGTCTAGGTACGGCTCTGTGTCCCTCTCATCGAAAAAGAGAAGAAATTGGGCTATGCCTTCCTTCGACTTGGGAAAAAGTATCGGCGGCTCCACTTCGGCACTGAACGCGAGACTCACTTCGGAAAGCTGGTTAAAGAACTCTGACGCCTGCATACCGGGAAACAACTTCTTCTGATTTTCAACAAAAGCATGGACCGCCTGCTGCAATTCCGGATCGATGGCAGCGTTACCCTCATCGCCAAAAACCGTAAACGGAATGCTGTAGGTGCCAAATAACTTACGAGTTCGTTCAAAGCTTATGTGAACGGGGTTCGATTCCTTGAGGTAGTCAATGGGACAATAATTCACCCTGAGCATTGTGCACCCGATGATACTGGCCAAGGTCAGAACAGAGAGCGTGCCCAGAAGGCCGCGCCGCGAGAGCACATACGACTCGCCATCCACTTCCCTGCCAGAAAGGTTGTCGGATCGGGGCTCGCCCTGTAGAGACGATAGGACCGGGAACGTGAGCATGAAAGTCGTGAAGAGGGACATGCTGATTCCAAAGATGCCCAACAAGCCGAGTTGCTGGACCGCCGGGACACTGCTCAGCGCCGTTGAACCGAAGCCTATCATTGTCGTCAGCCCAGCGAACGCAAAAGGTCGAAGCGCCTGTTCAGGCAGCCAGCCAAACAGCAGAGAGTGAGCGCGCCTCATATAGCCGTGGGCATGTATCGCGAACGCCGCTCCGAGAGGGATGAAGAGGTTGATGACGAGGACGTTAATGGGGTTCTGGGCGAGGTCGAGGAAGCCCATTAATGAAAAAGTGAACAGTGTGCCGAACATTCCCGTAGCAGCGACAAGTATCGCGACTCGCCAGGACCGTGTTTGGTATCTGGCGACCAGCAGCATAAGCAAGACAACGATTGGGAGCAGCAGCGCAGCTTTGTCTGTAGCACGGGAAAGTCCGGTACTGGCGTAAAGCTCGCCACTTTGAAAAAGATCGCCACCATCCTCCTGGTACAGTGGTCGGAGTTTTTCTATCACCCCCTGGATGCTGTCGCTCAGCAGCATTGGGTCTGCACCGTCTTGCGCCACAACGTAAAAGGCCATCGCGCTAGCATCGTGGTTTACCAAGAGGCCTTGGTAGGGCTTGTAGCGAAGCGCAGCGACGCACAAGTCAGCGTCTGCGTCCGGGGGTTGGGGCAAGAAGTCGGTAACCTCGACTGCGTCACCTAGCCCTCTAACATGCTTGGATGTAGTCAGGGCAATGACGCGATCTACACCGTCCAAATCCTCCAGGTTGTCAGTGAGACGCCTATGATGTCCCCACGCCGGAGGACTACAAAGGCTATGGCCACTGGCGACTACCAGTGCGCCTGCATCGCTCGGGAAACGTTCCAGGTACTCCTCGTAATCTCTCGCGCCCTGATCCCCATACGGAAGAAGATCCATATAGTCGTGGTCTGTTGTGAGTTTAGTGATCTGCGGGATGCTGACCGCAAAGACGACGCAAAAGAGCAAAACGACGTTCCGCGGTCTCAGTACGCGGTCGATCATCCCCTCTGTAAACCTCCTCGGCGCCAAACCCTCGATCGACAACTCCAATCCGGCGATATGCGAACTAGAGACGGATCTGTGGCCCGAATTTCCTTAATTGCCCGCGAGGGGGAACGCAAATAGCCCTGACCACGTGGCGCAGGACCATGTAGTGGGTAACAGTTTCATCGATGGCCACATCACGTCTTCACTGCCCCCAGACCGGTATTCTTTGCAGCCCGCACCAGGTGTTGATAGAGTCCGCTCAGTCGCGCGGTGGTCGCCGCCGCTGCGTGGATTCTCGAATCCATACTTCACCGTAAACTCGCAGCTATCGCGTCACACCACATGATCCTCAACATATTGCCGCGTAGGCGTAAATTGCATCCGGGGCAAGAGTAAGGGAACCCCTCCAACTTTAGAGACTCCACGTAGAATTGTAGACTTCGTAGGCGGAAGCGTTGGCTGTGGGGGTAGCGGTTCGGTAGTTTCCGACGGAATTGGCCACGACCACGCAACCCAGCGGTCGTGGCGGAAGGCAGGCAATGGGCCGTCCCACGGTCGCTTGCAGGTCCGAAACCACCACATGCGGCAGCACCGCAAGGGGTTTTTGTCGGGTGCCTTTCGGAGAAGCGCCCCGAGGCCGCGAAAGCGAACAGCCGGAAAGCTGAGTCGTCACGCGGGGATAGTGCTGGTGGGCGGTACTGGACTCGAACCAGTGACCCCCGGCTTGTAAGGCCGATGCTCTCCCAACTGAGCTAACCGCCCGGAACCGTCGACCCTACACCGACCGGTAGGTGCAAACAATGGCGCCAGGGATGCGTTGTCCGCCTGCGAGGCAGGTTCCTAGTGCGTGAGAGGCTCGCCCTCTTCGTCGGCGGCCGGCATCTTCCTCGTGACGATGCCGAGATGCGCGACGTCTTCGGGCTTGTCGTGCAAAAACAGCGACGCCCTTCCCTCGGGGAGTTCCAGAGCTTCGTCCAGCACCTCGTCGACGTGTTCGACCGTCATCACTTCCACGGCCTTGCGCACCGTGGCCGGGATATCGCGAATGTCGTTCACGTTCTCCGATGGCACCATGACTTTCTTGATGCCTGCCCTGTGGGCGGCCATCATCTTCTCTTTCAGCCCTCCGATGGGAAGTACGCGACCGCGCAGCGTGATCTCACCTGTCATGGCAACATCGGGCTTCACCGCAATCCCGGTCATCGCCGACACCAGAGAGGTCGCCAGGGTGATTCCGGCCGACGGGCCGTCTTTAGGAATGGACCCTTCGGGGACGTGAATGTGGACGTCTATTTTCTGGTAGAAGTCCTGCTCGAAGCCGAGTTCGAAGGCACGAGACCGCACGTAACTCATGGCCGCCTGAGCCGACTCTTGCATGACGTCGCCGAGTTGACCGGTGATGGTCAGCTTGCCCTTGCCCGGCAGCACCGTGACTTCGGTGTTGAGCAACTCGCCGCCGTTTTCGGTCCACGCGAGGCCAGTGGTCACACCAACCATAGGCTCGGCTTCGGCACGGCCATAACGAAAACGTGGCGGACCAAGGTACTTGTCGATGACGCGCGGGGTCACCTTTACTGACTCCCCATCTTCGCTGACCACCTGCACGGCGACCTTACGGCAGATCGACGCGATCTCCCGTTCCAGGTTACGCACGCCGGACTCCTTGGTGTGGTGGCGGATGGTGTGCATCAAAGCGGCATCGGAAAAGGAAATCCTGCTTTCGTCGAGGCCGTTGGCCTCGCGCTGTTTCCGAATGAGGAAGTTGCGCGCGATGTTCCGTTTCTCGATTTCCGTGTAACCCGCAATACGGATGATCTCCATTCGGTCCTGGAGCGGCCGTGGAATCCGGTCCAGGCTGTTCGCGGTGGTAACAAACATCACCTTGGACAGATCGTAGTCCACGTCCAGGTAGTGGTCATTGAAGCTGTGATTCTGCTCGGGATCGAGCACCTCCAGCATTGCCGACGCCGGGTCCCCTCGGAAGTCGGCCGACATCTTGTCAACCTCGTCCAGGAGAAAAACCGGATTACCCTTTGACGCCTTCTTCATGCTCTGGATGATCTTGCCAGGCATCGCACCGATATAGGTGCGTCGGTGACCTCGTATTTCCGCTTCGTCGCGCACGCCACCCAGCGATATCCGTACGAACTCCCGCCCCATTGACTTGGCTATCGATCGGCCCAGCGAGGTCTTCCCCACGCCGGGGGGACCAACGAGGCACAGTATCGGGCCCTTGATCGCACCGACGAGCTTGGTGACCGCGAGGTACTCGAGTATCCGCTCCTTGACTTTCTCCAGGCCGTAGTGGTCCTCGTCAAGAACGGCCTTCGCCTCATCAATGTCGATCGTGTCTTCGGTGTAGTCCTGCCAAGGGAGGCTCAGCATCCAGTCGATGTAGTTGCGCACGACCGTCGCCTCGGCAGACATAGGCGACATCATCTTGAGCTTCTTGAGCTCTTTCTCAGTTTTCTCTCTGGGCTCGTCCGGCATCGTCGAGTTGGCAAGAGCTTCTTCGAGTTCCTGCATCTCGTTCTTGAACTCGTCTTTCTCGCCGAGTTCCTTCTGGATCGCCCTCATCTGCTCGTTGAGGTAGTACTCCTTCTGGGTCTTCTCCATCTGTTTCTTGACCCGGGAACGAATACGCTTTTCTACCTCTAGTATTTCCATCTCGGAACGCATGAAGCCGAGAACCTTCTCCAGGCGTGGCCCCACGGCAAAGGTTTCGAGCAGACCCTGCTTGTCCTCTAGCTTGATACCGAGATGGGAAACGATCGTGTCCGCCAGGCGAGAGGGATCTTCTATCCCCGCAACGGTCCCCACCATCTCCGGGGGGATTTTCTTGTTGAGTTTTACGTAAGCCTCGAAAGTGGCGTTTACGCTTCTCACCAGCGCCTCAAGCTCGGAGGCCTCACCCTGCTCTTCTGCGATCTCCTCTATCTCGACCTGGAAGAACTCCGCGTTACCGGTATAGGAGGCTATGGCTGCCCTTCTCTTCCCTTCGACCAGCACCTTGACGGTGCCATCAGGCAGGCGAAGCAGCTGGACGATCGTGCCGACGGTACCGACCCGGTTGATGTCTTCTTCCGAGGGCTCGTTGGTCTTCGCGTCTTTCTGGGCGGCGAGCAGGATGGACTGATCCGCTTCCATGGCGGCTTCCAAGGCCGCGATCGACTTCGCCCTCCCCGCGAACAGGGGCATGACCATATGCGGGAAGACGATGATATCGCGCAACGGCAAGAGAGGAAGAACCCGCACTGGCGCGGCTGCCTCGTTCTCCACATCGGAGTCCGGCGTATTCTTGAAAATCATGGATTCCTCTTCGTCAGACATTTTTCTTACCCGCCAGTTTCAACCGACTTCTCTCGCCATCGACAACCCGTCGTGGGTCGACCCCGGGATCGAGCTACCCTGAGCTCGCCTGCGAAGTCGTCGAATAGACCATGATCGGCTGCTCGGTCTTTTCGACCACCTCCTGGGAGATTACCACTTCTTCGATCTCCGGCTGAGAGGGCACGTCGTACATGGCGTCGAGCATTATGGTTTCCATAATCGCCCGAAGCCCGCGCGCGCCTGATTTCCGCTCCAGGGCCTGACGCGCAATGGCGTGGAGCGCACTTTCCGTGAAGCTGAGCTTGACGTTCTCCATCTCGAAGAGCTTCGTGTACTGCTTGGTCAACGCGTTTTTTGGCTCTCTCAAGATGCGCACGAGAGCAAATTCGTCAAGGTCGTGCAGAGAAGTTATTACCGGAAGCCGGCCGACGAACTCGGGGATCAGACCGAACTTCAGCAGATCCTCGGTTTGCAGCTGGGATAGGACGGTTTTGTGTTCTGTGTCCGACGCGCTACGGACATCGGCACCAAAACCCATACCTTTCATACCGACCCGTCTGCGGATGATCTCCTCAAGACCGACGAAAGCTCCGCCACAGAGGAAGAGGATGTTGGTTGTATCGACCTGGAGAAACTCCTGCTGCGGGTGCTTACGCCCTCCCTTGGGAGGCACGCTAGCCGTCGTTCCCTCTATGATCTTCAGGAGCGCCTGCTGGACCCCTTCCCCCGAGACGTCTCGCGTTATGGAAGGATTGTCGCTTTTTCGCGCGACCTTATCGATCTCGTCTATGTAGACTATGCCGCGCTGGCACTTCTCCACGTCGTAGTCGGCGTTCTGAAGCAGGCTTAGGATGATGTTCTCGACGTCCTCCCCGACGTAGCCCGCCTCGGTCAGGCTGGTCGCGTCGGCTATGGCGAACGGAACCTGCAAGAACCTCGCAAGGGTTTGGGCGAGCAGGGTCTTCCCCGAACCCGTAGGGCCCACCAACAGTATGTTGGACTTCTGCAGTTCGACGTCACCGGTAACCATCCCAGAGTCGATGCGCTTGTAGTGATTGTGGACAGCTACCGCGAGAATGCGCTTGGCGTCGTCCTGGTCGACCACGTACTGGTCGAGCACCTTCTTGATGTCTGCCGGACGCGGGACCGAAGACACCGCGTTGATGGCTTCTTCCTGATCGCACTCCTCCGCGATGATGTCGTTGCACAGGTCGATGCATTCATCGCAGATGTATACGGTCGGTCCGGCGATGAGCTTGCGGACCTCTTCCTGCCCCTTGCCACAAAACGAGCATACGAGATCCTTACTTTTGTCTTCGCCGTTCTTGGGCATCCTAGCCTCCGGACCCTAGGCCTGATGGTCTGGCCGGCATGAAATCACCTCATCGACGATACCAAACTCAACGGCATCGCCTCCCGTCATGAAACGATCTCTGTCCGTGTCCCGCTCTATTGTAGCAAGATCCTGCCCCGTATGTCTGGCAAGTATTTCATTAATTTGAGCTCGAATACGGAGAATTTCCTTGGCCTGGATGTCGACGTCGGACGCCTGCCCCTGGGCGCCCCCGAGGGGTTGGTGAATCATCACACGCGAATGTGGCAAGGCGTAGCGCTTACCCTTCGCCCCCGCGCCCAGCAATACCGCCCCCATGCTAGACGCCTGGCCGATGCAAAGCGTCGAAACCGCCGGGCGGATATACTGCATGGTGTCATAAATCGCCAGCCCCGAAGTGACCGCTCCCCCCGGTGAATTGATATAGAAAAAAATATCCTTATCGGGATCCTCGGCCTCCAAAAAAAGCAGCTGGGCGGTAACGAGGGCCGATACGGAATCGTCGATTTCTCCATTGAGAAAGACGATCCGCTCCTTCAGCAGGCGCGAAAAAATATCGTAAGATCGCTCTCCCCTACCGGTTTGCTCGACGACAATTGGGACAAGATTCATGGGGGCAGCCTAGCCCGTTTGGCCGGGGTCGGCAACAGCGTCCGGATCGACGTCGATATCGGTGAGCACAGCAGAGTTCATGACACAATCCAACGACTTGTCTCGCTGCATGCCGATCTTCAGCTGGGCCACCGCCGAGGGGTTGGAGTAGTATTTCGTGAGATCCTCGGCCTTTTCCCCGGCCCTGACGATCTGATCGCGTATCCTCTGCCTCAGCTCGTCCTGGGTGACCGCTATCCCCTCGAGATCGGCAATCGCGTCGAGGGCAAACCCAGCTTTCACTTGGCGAACCGCACGCGGCTCCACCAGGGCCTTCAGCTCTTCGATCTTGTCCGAGGGAACCTCCCGCAGCCCCATATCGGAAAGCATCCCATACACGTTCTGCTCAACCAGCATGGGGGGCACATCCATCTGGGTGGAGTCGACCACGCGATCCAACAGTTCCTGTCGAACGCGGCGGTCGGCTTCAAGCCGAGAGCGAGCCTCTAGATCCTTTCTCACCAGCGCCCTGAGATCATCGAGGGTGTTGCAATCCTCCCAGCCGAGCTCCACCGCGAACTCGTCGTTGAGCGTGGGAAGAACCTTGAGCTTGATCTGGCGCACGGTTACTTCGAAGCGAACGATCTTGCCCGCGATCTCTTCGTTCCCGTAGTCTTCCGGAAAGTTCACGACGATCGGCGTTCGAATACCGCGGGTCACGCCGACAATCTGCTTTTCAAAGTCTTCCATGAATTGACCGGAACCGACTTCGAGCTGGATCCCCTCACCGCTTACCGAGTCGACGGGCTTCCCCTCGACGAAAGCGTACATGTCCATGACCACCACATCTCCGGGCTCAACGTTCACCCGGTCTTCCTCGGTCTCGAGCACAGCCAAGCGCTCCCGGAGCCCCTGTAGCGCCTCGCGAAGGTGATCGTCGTCCACGCGCACGATCTTCCGGTCCAGCTTTATCCCCTTGTACTGCCCCAGTCCGACCTTGGGGCGAACGTCGACCGAGGCCTCGAAGGTCAGCCCCGTCTGCGGATCGTAGTCGTGATTTACGAGTCGTGGGGACACCACCAGGTCGAGTTGGTGCTCCCTGACGCACGCGGCACAGGCATCGTCGAGCAGCCGCTCGAGCACGTCCTTGTTAACTTCGTCACCGTACTGTTGCTCGAGTACCTTGCGCGGGACCTTGCCCTTGCGAAATCCCCTGACCCGGGCCTTCCGCGCCAGCTGCCCGTAGGCTTTGTCCAACTCCATACTGACGCGCTCCGCCGACACCGAAACCTTGAGGTTACGGCTTACCGGCCCGCATTCTTCAACACTTGAGGCTATCCCCGACACTTCCAACTCTTTCACTGATATTATTCGTCCTGGTGCGAGAGGGGGGACTCGAACCCCCAACCGCTAAGCGGGCTGGATCCTAAATCCAGTGCGTATGCCAATTCCGCCACTCTCGCGATAATCCTGGGAGAGCGGACTCTCCATCATGCCCAAACCCGACGGTCCGTACCGGGCCGAGGCAATAGTACAACTATCGGGGAGTGGCAACCATAGGTACGCGGGCTGGTCGAGCCCCACTCAGACGTTCCCCAGACCGGATACCCACCCCGGCCGCGCCTGGCGCGCCCCGCAGCGAGCCGGTTTCGGCCGCTGCGGAGCGCCTCAGGGAACGGTGGTACTGGTGGTTTGAGTCGTCACGACCCCCGAACCACCGGGCAAGGTCGGAGTAGTAAGACTAGGACAGTCCAACGTCGAGAACAGATCGATGGCGTACATCATGACCATCAGCGCATCTGTGGTGGTCACGGCGCCACTGTTGTTGACGTCACATAGCCGTGCCGGACATTCGACTTCCAGTCCCACGGCGCGTGCAAGAATTACTGGAGCATCCGACAGGGTGAGCGAGCCACTGAAGTCGGCGTCACCGCATTCAACCTTGCACAAGGAAGAACACCCGTCACCGTCGTTCCGATTGCCGTCGTCACACTCCTCTTCGACGGTTGCGTTGGGCTCCCTCAGGAAGTTTCCGCAGCAATCGGGTACGATACTGTTCGGTATACACACGCCCGCACTGCAGCTTTCGTTCGCCGTACACGGGTTGCTGTCTTCACAGGCGAGACCGTCGTCGTAGGTGTACACGCAGCCGGCGACCGGACCGTTGATACAGTGATCCAACGTACAGAGGTTACCGTCATCGCAATCCAACGGCGCACCGCCGCAGCTGCCGGCCGTACAGGCGTCGCCCGTGGTGCACACGTCACCATCATCGCAGGGAGTGGTATCGAGGACGCTGGCATTTACACAGCCGCTCGCGGGATCGCAGCTGTCGTCGGTGCATACGTTGCCGTCGTCGCAGTCGGGCGCAGCGCCACCCACGCACGCTCCTGCCGAGCAGCTGTCGTCCAGAGTGCAGGCGTTACCGTCGTCACAAGATACGGTATTGTCCGCGTGGGTGCAGCCGCTGGCCGGGTCACAGCTGTCGTCCGTGCATTCGTTGTCGTCGTTACAATCGAGAGCCGTTCCCGCCGTACATATGCCACCAACACATCTGTCGTCGGCGGTGCAGTCGTTGCCATCCGAACAGAGCGAGTCGTCTGCCAGCGCTGGGTTGCTGCAAAGCCCCGTTGCCGGGTCACAGGTCCCCGCCTCGTGGCACTGATCCTCGGCTGTGCACACCGTAGCTATCCCGACAACACAGACGCCCGCCTCACAGCTGTCGGCGCCACTGCAGAGGTTGCCGTCTTCACAACCGGTACCGTCTGCGAGTGCCGGGTTGGAACAAGCACCGCTAGCCGGATCGCATACACCAGCCGCGTGACACTGGTCAGAAGCCTCACAGACAATCGGCTGAGATCCGACACACTGACCGCTCTCGCAGGTATCGACCTGGGTACAAGCATCGCCGTCATCGCAAGCGATGCTGTTGTTGTTATGTACGCACTCGCCGCTCAAGGCGTCACAGGAATCGTCGGTACAAGGATTGGCGTCATCGCAGCTGAGCGGCAACGCCTCACAGGCCCCTTGCAGGCAAAGTCCAAACGACTCCGTGCAAAGGACCGAGCTCACGCATAATGTCGCGTCGTTGGCCAGTGGGTCGGTGCAGCTACCGGTCGCTGGGTCGCACACCCCGGGGAGATGGCACTCGCCGCTAGACTCGCAAACGACCTCATTAGAACCGACGCACAGGCCGGCCTGGCAGCTATCGGTTTGGGTGCACGCGTTTCCGTCGTCGCAAGCCGCCGTGTTGTCCACGTTTGCACAGCCGGAGACCGAATCGCAGGCGTCGTCAGTACAGACATTACCGTCGTCACAATCCGGGGGTACACCGCCAACGCAGAGCCCCATCTCACAGGTATCGTTGGTGGTACACGCGTTTCCGTCGTCGCACGCAACCGTGTTGCTCGCGTTCACGCAACCGCTGGCAGGATCGCAGCTATCGTCAGTGCAGACGTTACCATCGTTGCAATCCGGTGGTGCACCCCCGACACAGAGTCCGGAACTACAAGTATCGCCTATGGTACAGGCGTTGCCGTCATCGCAAGAGACCGTATTGGCCGCGCTCGTGCAGCCAGAGCCCGAATCGCAGCTATCGTCGGTACAGAGGTTGCCGTCGTCGCAGTCCGGCGCCGCACCGCCCACACACTGGCCTCCTGAACAGCTATCGGCCGTCGTGCAGGCATCGCCGTCGTCGCAAGGCACCGCATTGGCTACGCTCGTACAGCCGGAGGCCGAATCACAGCTATCGTCAGTACAGAGGTTACCGTCGTCGCAGTTCGGCGCCGCACCGCCCACACACGCGCCGCCTGAGCAGCTGTCGGCCGTGGTGCAAGCGTCGCCGTCGTCGCAGGGCACCGTATTGGCTACACTCGTGCAGCCAGAGACCGGATCGCAGCTATCGTCGGTGCAGAGGTTACCGTCGTCGCAGTTCGGCGCCGCACCGCCCACGCAGCCTCCGGCAGAACAGATGTCACCCGTGGTGCAGGCGTCGCCGTCGTCGCAAGGAACCGTATTGGCTACGCTCGTGCAGCCAGAAACCGGATCGCAGCTATCGTCAGTACAGAGGTTACCGTCGTCGCAGTTGGGCGCCGCTCCGCCCACACACAGGCCGCCTGAGCAGCTATCGGCCGTGGTGCAGGCGTCGCCGTCGTCGCAAGGCACCGTATTGGCTGCGCTCGTGCAGCCGGAGACAGGATCGCAGCTATCGTCGGTGCAGAGGTTAGCGTCGTCGCAGTTCGGCGCCGCTCCGCCCACACACAGGCCGCCTGAGCAGCTATCGGCCGTCGTGCAGG
>JBHHVL010000060.1:0-17909 GCA_046754245.1 Binatia bacterium | reverse complement strand
GTTTGCGGCCTGACTCAGGGACACGGAGAAGCCATAGCGGTTTTCCGCCTGACGAACCTGCTGGGACTGGGGCAAGTGGAATGCGCCGGAAAGGCGTCGCAGATGCTGATATTCGGCGAGGATCGTGTCGAATTCGGGGCAATCGTCGACGAGGTCCGCGCCTTCATGACCTTGAACAACGACGAGATATTGACGTCTTCAGAATCTACCACCGATGTCACCCCAGCGTACGTGGCGGGAATGACCGAAGGCGGGCTCATCGTCCTCAACGGCGCGACCCTGCTCGAGGACAAAGGCCTTTGGGTAAACCAGACTGACGCGTTACGCCGATGAGGGTTTGGGCGGACGGCCCGAAACGCGGAACGGCGAAGACTATTGTCGCGGGCCGGCGGCGCTTGGGGAACCGATAAATGGACAAAGAAGATCTCGCACTAATCGAATCGTTGATGCCCACTTTTCTCGAGGACCTCGAGGAACACGCCTACGCGCTTAACAGCGATCTACTCGCCCTCGAGAGTACGACCGCCATCGAAGAAAGGTCCGAACTGTTTCGCAGCCTGTTTCGTACCGCACACACCATAAAGGGCGCGTCGGCGATGATGAACGTCCCCTTGCTAGAAGAGAGTTGCCACCATTTTGAAGACATACTGGGGGCGCTGCGCGACAACCTGCTCTCCCTCACCCCAGATCTGCTTCAGCTGCTCTTTGAAACCGCCGACGGCGTGGAAGACGTGCGCGTCCGGCTGCAGGAGAACAATCGTCTCGACGACTCCGCGCTCGTCGGGTTGGTTCCGCGTCTAGCCCTGGCGTTGATGGACAAACAGATGGTTCCTGGAACAGGCTCCAGCAACTGTCCGTCTGCACCTGAAAACGGTGCAGGCGAACCCGTCGCGCCTGCGGCCCACGACACCGATGCTCTCTCGACGACTGCCCCTTCTGCGCCGTCTGCGGGCGAGGCGCTCGAGGCCGAGCCACCGACACACGCGCCACAGACACCCGAGCCACCCAGCACCCAGCAAGCGGAGAAGTGCGATGGATCCGCCCTCGATTCATCCCTCAAGGAGAATGCAGTACTCAGGGTGAAGTCTGAAAAACTAGACCGGTTGATGAATCGCGCTAACGAACTGTTACTCGTCCACGGCAGGACGGCGAACCACGAGAAGTGGTTGCGAGACATCATGGGCTTTATCGACAGCTGGTCCACCGGCAGCGCTGTATCCAGCAACGGCGGCGCGGCAACGGCCGCGCTAGGTCAGGGGATCGGGGTCGCTCCCCCCCGCGATGAGTCCCGCTCTAACCTCAAGCAGCTGGCCAAGAAACTCGATCAGCTGGCTACCGAACTCACCCGCGACCGGCGGGTGTTCGGCCAGACCGTGGCTTCGGTCGAAGAGGAAGTTCGCAACATGCGCATGTTCCCCTTTGGTGACGCCTGTCAGGGGCTCGCGCGCATGGCCCGCGACATCGCGAAGAGAGAAGGCAAGGAGGTCGAGTTCCTCATCGAAGGGGCAGATGTGGAACTGGACCGATCCATACTCGAAGCCCTGCGTGACCCCCTCAGTCATCTGGTACGCAACGCCATCGACCACGGCCTCGAAGAGCCAGAGCAGCGGAGGGCGGCGGGCAAAGACGCCCGTGGCCGAGTGGTGGTAGCAGCGGCTCTTCGCGGCGCGCAGGTAGAGGTCTCAATCACCGACGACGGCGGCGGTCTTGATTCGGGCGCGATACGCGCCCAGGCGCAGCAGAGGGGCCTCCCCTTGCCCAACGACAGCGAAGAACTCGCCGACCTTCTTTTTCATTCCGGCTTCTCCACTGCACCGATGGTGACCGAGATTTCCGGCCGCGGAGTCGGTCTCGACGTGGTGAAGTCGACGGTGGAGACGCTCCACGGCACCGTAGACCTCTTCTCCGAACCAGGCTCGTACACCCGCTTTGTCCTCACCCTTCCGCTGACCCTGACCACCGCCGACGCGCTGCTGGTGAAGGTGGGCGATTGTACTTCGGCGGTGCTGACCGCCAATGTCCACCAGTTGCTGCGGATTCGACCGGAAGACGTCCGTATCGTCGAGGGCCAGGAGGTTGTCTCGGTCAAGGATAGGCTGGTCAGGGTTGTCCCGCTGGCAGAGACCCTGGGAATCACCAATCCCGAGGGAAGGTCCGGGGAGAGCAGCTCTGACCTGATGATACTGTCGGCCGGCGGAAAGCAGGCCGGTTTTCTCGTCGATGAACTCGTCTCCGAACAACGCGTGATCGTTAAGAATCTCGGTGCTCGCCTCAAGCGAGTCAAATACGTCTCGGGGGCCACGCTTCTCCCCGACGGCCAGATCGCGCTCATCCTCAACGCCTCGGAGCTGGTGCGATCGGCTCTTGGAGGCGCACTTTCTGTACGAAGCTCCAGCCTCGGCAACCCCGATCAGCAGCAACGGAAACGGGTGCTGGTGGTCGAGGACAACACCACCACTCGAGTGCTGGAGAAGACGATACTAGAGGCCGCCGGCTACGACGTGCTGATCGCGGTGGATGGGGCGGAAGCCTGGGAAATACTCCAGGGGGAAAGCGTGGATATCGTTCTCACCGACGTCGACATGCCCAACATGGACGGCTTCGCCCTTACCGAGACGATTCGGAATTCACATGAGCATCGTGACCTCGCGGTGGTGCTGGTAACGTCGCGCGAGAGTTCCTCCGACAAGGCGCGCGGTATCGACGTGGGCGCCAACGCCTACATCGTAAAGAGCGCGTTCGACCAGAAGGGGCTCCTGGAAATCGTTTCGCAGCTCATATGAGCCAACGCGGTCCCATCAGAATCCTGGTCGTAGACGACTCACGCGTATGCCAAGAGATTCTTTCGGCCCTCCTCGAGGCCGACCCCGATATTTCTGTCATCGGAAGCGCGTGCAGTGGCCCCGAGGCCATCGCCAGGACCGTTGAACTGCGTCCCGACGTCATATCCATGGACGTATCCATGAGTGGCGAGATGGACGGCATAGAGGCGACCGCGGAGATAATGAAGATATCCCCCTGTCGTGTGGTCATCGTCTCCGCGCTTGTCCGGGAGGGCGACGCCGAGCTCTCCATGCGGGCTCTGCAGTCCGGTGCCCTCGCCGTCGTGAAGAAACCGCGCGAGCTTGGCTCCGAAGAGTTTATGCAGGACAAGAGGCACCTGCTGGGAACGATCAAGGCGGTCGCCGGGGTGCAGCTCCGACGTCGGGGAACGGCCAGCGTCAGACCTGACGCTGGTTCTGATCGACCCTCCCCTCGAACAGACCTGGGCTCCTTGGTCGGAAGGCGCTACGACATCGTCGCCATCGCCGCCTCGGTCGGCGGACCGGAGGCGCTGCAGAAGATATTCTCCGAGCTGTCCCCTGACTTCCCGCGACCGGTGGTCCTCGTCCAGCACATGTCCCCCGGATTCATCGGCGGCTTCGTCTCCTGGCTCGATAGCGTTTCCCCGCTTCGAGTAAAGCTTGCGACCCACGGGGAGAGGCTCCGTCAAGGCGTCGTACACGTCGCACCGTCCGACCGCCACCTCTACCTCTCGAGCCGGGGAACGGCGGGGTTGTCGGACGACCCGCCGGTAGGGGTCTATAAACCGGCCGCGTCCTACCTCTTTCAATCCGTAGCTGAGATATACCGACGCTCGGTACTTGCGCTGGTGCTTACCGGCATGGGCCGAGACGGACTGTCGGGACTGCGCGCCGTGCGGGCGGCCGGGGGCGGCATCATCGCACAGGACGAGGCGAGTTCGGTGGTGTTCGGTATGCCACGCGCGGCCATCGAAGCCGGGCTGAGCCACTCCGTGCTGGGACTGGACGATATCGGTGCTGCTTTGATCAAACTCACGAAAAACCCCTGATCCCTGTCGGCCCTCGAGGCGGCTACATGCGCCGCTTCGCCTACTGCTTCTCTCGATTCGGCCCTTCGACGCTTCAGCGCATTCGCCGCAGCTGCCGCGTGGTCACCATAGGTCGCAGTCGCTACCGCAAAACGATGGCACGGGCGTTGCATGCCCTACCGGCGATGGAAAACAAACAGATCCCCAATAATGTAGATGGATTGCCCGCCGTTCGCGTACTCGTCGCCGACGACGAAGTCTGTACCAGAATGATACTGAAGGCCTACCTGGAGCAGGCAGGCTACGCGGTAACTCTTGCGAAAAACGGTGACGAGGCGACTGCTCTGGCCAAAGAGATACTGCCCCACGTCCTCGTGGTCGACTACATGATCCCACCCTCGGACGGGCGACGCATCGCCGAAGCCGTTCGGGCCGACCCTAGTACAGCGCAAATTCCAATCGTACTCCTGACCGGTTCCGTACGCCTCGCCGACAAGGCCCCGGGTCCCTGGAACGTCCGGTTACAAAAACCGCCCAGGGCGAACAAACTTGTAGAAACCGTCAGGATGTTGACGGGACGCGCAAGGTCTGGGCAGCCGTCAAGGGAAGCACACTCTGCAGGTGCTTCGCGAAAACGCGAGCTACCCCCGGCCATAACCGCGAAGTTCCTCGAACGGCTGGCGATCAAGGTTCAAGAAATGCGTTCCTCACTCAACAGCACCGCCACCTCGGCCGCCGACAGAACGGTACTCGATAACATCAGAGGCCACATGCACCAGCTCCACGGCTGTGGGTCCCTGTGCGGCTTCCCCTACGTGGGCGAGATCGCAGGCAAGACCGAAGCCTGGCTCGAGGAATGGCTCGACAGTGGCCAGCCCCCCTCAAGGGCAGAACTCGATCACCTGCGAGACGCGATAGACGCCATCGAGTCCGCAAGCGTCCATCGGTAGCGCCAGGCGGCGTTGCGCCCCCTCTGGACGCTTCCTGACTCGACCCAACCCTCCGTTCCCGCCGCAACCGAAGGCGCCACATTCGGCCCCGAACTCCACCGCTGGCATGGTGCCCGGCCGATGCGCGCTTTCGGGTACGCCCGGCTTGAAGTAGAATGTAACGGCGAAAGCCCGGTTCCGTAGTAATTAGCAACGCGACGGCCGTTCTTGGTTACGGAAGCCGGCCTTCGCAGTGGGCCATCATGAAGAGCAAGCCTCGTTACCCAGGTATTCGCGTCACCGCCAACGGCAACCAACTCGTCAGTTATTTCACCGAGGCGCGAATCAGCGACGGTGGGGTGTTCTACCCCATCACCCCATCGACCGAGGCGGGAGAACTCTACCAACAGTCCTTTGCCGAAGGAGGCCTCAACGTCTTTGGCCAGTCCAAGCTTGCCATCGAGGCCGAGGGCGAGCACGCCGCCCAGGGCGGCGCCATAGCCTTGTCGACAACCGGCAAACGAACCGTCAACTTCACCTCTGGACAGGGTCTGGTCTACGGAGCCGAACAGTACTACCACGCGCCTGGAAAGTGTTCGACGATGGTCGTCGAAGTCGTGGCGCGAGCCCTGACCAAGCAAGCGCTCAACGTGCACTGCGGGCACGACGACATATACGCCATCCTCGACAGCGGTTGGATAATCTTGTTCGCCAAAGACGCCCAGCAGGCCGCCGATCAGGCTCTCATCCTTCGCCGCGTGACCGAGCTCAGCCTGACCCCCGGCATCAACGCTCAGGACGGCTTTCTCACTTCCCACCTCGAGCGCAGCTTCTACATGCACGAGGCAGACCTAATACGTGAGTTCCTGGGCGCGGCGGATGACCTCATCGACAGCCCCACCCCGGCACAGCGGGAACTCTTCGGCCCGAAGCGGCGCCGGGTACCGCTCATGATCGACCTGGCCAACCCCGCCCTGCTAGGTCCCGTGCAGAACCAGGAGCACTACATGAACGGCGTCGTCGCCCGCCGCAACAACTTCGGGGAACCGATCCTGGGATTCCTCGAAGACGCTTACCTCGAGTTTGCCCGTCTCACCGGCCGCGGTTACGGTCCTCTGTCGAATTACAGAACCGACGACGCGGATACCGTGTTCGTGTCTCTGGGCTCGGCGGCCGAAAACATAGAGGCCGCGGTAGACTTCCTGCGAGACCACCGCCGCGCGCGGGTCGGATCGATACACGTCAACGTGCTACGCCCTTTTCCGGAAGCCGCTATGGTCGAGGCCCTTCGGGGTAAACGCCGGGTGATCGTGATGGAGCGTACGGACGAGACGCTCGCGGGCGACAACCCTCTGGGCCGTGAAATTCGCGCCTCTCTCAGCAAGGCCCTGCGCGTCGATGGACAGCCCCAACACGAGGGGCTTCCGGCGATATCCGCCGACGAGCTTCCGCGGCTCTTCAGCGGCGTGTACGGCCTCGGTTCGCGGGACTTCAGACCCGAGGGAATCCTCGGCGCCTACGAATTCGCGGCCGCCGATAGGGCTCGCAAGGACGGCAAGCGTGCCTCCGACGGAGTCGGCTACTTCGTCGTCGGAGTGGATCACCCCTACGAAGTAAGATCCGAAGAGACCCCGTCCCTGCTGCCGGAAGGCGCCATCGCCGTACGGCTACACTCCATCGGCGGTTGGGGAATGATCACCACCGGCAAGAACCTCGGTGAGATCATCGGCGAGTTCGGTGAAGCCATCGCGCGTCGAGACGGTCGGCTCGATGAATTCGGGCGGCTAAAAGAAATCATTCACGTAAGCGCCAACCCCAAGTACGGCTCGGAAAAGAAAGGCGCTCCCACGAGTTACTTCCTGGTAGTCGCGCCGGAACGTATACGCGTTAACTGCGACTTGCGGCACGTCAACGTCGTACTCTGCTGCGACCCCAAGGCCCTGACACACGCCAACCCGCTCGAAGGGCTGGTCGATGAAGGCGCGTTCGTGTGGGAGTCGTCGGAATCCCCGGAAAGGGCCTGGGAGCGGATACCGCCTCGTTACAGGCAAGAGATCATCGACAAGCGGATTCGTCTCTACATCCTCCCGGGTTTCGATATAGCGAAACGCGCTACCCCGCGAGCCGACCTCCAGCTTCGCATGCAAGGCAACGCCTTTCTTGGCGCGTTCTTCCGCGTGTCGCCGTTTCTCGAGCAAAACGGTATCGACCAGGACTACTATCGCCAGGTCGTACGGGAGCAATACGAGAAGAGATTCGGGCGTTTTGGTGACGCCGTCGTCGAAGCCAACATGACGGTGATGTCCGAAGGCTTCGAGCTGCTTCAGGAGGTGCCCTACGGGCGGGTAGACGCAGCCGACCGGTCGAGCATGCGCGGTATACCGCTGCTCCCCCAAGATGCCCAAGACGGCGCTGGTGAGTCCTGCACGCGCTGCGCGCCCACCGTTTGTCCGCCAGCGAGACCACCGATGGCCAGGCTCGACGCTTTTGACGCCGAGTTCCGCGCCGGCCTTGGATACCATCAGCCGGCTTCACCTCTGGCGTCGATCGGTGTCATGGCCGCGGCTACCGGTGCCACGGCGTCCAAGTTCGTCGCGAGGCGGGAAACCCCGCTCTTCATCGCCGAGAACTGCACTCAGTGTATGGACTGCATCGCCGCCTGTCCCGACACCGCCTTGCCCAACGTCGCGATGGACCTGAATACGGTCCTGGGCACGGCGATCCGGAACTACGTGTCCGACGCCGCGGAGCGAACCAAGCTGCTCGACGCGCTGCCGTCTCTGGAAACCGCTGTGCGGGAGTCCATGGTCGCCGCGACAAAGGACAAGCGCGCCGTACCTTTCAAGGACATCGTGCGGGAAAAACTCGAGGGGCTCGAGACGATAGCGGACAAAGCGAAAGAAGCGGTCTACGCCATCACCGACATCCTTCCCATGGCCTACACGAAGACCAACGCGGTGTTCGCCACGGTAGAAAAGAAGAACCCCGGAGAGGGGGGGCTGTTCGCGATCTTCGTTTCGGACCACTGTAAGGGATGCGGAGAATGCGTCGTGGAATGCGGCAGTCACGACGCCCTTCGGATGGTACCCGACAGCGAGGAGATGACGAGCCGTTACGAGTCGGCGACCCGGTTCCTCGACCTCCTCCCCGACACCCCCCAGAAGTACCTGGGCCTCTATGACAACGAGAGTCCGCAAGACTCACGCGCTGCGGCTCTGCGCAATCACCTCATGGTGAGGCGAAACTACGAGGCGCTGGTCTCCGGAGACGGAGCCTGTGCGGGCTGCGGGGAAAAGAGCGTGCTCCGCGCGGTCGCTACCATGACCGAGGCTTACATGAGACCGCTCTACCACCAGAAAGCCGATCGCTTGCGCGCCAAGGCCGACCGGCTCGAGAGGGAGGGCCTGAAAAAGCTGTCGGATCTAGCGGCCCGTGATCCAGCTGAACACGAGCTCTTTCAACGAGCCGTGGCCCACACGGTAATGGGCATGGGCGGCGAGAACGAGGCCGACACCAAGAGTCTCATCAGCCGGCGTGGCGGCGTCGCGGACCGTGACCTCGTTGACGCGCTGGTCGCGGTGCTGAGACAGGAGGCCTTCAACCACAAGGATCTGCAAGCGGTGGACGGCCGATTGGCCGACGGGATGGCAGTAATGGCGATGGGCGCGAGCACTGGCTGTAACACGGTCTACGGTTCCACGCCCCCCAACAATCCCCACCCCTACCCCTGGATGAATTCCCTCTTCCAAGACGGTGCGACGGTATCCTGGATAATGGGCGAGAGCTTCATCCTCGATCACGCCCGACGCTCGATCATCCCCGAGCGCCTCGCCGACGCGTTATTGGATCGCGATGACCGTGTGATCAGCGACGTCGAGTACTTTGACTACACCCACATGACGGACGCCTCACTTAGCGACAGAGAGGTCGCGGAACTGCCCAAGGCCTGGGCCGTGGGCGGTGACGGAGGTTTCGGCGACATCGGCTACCAGAACGTCTCCAAGGTCGTCTTGCAGAACCGCCCCAACGTTAAGCTTCTCATGCTCGACACCCAGGTCTATTCGAACACCGGTGGCCAAAACTCCGACTCTTCGCCCCTGCCCGGTGGCTTCGACATGAACCAGATCGGCGCCGCGACGCAGGGGAAATTGACGGAAAAGAAAGGCGTCGCCGAGACCCTCACCGCGGGCCACGGTTCTCCCTTCGTCGCCCAGGTATCGATGGCAAACGCCGCCCGTTTGTTCAAGGCGATTCTCGACGCTCTCGAGTACAGAGGGACGGCTTTCCTGCAGTGCTTCACTCCCTGTCAGCCGGAGCACGGCGTATCCGATGACGTCGCAACCGTTCAGACCAAGAGGGCGCGTGATTCCCGGGCGATCCCCGAGTTCGTCTTCGACCCGACTCGTGGAGAAACCTATCAGGAGGCCCTTGACCTCAAGGGCAACCCTACTCTAGCAGCCGATTTCTGGACCACCCACTACAAAGAGTCACGCGAGAGTTACAGGTATACCGTCGCCCACTGGGCAGCCAGTGAGGCGCGCTTCCGTAGACACTTCAGGCGGATCACCGAAGACGAAGCCAGAAAACTCGTCCACCTCGATGACATGCTCGTTCGAATCACCCAAGACGACGTCGTCCAGAGGCGCTACCTGGACAAGGACCATCGCGCTTACATCCCCGACTTTGGCGTATTCATCGGCGCCGATCTGGATGACGGAAAACGGCGCACGCTAGCACTTTCGCGACAGATGGTGCTGTTTTGCGTAGAGCGGAGAAAATCCTGGCGGTTGCTGCAAAGCAAAGCCGGCCTCGACAATCCAGAATACCGTGCCCAACGCTCGTTGCTGCGCAAGCTGGACTCGGGTGAGCTAGAGCTAGCCGCGTTCCTCGAGCAATCGCGCGCTCTGCTGGAACAAGAGATGGCTGCCGCAGGGTCGCCCTCCGCAAACCCCGTCGCCCGGCGCGCGGCTGGCTAGGCCCCGCGGGAGCGCCTAGCCTCCACCAGGGCTGGGAAAGAGCATCGCGAAGATCAGCAACTGGACTACCCAGCCGACCGCACAGACGGCTATCGCCCGCCAGGTGCTCGTATAGTCCAGCGCCTGCCTGACGGCGATCACCATGGCGACCAGCATCCATATCCCCGCGATCGTGAACGCCAGTGGCGCGATACCGGGAACTATCCCCACGACACGGATCAGTCCCGGCGCACTGGAGAAGCCTATGGTTCTGAGCAGCTCTCCGTAATCGGCGTGGGTCTGGGGCTCGGGTAGCAGGCGCGTTCCGATAAAGTAAGTGAGAAAAGCCCAGATGTACCACCCGAACAAGGCCGCGATGGTAGCCGCGACGATGCCCGGTCCGCCCATCGCCATCCCGCCTATGCCCGCCCCGACTGCCGACATCACGACCACGCCGGTCGCCTGCCCCATCGCCGAGCGGTCGGCTTCGACCTCCTCGTAGAGCTGGGGATCGAGCTTCATCGCCCGAATGATACGACTCTGGAATTCTGCCATCTTCGCCTCCTTAGGTCCCAGGCCCGGCGCCCCCGTCCCCCACGACCGGAACCAGCGCCTACGCGCAGTCTACACGACACCCAAGCGCAGTGCCCCCTTCTTCATCCGGACATCGCGGCATCGTCGAGCTTCAGCAGCGAGGCGGCATTACGCCACAACCATTTCTCCATGACCACCGGCTTGATCGGCAACGCTCGAAACTCAGCGAGCAGGCGCGAACGGTGCCCACATGTTTATGGCCGGAATCGTAGCCAACGCATGAACCCTCCTACCGCAATACTAGCCCGCGGTTTACCCAGTTCGGCGGCACCCCCACAACGCGCTGTATCTGCAACATGACCTGTGGCGAGGCCACGTGCAACGCGCTCCGTAAACGCAGGGACTACGGCTCGAGGTGTACCCCTCGAGCCACTCACCTCCTATCGGGGTAGCCATGGGTCAACGCATCCTTACAATACGCAGCATCATGTTCGAGCTCAATGAGACCCAAAGGCTTGTGGAACAGGCGATGCGTCAGTGGTGCACCAAGGAGCTCCAGCCACTGGTCGCGGAGCTCGAGGCTGGACGTACGCTCCCTTTTGGTCTGCTGAACCGACTGGGAAACGAGATCGGTGTTTCGGCCCCGCTGGTCGCGATGGCTGAAAAACGTATCGCCGCCTTGCGATCCAAGGATTCGGAAAAAAACACCAGTAGCGCATCAGAAAGCATTGGCGGCGGATTTGGCGAGGACCCGATGCTCACCAGCGTGTTGCTGAAAGAACTCGGCCGTGTTTCTCCCGGTTTTGCCCTCTCGTTCATCTCCACACTCGGCTGTGGGATGGCGATACTCTCCAGCGACAGCGTCGAGACCATAGAAAGATACGCCGTTCCTGTTCTGAAGTTTGACAAGATCGGATGCTGGGCTCTCACCGAACCCGAGGCTGGCAGCGACGCGTTCGGCGGGATGCGCACTACCGCGGTGGTCGACGGTGATGAACTCGTGATCAACGGCCAGAAAATATTCATAACCAACGCGCCCCACGCCGACGTCTTCGCGGTCTACGCGCGCGTGCGCAGCGACGACGGCGAACGCGTTCAAGCTGTCGTCGTCGAGCGAGGCAACGCTGGCCTTGAAACCGGACCCCCGATGGCGAAGCTCGGGGTGCGCGATTCTCCGACCGCCGAAGTCTTCCTCAACGACTGCAGGGTTCCACTTCGCAACCTCGTCGGGCGGCTCGGGGGGTCTGGCTCCCGGCGCGGCGGAGCGGCCCTGGGCACGCTGAACCTCGAGCGCGCGGTGATGCCTGCTATCTGTCTAGGCATCATCGAACGTTGCGTAGAAGAATCCGTCAGCTACGCGGGCGTGCGCAAACAGTTCGGTCGGACGATCGGGGAATTCCAGGGTGTGGCATTCAAGCTGGCGCGCATGGAACTCGCCCTCGAGAACGCCCGCAACCTGGTTCTCAAGCTCGCGTGGGCCCAGAGGAAGGGTAAGTTCGACGCGAGGCTCGCTTCCATAGCCAAGCTCTACTGCGCCGAGGAGGCGACCCGGACAGCGCTCGAAGCCATCCAGATACACGGGGGCGCCGGCTACATGTCGGAGCTCCCTTTCGAGAAGCTCATGCGTGACGCCAAGTTGTTCGAGATAGGCGGCGGAACCAACGAGATCCAGCTACAGACCATAGCCCGTTGCATTCTCAGGTGAAGACGAACGCGGGCAAGGTGGCCGAGTTATCCGCAGCAAGGCTCAACTACTCGCGCTACAGCCCGGGGTCGCGAGGTGGCCTTTATGAGAGTTTTTTCCAGCGGGCCAACCACCCCCGGCGCCCCCTGGCTTTCTGGATTCGTTATACGCTCTTTAGCCCACGCGGTAGGCCAGAAGAGGGTCTGGGCGAGCTGTGGGCGGTGTATTTCAACGGGGAGACCATGCGGCACGTGGCGCTGAGACGTGAGGTGCCTGTGGCGAACTGCACCTTTTCGGACGCGGCCTTCAGGGTCGAGATCGACGGTGCGACCCTTGGCCCCGGAAGACTCAAGGGTTCGGTTTGGTCAGACGATCACGTCATCGCCTGGGACATGTCCTTCACCGACGCGGCGGCTCCCCTGTTCCTGTTACCCCCGCGGCTCTACGAAAGTCCCCTGCCAAAGGCCAAGAGCCTCGTCGGAGCGCCGTTGGCACGCTTCAGCGGCTCACTGACCGTCGACGGCACAGACGTTGGATTGTCGGACTGGGTAGGCAGCCAAAACCACAACTGGGGGTCGCGGCACACCGACCACTACGCCTGGGGGCAGATCGCGGGCTTCGACGACCACCCTCAGAGCTTTCTCGAGGTCGCAACCGGCAGGATCAAGATCGGGCCCCTGTGGACCCCACCCATGACCCTGCTGGTACTGCGCCACGCGGGCGAGCAGTTCGCGCTCAACGGCCTGAGAACTTCGTTGCTAGCACATGGACGATTCGACTACTTCAACTGGGAGTTCCAGTCCCGAACGGCCGAAGTCACGATCTCTGGAACCATCAGCGCCGGGCGTGACTCCTTCGTCGGCTTGAACTACCTCAACCCCCCGGGGGGAAGCAAGCACTGCCTCAACACCAAGATAGCCTCGTGCAAGCTGGAAATAACCCGCCGAACGGCGAGCGCCAGCCACGAACGTCAGGTTCTGCACAGCGAGAACCGAGCCGCGTTCGAGATACTCACCGACGACCGTGATCACGGCGTTACGATATCAGCCTGAGCGACCGGCGCTGGGCCGGGTGTTGTTGTCGCGGGCGGCTAGAGCGCGGCCCCGGCGCTTGCGCTCGAAGGTTCGCGCCGCTCCGACTCGCGTCCGAAAACGTAGAACAGCTCCGGAGCGAGACCGATGAGACGGTGCAGTCGCGCCCACTGATTGGCATCGGCGACGGCGATCGCCAGATCGAGAATACCGAGATCGTCGAAGCCCTCGGCCCTGAGGGAGGCGATCATGTCCGCCGTGGTCCGGTATGCGTAGCGAGTACCCACGAAGGCGAATGCTTCGACCGGGTCGGCGGGTCGCGGATGGAAACCCTCCGCCTCGATGCGAGAAGCCGGCAAGGCGTCCTCCACCGTACGCTGCAACCTCGCCAGCGTCGCCCGGTCCAGTACGCTGCGCTGGTCCCGTTCCTCGAGCGCCAGCTCGAGCGCCTCGATAACCTTGGGGCGCGTTCGCAGGGGCGCGAAAGCCTCGGTGGAGGTGGGCCCGCCGCTCTCTTCGATCGCCGCTGCGATGCTCGCGACCGCGTCTTCATAACTCTTCTCGTACTCTCGATTTGCAAGATCCATCCTGGCCATCATCAAACTCGCCAACCGAACCATCAGCCGCCGCAGCGGTTCAAATCGGCGCAGCCTCTCGGGCAAGGCCTCGGGATCGACGTCAAGACAATCGGCTACGCGATTGACGAAGTGAAACGCCGCCGCGACTAGAGCGTAGTCCAGCGCGCCATTACCGACGAGTTCGCGCAGAGGATCCAGATCGGAGGGCGAAAGCAGCTTCGGCCGTTCGAAAGTCTTTTCCACCAGGGCGATGAGCTCGCGTTCCAGAGCGGTCACGTCCCGAGCGCCGCCGTCGATCAGCCTCGCGACCCGGTTGGCCTGTCCTCCTGCAGCCTGCAGGAACGCCTCGTGGCCGTCTATTCAATAGTGGCAGTTGTTGAACCGCGACACCGCCGCCGCGACCAGCTCGCGGTTCGCTCGCGGCTCGCTGCCCGACCACATCGTGAGCTCCCAGCTGCGCATCATTCGGCGCATCGAGGCCGGCCGCAGACTGAACATCTGCACTATCTTACCGATCATGCCGCCACCCGAGGCCTCGGCAATGTAGTCGTAGACGGCAGCCGTCTCCCCGCTAGCCCGTGCTGGCGAAACGATCTCGATGAAAGCCATGAACACCTCCCCCGGCTGAACCGCCGACGATGGTTACTTATCCCAACCTCAACTCTGACGACAGCGGGCCAAGGATCGTTTGGCCTGCGACGATCTCCCGGGCTCTTTCAAGCCCTCCCGGGAGCCAGCAGTTCCAGAACCCTCAGGTCGGGCAGTGGAAGGCCCTCCGGATGGAGCGCCTGTATACAGACCTGGGTCGCGCCGGCGTCGTGGTGCGCCTTGATCCGCGCCTCGATGGCTCTCTCGTCTCCCCACGCGACGATCGCGTCTACCAAGCGGTCGCTACCTCCGCCGGCGAAGTCATCGTCCGTAAATCCGAAGCGCTCGAGGCTCCGTCTGTAGTTCGGCAGCCCCAGGTACATCGCTATGGCCGTACGAGCGAGTCCCCTCGCCTTCGAAGGATCGGCGACGAGCAGAACCTTCTGCTCCACGCACAACCATGGGCCCTCGCCCATCAGCTCCCGCGCAAACGCCGTGTGCTCGGGAGGGACGAGGTAGGGGTGCGCGCCATCTGCCTTTTCGGCCGCGAGCTTGAGCATTCCCGGATGCAAGGCTCCAATCACCCTCGGAGGATCCTCCTCGGGCTGCACGGCCGCGTAGGGCGCCCCGTCCATGCGTTCGAGGTATTCCCTCATGTAGCTAAGCGGTTTGTCGTAGTCGTGGCCGCGTACGCCCTCCACCAGGGGCTTGTGAGAGACTCCCAAACCGAGAAGAAAGCGGCCCCCGGATTGCTCCGCGAGGGTACGCTGGCTGGCCGCAGCCGTTACCGCGTCGCGCCCGTATACGTTCACGATCCCGGTCGCGACGATGAGTCGTTGCGTCGAAGCGAGAAGCCAAGAGGCGGAGCTGAAGGCCTCTCGTCCCACCGCTTCGGGTATCCACAACGTGGGGTAGCCCAAGTCCTCGACCTTGCGGGCGAACTCGGCAGCCTGCTGCGCCGTCATCCCTTCCAAGAAAGACCATACACCAAGTCGACCTGGTTCCATGGGCACACCTCCTGCTGCTCTGAGGACCCCTACCTTGAACGACAGCGGCTCCCGTCACAACCGCCGGAGCTTTCCACCGTCCCCAGCTCCGACGCCAACAGGGACAACAGCAGCCCGCCAGGTGGGAAGGGCGGCAGCCCCCAAATTCACCAGCTCGACGAAGAACGCCTGGCCTGTGGGCGGCGGTCGTTGCGTAGGCTAGAATGGAATGGATCGGGGGGAAGGGAGGTAGGGAGTGGAAGCAAAGCGAATAGTTGTGTTGTTTGCCTTGGTCGCCGCAGCCGCGCAACTGAGCGGGTGCTTGCTGACCAAGGTGGTTTCGGTCCCGATGCGGGTTGGCGGAGCGGTGATATCGGTCATTCCAGTGGCCGGAAACACGGCTCACAACGCGGTTGACGCCGCCGCCGACACCGTAGACGACATCCCGCTCTGACGCGCCGTCAAGAGCGCACAAAGGAACAACGCCTCGCCTCGGCGACGAAGATTCCCGGGCACGGTCACGCGCCCGGGACACGATCGTTTGGCCGCTAAGCTAACGGCTAAGGACAGTCAGCCAGGGCCTCGACGTGGATGTTCACGCCGAGATAACCCGTCGACTCCAGGGTCCCGTCCAGGTCCTTGTCCACCGACACTTCGGCTTTGAAGTGGCTGTTACCGATGTAGACGTTGCAAGTTTCATCGTAGTGCAGCCCACTAAAGGTAACCTCGGCGGTGGCACCGGGGACTATGCTCCCGGTCGCCGGATCCGGGCTGAGCGGTGTGAAGTTGTGCTTCTTGTTGTCGACGAAGCCTTGGAAGGCGACCGACCCCGGGGGGTCCGCAGCTAGGTTCAAATCGCCCTCAGCGACGACGATGGTGTCGCCACACAGGTGTCCGAGGTGAACGAATCCCGAATTCCAGGTCGCGGCGGCCAGGCCCATGGGCTTGTACGATTCCTTCACCTCCACGACCAGCTCGGGACCCACGTCGTTACACTCCCCGTCCGGCGGTTCGGCCCCCGGCGGACAATCGTCGAAGCACCCGGCGAAGTCGTCACGGCATTGCGCGTAGCCCTCGGCCTGCGCCACGCCGCAGGCGTCCAGACAGCTGCCCTGGGCGTCACCTACGAGGTCGAGACAATCCCCGGGATCGGGATAGGTGAGCTTGCAATCGGCACGGCCTGCACGAGCGTCGCTACGGCATACGCCCCGACAGGCGGACGCCGTCGCGCGGACTTCCAGAGCACAGATCCTGGCGTCGATACCGCAGGGACCCGCACAGGAATCGTCCAGGTCCACGCACTCGAGGCCACAGGCAACGGAGTCTCGTTTGCAGATCATCCGCGTCAAGCGGTAGGCGTGCCTGCAGTCACGCCGGCACTGCGAGCGATCGACATCCTGTAGCTTGCACGCCTCCTTGCAGATCTTGCAGAAATCGCGTTCCACCCGAACGCATGCCTTCTTGGTATGTGCGCATCCCTTTCTACAGTCGTTGGCGCGGGCCTCCCCCCCCGAAACGAAGATGATAAGCACGGGGGCGAGGACCGCAATCATAATGATTGATATACGGTTCATAGACCTCCCTCCATCGTGGTCGAGCCACGTCGCGCTACCTTCCTTGCTCGTCAGCCGGAGTCGCCTAGGTGAAGATGGTCGGGACCGAGCCCCATAGGTCGCGGCCAGGTCTGGGAACGGAGAATAACTGCTAGCCGATGATTATGGCCCCATGGCCTCGCTTGTCAAGAACAAATCTCGACAACGCGAGGCCGCGGAGAGCTCCTCGATCGATTCCAGGGAGAGCCCGCCAGCGAGTCTTTTGACGTGCGGCTTATATACGACAAAGCGTCTTGCCGGCGGCGCCTCAGGGACAGCTGACGACGCCGCAGACAAAGTTGCAGGGCACGAGCCCCACGGCACACTGAGCCATTTTCAACGCGTCAACGATCGTGCAGGCGCCGTCGGGCCCCTCGGGCAGCCCCGGATGGACGTCGCACATGTCGAAACGCTCTATGTCTGCGCAGTCGCGCAGACCGACCGTGTACTGGGCGACAAACATCGCGTCGATCACGTTGATCGCTCCGTCGGCGTTGACGTCGCCGGGACGCCTGCTCACCAGCAGCTCGTCGCTCGTGTTGCAGAGCACCATCGGCGCGCCGTCGTAGGTACCGTAGTAGGAGTCGACGGAAAGGAGGACTGATTCGTCGTCGTCACTGCCGGCGAGTACGGTCATGTGGGCCGTGGCTATATGGACCTGGCCGACCGGGCTGAGCACAAAGATGGCCTGGAAGGCCGAGCAGGTCGCCGTGCCCGCCACGTTGTCGATGTAGCATATCGGCGGGCCGCTGAACTCGAAGGTGCTGCCGCCGGTCACGCCGTCGAGCCGCAACGCCGATGCGTCCCAACTGAGCCTGAAGGTATGAGCCCCCAAGGGAACAGATCCGACGTCTACGATCAGGTCGACGTCGACCGTCCCGTCGGGCGCGGCGAGCGATGGATCGTTGCCGCCCAGGACGGTCGTCGCGCATTCTGACGCCTCGCACAAAGCCGTCGCCGGGTTGCAGACCCCGACGATTCCGTACTCATCGAGGTAGGAGCAGTCGACGATGGGCTGTGGCTCGCACTTGCCGCTAGAGGCGTTGCAGACCCCGAGCTGGCAACCGTCGTCAAGCGCCGTGCAATCGACGGCGGTGCCTGCGCATACCCCCGCGACGCATACCTCGTCAAGGGTGCAGGCGTCTCCGTCGTCGCAGGCCCCAAGGATCGGCGTATGCGTACACCCGACGGCCAGGTCGC
>JBHHVL010000059.1:0-18995 GCA_046754245.1 Binatia bacterium | reverse complement strand
TTCTGCCAAGGACTCCGGTACGCGGTCCGCTTGGGCTCCATCCCCAACGTCTTCACGCACTCGACAACCGCAGGACAGAAGATCGAGTCTCGGTCGAAGATCAGATGTCGGGGCGCAGACTCGAACGGGAAGGCCTCGCGGAGCTGCTGAATGACCCACTGAGCCGTCGGATGATAGGTCGCATTGAAGTGCAGGATGTGGCGCCGGTTGTGGTGGACGACGAAGAAGCCGTAGAGGACCTTCATCGTGACTGTGGGTACAGTAAAAAAATCCATGCCGGCAATGGCGCCCCGGTGGTTGCGTAAGAAGACGATCCAACGCTTGAGGACATCGGGGTCGGGGTTGCGGTTGCGCACACATCGGACGTAGCGGGAAACGGTGCTCTCGGAAACCGCAACCCCGAGCTTCTGCAGCTCACTGAAGATCCGAGGGGCGCCCCAATGGTTCTCTTGCACCATCCGGCCGATGAGATCGCGGGTCTCCGCCTCGACTCTCGGGCGGCCGGGCCGCCCGCGCCGTTTCGAGAGTCTTGTCCAGTAGCGGCGAAAGCGCCTGCGCTGCCAGTCCACCACCGTCTCCGGCTTCACGACTACCAGGTAACTGGCCCACCTCGGCCATGACCTGCGCAGCGCGATCCAGAAGGCGCGGTCGGCGTTATGCAGCTTGGGCTTGTGTTTACCCAAGCTCAACGCTGCAACCTGTTGCCGTAGGGCGAGATTCTCAAGGATCAACTCGTCCCTGGACTTGCATGCCGCTCGGATCAAGTGGACGAGCATGGTGAGGAGGAAAGCGAAGGAGCGCCACATAGAAGGCGAACTCTGACGTCAGAGCACCGCCGTTACCACCCGTCGCCTAGCCGCCGCGGCCGGCGTTGGGGCCTTCCCTGCGCTGGTTCGGTGGTTTTGCTAAGTGCTTGATTCTCAAGCGCGACGGAATATTGACGACCCACAACGCAGCGCGTCGGCCACAACCCGAGAACCAAGTCCTTCGTTGAGAAAGACAGTCTCGCTAGGCAGCTTGGAGGGCGAGCTCGCAGCGGATCGCCTCTTCGATCTCTTCGCGGCTGCGGCCATAGTCCTCCGCCAACTCGTCGACCGACTCACCGGCCGTATAACGCTCTGCTAACGCCTGGGTGGGGATGCCGGTACCACGAAGCACCGGGCGACCGAATGCCACTCTCGCATCAATCTCAATCGATCCCGGGTCTTCATCCTCTGCGACCCGAGTAAACGGGTACAGCTTGATCGGGACACCGTGCCGGTCGCGCTTGATTCGCTTGAGGTAGGTTTCAAGAACCGACTTCATCATCAACTGCGGTTCGCGGCCCAACTTGATGAGCTCTCCGTAGTACTCCACGAAAAGATCCAGCCCGTCGGTCGCGAACTGACGGTCTAGCAGCGGATGAGGAGATGGGTAGCGCTTGTCCAGCCAGTCCAGCGCGCGCCTGATTCGCTGCATGGGGATATTGTGCACTCTGCGCATAGCCTTCAGGACATGACACTCGACCACATTTGCGAACGAAAGTATGTGCGGCGCACGAGAGGCTATCTCGACGAGCGGCTCCAAGGCAGTCGTGTCGCCATGGCCGTCGTGCCAGGACCGACCGAGGACCCAGCATCGCAGGGTAGTCGGTGGTAAACGCAAGTAATGGGCTGCCTCCGTGATCGGATATGCAGGTAGTTCGCGTGGGTCCCTGCCGCCAACTGTCTTGCTTCTAGACACCGTCACGTTAACAATCACTCCAGTCGTGAAAGTGTACGCCGAAGCTGGTGCGAAGGCGAGAGTTAACGGGCCCCGTGAGTTCCGACGCACCGAACATCGCGATTCCCTGATACCGCGGCAGAATTCCCTGTTCCGCAGCGTAGGGAATTGCGGTGATATGGTCAGTCAACAGGAGTACTTACGAGGACGGCGGGCCTGCAGACACGCCATATTTCGCGAAATTCCCTGTAATTTCCCGGGTAACAGGGAACCCGACCGCGGAGACGAGTTCGCACCAGACTCCCTGCACCAGGTAAGGAACAAATTTTTTCATCAATTTTTTATTCTCATCTGCATCGCCAATTTTCGCCAATCCGTTCGACGTATCTACCTGCCTTTCCTCTTGCGTGCTTCGCGGCGGATGCGCGACACTTCATCAGCCGTGAGGCCTTTGGTGGTCCGGAGCAACGCAGCCAGCTCCCGCGGTTGCTTCCGGATAATGTCGGAAAGATCGGACGATACCTTACCGGCAAGCGCCAGGAACTCGTCAACATCGCGCCCGGCGATCTTGGCCATTGCGACGACCTTGTCCTCCGCAGGGGGCGGAAACTCGTCCCGCTCGACTTTCGAGAGGTAAGTCGGGCTGACCCCGAGTAACTTCGCCGTCTCCCGCAATCCCTTCCCCAATCGCTCGCGTTCGCGCCGGAACGTAGCGCCGAACTTCTCTCTCCTTTCGCTGGTCATGGGTCACCTCTTTCGTTTAGTGTCAACTGAACACATTCGCGCCGCGGTGTCAACCTGCTGTGCCCACAATCGATGCCTCACGATATTTTGTGGGTAGAGGCGTGTTCCGGGACGTTTGCGCCGGCTGTTACGCTGCCAGAAGCAGATTCCGCACGTCTTCCAGAAGGCGCTTCAATCCTGGCTTCGGCGCCGAGCACATAGTTCTATAGGCATCCACGAAGGGGAGCCACGCTTTTTTTGGACGCTTACCGCCCACCGATCCGGCCGACGATCAAGCAGGCTGCTGTCAACAGAATGTCAGCAACAACCGTTAGGTCGTGGGGCTTGCGGCGCAATAGAACGCGCTGGCTCGCCGCCGGAAGATTTTCCTCGGTTAACACTGAGACCTCAACCACCCTGGGCATCGCGCCACGGGCCAGGCGCAGTCCAGCGATCGGTGAAGTCTCGACCCTCAGCGAGTGCAGTCGCAACCGGCACAAGGAACCCTCGAAGAGGCCCCCGGATCCCGTCGAGAGTAGACGGCGCAGACTTTATCTGAGCGCGGTTTACGAATGCCGCCCACTGCTTCAGTACGTCATCCGCGGTGGTGAACGCGGTCGTCAGGGCGACCGGATCGGGGTCGATCTCTGTGCCGCGGTTCCGGAGGGTCTTGCCTATCGCTCGAGCGAGTTCGGCACCGGAGAAGTCAAACTGGCGGGCAAGCGACCAGATGTCGAAGAAGTCCTTCATGCGACTGTTCAGCGTGCCGAGATAGATCATGGCCTGAAACTTTTCGGCGACCACTGTCTCGAGTGGGTACGTGCGGAGTCGAGGTGCCGGGAACTCTAAGAGCGTTGGGTAGTCATTCTCCTCAGCCGACGGGTACACGACATCACCGAAACCAACGTCGAGCTGCATGGGGATGCGCGCATTTTCAAGGAAGCCGATGAACTTGATCCGTATCCCCTCGTAGTCGGCGTCCTCCTTGATCCGCTCTCCAGACACAGTGGTGGCATCGAATCTCAGTCCATCATCTTGCACGGCGACGGCGCATATCTCTTGCACGATGGCCTCAAGTGTTTCGATCTCGTTGTCGATGTAGCCCAAGAAATCTATGTCTCGTGTCGGTCGTAACTCGTGTACTTCCCAAACCCGCAGCATCAACGCACCCTTCAAAAGAAAGCGATCACGATGTTGCGAACGCGAGAAACGATATAAGAAACGCTCAAGGCCGTAGTACTGCAGCACTTCCTGAAACGGTCGGTTGCTGCCTCTTGCCTGGTTGGTCAGGCGCGCTCGCACAGATGCAGAGACATTTCACGTCACGTGATAGCCTCTAGGTAGGGACGCATGATGCGCTCGACTCTGCAGATGCGCGCATACTCGAGCAGACGTTCAACGTTCGACCGTCGCTGCCCGCGCCAATTCCTAAGAGCCTCGAGTGCGATGTCCATCCCGATCTTGCTCCGGTACTTGAACGCATCGGCGACGGACTTCTCCGCGCCATAGATCCGTATCGTTTTGCCGTCGATGCTGACGGTCTCGATTCCTTCCGTGAATGCCTTCCCAGAAAACCAGTAGACATTGACAGGCGGGTAGTCGATCCGCGGTTTCTCGGCGCCCCGAGCGACAGCTATGTCCACCACGTGTGGAACCTGGGTCGTTAGATCATGAAACGCAAGGGCCGAGATAAGACAAACAACTCCGTCCGGAACCCTCGTGGCCACCGCCACGAGATCCGGTGCTGCGAGCCCGGGAAGAGACGCCAGACGATAAACGCCGCGGCTGAGCTGCTCCAGGCCACCTTCGTCTCGCATTGCATAGAGGGTCCTTCGGCTAATGCCGGCCCGAACTGCCTCGGACATGCGGAGGATCCCACCATTGTCACGGAAAATGTCCACAGCGTCTTTGAATCGATTGGCCATACCAGATACATAGTACCAGCATTTTCTTATATATGAAGGTATTTTGTTCGCCATCAGGCCTGCCGCATGTTGCAGGACATCGCCGCCTCGCCAAGTCGAGCGAGCGCGCAACGTCGGCAGAGCCCACTCGGTCTATCCGGCCATTTCGCCGCTTCGGACTATTTCGAATGCGCGTCGCATATCCGCTGCCGGCGCCGAGCACATGGTTCTATAGGCATCCACGAAGGGGACGCGGTTCAGTACAGTAGCCCGTAGCCGGTCGCGCTCCGCGTAGAACCGTCCTTCCGAAAAGCCTCGATGACGAACCTGGCCATCTGTGAGAGGTGCACCTCGTCCGAGCCATCGACCAGACGCGCGGAGCGTGCGTTCCGCATCATCTGCTCCAGCGGGCTGTCGCTGCAGTAGCCGAGACCGCCGTGCACCTGCACTGCACGGTCGAGAACGCGCCACAGGGTGTTGGCGACGTGGTACTTCGCCATCGATATCTCCTGCCGGAAGGGCAGGTCGTTTTCCAGCAGGTAAGCAGCGTGAAGTACCATGAGCTTGGCCTGGTAGATCTCCAGAGCCGAACGTGAATACATCCACTGTATACCTTGCTTATCGGCGAGCTTGCCCCCGTGCAGGTCGCGGCCCAGGCCGCGCTCGACCATCATTTCCAAGGCAATTTCGCACTGCCCGATCCATCTCATGCAGTGGGCGAGCCGCCCCGGGCCAAGCCTCGCTTGGCCGAGCCGGTGACCGCCGCCGCGTTCTCCGAGGATGGCCGAGTCCGGCACGACGACGTCTTCCAGCAGAACCTCACAGTGGTTGGCCTTCCCGGCCATGGTCTCAAGATCGCGAACGACCTTCCACCCCGGGTTGTCGCTGTCGACGAGGAAGGCCGTGTTTCGGGCCTGGGGTGGATCGGCGTCGGCATCGGTACAGGCTAGAACGATCGCAAACTTCGCGCCCCGCGCACCGGAAATGAACCACTTGTGACCGTTGATCAACCAGTCGTCCCCATCGCGCACCGCCGTGGTTCTGAGGTTGGTCGGATCCGAACAGGCCACCTCGGGCTCGGTCATCGCGAAGCAGGAGCGAATGCGCCCTTCCGTGAGCGGCCGCAGATAAGCCTCTTTCTGCTCGTCGGTCCCAAATCTCAGAAGGGTATGCATGTTGCCCTCGTCCGGAGCCTGACAGTTCAGTACGTAGGAAGCGATGCGGTTGCGCCCGCACTCGGCCGAAACCGTAGCCATCGCCACCGGACCAAGTCCCATACCGCCCCACTCTTCGGGCATGTGGGGGTTCCACAAACCCCGTTCTCTGGCCTTGCGACGAAGCCCGATTATTCCCGCGCGCCACGCCCCCGTTCGTTCACACTCGGCCTCTACGACCTTAACCTCGGTCTCGATGAAACGGCGCAGACGATCGCGCAGATCAACCAGTTCCTGTGGAAGACTGAAGTCCAGTGCCATGTACCTCCCTCCTCGACGAGGGGTGCATGATCACAGACTTCTCCCGTTGTAGGAACAGGAGGGATGCCCAAGACCGAGCAGCGGGTGACCGACGCCGAAAACCGGCGGGCTGGCCTCCCCCGGGGTCAGTTTATCGTGACGTCCCCCGCCGGCGCCGACTCGACTTCGGGCTCAGGAGGCTCGGCGCTGCGGTCCGGACTCGCCGCAAGCCCCTGGGGCCTACCCACCGATTCGCTCTGGCCCGCCGCCTCGGCAAGCCGGGCCATGGCACGCTCGATGCCCTCTACCACCTCCGATGTATCGGGAACGCTGTCGTAGTCCGCGTTGATCCCCCAGTAGATCTTCCCGTCATAACTCAGCAGCGCGATTCCCAGACCGAGATTATCCGTAAGGGGCACCATGGGGTAGGCCTCGAGCAGACGCGCCCCGGCGAGGTACATAGGAAACTGTGGACCGGGAACGTTCGTAACCACCATGTTGAAAGGCAGTACCCGGGTCACGTTACGGCCCGCCAGGGAAACCAGGGTAGAGGGACTCCACTCGGCTACCCCGGTGAGGACCTCGGCGGCGACGGCCTGTCTGGTGTTCTTCAGCTCGGCCGTCTGCTCGCGTATGCGAGCCAGTTGCTCCCGCGGATCGGCCTCTTGCAAAGGGAGATCGATGAGCCAGGCTGAAATACGGTTCCCCCCGGCACCACGTTCGTCGTCCGTTCTCACGCTTACCGGCGCCATCACCCGGAAGTCCACCGCCCCCGGATTGATCCGTCTGCGGGATAGGTAGTCCTGGACCGCACCGGTGACAACCGCCAGCACTATGTCGTTGAGCGATCCCCCCAGCCTCGCTCGCAGTTCCCTCAGGCGCGCGAGGTCCATGACCTTCCAGTCAAAGCGCCGGTGGGGACCGATCTCATGATTCAGCGGTGTTTCCGACGGCCGCCTCAGCGTGCCCACCACCATCTCGGACACGGCGCGCGCCCGCACGACGATTTCACGCCGGGCGTCGTCGGCTTCACGCCAGAACCGCCGCAGATCCCCCAGGGCCTTGAACGGAAGGCTCGCCCGCCTCAACACGGTGTCGCACAGCAGTTCCGTGCTGGTGGGGGCGCGATGCGGTATGAAGGGCGCGGGTTTCCGTCGTGGTGCGTCCGCCACAGGATCCAGCAGTACCGTGAGGAGTTCGACGCCTGCGATGCCGTCGACCATGCAGTGGTGAACCTTACTCACCAGTGCGAAACGGTCGCCCTCCAACCCCTCCACCACCCACATTTCCCATAGCGGCCGGCTACGGTCGAGGTGCTGCTCCATGATACGGGCCGACAGGAGTTTGAGCTGCTCGTCGCTACCGGGACGCGGAAGGCTAGTGTGACGTATGTGGTAGTCGATGTTGAAGCGTTCATCGTCCACCCACATGGCACGATCGCTGAACGGCGCGTAAGCGAGCTTCTGCCGGTAACGCGGTATAAACGGTAGCGCCGAAAGAGTCGCGTTCCGTATCGCTTCGGCGTCAATCCCGCCGTCCGCGCGGCGCAACGGGCCGGCCTCGAAAACGCAAGTGCTCGCGACGTGCATGAAAGCGTTGCGCTTCTCGAACACCAGGAAGGAATTATCGAGGGCCGTGAGCCGTTCGTAACGCGGTTTAGTCATGATGAAGGAACCTCCAAATCCAGTGTATCATCCCCGCGAAGCACTTTGGCCGTTTTCCGTGCGTCTGCCCAGCGGCCTCAGCGTCACGCTGACGGACTTGAAAGCAGGCGTCCGAGATCTCGGGTCCAGGCGGCGCGGCACCAGGACATTGGCCTCCGGAAAATACATGGCCAGGTTGCCAGGGCGAATATCTACCAGCGCCACGGAGACGGCTAGACTCCCCGTTGCGCTTTCTACCACCACACGATCGCCTTCGTCTAGCGAGAGCGCGCGAGCGTCTTCCGCCGACACCATGACGACATCGCGACGGCGGTTCCCCCGATACAGATCCTCATCCTCGTAGACAACGGTGTTGAACTGCCCCTCGGACCTGAGAGTCATGAGGCGAAAACGCCCGGAACCGTCACAGATCCGCTGGTGAGGGGTAACGTGAAACGCCGCCTTGCCACCGGGCGTGGAGAACTCCGGCCGGTGCAGCGTACGTCCGTCGATTTGAAACTCCCGGCGGTTCGCGTCCACTTCGGCTATGGCCGCGTATCCAGGAACCGCATCCGCCATAGCCCTTCGTAGTTCCTGATGTGAACGCATCGCCGACCAGTTGAATCCTTCACCGGCGAGTAGCCGTTCGGCGAACGACGAGAGAACGTCGACCTCGGATCGCATTTCCCCGGCCACCGACGCGGAGCCCCCGTCCGAGATTCGGACGAAGTTGAACATGGATTCCTGCGTGGTCGCCTGAAATTCCTCGTCACGAGCCAGCACGGGAAGTACCAGGGTCGTCTTCCCACGACCATGCAGGTGTCCGCGGTTCAGCTTGGTACTGAGATAGACGACAAAGGGGATTCTACCCAGCGCCGCCGAAGCCCACCCGCTGTCCGGATTGCTGGCGAATAGGTTCCCGCCGAGCAGGAAGGCGGCCTTGATCAGACCGGCGGCTGCGGCCTCCATGGAGGCAAAGGTGTCGAGACCTTCCGAGGAAGGCAAGGCGAAGCCGTAGGCCTCTTCCAAGCGGCGAGCGAAAGCCTGCTTGAGTCCCGGCGAGACCCCGCAGGAACCCACTCCCTGCACGTTCGAGTGTCCCCGTAACGGCAAGAGTCCCGCGCCACGACGACCCAACCAACCGCGGGCGAGAGCGAGGTTGCACAGCGCGAGTACGTTGTCGACGCCGTTGGTATGGTGGGTCAGACCCATGGCCCACATGAAGACACCACTGCGGGCTCCTACGAGCATCCTGACAGCGCATTCGACCTCGTCACCACGAAGGCCAGAGGCTTCAACGAGGTCGCACATGGAGGTGCCGTCGAGATCCGCTCGCACAGCCCCCCAACCCGAACAGTGGTTCGCGACAAAACTCTCGTCGAGTCCGCCCGCCTCAACCACCCCTTTCAAGAGCGCCTTGAACAGAGCCACGTCACCGCCAATATGAGGTTGGAGATACAAGTCCGAGACCCTCGAACCGAAAGCCATGCTCCGCCAGTCTGACGGCACCCTGAAGCGTTCGAGCCCGAGTTCGCGCAAGGGGTTGACCACGATCACCCGACCGCCGCGGCGACGCAGCTTGACGAGTTTGGAGATCAGACGGGGGTGATTACTCGCGGGGTTGGCGCCAGCAACAAGGGCGATATCGGTCCGATCGACGTCATCGAGATTGACCGAGGCTGTGCCCGATCCGTACACCATCGACAACCCTACGCCTGAGGCCTGGTGGCAGTAATAGGAACAGTTATTGATGTTGTTGGTTCCCCACGCGCGTGCGACCAGCTGCATGAGAAAGGCCGCTTCGTTACTAGAGCGCCCGGACGAATAGAAGAAGGCCTCGTCAGGTTTAACGCCGGCGAAAGCCTGGCCCATCCGTTCGAGCGCCTCATCCCAGGAAATACGACGGTAGTGGGTGTCTCCTTGATCGGCAACAATAGGAAAGACCAGCCGACCCATCGCTTCAAGGCTCGCAGAGTCGAGGGTAGCCATGTCCATCAGCGACGAGTCACGGAACCGGCCTTCGCCGATCGCGGCGGACATGTCCGCCGCCTGAGCCTGCGCGCTCTTCTTGCAGACCTCCGGAAAGTGGCCCGCTTCGTCGACCATGCCGCCGAGCTGTCCTCCCATACCAAGTGCGCAGGTCTTGCAGGCGTTGCGGCTGCGAAGCCGCCCGTAGAGACGAAACAGTCCTCCCGCCTCGCGGCCCTTGCGCAAGGTATAGGCAAGGGCTGCCAATCCGCCTGCATACCGAACGCGGGATCTGCCCATGCCTCAAGAAGCCTCCAGCGCCGACAGCACCCGCCCGAATCGGCGGCCTTTCGCCGTGGCTTTCACGCGCGCAAGTCGGGCAGCTCGTAGCCTCGGCGCGCGAGCTCGGCTCGGATCGCCTTCTTGTCGATCTTGCCCGTCGAGGTCAGCGGCAGGGAGTCCTCGAAGATGACGTCGTCGGGCAGCTGCCATTTGGCGAAGCGCTTGGAACAGTGTTCGATAACCTCCTGCGAACTAACACGGGCGCCTTTCGCGAGCACCAGCAGCGCCACCGGGCGCTCGTCCCATTTCGGGTGGGGCCGGGCAACCACGGCCGCCTGGGCAACTCCCTCCAGGGCGACGATGAAGTTCTCCAGATCCACCGACGATATCCACTCGCCACCAGACTTGATGAGGTCCTTCGAACGATCCGCGATTATCAGGTACTCGTCCGCGTCGATCTTCGCAACGTCACCGGTAATCAGCCAGCCGTCGTGGAATCTGTCGGGCTGCGGATCGTTGTAATACTCGGAACAGATCCACGGCCCGCGTATCAGCAACTCTCCAACGCTCTCTCCGTCGTGGGGGAGGGGATCGAAATTCTCATCGACTATTTCCATTTCCAAGCCTGGCATGAGCTGCCCGGCTTTGGCGATGTTGTCGAACTGCCGGTCTTCGCTGAGATCACGGTGGGCGTACTTCGCTACCTTCCGCGACACCGTCCCGAGAGGGTTGGTCTCGGTCATTCCCCAGCCCTGAATCATTTCCACGCCCAGGGTGTCCCAGAACCACCGCATCATGTTCTGCGGCGGTGCTGATCCGCCACAGGTCACCCGGTCTAGGGCCGCGAGGTTCCAGCGCCGCGGATCCGCGTCCACGGCCGCCATGACGCCCTGCCAGATCGTCGGAACCCCCGTCGAAATCGTAACCCGTTCGGTTTCAAAGATGTCGAGCAGACGCGGGCCATCAAGGATATTGTGGTTCATGACTTGCTTGCTGCCCACCATTAACGCAGCGAAAGGAACGCCCCACCCCATGGCGTGAAACATCGGCACTATCCCGCACACGCAGTCGGTGGCCGACAGCGCCAACGCGTCGCGGAGGCACACCGCGATGGTGTGCAGATAGGTGGACCGATGAGTATACATCACGCCTTTCGGATTGCCGGTGGTGCCGCTCGTGTAGCACAAACCCATCGGCGCGTTTTCGCTCAACGCCGGCCAGTCGTAGACAGACGGTTCCGCGGCGATGAAGTCCTCGTAGTCAACCGCGTTGGGGAGAGTGGTCGTCCAGCCACCGTTGTCGGAACACACGACCACGCGTTCGACGCAGGGAATCATCTCCGCGAGCCGCTCGAGTTGCGGAAGCAGGTCTTCGTCCACCACCACGACTCGGTCACCGGCGTGATTGATTATATACTCGAGATCGCCGGTGGATAGCCGGATGTTGAGCGTGTGCAGCACTGCGCCCATGGAAGGTAGAGCCTGATACATCTCCAGGTGTCGATGGTTGTTCCACATGAAGCTCGCCACCCTGTCGCCAATGGCTATCCCGTGGGAGCTCAGTGCGTTCGCGAGTCGACAAGCCCGGCGGTGGGTCTGTTCCAGGGTCTGGCGATGTACGCCATCGGCTGTGAAGGTCACGACTTCCTCGCCGGGTGCCACACGGGCCCCGCGGTCGAGCAGGATCGACATGAGAAGTGGGGGGGTTTGCATGGCCATCTGGGTATTCCGTCCTCCGTATTCAGGCCGCGACGAGGAAGTCCAGGCCCTCTCGCCAGTGCCGTTCGTTTAGCCAGTCCCGGATGCGCTCGCGCGCGCCAGCCTGGCCCACCGCCGCCAGCGCGAAGCCTGGTGTAGACAGGGCCTCGAAATCCGACATCGACAGGACCGGCCAGCGCCAGTGCCGGTAGTGGACCAGGCCACCGGCCTTGCGCGCGTCGACGTCCGCGAAACCGTGGATCTCACAGCCCGCGTCGGCGAGAGCCCTCGCCAAGGCCTTGCCGATCGGCCCGCTCCCCATAATCCACGGCCGCAGAACCCCCTCCCGCGCCGGAAAGAGACGGCGCCCGCCTCGCCGCTGCAGACGGCCCCCGTTACCGGCGAGGAACCTGGCGAGATAGTGAGCTCGCGCGCGCGCGAAACTCGCCAGTGAGTACCGCTCCATCGTGCGCCAGGACTGGCGCGGGTGTAGACGCCAGTGGTAGAGAAAGTCGGGGAGCCGAGAGATGCGCAGCCCCTTCTCGAAAGCCCGGAGGAAAAGGTCCCAGTCTTCCGGCCACGAGACGTCCCGCCACCCGCCGAGCGTCGAGCGGAGCACCGCCGTCCTCATGGTTACCGTCGGGTGAAGCACCGGGCATTCGATGAAGCGTTCGAGCCATAGTTCGGCCGGATCGATCAAGGAGTTCTGCCAGTCGAGGTAGCGCTGTATGCCGTCGCTGACGAAAGCTCGCGGAAACGCACGCACGCGACAGCAGACGGCGAAAAGAGAAGCGTCGCTTTCCAAGGCCCTCCTCTGCAAGGAAAGACGCCTGGTATCGCAGATATCATCAGCGTCTATCCTGGCAACGAACTCTCCCCTAGCCGCCGCCAGCCCCGTGTTGAGCGCCGCGACCAGACCCCGCGTGCGCGCGCTAAGGAGTCTTACGCGGGGGTCCTTTCGCAGCAGCGCCGACACCGTCTCCGCACTGCCGTCGTCACTGCCGTCATCCACCGCCAGTAGTTCCCAGTCAGATTCGTCTTGCGCCAGCAGGCTCTCGATGGCGTCGCCTATCCACTCCCTGGCATCGCGAAAGGGCATCAAGACGCTGATGCTCGGAACCGACGAAAAACCTCGTCCCTTCGCAGACGGAAAACCCATAAAAAAAATCCAAGCTTCCTAGCAGGCCTCGCTGCTTGGCCACCAAGAGCCGGCCCGCAGGAAAAACTCCCCCAGTGGCAACTACTACAATCCGGCCTCGCCTGACAAGCCGCCCGCCCGGCTCCCCTCGGCCGAAGGGCTTTTCTTAGGTGTTTCTACGGCGAATAGTTGCCGCGTCATGGTCACCAAACGGCGGAAGTTCTGGGGCTGGGGCGTCGAGGGCGAAGGCCCGTCGCTCGAGCAGCAGCGGGCGATAGCAGCCTCGCTGGCAGCGCGTTTCGACTGCGCCCCGCGCGCGCCCCTGCCAGCACCCAAGATAGGGGAGCTGGTGCTTCCCACCCCTCGCATTTCACCGCCGCCAAGTCTCGAGGCGATCTGTTCATCTTCCCCCTTTGACCGCGCCGGGCACAGCTACGGCAAGAGTTTTCGAGACATAGTCCGCGGTCTGAGCCGCGATTTCCAGAACCCGCCCGACCTCGTCGCCTTTCCAAGGCACGAAAAGGACCTCGTCGACTTGCTCGACTGGTGCTCGGCAACCCGCGCGGCGGTGGTACCCTACGGCGGTGGCTCCAGCGTTACCGGCGGCGTCGAACCTCCTCGCGACGATGGCTACGTCGCCACCGTGAGCGTTGACTTGAAGCGACTGGACAAGGTGCTCGAGGTAGACGAGTGTTCGCGGGCGGCGCGGATCCAAGCCGGCGTCTACGGTCCGGCTCTCGAGGACCATCTGCGACCTTACGGTCTGACGCTCCGACATTTTCCACAGTCCTTCGAGTTCTCGACCTTGGGCGGCTGGATCGCCACCCGCTCAGGAGGTCACTACGCCACTCTATACACCCACATCGACGACTTCGTAGAATCCCTTCGAGTGGTTAGCCCAGCCGGGGTCGCCGAGTCGCGACGCCTCCCTGGTTCCGGCGCCGGCCCCAGCCCGGATCGCGCCTTCGTCGGTTCGGAAGGGGCGCTTGGCATCATCACCGAAGCGTGGATGCGCTTGCAGACGCGGCCGACCTTCCGCAGTTCCGCGGCTGTTCGGTTCGCGGATTACCAAGCGGCGGTGGAGGCGGTCCGCGTCATCAGTCAGGCTGGGCTCTACCCCACCAACCTCCGCCTGCTGGACGCCGACGAGGCTCTTGTCAACGGCGTCGGGGACGGGACGGCGCAGGTGCTGATCATCGGCTTCGAGTCCGCGGACCACGAACTGGGCGCCTGGATGGAGCGCGCGCTCGAGTGCTGCCTCGATTTTGGCGGGGTATTCCCCGAGGGGGCGGGACTAACGAGGAAAGACGGCGAGGGTGGTCGAGAAGGGGCCACGGAGGCCTGGCGTAAGGCCTTCTTGCAGGCCCCTTATCTCAGGGACACCCTGGTCGCCATGGGTTTCGTGACAGAGACCTTCGAAACCGCGGTCACCTGGGACCGATTCGAAGACTTTCACGCAGGCGTGATGGAGGAGACCCGGAGGGCGCTCGACGAGGTATGCGGCGGGGGGCTGGTCACCTGCCGCTTCACGCACGCCTATCCGGACGGCCCGGCGCCGTATTTTTCGGTCATCGCTCCCGGCAGGTTTTCCAGCCTCCTCGCGCAGTGGTCGGAAATCAAACACGCCGCCGCCGAGGCCGTTATCAGGCTGGGGGGAACTATCACCCACCACCACGGCGTTGGCAGGGACCACATGCCCTGGTACGAACGCCAGCGCTCCGAACTCTATGGAGAAGCCCTGCTGGCCGCCAAGATGAGCCTCGATCCAGCGGGAGTCATGAACCCCGGCGTGCTCCTGAAGGTTTCCTGACCGCCTATCGGACTAGAGGTGAACGCGCGCCGGAGCAGCCGAGTGCCGTCCCCAGCGTGGCGAAGCCCGAGCCCTGTCAGCCCTCGGCGCTCGCCGGAACCCTGGCGAGAAGCCTCGCGATGAAACGGAGATAGGCCTCCCGGTCCTGGGCGCCGGACAAGCAGAAGCCATCGGCGACAACCATGGCTGGAACGCCTCTCACCCCCTGGGCGACGGCCGTGTTGTGGTCGTTGACCACCGCTTGCTGCAAGCTCGGATCAGCGACATCGGCGGTAAACGCCGCCAGGTCGAGACCGCAGCCGCTCGCGACATCGACGATGGTACCCAGATCGGTCACAGTCCGGTTGAAATAGAAATAGGCTTCCATCAAAGCGAGGTTATAGGCTTCAAAGGCACCCTGCCGGGCGGCCGCTTTTACAGCGACGTTCGCCGGAATCGAGTGCGAGGGTGGCGGGTTATCGGTGGACCAGGACCGAAACCGAGGGGCGCCAGGAACCGAGGCAGGCAGGGTCCAGGAGCGCGTGTAGCGGCGGAACCGATCGATCGGTCTGGGCTCGGGATAGGGCCTCAACAAGAAGCTCTTCCAGTCCAGACCAACTCTCCCCCCAAACTCCTTCTCGATACCACGCAGGCTCACGGCCGCGACGTAACACCAGGGTCAAAGTAGGTCGGAGAAGATCGTTAGGCGGATCGAGTCAGCCATGAAATCGACTAGCGGTCTGGCGCCTCGACGCCCGCCATGTCTCCGGCGAGGGTTGCCCGCATGGATTCCACGACGGCACCCCTCAGCACTTTCCTCGAGCCGCGAAAAGCCGGCCGAGGAAGCGCGGCCCAGCGCTCCGCCTCACCGAGCGCTTCCTCGATCAGGACCTCGGCATCTACCACCCGGTCGAGGTAACCCGCGTCCACGGCCGCCTCCGGATCATAGAGCCGCGCCAGCTGAGTAGCCGCCGTGAAGTGCCGTTTGGAAAGGCGTTCCGACGCAAGGGTCGCCGCAAAAACCGGGAGCCTCATGCCGATGGCCACCTCGTTGAGCCCGATCTTGAAGGCTCCACGAACGCCTATGCGGGTGTCGGCGGCCAGAAGCAGGAGAGCGCCAGCGGCTACCGCGTGACCTGTACATGCGACCGTGACCGGCAGGGGAAAGGAGTAGAGACGTATGAGTAGCTCGGCACCGCTGGTGACAAGGCCGCGGGCCGCATCGCTGCCCGACATCATTACCGAAAGATCGAAACCCCCTGAAAACCGCCCTTCGCGGCCGGTGAGGACCACCGCACCCGCATTCTCCTCGGCTTCGTCGAGCACGCCGCTGAGGTGGGTTATCGTTTCGGGAGACAAGGCGTTCGCCTTCCCGTCGTCCAGGCGGATCAGCGCGACCCGCTGCTCAATCGAAAGCGTGACGTTATCGGAACTCATGATCTTTGAATATCCAGTCGGCTGAGACCACGCAACGGCGATGGTCGTCAGCCCTTTATCGTGGCGAGAATCGCGTTGATGCGAGCGGCGTTGACGCCCAGATCCCCCTTGCCGTCGCGTGACCGAGACCGCACATCCACACGGCTGCCCCCGGCCTGCGCTTGCACCCTCACCACGACATCGTCCACGAAACGGAAGATAGCCGAGGTGCACACGGCCTCGATCCGCCCCTCTTCTTTGTCTACGTCGGTGATTTCGGAACGGATCAAGTCTTCGACGGCGGCGAGAGCACGGTCGAACGCCAGGCCCGGAGGATCATCGACGATGAGCGGTTTGAGATCCGGATTAAACCGCCGCTGCTGTCTGGCGAAGTCCTCACCCGGGTAAGACATATCGACGCCGCGGTTGGCCGGCAGGGTCCGAGCCTTCACGAACTCCGGAGGGGTTTCCAGGTCCGTCGAAAAATCGTTGATCAGCGGAGCCCCTGCCGGCACGCGCATCAGGACAAGGAGAACGGCAGCGACAAAGCTTCCCGAGACGATCAGGCCGCTCAACGCGTCGCCGCGGCCTTCGAGCCCGCTCCGCGCCCGCGTGAAGAAAATCCCAAGCAGCGAGCTAACGAGCGCGAGTACCGAAAGGAGCAGCGCCACGTAGAACGCGAGGAAGCCGGTCATGGGCGCTACCACGGAACCGTAGGCCGCGGCCGCGGCGGCCACCCCCGTGGCCATACCACTGAGCGCGAGCGCGCGTCCCACACGTGCGATTCTTGACGAATTCGGCGGCGATTCGTTCATCCAGATCCCCCTCCGGACCGGGATTCTATCCCAGGGTCCCAGGATCGGCTAGCGCAGCGGTCGCACCCAATCCCGACGCCCAAAATCAAAGGTCAAGAACAGCGGGAGGGCCCCGGTCATCAACCGTCGTCCACCCGGAGGCGGTCGATGACGTCGTCTACGCCCTTGACCTCACGCGCGATCTTGACCGCGCGGCGCCCCACCTTGCGACTGGGAACCTTCCCGTAAAGGGTCACGACCCCGTCGTAGCTGTCCACGTTGATGTCCCAGACGCTGATGTCCTCATCGCGAGCGAAGGCCGTCTTGATAGACACCACGATCCCCGCGTCGTCAACGATCTGCCCGGCGGACCGCTTGTCTTTGCCGACGTAGTAGCCGCCGGCCGCGGCGCCACCGACAACCGCCGGTACACAACCGTAAGCAAGGACGAGAATCAGACATACCGCCACAAGCTCAACAACTCTCCTCATAGCACTCCTCTTCACCAAGGGACGAGAACGCCCCCATCTAACAGAGGGGTAGCACATTCCCGACGACAACTGGAACGGTGTCGTCGAGGTCAGAGGGCGAGGCTTCGACGCAGACCATTTACATATCCGGTTCCCCGCTGTAGAGCTGTCGCGATGAGCGATGGCGCCGTAGTATCCTCGGTCCCCGTCACACGCCACAAGCAGCGGATAGCCAGGTTCGCGGTGTGGCTGCAGAAGAGTCTGCCAGCCCTGTACCAGTGGCTCGCGTCCCGCGAGAACAAGCACTGGCGTCGGGAGGTGCCCTTTACGCCACTCACGAAGCCGATCGATCAGTGCAAGGTCGCGTTGGTCACGACCGGGGGCCTGATCCTCCGTGAGCACGAGCCGTTTGATCTCAACGATAGCGCGGGCGACTGCAGCTACCGCGTGATCCCCGATAACGCTGCTCCCGAAGACATCGTGATCAGCCACCTCTTCTACGACCGCAGCAGCGTCGAAGTCGACACCGAGGTCATGCTCCCGCTCGCCCTGCTGCGCCGTTACGCGAGCGAAGGCAAGATCGGGGCGGTCGCCCCTCGTCACTTCAGCTTCAGCGGCGGCATTCCAGACCCAACGCCACTCGTGACGGAGTACGCGCCTGAAGTAGCACGACATCTTGCCGAAGACGAGGTCGATCTCGTCGTGCTCACGCCGGCTTGAGGGTACTGTCACCGAACCGGAGGTTTGGTAGCACGAGAAATCGAGAGAAGCGGCATCAGCACGATAATGGTAACCCTGCTGCCCGAAGCCACCCGCAGCCTCGGGGTGCCAAGAACGCTTCACTTTCCGAGACCGTTGGGTTCGCCCATAGGCCGGCCAAACGACCCTACCGCCCAGGCTCACGATCTCGACCTCTGCCTCGAGATGGCCGCCAAGCTTCAAAGCGAGGAAATGGCCGAATACGGCGACGACGGTCTACTATACCCGCTGTGAGACGATGACCACGAGGCCATGACCACAAATCCCCTAGAAAAGTTCAAGCGCTTGATGCGCGAAGCCAGACGGGCCGGGATCGAACTGCCCGAGGCAATGGCGCTGGCGACCTCCGACGAGCGGGGTCGCCCCTCGGTACGTTTCATGCTGCTAAAGGAGGCGACGGAGAAGGGCTTTGTATTCTACACCAATACCCTGAGCCCCAAGGGCAGGGACATGTTGGCCAACCCCTGGGCGGCGCTGGCCTTTTACTGGCATGAAACGGGGCGCCAGGTTCGGGTCGAGGGCAAGCTCTTCGCTCTGTCCGCGTCCGACGCCGACGAGTACTGGTCCCAACGTCCACGGGGCAGTCAGCTGGCCTCGGCGGTATCGCTGCAGAGCGCGGCCCTCGACAGCTACGGTGACCTCGTGGCCGCATACCGGGAGCTAGAGAGGACCCGTCAGGGCGGGAGCGTGCCGCGCCCTGACCACTGGAAAGGCTTCCGTGTACGACCCGACCGAATCGAATTTTGGACTCGCCGAGAACCGCGGCTTCACCTTCGCGAGTCTTACCAGAAGAGGCGAGGTCGCTGGTACGCCACCCTCCTTCAACCTTGACCCCTACGCCGCCCCACCGGGCTGCCGAATAGCCCCGCCGGGCTTCACCCCCGATCGGGGGGTAACCTAACGCGTTGCTCCGAGCTCCGCCGCAGGCCACGAACGCCAACGGCGCATTATATCTATTGACAGAGCACCGGTCGGTTTCCTAGTCTCGACGCTGATACCGAGTGCTCCGTTGGCAACTCGTGTTGCATGGGGGGGAGACCCATGGGAAGAGGCGTGTGATTTCCCCTTGCAGCGGTGTGGCCAAGCAACAAAGGATGGTCGCTATGAGAACTTCCGGCTTCGTCGCTTCGTCTGTGTTTCTTGGGACGCTGATCACCTGCGTCGCAATGGGTGGCCCGGCCAGCGCCCAGACCGTCACCCCACTGGAGGCCAAGTGTTCGTCGGTCCTCGGCAAGGGCATGGCGAAGACCGCTTCGA
>JBHHVL010000058.1:0-19973 GCA_046754245.1 Binatia bacterium | reverse complement strand
ATCTCGACGATCACCTTCCGGCGCTCGCTGAGCAACACGGCGTAGCATTTCATTACAGCGGCGACCTACCGACCGCTCTTGCTACGGTCGTTGCAATAGTCGGCACCCAGCTGCGTTCGGTCGGCTGGGCCTTGCTTACCGTAGTGCTTGTGCTGTTCGTGTTGTTTGCACCGGGCAAGCAGGCGTTGGTGTGCATGACACCGGTTATTGCGGCTGTTGTCGTCGTGTTTGGAGGGATGGGGTACGCTGGCATGTCTCTGGGGATTGCGACGAGCATGTTTGCAAGCCTTACCATCGGAGTGGGCGTAGATTTCGCGATCCACTTATTCTACCGCTATCGTGAGGAGAGCCTGGCAGGCCGCGGGCACGACAGTGCGTTGGAGGTTACGATCCATAAGGCGGGCCGGGCAGTCGGCTGGAACGTGCTGGTGCTTAGCCTGGGATTCCTCGTGCTTGGGTTTTCCGGTCTAAAGCCCAATCACAGTCTTGGCATTCTGCTCGCCTCGGCCATGGCTGCCTGCTATGTGGCGACGATGCTATTTCTCCCTTGCATGCTACGCGTTGTCGGTACTGGTACGGCTGCGACTGGCTTGGCTTTGGGTGCCATATTGATGGTGACATGCGCCCCTTGTGCGTTTGCTGCAAGTCCTGAGAGCGCGGTGAAATGCACGGCTACACCCGATGCCGACGCCACGGCGATCCTGGAGAAGCTTGAGCGGGTATTTCGCGGCCGGCGGCACATCGTGCGTATGGCTATCCGCACGGCCTACGGCGCTGCGCATCCTTTGCGCAAATACGCCGAGACCCATCCCAGCGAGAAAATTCTGTGGGGTGTGTTCGACGGAGATCTGCAAGAGACGCGGCTGTTGTACGTGTTTTCGGGCCCCGGGCGCCTGGCCGGAACGACTCTGCTCGTCAATGACTATGCCGACCCGGCGCGAGACGACGCGATATGGATCTACATACGATCGCTAAATAGTTTCAACAAAATCGGGCCGGGCACCCAGCGGGTGATGGTGCCGGGCACCCCGCTTACCTACGAGGACTCGCGCGGGTTCATTCCGTCGGACACCTACGACTTCTCGTTTCCTACCTCCACGAACGTCGAGCTGGAGGAGGCAGATGTGCTCGTGCTCGGCTGTCCAAAGAGCGAGGCCGTACGCGAGCGGCTCGGCTATTCTTCACTGCTTATCGTTGTCGACAAGGACAAGAACATGGTCAAGCGCGTCTACTACCGCGATCTTGGAGGCAAGCTCCTAAAGACCTATGAGTTGGTTGAGGCTCGCGAATCGAGGGCCGGTTGGGAAGCTAGCCAGATACGCATGGATCACCGTACTGATGGCTACTCAGCGACCATAGACTTGGAGCACTGGTACCCCGATGAGAGCGTCCCCGATGAGATCTACCGAGCGGAGGCAACCGACGAAAAGTTCCTGCCGCGACTCGAGCGTGTTCTGACCGGGGCGAAGCTGAACAAGCGACTTGAGCAAGAGATTGCGGCAGCGGACGAGACGATCAGGGTCTACGACCAGCGTATGCGCGAGATGCAGGAAAAGAGAAACGCGGAGCGGTGACAATCAAATCAAAGGGGGTCAAATCGCGGCTTGCGACACCTCCCGCTACCCGCGTCACCTCTCTCCAATTCATGACAGCACTGTCGTCGCCTCCAACCGCCTCTCGTCGTCGGCTACCAGCAACGGAACGATCTCGTCGCGCCAGACCCCCTCAAAGGGATCCTCACGCGCGCGCCACGTACGCTTCGCTCGCTGCCCTGAAGGCAACGCCCCCTGCTTCCACTTGCGTGCGCTCCGCACGCTCATCCCCGCCGCGGTAGCCGCTTCTTGCTTCTGCCCCCCGCCGAGACGCCGGCGTAAGACCCTGACCCGTTGATCTGTAACCATTTCGCCACGAACGGCAAATTTACTTGACGTTGATCATTATGGCGCCATATGCCGGACAAAATAGATGGTCGCTATACATAAACACAGGTACTTGCAGGTCACTGGGTCCTACGACCGAGCAAGGGTAACAGGGAACTATCAGGGAATCACGCCTTCCGAGGTGACGGCGTGGCGCTGGCATGACCAGCTGGAAAAGGAGCTCGACACCGGTTGGTGCATCAAGGAGCATACGGTAGTAGGTTCTGTACGGCCATAGTTTGATCACCACGAACAATAGTCTTACAATATATACAACAAGAGTCGTTGGTAACAAGTCCGTCGATTGTTTGCATACAACTAATAATGGCCAGAGATCATCTCGTACATACCAGGCCTGGCATCGAGCTCGTTAGAAGGCTGGCCGCCGAAGGAGACCGGATCTTTTCGACACAGAGAGCGCGTGAGCTCGCCCCCAGCGTTGGGTTGTCGGAGGGCTACTTCCGCCAGGCGCTCCACCACCTGGCCAGTTCCGGCTGGTTGATCCGTCTGCGCAAGGGTCTTTATGCCCTTTCCTCTTGTGTCCCCGGCGTTGCGCCAACCCACGAGTTCGAGGTCGCCATGGCCCTGGTCCATCCCGCCGCCATCTCCCACTGGTCGGCCCTGCACCACCACGGCCTGACGCAGCAGACACCACGCGAGGTCTTCGTCCTGACTACTACGGCCGCGTCGGTTCCCCGCGTGCGGGGCGCCAAGGCCAAGCTAGTTCGGCATGGCTACCGGGTCGGGGACACGACCTACCGGTTCGTCCAGGTGAGGCCGAAGCGTTACTTCGGAATCGAGAAGGTCTGGGTCGGCGAAGCCAGGGTCGCGATTGCCGGCCCCGAGAGGACCTTGCTCGACGGGTTGGCCATGCCTCAGTACTGCGGAGACTTTGCGGAGGTCCTTCATGCCTTCGAAGTACGGGGACCGTCCCTCGACGTGGACCGGATCATCCACTACGCCCTCAAGCTGGACGCCGCCGCGGCCAAGCGTCTTGGATGGGTGCTCGAACACCAAGGCGTCGAGCCCTCGCGGCTCGAACGCCTCGCCGCGGTTCCGATCAAGGGCTACCGGAAGCTCGATCCCACGGGTCCGAGAAAGGGTCCATGCCATCTACAGTGGATGATCCAGGAAAACCTTCCGGGGAGGATCCCGATATGAAGCCCCTCCGGAATCGCCTCCAGGAGGCGCGTGCGCGGCTCGGCATCCCGTGGGAGTTGCTCGAACGGGATTACCTCCTCTCGTGGGTGCTGGCGGGAATCGGCAGGCTCGACGCCTTACGCGACACGTTGATCTTCAAGGGTGGGACTGCTCTCAAGAAGTGCTACTTCGGGAACTACCGCTTCTCCGAGGACCTCGACTTCTCCGCTGCGGGCGACATCCCGACAGACGCGGCGATGGAAGAAGCGATCCGCAATGCATGCGCCGCCGCTGCGCAATTGCTCGACGAGTATGCGCCCGTGGAGATCACCTGTGAGCGGTACTCCGAGCGGCACCCGCACCCTGGCGGGCAGGAGGCGTTCACGATCCGCGCCCGGCTCCCGTGGCAGCGCACGCCGCAAACCCGCGTCATCGTGGAGACGGCGGTTGATGAGAAGATCCTCAAGTCCCCGCTCGTTCTGCCGGTGTTGCACGAGTACGGTGAGCCGCTTGAGGCGAAGATCCGCGTGTACGCCCTCGAGGAAATCGTTGCGGAGAAACTGCGGGCCATCTTGCAGCACGTCAAGAAGCTCCGGGAACGCGGTTGGAGTCGCTCGCGGGCACGCGACTACTATGATCTCTGGCGCGTGCTGGGCTCGTATCGGGACCGGATGGACCTGTCGAGGTTTCCTACCTTCTTGCGGGAGAAGTGCGCCGTGCGGAACGTTGCGTTCACCGGCCCCGACGACTTCTTTCAGGAACCCATGCTCGCCTACGTGGAGAAGACCTGGCAACAGTGGCTCGGTCCACTGGTGCCAGACCTGCCTCCCTTCAAGGCCGTGATCGGCGAACTACGTCCCCAGGTCACGTTGCTCGTCCCGCCCGGGCAGTAAGCAGGCCTCTGCTCGATTTGTGATCTCGCCAGGCGGGCAGGGATGGATCGGTCCGACGTGGGCCGCACGATCCGGCTTGCCTTCCTCGCGCCCGACATCGTCGAGGCGATCCTGGCCGGCCGCCAGACCCCGGGGCTTACCCTGACGCGCCGGAGAAGGCTCGGTCCTTTGCCACTATCTTGGGCAGAGCAGCGCCGTCTTCTCGCCCTTGCCGACCAAATACTCGATCGGATCCGAATCGCTTTCTCTGAAACGTCTCCGGCCGAGGCAGAGACTTCTGACAAAAGGGGTCAAGTCGCGGCTTGCGACTTGAAGCCTTTTACGAATGATCCCTTTCCGTCCTTTCCTCTAATCCAGCGAGACACCAATCGTGCCAAAGCGGTTGCCGTTGGGATCGATGAGCCTGGCCCCGGTGATCGCGATCTCGGAGGTCGGCAGGCTCGGAAGTCCCATGGCGGCAAGCGCCTCGTTGAGCGAGGCCTTGAGCTTCGCCTTGCCCTTGCTCAGGGGGATGTTGATGCTTACGGTCAGCGGAGCCAGCGTCATGTCCCCTCCGATACGATCCATGTTCCGCTGGGACAGCCGCAGAGCAAGCTGCCCGCCGTCATTGGACGGCTGCCCCGCCGCGTCCTGGATGTCCTTCAACTTCAGCTGTACCCTGATATCTCCGTTCTTTGCCTTCATCTTGAGCCGGGTTTTTGACTTCGGCCCGAAGTGCCAGCCGTTGGCCAGGCCACCGGCAAGCTCGTCGAAGGTTTGAAAGGACGAACACGCTGCCAGCCCGCCTTCACTGGTAGTATCCGGCGTCCGAACCGCGCACATGCTACCCGCACAGTCGGCGTTGGTCGTACAGGGCTGGCCAAAAGGCCCGCCGCCGAGACACTCTCCACCTCCGCCGCATGGTACGGGATCGTGAACGAACCCGTTGCTCGGCGGCTCGTTCGATCTCGAAGAATGATAGTCGACCGACGCTACGGCCAGAGTCGTCACAACAGCCACCACGGACACGGCCACCAACAAGATGAGAGCCGCCTTTTGCTCCTTCATGATCTATCTCCTCCCTTGGAGTTCGGTTAGCACTTGGAAGCGCCCTTCTAGCGCATCCTGGGGGCGGCAGGACGGGGCCTCTCGTGACCGTCAGACCCCGCCGGTAGCGATGGGCCACATAAAAACCGTTACCATTGAGGCAGGCGCTTTGTCAAGGATTTGTTCTCTTGCAAAAGATGGAGGGGCACCTCGGCCGCTCAGGCCGGCTGCCATCGCCCCCCCAGTCGTGTGAATCCAAGATTAATGCGGAGGGAAAGTGTACTACTCAAGCCCTCAAGCCAACGCGCCGGCCGATGGCACCTGATGGCCGATTCCCCGACGTGGCGGACGCAGCTAGGAACCAACGATCTTTTGGGGCGCATAGCGCCACGGAGCCCCACGTGCAAGAGAAACTTCTCCTTCACGATTGGCTCTTAATCCAGATGGGGGACTGCTGCGGCTTCGGACCGCGACACGAACCGAGAAAAATCCCGGGAGCGTCCAAAGGCCAGCCGGCGAGACGAGAGGAAAGCAACGAGACGGACGCTAGGGGACAAGCCCCTAGCGTATCGGAAAACTATTGGCTATTGACAGGATCCTTCCAATGGGTGACCCCTTTACGAATGATCCCTTTCCGTCCTTTCCTCTAATCCAGCGAGACACCAATCGTGCCAAAGCGGTTGCCGTTGGGATCGATGAGCCTGGCCCCGGTGATCGCGATCTCGGAGGTCGGCAGGCTCGGAAGTCCCATGGCGGCAAGCGCCTCGTTGAGCGAGGCCTTGAGCTTCGCCTTGCCCTTGCTCAGGGGGATGTTGATGCTTACGGTCAGCGGAGCCAGCGTCATGTCCCCTCCGATACGATCCATGTTCCGCTGGGACAGCCGCAGAGCAAGCTGCCCGCCGTCATTGGACGGCTGCCCCGCCGCGTCCTGGATGTCCTTCAACTTCAGCTGTACCCTGATATCTCCGTTCTTTGCCTTCATCTTGAGCCGGGTTTTTGACTTCGGCCCGAAGTGCCAGCCGTTGGCCAGGCCACCGGCAAGCTCGTCGAAGGTTTGAAAGGACGAACACGCTGCCAGCCCGCCTTCACTGGTAGTATCCGGCGTCCGAACCGCGCACATGCTACCCGCACAGTCGGCGTTGGTCGTACAGGGCTGGCCAAAAGGCCCGCCGCCGAGACACTCTCCACCTCCGCCGCATGGTACGGGATCGTGAACGAACCCGTTGCTCGGCGGCTCGTTCGATCTCGAAGAATGATAGTCGACCGACGCTACGGCCAGAGTCGTCACAACAGCCACCACGGACACGGCCACCAACAAGATGAGAGCCGCCTTTTGCTCCTTCATGATCTATCTCCTCCCTTGGAGTTCGGTTAGCACTTGGAAGCGCCCTTCTAGCGCATCCTGGGGGCGGCAGGACGGGGCCTCTCGTGACCGTCAGACCCCGCCGGTAGCGATGGGCCACATAAAAACCGTTACCATTGAGGCAGGCGCTTTGTCAAGGATTTGTTCTCTTGCAAAAGATGGAGGGGCACCTCGGCCGCTCAGGCCGGCTGCCATCGCCCCCCCAGTCGTGTGAATCCAAGATTAATGCGGAGGGAAAGTGTACTACTCAAGCCCTCAAGCCAACGCGCCGGCCGATGGCACCTGATGGCCGATTCCCCGACGTGGCGGACGCAGCTAGGAACCAACGATCTTTTGGGGCGCATAGCGCCACGGAGCCCCACGTGCAAGAGAAACTTCTCCTTCACGATTGGCTCTTAATCCAGATGGGGGACTGCTGCGGCTTCGGACCGCGACACGAACCGAGAAAAATCCCGGGAGCGTCCAAAGGCCAGCCGGCGAGACGAGAGGAAAGCAACGAGACGGACGCTAGGGGACAAGCCCCTAGCGTATCGGAAAACTATTGGCTATTGACAGGATCCTTCCAATGGGTGACCCCTTTGGGAAGTTCGGCGAACGGCCACAGAAAGAACTAGCCGCCGAACAACACCAGCGATCGGTCGGCGAGCGCGATCACCGGCCGCCAGTAGACGCCGAAGACCAGCGTCAAGACGGCGAGAACCCCGATCAGCACGCCGCTGTGCAGGTCCACCCGTACGACCGGGTCGTCCTCGGTTGGCTGGTCGAGGTACATCGTGCGTACGATACGCGCGTAGTAGTAGAGCGAAACCACCGAGTTCAAGGCGCCGACCACCGCGTACAGCCACATCTCCTTGGCGATGATCGCCGCGAAGAGATAGAACTTCCCGATGAAACCAGCGAATGGCGGCAGACCGGCCAGCGAAAAGAGAAACACCATCATCGCCGCCGCCGGCAGCGCGCCGCCCCTCCACGCGAGTCCACGAAAGCCCTGCATGTCTTCGCGCCCAGAACCGTTGAGCACCGTCAGCAGCACCGCGAAGGCCCCGAGGTTCATCAGGTAGTACACGACCATGTAGAAGAGCATCGCCCGCAGTCCGTCGTCGGTGAGAACCACGAAACCCATCAGGATGTATCCGGCGTGGGCTATGGACGAGTATGCCAGCAGCCTCTTGACGTTGTCCTGCCTGAGCGCCGCGAGGTTGCCGAGCGTCATCGTCACCATCGACGCGACGACGACCAGTCCGGGCCAGTCCACGCCCTCCAGCAACGCCCAGTTTCCGTCTCCCAGGGGCGATGACAGCGCGACGTAGAAAAACCGGATGAGTATCGCGAAGCCGGCGGCCTTGGAGCCCACGGCGAGAAACGCGGCGACCGGCAGCGGGGCGCCGTGGTAGACGTCGGGGCTCCACATGTGGAAGGGCACCATGGCTATCTTGTAGCCGAAGCCGGCCAGCACCAGCACCAGCGCGATGAACAGAATCGGCGCGTTGCCCTCCGTCGCCACCAGGGCCTGGCTGATGGCGTTGTAATCGAGAGACCCGGCGAGTCCGTAGACCAGGCTCATGCCGTAGATCATCGCGCCCGAGGCGACGCCGCCGTAGATGAGGTACTTGAGCGCCGCTTCCCCCGCACGCCGGCTGCCGCGTATGAAACCGGTCAGGATGTAGGAGGTCTGGCTGACAAACTCCAAGGCCAGGTAGGCCATCAGCATATTGGTGGCCGAGGCCATGTAGAACATCCCCAGCGTGCACGCGAGCAGCAGGCCGAAGTACTCACCCGGGTGCTCGCCCTCGAGCTCGTCGGAGCCGAGCGACAGCCACACCGCACCGAAGGCGGCCAGTCCCAGCAGCAGCTTGAAGAAGATCGCGAAGGAGTCGAGCGCCACCATGCCGTTGAAGAGCAGACCTTGAGGGCCGCCCGCCAGCACCGCTCCCAGACAGCAGGCCGCGGCGGTGATGACCAGCGCGACCTCGCCCAGCAAGGGCTTGCGCTTCACGACCAGCTCAAGCATGAACAGCGCGACCACACCCAGCGCGAGCACGCCCTCGGCGTAGGAATAAGTCAGGCTTTCGAGGTTGCCGAGATTCATGGTTACCTTCAGGGAACCATCGCCAAGGCCGGCCCGGCGGCCTTGACCGTTTCGTTGAGGGCCACCAGCGACGTGTTCATCAGGTCAAGGACCGCGTGTGGATACACACCGAGAATGACGACGATGACCGCGAGCGGAGCCAGCGTGAGGATCTCACGGAAGTCTACGTCCGGCATGTCGGCGTATTTCTCGTTTACCGGACCGAGCCAGACCCGCTGGAGCATCCACAGCATGTAGCCGGCGGTCAGCACCACCGCGCTGGCGGCGACCACCGTCAGTCCGTGGCTGTACTGCCAGGCCCCGAGCAACACCAAGACCTCGGAGATGAACGCCGACAGGCCCGGCAGACCCATGGCGGCGAAGAAAGCCACCACCATCAGCCCGGTGTACACCGGCATCACCGAGGCGAGCCCACCAAACCCGTCGATTTCACGGTGATGAGCGCGGTCGTAGATCACGCCGACGAGCAAGAAGAGCATGGCGGTGACCGTGCCGTGGTTGAACATCTGAAGCACGGCCCCGTTGATGCCCTGGGTGGTCAGCGTCGCCATGCCCAGCATCACGTAGCCCATGTGGGAGATACTCGAATAGGCAACCAGCTTCTTCATGTCCGACTGCGCCATTGCGCAGAGCGCGCCGTAGACGATGTTCCAGGTGCCGAGGGCGGCCAGCGCCCAGAACGCCATGTCCTGCGTGGCCGCGGGGAGTATCGGGTAGCAGATCCGCAGGATGCCGTAGGTGCCCATCTTCAGGAGGACACCGGCCAGTATGACGGAGATCGCGGTGGGCGCCTCGACGTGCGCGTCGGGCAGCCAGGTATGGAAAGGGAAGGCCGGAATCTTGATCGCGAAGCCGATAAACAGCGCGACCCAGACCCAGGATTGAAAGCCACGCGAGTAGGTGCCGGCGTTTTCCATGAGCACCAGCATGTCGAAGGTGTGGGGAGCGTTGTAGAAGTACAGCGCCAGCATGGCGATCAGCATCAACACCGAACCGAGCAGCGTGTAGAGGAAGAACTTTATCGCTGCGTACTCCCTCCTCGGTCCTCCCCATATACCGATGAGAAAGTACATGGGCAGCAGCATGACCTCCCAGAAGACGTAGAAGAGGAAGAAGTCGAGAGCGCAGAAGACCCCCATCATACCCGCGTCGAGCAGGAGGAAGAGCGCGAAATAGCCCTTGACCCCCTTGTCGATGTTCCACGAAGCGAGCAGGCAAATTGGACACAGAAGAGCGGTCAGAAGCACCATCGTCACCGACAGACCGTCGATGCCCATGAGGTACTGTATGTTGAACGAAGGAATCCAGTCTCCACGCTCCATGAACTGCATGCCGGCGACGGAAGAATCGAAGTTGCAGTAGAGCCAGACACCCATCAGCAGGGGTGGGATGGTGGCCGACAGCGCCGTGAGCCGTATTAGCCCGTGGGCGTTGCGCGGCATGCACAGGATAGCAGCCATGCCCACCAGCGGAGTGAAGGTCATGTACGTGAGTATGTGATCCATCTAGCGTTCTCTCCCAACCCTTACCAAGTACGCGCGAACAGCACGGCCGCGACCACGAACACGATCACGTAGAGGTAGGCGTTGATGCTACCGGTTTGTATGCGCCGCACGGCCCCACCCGTGGTGTGCACCACCCTGGCGATGAGGTTGACCAATCCATCGACGATGAGGTTGTCGAAAAACCCGTTGAACCGTGAGCCAAGGCGCGTGACCCAGGCGGCGCCGTTGACCACCCCGTCTACGACCCGGCTGTCCACCCAGGCGAGCACCCGTGAAAGCGCCAGGGTCCCGCTCACGAAGGTCGCGTGGTAGAGCTCGTCAACGTAGTACTTGTTCAGAAACAGACGGTAGGGCCAGCCCCGGCCCGCGGAGGCGAAAGACTCGGCGCTGAGGACGCCGCGTCTGTATATCAACCACGCCAGCACTATGCCCAGAGCCGCAATCCCGACCGACGCCGTCATGAGGCCGTACTCGAGAGCGAGGCTGTGGTGGCCCTCGTGGCCCACGTGACCGACGACCGGCTCGAGAAAATGCGCGAAGACATTGCTGCCGCCCAGCGCCAACGGCACGCCGAGGAAGCCCGCGAGCAGAGACCCGCCGGCCAGCAGCACCAGGGGCCAGGTCATCCAGCCTGATGACTCGTGGAGGTGAGCGCGGGTGTGCTCGTCGGCCCGACACTCGCCGTAGAAGGTCATGAACACGAGTCGAAACATGTAGAACGCGGTGATTCCCGCGCCGGCGAATCCCAGACCCCAGAGAAGGGGGTCGTGGAGATAGGCCTGCCAGAGAATCTCGTCCTTGGAAAAGAAGCCGGCGGTACCCGGCACGCCGGATATGGCAATCGTAGCTATCAAGAAGGTCCAGAAGGTCCGCGGCATGTAGCGCTTGAGACCGCCCATGTTGCGCATGTCCTGCTCGTGGTGCATGGCGTGGATCACGCTCCCCGAACCGAGAAAGAGGCAGGCCTTGAAGAACGCGTGGGTCATCAGGTGGAAGATGCCCGCGGCGTAGGCCCCGACCCCCATGGCGATGAACATGTATCCGAGCTGGCTCACCGTGGAGTAGGCGAGCACTTTCTTTATGTCGTTCTGGGCTACGCCGATGGTGGCGGCAAAAAACGCGGTAAGCGCTCCCACGGTCGCCACCACGGCCATGGTGTCCGGCGCCATCGAAAAGATGAAACTGAAGCGGCCGATCATGTAGACACCGGCGGTCACCATGGTCGCGGCGTGGATCAGAGCAGACACCGGCGTTGGACCGGCCATCGCGTCGGGCAGCCAGACGTAGAGCGGTATCTGGGCCGACTTGCCGGTAGCGCCGATGAACAGGAACAGCGTAACGAGCGTGGCCACCGGAACGCCCCACACCAGCATGCCCTCGAGCTGGCCCGCGTTGGCAGCCAGCTCCCGGAAAGTGAGACTCCCGTGGCCGGCCGCGTTCATGGCCCAGAAGAGCATCATCATCCCGATCAAGAAGCCGAAGTCCCCTATGCGGTTGACGATGAAAGCCTTGTTGCCCGCCGTCGTGTTGACGTGGTCCTGATGCCAGAAGCCGATCAACGCCCACGAACACAGGCCGACGCCCTCCCAGCCAACGAACATGAGCAAGACGTTGTCGCCGAGCACCAGCGTCAGCATGGCGAACATGAAGAGGTTGAGCAGCGCGAAGAACCTCCACGCGGCCGGCTCGTCATCCATGTAGCCGTAGGAGTAGAGGTGAATGAGACTGCCTATGCCGGTAACCACCAGCGTCATCACCGCGGAGAGCGGGTCGAACTGGAAAGCCAGCGCCACGTCGAGCGACCCGATGTGTATCCAGGCCCCCAGACGATCGATGAACAGCCTCGACGACTCGGGAGACCCCACCAGACGGAGAAAACTGACGGCTACCAGGACGAAGCTCAGAAGCGAGGCGCCACAGGCCACCAGGGCGACGCCCGCGCGCCCGGCCCTCTTCTGAATGCGCGTACCGAAGAAGAAGTTTACCAGGGCACCGAAGAGCGGGACCAGCGGTATCCAGCGCAACAAGTGGTTTGCCTGGACGACGAGTTCCACGCTGTGGTGTGGATCGGTCACCGCCTCACCCCTTCAACGACGTCATCCCGGCGACGTCGATGTTGCCAAAGCGCCTGTAGATGCCGAGCACGACCGCGAGTCCGATCGCGGCCTCTGCGGCGGCGAGCATGATGACGAATACCGAGAAAACCTGACCATCCGATCCCCCCGCAGAGTAGCGAGCGAACGCGATGTAATTGACGTTGGCGGCGTTGAGTATGAGTTCTACGCCCATCAGAACGCCGATCGCGTTGCGGCGCGTGAGCACACAGTAAAACCCCATGCAGAAGAGTGCCGCCCCCACGACGAGGAAGTGTTGAAGCCCGACTTGTTCCAACATGTTCTCTTACTGTTCGGGCGTTGCCGCCGCCCCCTCTCCAACTTCCTTGCGCGAAAGCACCACCGCGCCGACGAGCACGGCGAGCAATACTATCGACGCCAGCTCGAACGGGAGCAGGTAGCGCCCCAGCAGCGCGTTGCCTATGCCGTAGGTGGACGGGACTCTTTCGCCGTCTACCACCCCCGACCACCAGCTGGCCGGCGACATCGCCGCCGTGATGAGCGCAAACACCCCGGCCCCGAGAACGAGGCCCGGTATTCTTCCGACGCTCCTGTTCGAGACCCGTATATCGCCTATGCGGTGAGTGAGCATGACCGCAAAAAGCGTGAGGACCAGTACACCGCCCACGTATACCAACACCTGCACGCCCGCCACGAAGTCGGCGTCCAGCATCACGTACAGCCCGGCCACACCCATGAACGACACCATCAGCGACAGCGCCGAATAGATGATGTTCGACGACAGCGCCACGCCGGCGCCGCCGGCCAGAGCCAGACCCGCCAGCAGGTAGAACGCCGCGGCCGAGAGCGTGGGCCCCTCCATCACGAACCCTGACCCCCGTCACCCGGTTGCGCGAACTCTTCGATGTAACGCATTCCCCTCTCGAGTACCGGGAGTATCTCGGGGTCGTCCTCGCCGCTCTTCTTGGGCTTGTAGGCCGCCACGGGCAGCTTTACGAACCTGCGCACGAGACTCTCGAGCGAGTAGTCGGCGCCCTCGAACTCACGGGTGTGGTGGATCGACCCCGTCGGACAAGGCTCCGAACAGAGCCCGCAGTACATGCACTTGGCCATGTCGATGTCGAAACGGCGGAGGATGTTCTGCTTGGTCTCCTTGTCCTTCCTGGCGTCGATGACGATGCAGTTGATCGGACAGGCCCTCTCGCAGGCCAGACAGCCGGTGCAGATCTCCAGATCGACCTCAAGCATTCCGCGGTAGCGATAGGGGAGCGTGTCCTGTACCCGAACGGCCATTCGGTCCGGGTACTGAACCGTGTAGGGCTTGCGGAAGAAGTGCGAAAAGGTGACCGCCATTCCGTCGAAGATGGTAGTCGCCGAGTCGGCGATGTTACGAAAATACGCAGCGAGTACTTGCATGCCTACACCGTGGTCCCGTAACTCAGGCCTCTCGCCCGCTTCAGATGAAACCTCACCCTTCGACCAAACTGTAGAAGAACGAGCGCCGCAACGGCAACGGTCCCCACGCTCAACGCGTCGCTGCCGGCCGGATACGCGATCATGATCACGGCCGTGCCGAACAGATTCACCAGGGCCAGCGGAACCAGGTACTTCCAGCACATGGACATGAGCTGGTCAATTCTCACCCTGGGCAGCGTGCCGCGAATCCACATCATCACCAGCACCCAGAAGTAGGCCTTCAAGAAAAACGTCAAGAACTGGGCCACACCGAGCACGAGGGCGTTGCTCGTGAACTGGGGAACCTGCCAACCACCCATGTAGAGGGCCGTGACGATGGCCCCGATCAGGTAGAGGTTGCCCCATTCGACGAGGAAGAACAGCAGCGACCTCATACCGCTGTACTCGGTCGCAAAACCGGCGACGAGCTCGGATTCGGCCTCGGGCAGATCGAAGGGCGTACGGTTACCCTCGGCGAGCGCACCCACGAAGAACATCATGAACGCCAGCAGCGTAAAGGGGCTGTGGAACATGTGCCAGTGCCACGGCGCCGCACCTTGGGACTCGATGATGCCCTGCATGGAGAGGGTGCCGGAAAGCAATACAACCGGAAAAATCGAGAGGCCTACGGGGATCTCGTAGCTTATGATCTGGGTGGCCGACCGAATTCCGCCGAGCAGTGACCAGCGGTTGTTCGACGACCAGCCGGCCATCAGGATGGCGATGACGATGAGCGAGGTCGCAGCCGTGATGTAGAGTATGCCGATGTTGAGATCGGCGATGATCAGGCGGCCGGTAAAGGGCACGCAGACGAAGGCAGCAACGAAGCCTACCACCGCGAGGTAGGGGGCGAAACGGAACAACGGCCCGTCGGCGGCCGCGGGAATGACGTCTTCCTTGAGAAGGCTCTTGACCCCGTCGGCGAGCCACTGCAGAAATCCCCCAGGTCCTACCCTGTTCGGGCCCACGCGAGACTGGATGCGCGCCCAGACGCGTCGCTCGAGCCAGCTGGTGATCCCCGCGACCGGCAACACGAAACCAAAGACCACCAGGGCGCCGAAAGCGATCATGCCGACCAGGTAAGCCATCTCCCGTGGCAGCCCCACTAAGTCCGCGTCCATGAAGCTGTCGAGGAAAGCCTGCACCTAGCGGTCCACCTCCGGAGCGACTATGTCCATGCTCGCGATGACCGCGATCAGGTCGGCGATCATGAGCCCCCCGCTGAGCTCGTCGATGATCGACATCGCCGAAAAGGATCCCGTTCGCACGTGAACCCGCCAGGGGTAAACCGTACCGTCGCTGACCACGTACCAGCTCATGTCCCCGCGCGGAGCCTCGACGTGAACGTGAACCTCGCCCGCCGCGGGCTTGAAGTTACGCGGCACCTTGGCGACGACCGGCCCCTCGGGCAAGCTCGCCAGGGCCTGCCGGAGTATCTTCGCGGATTCGAGCATCTCGTCCATGCGAACGATGTATCGGTCCCAGCAGTCCCCGACCGCTCCCATGCGCCCTTCCCCGAGCGGAAGGTCGAAGTCGAACTCGTCGTAGACGCTGTAGGGCTTGCCCTTGCGCACGTCGTAGGGAACCCCCGAGGCCCTGAGGTTTGGACCCACGAGGCCGTAGGACTTGGCCATTTCCGCGGATACGACGGCGACGCCGCCCAGGCGCTCGGTGTAAATCTTGTTGTAGGAGAGCAGGTCGTGGAGCTCGGCTATGACCGGCTCGAGGTGGTCGAGGTAGGAGACGACCTTTTCATCGTAACCCGGCGGCAGGTCCCAGGCCACCCCGCCTATGCGCATGTAGTTGAAGGTAAGGCGCGCGCCACAGAGCTCCTCGATGAGATCCATGATCATCTCTCGTTCACGCAGCGCGTGCGTGAACGGCGTGATCGCCCCTATGTCCATCCCCATCGCGCCCACGCCCAGCAGGTGGCTGCAGATACGGCTGAGTTCCGCCGCGATCACGCGGCAGTACTCACCCCGGCGCGGGACCTCGATACCGCCGAGCGCCTCGCTGGCCATAGCCCAGCCCTGGTTGCAGGACATCGCCGCCACGTAATCGACCCTGTCGGTGTAGGGCATGAAGCCGTGCCAGCCCACCTTCTCGGCGATCTTCTCTATCGAGCGGTGCAGGTACCCGACGTCCGGGGTGGCACGCCGCATGACCTCGCCGTCGGCCTTGACGATGAAGCGCAGCACCCCGTGGGTGCTCGGATGCTGCGGCCCCATGTTGAGCGTCATCTCCTCGGTCGGGAGGCCGGCGCTGTTGTGAATTTCGACTTCGACCGCCACGATTTCAGTTCCGGGTGATGTCGAGCATGCTCTCACGAACAGTGGAAATACCGTGGTAGTCGGGCTGCTCGACGTAGTCCTTTCGCAGCGGGTGGCCGATCCAGTCGTCGGGAAGCAGAATCCGGCGAAGGTCGGAATGCCCCTCGAAGCGAACTCCCAGCAGGTCAAAGATCTCTCTCTCCAGCCAGTTGGCCGCCGCCCAGACCCGCTCGACGGTCTTGACGACCGGATCGTCGCGCAGCGCCATCACCTTGAGCGTGATGGTATGCCCGAGACGGTAGGAGAAGAGGTTGTAGACCAGCTCGATGACCTTGCGCTCGGGGTAGTCTACCCCCGAGAGGTTGTTGAGGTTGTCGAAGTCGAGCTCAGGTTCGTCGCGGAGGAAGCGGCAGACATCGTCTATGGCGTCAGCGCTGACCTCGACGAAGGGCTCGAGTCTCCCGTCAACGAGTTCCCCCACCGCCGTACCGAATCGCTCGCGCAGCTTGACCTGTAGATCCTTGGGGTCCATGGCTGAGTCCATACTTGTATTTCAGGCGCGCTCCCCTACGGGGGCGCGGGTGATCCACCTCTCCTCCATCATCTTCTTCTGGAGCATTATCAGTCCTTCGGTCAGCGCCTCCGGCCGTGGCGGACAGCCGGGGATGTAGACGTCAACGGGAATGACCTTGTCGACTCCGTCGCACACCGAATAGGCGAGCTGGAAGAGGCCCCCGCAGTTCGAACAGCTCCCCATCGAAACCACGTACTTGGGGTCTGGCATCTGCTCGTAGAGTAGCTTGGTGCGCAACGCCATCTTCAGGGTCAGAGTGCCCGCTATTATCATGAGGTCGGACACCCGGGGCGACGCCCGTGGCACCATGCCGAAACGATCGAGGTCAGCCCTGGGACCGCCCGTCTGCATCATCTCTATCGCGCAGCAGGCCAGGCCAAAGAGCATGTACCAGAGCGAAGACTTGCGGGTCCAGTTCAAGACGTCGTCGATCCTGGACGTGAGGACCATTTCCGGAGCAGAGTTAATCAGCGACATTCGGTACCCCCTGAGGCTGGGCCGGTTCCGGCCTGTCGCCCATTGTTACCACGTTCTTGATCCAGTGCAGGTCCCCCTTCACCCATACGTAAACCAGCCCGCTCGCGAGGACGAGGACGAAGACGAGTAGCTCCACGAGCGCGAACAGGCCCCGGCCGTCGGCTACCCAGTCGCGAAAGACCGTAACCACCGGATAGATGAACGCGACCTCCACGTCGAAGATGATGAAGATGAGGGCGACGAGGTAAAAACGAATGTTGAAGTTGATCCACGAATTGCCACTCACCACCTCGCCGCACTCGTAGGTGGTGAGCTTGGTCTTCTCAGGGTTGGCGGGGCGGAGCAGGGCGCCCAGTCCCATCATCAGTCCCGAGAGGAAGAGCCCGAGACCCAAGAAAACAAGCACGTTGGCGTAGTCGAAACGCATGGAAACCCGCGAGATACAAGAGAGTTCAGCTAACACCGCCCCCCCGGGTTGTCAAACCGAAAACTTAAGCAAACCGCGGCTTTATGAAGGCTGGACTTTAGCAACGCTACTGGCGGGGAGCGGCAACACGTTGAGCTGACCGCTGAGGTCGTTGATGGTGACGTAGACGTCGGTTTCGAACACCTCGCGCACGTTGCCATAGGTGATGACCTCCTCGGGACTGCCCACCGCGAACAGGCGCCCGCGCCGCAACATAGCGACGGTATCGAAGTAGGCCGAGGCGAGGTTCAGGTCGTGGAGGACCGAGACCACCGTGAGTCCCCTGTCTCTGTTGAGGCTGGCGAGAAGGTCGTAGAGGCGGGTCTGCTGCTTGATGTCGAGGAACGCCGCCGGCTCGTCGAGCAGCAGCAGGCTGGGCTCCTGGGCCAGCGCGCGGGCGACGGTGACCCGCTGGCGCTCCCCGCTGGAGAGGCTGTCGAAGCTCCGCCGCGCGAGATCCAGCGTGTCGGTCAAACGCAGCGCCTCGCGCGCCGCCTCGAGGTCCCGCTCGTTCTCCAGCGAAAGCCATCCGCCGTAAGGCGCGCGCCCCATCAGCACCACCTCGGCCACCGAGTAAGGAAAACCGAGCAAGGCCTGCTGGCCGACAACCGCGACGCGCTTGGCGAGATCCGCGCGGCGGGCAAGGCGTGGGTCCATCCCGCAGATTTCTACGGATCCCGAAAGCGGATGGACGAGGCCCGACATGAGGCGGAGGAGCGTGGTCTTGCCCGAACCGTTGGGGCCCACTATGGCCACCATCGCCGACTCCGCTATGGTCAGGGTCAACGGCCCCAGAGCGGCCCCCTCGCTTCCCGGGTAGTGGAAACGGAGCTCTTCGAGCCGCAGCAGGGCCCCCGGGCGCCGGGCGTTCACAGGCCTAGCTCCGTGTTCGCCTGCACCCGTCTGCGCAGCAGGTAGATGAAGAAGGGCCCACCCGCCATCGCCGTAATCGCCCCGACGGGGAGTTCGGCCGGCGCGATGACCCAGCGCGCGAGGGCGTCGCAGGCTACTAGGAAGGCCGCACCGGCCGGAATGGCGGCCGGCAGCAGCAGGCGGTTGTCACTGCCGAAGGTCACCCGAAGCAGATGCGGAACGATCAGTCCAACGAAGGTGATGATGCCGCTGAGCGAGACCGCCGAGCCGACTACCAGGGCCGAAGCGAGGAATACCCTCCGCCGCGAGCTCGCCAGTTCGACGCCGAGGTGTTCGGCGGCGGCGTCGCCGAGGGCCATCAGGTTCAACGCCCTCGCTTCAGCCACCAGCACGGCCGCGCCCACCGCCGACAAACCCAGCACCAGCCACAACACCGGGTAGGGCTGGATCGGGATGCCGCCCATGAGCCAGAAGGATATCGAGTGGCTTCTGGAGAGGTCGGCCACCGCGTGTATCAAGAGAATCAGCGAAGCGCAGAAGGTGTTGAATATCACGCCCACCAGCACCTGGGTGTAGGGCTCGAGCCGGCCGCCGACGAGAGAGAGCCGATAGACGAGCAGACTCGCGACACAGGCCCCGGCGAAGGCCACCGCCGGAAGCACCGCGGCCCCGAAGCCGCCGGTCGCGCTGGGCAGGAAGGCGAGCCCGGCGACCGCGGCGAGCGCGGCGCCTCCCGATACGCCGAGAATGTCGGGGCTCGCAAGAGGGTTTCGCAGCATGGGCTGGAGCGCGGCGCCGGAGGCGGCCAGCCCGCCTCCTACCATCGCGGCGAGCAGCACCCGCGGCAGCCTGACCTGGAGCAGTATCAGCCTGTCGTTACCCAGACCCTCCCAGACCGCGGCCGCGTCGAGGTCGACGCCCCCGACCAGTACCGCCCACAGCAGGCTCGACAGAGCCAGCAAGACCGTCAGCCCCATGGCCCAGGCCAGTCGCCCGGCCGTCAGCCTGCGCTCGAGCATCAGCGTTCTTCCCCGTCCGAGCTGTGGTGAAACAAGCGGGCCAGCGCCAGCGCGGCCTCGCCGAGGCGCGGGCCGGGCCGCAGCAGTAGATCGCCCAGGCTTCCGTAGACCCGTCCCGAAGCCACCGCGGCCATGCTGTCGAATCGCTCCCAGCGCTCGACGAGTTCTTCCCTGGTCGCGCTCTCGTCGCCCATGCTGAGGTCGAGTATTACCTCGGGCGAGGTGGCCAGCAAAAACTCCCAGCTCACCCTCGGCCACGCGCCTCCCAGTGGCGCGGCGACGTTGCTCCCCCCGGCCAGCTCCACCAGCTCGCCGAGGTAGCTCGCGGGGCCCGCGAGCACCAGGGGCCGTCGACCCACCACCGCCGCGACCCTGGGTCGCCCGCGTCCCCGGGCCAGCCGCCGGGCCTGGGCGATCTCGGCTGCCATGCGCTCCAGCAGCCGTCCCCCCTGCTCGCGGCGGCCCAAGGCCTGGGCGATCTCTGTCACCGCCCGGCGTACCTCTTCGATCCGGCCGTCCTCGACCACCAGGACCGAGACACCGGCCCGCCTCATGGCGCGAACCGAGTTCTCGTTGCCCGGGCTCGGCGAGGTGATGACCAGGTCCGGCTCCAGAGCGAGCACGACCTCGGTGAGGGGACTGACGAAAGTCCCTACCCTCGCCACCCTGCCCGCCTCGGCCGGAAGGTCGGATCGGTCCGAGACCCCTACCACCAGGCTTCCGGCTCCGAGCGCGAAGAGGGTCTCGGTGACCGAGGGTACCAGCGAGACCACCCGTCGAGGGGCCGGTTGCGGCGCCCCCCCCCCCCCCCCCCATTTTTACCGAACGC
>JBHHVL010000057.1:0-20333 GCA_046754245.1 Binatia bacterium | reverse complement strand
GGCCCAGACGCCGGAGCACACCCCGTTCGCGCAGGTATCCGAACTCGTACACGCGAGTCCATCATCACAGCCGCCAGAATTGGCAAGATGCTGACAGCCGGTTATCGTATCACAGCTATCGTCAGTACAGGGGTTACCGTCACTACAATCGAGAGCTTGACCGGCGGCACACGCGCCAGACCCGTCGCAGACGTCGCCGGAGCTACAGGCGTTGCCGTCTTGACAGGGGGAGCCGTTCAACTCGAAGAGACAGAACGACGAGCAACAGTCCCCGGATTCATTGTTGCCGTCATCGCACTCCTCGGCACCGGCCACGACCCCGTCGCCACAACCGGCCAGCCCCCAGCCCAGATCCAAGAACAGGTCTGTCGCCAGTCCAGGATCATGATTCGGACCCGTGTAGGCGGGCTCCATGAGTTCGTCCGGACTGAGTACGTTACTGAAGTGAGAGACCGATGATCCACTCTCCAACGGATTGGGGGCGTACATTTCCACGTGTCCCGTGACGTGGACACCAGCGCTGAGTACCGACGAGGAAGCGACCAGGTGTGATCCTATCCAGTGTAGATCACCTGTATCGACGCCGGCGACGGCGCGATCGGCATCGGACATCTCGGCAAAAGACATACCCGTGCTATGGTCCTCCAACAGTACTGAATACGCGTCGTCCAGGCCGTTGAACCTGGAACCGATCCCGACATCGACGAGGGACAAGAACCCCAGTCCGTGGGTCAGCTCGTGTAGCACCACTGAAACTAGGTCTATCTCGCCCGGCGCCGCCCCTCCGTCGAAGCCGAGGTACCACTGAACCGAGGTCAAGCAGCCCGTGGTACCTAGATCGCTGTTGAGCCGCACGCTGATGTCGTCGTTCTCCGGAGCCAGATCAACCCCCGCCAGAGAATTGGCGAGCGCCTGGACGTACCAGGTAGAGGAACGAAGCGCACCAGCAAAATCTCTGTGCACCGTGGTCGGACCGGCCGATCCCAGGATCCCCGAGGAAGAGCTGCAGGGGAGCGGGACAAATTCCGCTCCCACCCGAATTTCAACGGCGCTATCGACCTCAGGGGCCAGGATCGAAGCCGTGAAGGTCAAAGCCTGGAGCACCTGAGCACCCCTCGTGGTGCCACTGTTCCCCCCCACCGGCGCGACCGGAGTAGCGTCGTTTAGACCCTGCCCAGGATTGTCGAGGTTGACGATGGCAATCGTCGCGGCTTCGCCTCCTCCCGGCAACAGGAGCCCGGGGACGATCAGCATAAGAGCCGCGGCCACCGTTCGGCACCTCCCGGTGCCGGGACGCCGTCGTAGAAGAGCTTTCATTACGAACGCGCCCCCTGAGCCCGAAATCCGTGAGGCGCGGGGGCAACTAAATCCACTTTGCACCCTCGCGTCAAGCGGCGAATGCCCCTGGCTCGGGATCCAAGCGGCGATTCATGCGCGAAGGCAGCGGACTGCGCGAGCGAAATACTTGCCAAAGCCAGGTCCCACAGGGCATATTGCAGCAAACCAGCGGGTAGCGACGCTGCGTCGCCGCCACAGGAGGTCACACATGCCGCCGAAGACTTTCACGCTGATCGATGACGATCGTGAGCTTGCCTTGACGGCGACAACCCTGGGCGAACGCGTAGAAATTGAACCGGCCTCGCTCCGGAAATCACTCGGCTGGAACGTTCAGGCCAACGGCCTCTGCCGTGACGGCATCTGTATCCCTCTTGGCGATTCTACTAGGCTGGTAGGCGCCAACGGCGTAGACATCGCCGAGCTAGCGGCCCTGCTCGATCGACCGCTCGCGCTTGATATCGAACGGGGTGTCGCCTGTCTCGGAGCCCGAGCAGACGACCGAGCCGAGAGCCTCGCTTCCCTTGCAGCCCCGAATTTCACGTTGCCCGACGTCGACGGCGTCCCGCACAGCCTTTCGGACTATCGAGGACGGAAGGTGTTGTTGGTCGCCTATGCGAGCTGGTGAGGTTGCGCCTTCGACCTGCCGGTCTGGCAGGCCCTCCACGCGGAACTCGAGGGCGAGGGTTTGACGGTAATCACCGTCGCGCTCGATAAGAGCGCTGACGACATACGCCCCCTGCTCGCCAACGCGGCTCCCACGCATCCGAGTCTCCTCGACAGCGCACACCGAGTGGCGGATCTCTACAACATCGTCAACGTACCCACGGTGGTCTGGATCGACGAATCGGGAATTATCGCCAGGCCCAACGACACGGCCTTCGGCAGCGACGTCTTCAAGGATATGACTGGTCTAGAAGCAGCACCCCACATCGAAGCGCTCAAAGCGTGGGTCAGGGACGGCACGTTGCCCTTCGAACCGGCAGAGGTGCGAGAGCTCCAGGTCAGACCGACCTCCGAGAACCAGCTCGCGCGTGCCGAGTTCTCCCTCGCTTGGTACCTCCACCGCAGGGGAGAAGCCGAAGCAGCCGAGGAGCGCTTCGTTCGGGCGGGCCAACTCGCGCCCCATGATTTCACGATCAGGCGAGGGTCCCTGCCCATTCGTGGTCGTGACCCCATGGGACCGGAATTCGCGGATATGCTGCGCGAGTGGACCGAGGCCGGCAACGAATACTACCGAACCTTGGCCGCGAGCCGCTGAACCAGTGGCGAAAACGGACAAGGCGGTGCGCCTGGTCTCTTTTTCCTTGACGAGTTCCCCTGAGAGGGTCTAACATTCAGGACCCAACAAGGGGGAGGTAGACATGAGCCGCAGCCGCCGCGCGCTTCACCCGCGTCATGCAGGCGCCAGGGTCCCACTGGTTCCTATATTCGTCTTTTCCGCGATCCTCGGGCTCGCCACCGTGTTCCCTACTCGGTCTTTGGCGACCTTCCACCTCATGGTCATAGACGAAGTCTTGACTAGTTACGGCGGCGATCCGAGTGTGCAGTTCGTTGAGCTGCGTATGGTTGGCCTGGGACAGAACTTCGTCGCTGACACCGTCCTCGGCGTCTTCGATTCATTCGGCGGCTACCTGGGGGACGCCCTGGTTCTGCCTTCGGACGTACCCAACAGCGTCTTCGCTTCTCGTATACTCATGGCAACCTCGGCCTTCGAAACCCTCACTGGATTGGCACCGGACTTCGTCATCCCAGCCATGCTCGAGACCAGCGGTGGCATGATCTGCTGGGGAGCTCCCGGCGTGATCGCACCGTCTCCGGCTACCTGGTCGCATTCGAATCCCGCCTCGTACGTGGATTGTCTTGCTTACGGAAATTACAGCGGCCTCACAAACGTCCACGTCGGCACCCCTACTCCGCTCGACGGCAACGGACACAGTATCCAGCGTAGCTCGCCTGCGAGCAGCGGAAACAACGCCGCTGACTTCACCTGTGGGGACCCGTCTACGCCCGAAAATAACGCGGCGCAGAAGGTGTCTCTGCAGGCGACGGCTGCGTGTCCCGTTTGCGGCAATTCTGCGATCGAGAGCGGCGAACAGTGTGACGACGGCAATACGACCAGCGGCGACGGGTGTGACGCCAACTGCCGAACGGAATCCTGCGGCGACGGCACGGTGAACAACGTGGACGAAGAGTGCGACGGAGGCGGCGAATCCCCCGTATGCGACGCCGACTGTACCTTCACCGTTTGTGGCGACGGTGTGGTCAACAGCAGCGCTGGTGAACAATGCGACGTCGGAAACGACGCACAGTGTCCAGGCTCGTGTAGGGCGGACTGCAGTTGCCCGGTTCCGCTGGCCAAGCCGGAACAGAAATGCGCGAAAGGACTTGCAAAGGATTCAGCCAAATCCGTGGACGCCTATGGGAAAGAAGCGTTGTTTTGTGTCAAAGCCATTGCTGCCGGCAAGGTACTCCCCCGTGACGTTCTGGCCTGTGTCGAAACCGACGCCCGGGGAAAGATACGCAAAGCTCAGGACAAGGTTAATCGGGACCTCGATCGCTTCTGTTCTGCCGTCCCCTACGAAATGGACTGCGCCACGCCCTGTGACCTCGCGGACTCTGGAGGCTCTACTGGCGGCATTGATGACGCAATCGAACTCCGGGCCTGTCTGGCCTGTGTAAATCCGGCGACAGCTGTGGCACCGCCCTCGGCGCCTGGCGTCCTGGGCCTGCACGGAAAGGTGCTCGATGGCGTGACCATCGTTCTCAAAGCGGAGGACAAGAGTCAGGCGAAATGCCAGGCTGGCGTGACCAAAGGCTATCAACTCCTCCTCGCTGCCCGTGCGAAAGAACTCGCGAAGTGTGCGCGGGGTGCTTACAAAGCAGGAGTCACGCCACCCGTTTCCAGTTGCATAGGATCAGACCCGAAATCGAAAGTTGCCAAGGCGCTCTCCAAGTTAGAGAAGTCGGTTTCCAAATGCTCGGTCGCTTCCGCCTACGACGCGGGAGCTTGTGGCGGGCTCGGCGGCCAGGCCCTCGTCACGTGCCTTGACCAACTCGCAGCCTGCAGCTACTGCGGCTGGGCGAATACGATTCTCGGAGCGTCCGTCGACTGTGATCTCGAAGACGACGCTATCGCCAATCTGAGCTGCCAGTAGTCCCCGCGAATGGTGCTACCGCTACCGACCCACGGACACACCCCTCACTTGCCGGCGACGCTGCGCGCCGCCGACTGTGGGTCTTCACTCTGCTGCCGCGGCCACACCTGCGTAGCAAGAACATCGTCGACCGTTTCTTTCCGACGTACCAGTTCCAGGTCACCGTTTGCGCGAATCCCGTACACCGCGTTGCGCGGACGGGTAAACTGGTTCGCCCGCGCGATACTGTAGGCCCCGGTGTCCAGCACCACAAAGGGCACTCCAGGTGACGCGCCCGGGAACTCACGCTGAAAGTGCAGTACGTCCTGGGTCGCAAGCGTCGGACCGGCGATGTTGTACGGTCTAGATGCGCAGCCGGGGCTCTGGCCTGGGAAAACCAATCGCCACTCCGAAAAAAACAGGTTCTCGGGAATATCGTTCATGCTCACGTCCGTAAACACCCAGTCGTTCTTTACTAGCTGCACGCGCCCAACGACCACCTGAGTATTGCTCACCAGGCAGCGTCCCGGCTCGATGGCAAACCTCGGCCTCAACCCGCTGCTTCGAGCGAGGCGATCGAAACGCTCGCAGATCGCCTCACCGAAATCGTCGATTGAGCTAGCCTGCACTTCTATACGACCAAGGCGCTCCAGAAGACGCGCGACGGCAAAACGCCTGGACAGACGTAGGTTCCGCATGCTCTGGGCCGGGTACCCGCCGCCTATGTTGAGTTCCTCAATCTCCACCCCCTGGATCGCCAATTCTTGCATCAACGAGAACAGACGATCGAGAAGCAGGAGGTAGCGTCCGGGCTTGAATATCTGAGAACCTATGTGCGACATAAGCCCCCGGATTCTAAGGTTCGGCAACGCAGATATCTGCGCAATCACACCGGCCGCTTGGTCGATGGGCAGTCCGAACTTCTTCTTGTAGGTAGAGATCACCTTGTCGTAGTATGGCTTACCCAGGAGAGGATCGACACGCAGGCCCACGTCGACGACGCGGCCCCGAATCTGCGCCACCGTGTTGAGGGCCTGTGCTTCATCGAGTGATTCCAGGTTGACAATGTGCACGCCCCACTCGACTGCCGCCTCGAGATCCTCATAGGACTTGCATGGTCCATCGAACACTACCCGTTCAGGCCTGATACCGGCCCGTTTGACGAGTTCCATGTCCAGCGCTCCCGATATCTCAGCGCCGCACCCTTCCTCTGCTAGCGCCCGGAGTACGAGGCTCTCGAAGTTCGATTTTACCGAGTAGTATTTCCTGACCTCATCAACGCCCGAGAAGGCCTTGCACAGGCGCTGGTAGTTAGCGCGAAGCTGCCGTTCCGAAATGAGATAAAATGGAGTGGGAAATTGTTGCGCTAGGTCGCAAAGATCATGGCCGTCGAACATCGCGCGACCGGATTCTTCCCAGACGAAATAATCGCGGTACTCGAACTCAGGCATCTTCCTCTTGGGTCCTCCTCAATCGCAGCGAATATAGGGAACGAGCTAACCCACCCCAGTGCGATGGACGCACGCAGAGCGGATCTCTATACGAACGCAAGGTAGCCACAAACGTCGTGAGGCTACCCGCAAAAAGCTTGGCGGGCAGGGCGAGTCCGTGGGTACGCGGCCTATATTCCTTGAGCAAAAACCCTGCGGCCCCGCGACCAGATACCCAGATCCTTCGTCGGCCGTCGCCGGTGCCACTTCTTGCACCGTAACGTCCTCTGAAAGCCGCGAGGTCGTCGCCAAGCGCGACGCAATAGGCTGCGAGAGCAAGTCGACATCCGCTGATCCCGCCAAGGCCCATCCACTGCCACGCGCGCGGGTTCGCATCGAGCAACCTGTATCGCCCATCACGAGGATCACGCTTGAACTCGAGATCACAGATTCCCCAATATCCAAGCGATCTCAGCAACCGCGCCGAAACATCGACGAGCCCGGGATCGTCCACACGCTCCATCCATACCCCGTCACCGAAAGGCGACGGATATTCGTATCGTTTGAGAGCCGTGAACGACTGCACGACGCCACCCCGAACCGATAGACAGAGGCCCACGCTGACGAGCTCACCGAGGGGGCCTGGAATTCGCTCCTGCACAAGAGCATCAAACCCCGCCTTTCGGACACGCGAGACGGTCCGCTGTAAGTCACCGGCCAGGGCTTTCTTGCCTCCGTTCCTCGCAAGAAAGGTACGAACCCCGTCCGTGCCAAGTCGGTACCGACAGTTCGGTTTGGTCAACCAATCGACCCGACGCCCCGCTTCTCGGCTGCGTTTGGCCGCCCGCTCGGTGGCGTCGGTCTCGCCGACAAACCACAAAGGCAGGTCCACGCCTGCCTCGGCGGCGACGCGGTAAAGTACGGATTTGTCGAGCACCGCGTCGATCACCCCACGGCCGGCCGGGTAGGGAAAGCGAAAACCGTCGGCCAATATCCGCTGATATCGCTCCGCGACCAGGAGCGCACCGTCGTCCGTAGGGAAGAGAACCGGAGAATCCGGCTGCTCCCGCGCAAATGTCGCAGCAAAGTCTGCCCAGGCTCCTGGATCGTCGTATAGGTCCGGGCTTTTTACGAAAGTGGAGAACCTCGAATTCGAGGCGGGCCCGCTATGCGCCGAGTCCACTACGAAAGAGTGAACTCCAGCCGCGCCTAACTCCCTGACCACCGCCAGCGACGCGGGGTTGTTGGGAAAGATCAACGCGGGCGGCAGGGTCACGCGACTCCTCCAGCAGCGCGGGCAGCTAAACGAGGTACGGTTTGGTAACGGTCGAACCTCTCGCTCGGCCCCACGTCATCGTCAGCCCCGTGGGCCAGATCTAAGAGGCTTGCCTCAATCATGTTCGGCACAGGAAACGGCAGAGTCGATTCGACAGACTTCCCGCGAGGCCTCTTATTACCTCCCCGCCTGGGTGCACGTCAAGGGCTCCCCCCGTTTGCGTCCGGCGGGAGACCTCGGCTCCGGTGGCGTGGTTGCACGCATCAGGGTAGTTTTGGTCAGCAAAGCAGCACCGCCAAAGCGAGGGCGGGGCTACACCTTCTGGCGGGGGGATAATGGTGAAAAACGAAGAAAGCGTTTACCAACGCAAGCAGAGCTTGCGAGACGAGTACCGCGTTCTCAGTTCGTACGTCGAGAAGGAGACAGCGACCGTAGCCGCTCTCCGGGGTGGTGCGACGGCTAGCTGGCTCCTGACCGCCGCGGCTTTTTCCCTCGCGGGCGACGGCTGCTTCGCAAGAGCTTTGCAGGCTGCCACGCTCGAAGGCGATCCGCCCTTCATGCCAGCGACAGCCATGATCGGCGCCATCGTCGCGTTTTGGTCTGTCGATCTTTTTTGCTCCTACTACGGTGCGGTCTACAAAGGCCGCCTCACGCAGGTGCGACAGTGGCTCCGGTGCGCTCCGAGCGCCAACGCGGCGGAGGTGCTGTCCTGGCAGGTACCGGCAAATCCTTTTGACGGCTTGGATTCGAGCAACAAGCTTCGCGCGCTGAAGTCTACAGCCCTGAGTCCAGCCGTCTCTGGGACCTATGTCATTCTCGCGCTCACCACCGTCTGGCTCTACTGGTGAGCGGCCTCCCTTCCGTCGCGGCGGGCCAGCCAAGTTCCACGATTCGATAACGAAGAAAATTTACCAAGGAATCGCGACGACCCCGAGATGCCAGCCATCAATAATCGTCAATAGAACGCAGATGTTGAACGTCCCAGATCGCCGCTGCCAACGCGACCAGTAGGAAGAGCGCACCGAGCAGGATTAGGCCCCGATCGCGGAAGGGATGAGCCAGGCCCATCCGATCGAATGAAGCCAACTCGCTGAGGTGGTCTTGCGCCGTATTGCCGCGCAGACTGCCCGACTCGCCTCCAAAAATGCCCCCGCCCACGGGCCATGTGGCCGCAGCTCCACAGAAACCGTCAAAGGAAAGGTCAGCGACTTCGACCGGGGCGGCAGCCTCCGGAACCATGACCGAGGCCACGACGTCTGTCGCGACAAAGAGGCAGCACCAGAGCGCCAGAGCGAGGCCAACGATCTTCATGCCGCCACCGAACACTGGGGCGCCGCACTCCAGCCGCGCTGCCTCGCCAAATCCCGGGTTTCCTCCAACAACCCGACGACGCCCGTAGCGGCTTTGCCCGCTCGGCCGCTGCGACATCGTCAAAGGGTCGCCCCAGGGCGCGGTGCCCCCGAACGCTCCAGGCTTTTCACGCGGCGGCGTGGCCCCGGGTGCACGCACACGAGGCCCGCACCGCCGCTTAACGGTACCGTTCACTTTCCCTCCCCCACCGCTCCATTACCCCACGGGGGGGCGCCTAATCAACCCCGTATTTATACGTAGACACCTACGTAGTTTCCACAGGTTCGTCGGCTGAAACAGTAGGTTTATCAGTAGCTTGGTATGTCCGGGACTGGATCCTCCGCAGACCGGGAAATTACGACAAGAGCGGCGATGGCGGCCCCTCGGATCTCTGGCCGGCGGAAGCTAGGTGGACCCGGCGAACGCCCAGGGCCCGCTGAGAGCTGGCAACACCCCAGTTTACTGAACATAATATCAGCTTGTGGGCCGGGGGGGCTTTCCCGCCCTTTCGTCAACGCCAAAGGAGCTTCCGATGTCGAGTGATCAGGTCACCGTGTTCATCGTCGACGATGATCCCAAGATGCGTGAATCGCTGAGCTTTCTCTTGGACTCCGTCGGTATCCCTACCCAGACTTTCCCCGGAGCAGATGCGTTTCTCGACGTCTACGATCCGGCTCAGCCGGGCTGCGCTATTGTCGATGAGCGCATGCCGGGAATGTCCGGACGCGACCTCCACGCGAAGTTGATCAAAGACGGAATCGGTATTCCTGTGGTACTGATCACCGGTTACGCGGAGGTAGAGATGGCTGTGGAGTCAATGAAGATGGGAGCCGTGGACGTGCTTCGCAAACCCTTCAGCGACAACCAACTTCTCGAAGCCGTAAAACGCGCGCTAAAAAGGGATCGAGAAACCCGCCGGACCGCGACCGAACGGTCTAACTACCAGGTTCGGCGCTTCAGCCTCACGCCCCGTGAACGCGAAGTGATGGACATGGTTGCCGCCGGAAAACCGAACAAGGTAATGGGCATGGAGCTGGGCATCAGCGAGCGAACCGTAGAACTCCACCGCGCCCACATGATGGAGAAGATGGAAGTATCCTCAGTAGCGGATTTGATCCGGCTTGCCGCTCGTTTCGACAAATGAACCACGTCCCGTCCACACGGTGCTGCTCCAGAAGGTTGTTCCACTGGCTCGAGGATCAGTATTGCTCTGGACTGTGTTTTTCACCGTGACACAGCAAGAAACACCGGCCGTGATTCGCGCCCAGGTCCTGGAACTCGAGCATGCCGGTGTCGGGGTCCGGCTGAACGATGCTGACGTCAAAGTTGATGAGATGAGAGTTGTTGGTAGCACTGCCCTGGGCGGCGTTCACTCCATGGGGGTCATGGCATATCGAACACGGCGCGTCTTCTTTTACCACGTGTTTGTTGTGTTCCTTGAAAGACTGGTTGGCCAATACGCTCTGACGATCGTGGCACTTGTAGCATAGGGCATAGGCCTGATAGCTCTCCGCGGTGTTGTCCGCGGTCCGGTATTCCCTTTCGAGCAGGAAGGGCCACACGGAACCATGTGGACCGGCAGGCCCTAAGCCCCCTCCACCGGGACCCGCATCATTGGAGTGGCAGTCGCCGCAAGAGATGATTGACGCTGTCGTCATCGGGAATATCAGGCTCGGTACGCTGGAGTTTGCACCAGGACTTTCGACCGGATGAAAGGATGGGTTCGCGGTATCGAACTTCAACCTCAGGTTCGGCTGCAATATCTGCCTCTCCACGAGAGGCGGCGGAACGCCGACGTTGTCGGAGTGGCACCTGAAACAGACCTCGTATTCATAATCTGCGTTATCGATACGTGTCCCCCCAGCGGTCACGCCCGCGACACCCGTGAGCGGCCCACCGACGTTAGGAGCCGATGCCTCGACGTCATTGGCAGAGTGGGGATCGTGGCAATCAACACACTCGACGTGGCGTGGCATCGTATCGAAGTCCTCTGTGGGGTCGTGTGCGCCGGCAAAAGATCCGACAGGGTGGCGATAAAACTTCTGTAACTCAGCGGCGATGTTTTGTTGCGCGACCGAGCCGCTGTGGCACGAAAGACAGTTGTCCTCCTCGACGGGAAAGTTCAGTAGCCGCTCCGGCGATCCGGCAGCGTGGGTCGCGTGGCAGTTCTCGCATCCGTTGGCTGCGACGCTCGTTCTTTGTGAGTTTGGCCACGGGTCGAATCCGCTTCCGTCCCAAGTCGCCGTCGAACTGCGATGCGCGCTCCCTTCCCAGCCGTCCTTGTCGTGGCAGGCAACGCACAAGGCCGAAAACGCGTTGTCCATGACCAGGAATTTCCCGTAAGTGTCGGCGTGTGGATCATGGCAGCTCGTGCACTGCATCTGGCCATCGGAGTCAAGACCAACGCCGTCCCCGAGTAGCGCGGGGTCAACTAGTTCCGAATTTTCCGCCGCGAGCACGGAATCGTAATAGAAAGAAACAGGGTGGTCATCGGAAAGATCCGTGGTCAGTTGGGCGCGCTCCGATAACGTACCCGACATCGCTATTGGATTGTCCCTATTGAGAACGGTACCGAGGCCAATCGTGCCATCGTGACAGCTCAGGCACAGCTTCGAAGCCGACGTCGGCTGTCCGGGTTCCGAGACCATCGTAGAACTCGCGTAAGGTTCGTACACGAGAGCGGGCAAGATTCGATTCCACAGAGGAGTCGAAGGCGCCGTATTGTGCGGCGCATGGCAAAACACGCACACCTCCTGCTCTCCAAAAGCCTTTACCTCGCCACTACCGCTTGCCGAAAGATTGTGCTTGGAACCGATGACCTGCGCTGGCGCCGGCTGCCCAGTGAACAGCGTCAGGACGATCAGCCCGAACGGCAAGACCATGGGGCGATTCATCAGTCGTCCCCCCTTAACAGCTCGAAGACCTGTATACGTCTGTTGTAGGAATCGGCGACCCAGATCCTGTCGTTTGAATCCACGCACAGTCCCGCGGGCAGAGCCATACCCCCCGGACCGCTTCCCGGGCCGCCGAAGGCGAGCAGCAAGCGACCACCCGGATCGAAGATCTGAACGTTATCAAAAGCCGCGTCGACTACGTAGTAACGGCCAGACGAATCTACGGCCACGCCCTTGGGCCGAGTAAGGTTTCCGGCAGCGTGCCCCGGTCGCCCAAAACTACTCAGCGGCTTGCCCTCGCGAGTGAAGGTCTGCACTCGGAAGTTTAGTGAATCAGAGACGATGACCTTGCCATCTGCTGTCGCGGTAACGTGGGTGGGGGCGTTGAACTCCCCCCGCCCCACCCCCCTTCTGCCAAAATCAGCCAGCCGCTGTCCCGCGACATCGAAGACCACCACCTTGTCCTCAACGGTGTCAACCACGTAGACACGGTCCGAAGCAGGGTCGAGCGCGATACCGGTGGGACGCGACAAGATTCCTTCGCCCCACTCCGCGATCAACCGGCGATCCCCGTCGAACACAAATATCTTCGCGCGCAGGGAATCCGCGACATAGACGCGACCGGCGTCGTCAATCGCCACCCCCACCGGCGACGCGAGGCGTGACGCGAGTCGGGCTGGTAAACGCGAGTACTCCCCGGAACGGAGGTCGACAAAATGTACAGTGGGGATACCCGGATCGGCGACCACCAAGATTCCCGTCTTGTTCTTCGCTACAGCAGCGGGTCGAACCATCGAAGAGGGATCATCGCCAAACACCGCCTTCATCAGCCACTTTCCGAGGCCGACTCGCCGGCCGAGATCCGCCCCTGAACCAATCGTTCCCAGATAGGCTATGCGCGCCGGTTCTGGCGGCTGGGGCCACACGACTTCCGCACCTCGGTCCACCCACGCGTCCATGCTGTAAGGGCTGGCCGCACAGCCCCCGAACACCAAGAGGGCTCCCCAAAGAAGGCGCGGTACGACCCACCTCTGCCAGGCGGCCCGCCGGCCGGCCGAGGAACCCGTCGCCGGGCAGCACCGGTCCCCGCTCCTCCAGCGGTCAAGCGCGTGTAGGGATAGGTCCGCCTTGACTGCTTCCTGCCCGACCATTCCTCTCAAAATTCCCTCCGCAGACTCAGGACTATCCGTTTCCGGTCCTCGGTCTGGCCCTGCCGATCGACGCGTGACAGACGGCCGTCCAGCTTCACCAATATTTTCCGATAGCGCCAGGTGAAGGAGGTCTTCAGTCCAAACGCATCGACGTCGTTGAAACCAGGGTCTTGTCCTCCGCTCCAGTCCTGGCGCTGGTAGTCAGCCCCGATTTCGACCAATCCCCGAGTGGAGACGTTGGCTCCCACGAGCCCGGTCACGTTGAAACGCGACACCTTCTCGTCAGTATCGGTATACTCCTGGTACTGGTGTCCTCCGGATAGACGCGCGCGCCACCAGGCCCGAGAAGGCGTGAACACCGACAGGGACTCCGAGAAGCCGTTGTACGCGACAAAGGTGGAATCATAATCCTCATACTCAGCGCTGACCGACAACCACGTTCGTGATAGCTTGACGCCCACCGTGTGCCTATTCAAAGACTCGAGCCGAGTATCCAAGTCTCCCGAAATCTGACTCTGGTCATTGTACGTAAGTCGCCAGAACAGGGTAACACCATCAAGAAACGACAGATTCATTCCCACGTCTGTTCCCACTGAGAGGACGTCGCCTTCGGCCGCAAGGAGAAAAGAATAGTCCACCAACACGGTTTCGCCGTCCGCTATTCTTCCCGTCGCCAGTCGACTTATCTCGGTCACCGGCCCTCGAACTGTCACCAGATAATCTTCGTTTTCGACGTAGACTATCGAGCCCTGGTCGTCGGTCACGATGATAGTCGCAACATCGATGTCACGCCGATTCAGCTCTACGGGGGACTCCGCGTGCAAGGCGTGGGCCTCGTCAGTTACAAGAGCCGAACCCTCAACCGGACGTCTCTGCTCGAGTTCCCCGTACGGGGAGAAGTTGATGCCCAGCCGCCCCCAGCTCCCGAGTCGCTTCGTGTAGCTCTCGCGAATCCGGCCACGGTAGCGAGATGTAGTACCGAAAGAGGCGTCCTCGAAGTGTCCGAGTAACTCAGCGGTAGTCGAAAGGCTCTCGTAGAGTTGGTGGCGGAGTGACGTCGTCACATTCCAGGTGTCCACAGATTGATCACCCACCTCGTTGCTTTGAAAATCGAGATGATAGTGCGTTGAGAAGGAATCGCGGTGTAGCCAGTCAATATTTCCGAAAGCAAAGAGGGATTGCGTGTCGCGCAGGTCGGATTGTTCCAGGAAACGGACGTTGCCTGTAAACCTCTTGCGCTTGTCCCCAGCTAGGTAGGTCGTGTTATCAACCAACAGCTCCTGCCTTCGAATCGCCTGGTCTTGTATGTCCTCATCGGTCAGGTGGTACCTCAGCACGCCTTCCGAGTTGCCTCCCATGTCGTAACGCACGCGCGCCGATAGCTCCTCCCCCACCTCGTCTATGTCTTCACCCGGTCCCGCCCCCTGTCGAGTCCTGTGGTCGTACGACACCTGAAAAGGAAACCTGCCCCGGCGTCCGGAAAGGGTCACCCCGTACAGTTCACTCGTCAATTCAAACGTCCTCGCAAAAGTCCGTTCAACCTCGCGTTCAGCTACATCCGCGTAGAGCGACAAGCTGTATGGGTGCGTCTCAAGAAAAGTGAGTCTCAGGTCACCGCCTGGCAAGAACAGGGTGCCGCTCTCATCGTCCCCCTGTATGGTCTTGAATCGGCCTCCAACGCCGAACTTGAGGAAGCGCGGGTGGTATACGTAGCCGTCCAGATCAAGTTGGACGCTCTCCTCGAACTTCAGTTCCTCGGCGTTGAAGGAGGTATCCGTGCGTTTCCTGTCCTCGCTCCTCAGCCTGGTGCCCAACTCCACGAAACCACCGCTGCCGGTGACCTTGAATGGCGCAATTTGCTGAGCAAGGGCCGGCGACCCAGGAGGTCCCGTCACTAGCAGCAAGAGCAACCCCCATGAGGGGCGCCGGCACGAAAGACAGAGGCTCATGATGCACCCGCGGGTCTTGAAATCATGTACTCAGCCCCAGCGGCGTGCGGGTCATGGCAGCCAAGACAGTGCTCGCCTCTGTCGGCCTTGTGTTTCTCCAACCCCGCGAAGGTGGATTGATCATGACACTGCTCACAGAGTGCCGACCCCAGCTTCACAAGGAGATGCCGGTTCGGAGACCTGTGGGGATTGTGACACGCGACACACTGGCCAGACGCGACCGGCGCGTGGACTACCTCCCCTGGGAAATCCGCTGGGTCGTGACAGCGCTGGCACAGCACATTGCTTTTCAGCACCAGCTGATTCGACTGACGGGTTTCGTGGCACTGACCGCAGGCCTTCAGGGCAAAGGGTCCGTGCACCGAGAAACCGAGCTTTGCCAAGATCGGGGCTACACCTGGCTGGGCCCGCATAGGGGCTTCCAAGACAGTAGGCGCAGGAGGAGGCCCCGGCTGCGGTACGCCGTCGAAAAGCGTGCTAAGCACCCTGTACCTTTGCTCCGGAGTCGAGCAGCCCGTGGCCTGAAGCAAGAGGACGGCAACGGCGATGGAGGCCGCGTACCTCATCGTGCCGTGTTGATCCGCTGGTCTCGGAAACGCCCCGGGAGCCTCCGAAGCGCCAGGCATCCGGGACAGAGCTCTACAGATCTTCGTCCTCTCAGCCGCCCGATCAAAACAGGCACGGCAGCCGGCTCGAATCGGAAAGCTATAGCGCTGGGACGACCATCCCCATACCGGTGTAGCTCAGGGCTTCTCACGATCGTAGGTCTTGAGCGAGTGACAACCCGGGTGACAGGATCCCCCGGTCGCTTCTTTCTTGAAGTTGATCGGCAACATCCAGGTTCCGTAAGGTACCGTAGCCCTGATGTGGAAAGGCTCGCTGGCAGCGTGAACTTCGTGACAGGCTCGGCAGGTCCGGCCGCGCTTACTCTTGTTGACGTGCAGGAAGTGAAGGTTCCGCGCTCCATCGCGAAAGCCTGTTAGCTCACGGGTAGTGGCCTCTGTGAAGACCTCGGCTGGGTGGCACGAAAAGCAGAGCTCGTATCTTTCCGGCGCGAAACCGCTGTAGAATTGGGCAGGAAACTCCCCTTTCAACAGCCGAAAGTGATTACCCCCGTGGGGGAGATGACACCCCGTGCAGCTCTGCTCCCGCAGTGGCTCGTGCCACTCCTTGTTGCTGCTGAGCCACCCCTTCATATCCTTGAGAACGGAATCTCCGGAATCCAAGGGCTTGTCGTGACAGCCGAGGCATAGCTCCGTCTGCGAGGCTTTGAGCATTGGGGCGTGGTCCGCCTCGTGAGGAGAATGACAGTTCAGACACTCCTCCCCCGTCAGCACGGGCGCGTGATCAACGGCAGAGTCCTCGGCCTCCTCGAGCTGGAAATCATGGCACTCGCCGCAAAGCTTGCGCTTGGCCCCACGCAACATCTTGGAATTGGGCGAGCTGTGAGGATTGTGGCAGTCAACGCAGTCCGCCAAGTCATGCCGATATTCGGCGGCCTCCGCGAGCTTGGCCCGTTCCTCATGACAGCCAAAGCAAAGGGCTTCGGCATCCTCTACCAAGAGCGCGTCGTGCGAAGACGCGTGAGGCGAGTGGCAGGATGTACAGGCCCCCTGCGCCACGGGGCCGTGCTGAAACTCATCGTCGATAAAATCACTGCTATCGTGACACTTGAAGCACAAGTCTTCGATCTTGTCCGCTCGCAACAGGGCCTTGGCCGACGATCCGTGTGCGTCGTGACAACTCACGCAACGCTTTTCCACCGGTTGATGAACATGTTTCTCTTCTTCCACAGCGTCGGCAACGGAATTGTGGCAAATCAGACAAAACGATCGGGTGTCCGCCGGAGCGAAGCTGTGCTTCGTGCCCTCCTGGGAATGGCACTTGCGGCACTTGTCCTTGATGTTGGGCCAGTGGAGAAACTCGTGATCAATGACTTCGGCATGGCACTTGCTGGTCACGCATGGGTCCGAGGCCTCAATGCTTCCAATCGACCAACCCCTCACAGGAACGGCCAACGACCACAACAACACCAAGCAAAGCCCCCCCTTCCAAACACCGAACGCCCGTGAACGCGATGACCCCGGCCAGCGCCTGCCCGCGTACCAACGTCCTTCGCTTCTCGCTAGACGATCCCCGGCGCCGTACACGTTCAGCCCGATCCCCCTCCCCGAGACCTCAGGAAGCCATATACATTGACCTTGTTGCGACCGAACTGGCTGGTGACAAGGATAAGGTACTCGAGCCCGTAGCCGGGCGCTACCTTGTCCGAGAACAACGCCACGTGGTCGTAATCGATCTCGACCTTGGCGGGTAGATTGATCCCTCCCGCGACGTTACCGACCGCGCCGAAGAAGAGCAGTAGTTTGCCTTCACGATCGAAGACCTGGACCTTCTCGAAGGCCGCGTCCACCACGTACACCCTGCCCTCCTTGTCGACGGCCACCCCCTTCGGCCTTGCAAAACTGCCGAGCGAGCGCCCCAGAGAACCGAACTGGCGCAGCAGCTTACCCTCGCGGTCGAATTCCAGTACCCTAAAATTCCCGGTGTCGGCAACATAGACATTGCCGTCCCCGTCCACCTCGATGTTGGTGGGAAAGAAAAGATTATCGGCTCCGCTCCCCTTGCTCGCGAAACGTCGAAGTTCACGTCCGCTTTTCCTTTCCACCACCACCACCTGGGCGTTCTCCAAGTCGGGGACGTAGAGCCTCTCTCCAAACACCGCCACGTCCGAGGGCGTCCATTCGTCCGGATCGCCTATTGCCTTGAGATAATGGCCATCCGAGTCGTATACCATCACGCGCCCGAGCTCGGTGTCAGCCACGTAGCGAAGACCCTCCTCATCGACGGCAACGTTTATCGGCTTGGCCAGGACTCCCGGTGGCTTGTCGCCAAAGGTGGAAACCGACCGAGACACGAGATCCAAGACCACGACGGCGTTCCGCCTGGTATCACATACGAAGATCTTGCCATCCTGCATGGCCACACCGTAGGGCTTCCCCAACTCTTCGGATTCCCCCTCACCCAAGATGAAAGTCTGAAAGAGGCTCGGTTTGCCAATGACGTCGCGGAAGGAACTATAGCTGGCGAGGAACTGGATCCGAGGCTTTTCGGGAAGATCGGGATAGAAGACATAGGCCCCTGGGCTCTCCCGCGCCGGCCGGATCATCCCGTCTTGGGCCGAACACCCCATACTGGCCGCCGCGACCAGAAGGGTAGCGAGAATGCGCAACCAGCGGCACCCGTTCGATGGCCGGCTACCGGCGCATGGGTCTTGGCAGGAAAGTTCCGGAGACATTCGGCCCATCGGCCCAATTAAGGGAGACATCGCGGTGTCCTGTCAACCATGGGAAAGACTCCTGGCCCTCCCAGCCCTGACCGCCGCGACCTCCTGCGACGCCTTCCCGATCATCTCGCGTGGGCCCGCATCACCAAACCCCGGCAAGCCGACCAGCGCCCCCGAGGCCTGCCTGGGCCGGCCCGCCTAGCCGGCCCAGGCAGCGGTCGGAAGAAAGAGTACTATGTCCCCACTACTTGTCGTGACAGGTAAGGCACAAAGCGCTGCCATTGTTGCTAAGCCGCAGCAGATGACCACCGGTTCCTTGCGAATCATGCACGTCGTGACAGGAGCCGCATTCCAACTTGGCGTTGAAAAGCAGATCCTCGTCGACGGTACCGCCCAGCCCGGAAGCTCTTGTCGAAGGATCGTGCAGACCACCGTCCAGGCTCGCCAGGCTGCTGTCGTATACGAGAGAGATCGGGTGGTCGTTGGAAATATCGGTGCCTATCAGTTCACCACCGGACATGAACTGCGAGCCTCCACCCTGACCCCCGAAGTTGTCTATCGCGACCGTGCCATCGTGGCAGGACAGGCAGAGCTTCGAAATGCCGTCTGGCTGGCCTGTAGTAGCGTCCAGCGTGGCGCTCGAGTAGGTGGTGAACGTCGCCGTCGTTACCGCGTGGTTCCACAGCGGTGCGTCCGAAACCGAGGTATTGGAATTGTGAGGCGCGTGGCACACCACACAGATCTCCCCCGTGTTGTTCCAGCCTTTGTTGGAAAAATCGTGCTCAGAGGAAACGATGCCGGCGAAACTCGCGCCGGCAAAAAAAACCACTGCGACGACCGCAGCAAGACTCGAAACGCTGTGAAGAGTGCCCTGGTATAGTTTTCTCATCTTTCTTCTCCCTTTCAACGGGGTCTCCTGCCGGCCCCAAAAGCCTGCTCCCCCCAGCGACGGGGGCCAGCGGGCGCTACTGTAGTAGCAATACGAAAAGCAAAGGCCATGCCACAAAGCCAGCGGCTCACTACCTCGCCCGGCAACGCCCGAGACACAGGTTACGCACAAGTGGGTGCAAGCCAGTCGAGCAGTTTGTATTTAGAATACGCTTGTTTGAGCCGTCGCCTCTGTAACGGCAGGAGTATGTAGCAGCGCGACCAAATTAAGGTACGCTTATGTATAGGCGCGGCCCTAATAAGTCCTTCGTATATCTTGGACTGGGGTGTGAGTTTTCTTTTCAGAGCTGAGAAAGGGGGGCAACCCGAGGCCTGACGCCGTCGGCCCCAGTCGGGGGGGCCTCCAACCTGTCGCCCGCGGTCAGTAGGCAGGTACGGGGCACTCGAGCACCACCTCGAGACCGACATAACCGCGCAAGATCGTCAGGGCATCCTGGGCCGATACGTCGCCGTCGTTGTCAACGTCACAGATGCAAAGCGGACACTCGTCGAGGGCCACGGCAGCCCTAAGGGTATACAAGGCGTCGGTGACAGTAATATCGGCACGATCCCTTTGGTATGGGTTGCCACAAAGATAGCTACATTGTCCCCCGTCACAACGTGAGCATTCCGGATCACAAACCGGAGTGCCAGCGCAGGCACCGCCGACGCATCGGTCCTCGACCGTACAAAGCGGGTCGCCATCATCGCATTCCAGCCCTTCGTTGATCGCCTCCACCGTGCAGCCGAGGGATTCCTCGCTACACAGCCCCGACCCACAGGCGGAGTCAACGAACGCACAGTCCATAGGTGCTACCCCCGGCTGACAACCCGCGGTGGGGTCACAGCTTTCCTCACCATTACAAAACATACCGTCATCACAGGCGACGTCCGAAGGAATGTTGCTGCAACTGTCCGCCTCTTCGTCACAGAGATCTACGGTGCACGCGACCTCATCGATGCAGTTCCTGAGGGTCCCCGCGTTGCATCCCTCGACGGCATCGCATCTCTCAACGCCGTTACAAAAGAGCCCGTCGTCACAGAAGCCGTCATCCGCACCGTGTCCGCAGCTGTTCGCCATTTCGTCGCAGTCATCGAAGGTACAGTCAACGCCATCCGAGCAGGCACGAGGCGTCCCGCCCCGGCAGGCGCCATCCAAGCACAGATCGTTAACCGTGCAGAATAAACCATCATCGCAGGCAGCCGTGTTGCTCTCCACCCGGCAACCCACCGCGGGATCACAGAGATCGTCCGTGCAGGCGTTACCGTCATCACAGATCACCGCGCTTCCCCCCACGCAGGCACCGTCGCTGCAACTCTCCCCCGTCGTGCACGCGTCGCCGTCGTCGCAGGCCACCGCGGCGTTGGCGTGGTGGCACGCCCCGCTCGGCAGACACAGGTCAACCGTACAGCCGTTGCCGTCGTCGCACGACGCGTCGTCGCTGCAACCGCCGCTTCCGGCACAGACCCCCGCCGTACACCGGTCCGGATCGTCGAAAGGATTACCGTTGTCGCAGCTGTTTGAATCGTCGCCCTGCGCTACGCAACCCACCGCGGGATCACAGAGATCGTCCGTGCAGGCGTTACCGTCATCACAG
>JBHHVL010000056.1:0-20904 GCA_046754245.1 Binatia bacterium | reverse complement strand
CGCAGAGTTCACCCGCGTACTGATGGCAGACCTGCAGCGCTCGGGGATCTTCAGGGTTCTCGATCCGGCGGCCTACATAGAGGACCCACAGAAGTCGGGTACCATCCGCGAAGACATCAATTTCGGGAGCTGGGCGGCTATAGGAGCGTTGGGTCTGGTGAGGGGAAGCTATCGCGGTACGCCTGGTGGTATGACGATCGAGGTTCGCTTTTTCGACGTCGCGGCGGGCTCCAGCCTGGGTGGCAACAAGCTCAGCGGCAAGACCTCGTCCGCTGGCGCGATGGCCCATCGCACGGCCGACGAAATCATGAAGTTCGTAACCGGCAAGGCGGGACCTTTCGATTCATGGATAAGTTTTGTATCCAACAGGGACAGCCGCTTTCGCGAGATCTACATCTACAGTTTTGATGGTCGAGTGGAGGCGCTCACAGCCCACCGTTCGATTACAATGGCGCCCGCTTGGAGCCCCGACGCCGAGTCGTTGCTCTTTACCTCCTTCAAGGACGGCCATCCCGCCCTCTACAGCTACGACCTGGCCAGCGGTAGCGACCGCCGCCTGGCTTACCGGCACGGGGTGAACGTGGGGGGCGCCTGGTCGCCGGGCGGCCAGAGCGTTCTCTTTTCCCGGGCGGTGGACGGTAATACCGACGTCTATTCGCTCAGCCTCGCCAGTCGTAGGGTAACGCGTCTTACCAGCCACTGGGGCATCGACGTAGACCCCGCGTGGTCGCCAGACGGGAAACGGATTGCTTTTTGTTCCTCGAGATCGGGAAGTCCTCAGATCTACGTGATGAGCGCGCGAGGGGAGTCGCCGCGCAGGATCAGCTTTCAGGGACGTTATAACTGCACCCCGGCGTGGTCGTCAGACGGACGCAGCCTGGCTTGGACCGGGCGCGTGGACGGGCGTTTTCAGATCTTTACCAAGCTCCTCGACGGTGGCAGCCCGCGGCAGCTTACCTTCGAAGGGGAAAACGAACACCCGACCTGGTCTCCGGATTCCCGCTTCATAGCCTTTTCGGGAAGACGGGGATCGAAGCGCAGCATTTACATGGTCGGGGTTTTAACAGGTATAATAACGCAATTGACCGTCGGTCCAGGGGATGATACCTCCCCGAACTGGTCCGCGGGGTTGCATTAGAACGGCCTTATCCGGCCGGGGAGATGTGAGTATGGCTGGTGGCTGGTTGAAGAATAGTGCGAGTACGGGACTGGCAGTCCTGGTCGGCCTGTTGCTGGTCTTGCCCGGGTGTTCCGCTAAGCGCGGAGGCATGTTTGGTGGCTGGGGTGGTTCGAGCAAGCACAAGGCCGAAGTGTCGGCGGAACAGCTTGCGGCTGAACCGAGCATTGCCCAGTTCGAAGAAGTGGGTACCGTCGCTGCCGGCGGGCCACTCGAGGACGTAAGCTTCGCTTTCGACTCGGTTCAGGTCGGTCCTGGCGCTCAGGCTGCGCTTGAAAGCAACGCCGCGTGGATGGCGACCCATCCCCAGAGTCGCGTGGAGGTCGAAGGCCACTGTGACGAACGGGGAACTTCCGAGTACAACCTCGCGCTGGGTGAGCGCCGCGCGCGGGCGGTGGTAGAGGCCCTCGTTTCCATGGGCGTGGATTCCGGGCGCCTTTCGACGGTCAGCTACGGCGAAGAACTGCCGCTGTGCAAGGAATCCAACGAGGAGTGCTGGGAGCGCAACCGTCGCGCCCATCTCGTAGATCTGGGTGGATAGGACACGGGCGATGCGGCTCGGGGTTGTCATTTCGGTACTGCTTTCGGGGATGCTCGTGGGCTGTGCCACCCAGTACGACAACCAACGCCTGTCGCGTGAAAACCGCGATCTACGCCGTACCCAAGGCCAGCAGCGCCGTGCCATTCAAGAACTGCGCAGGGAACAGGAAAGGCTGCGCGGCTTGGTCGAAGAGCTCCAGTACGGTGGCGCGTTGAGCGGTGGCGATGGCACGCCGGTTCCGCCGGACGATCGCGAGACCAAGAACAAGAGACGGTTGGCAAAGCGGGAACGGTCGGTCTGGGAGATGATCCGTGACGGATCGGGGAGTCAAAGCGGTGCGACGCGGGCGAGCGAAGGCCCGCGCGAAGATCGGCCCTGGGTCGGAGGCCTGCGAGGCGACGAGATCGATGGCGAGAGTGGGGCTATTGCTGATGGTGAGCAAGATCGCCCCGGCAGCCGCGAGGACGGCGCTCTTTTCCCCGAGGTGGGTCCGCCACGCTACGTAAGCCCTGACGAGGGGCGGGAGCCGGCCCCACCCTTCGGCCAAGACGAGGCCGAGGACGGCGGGGGCACGGCCGAGGTAGACTCTCCCTTTGGTTCGGCGCTGTCCTCGCCGCCAGCGGTGTTACTCGAAGACCAGCCTCGGACCTTCCTCGGTGGGTCGCAGCAGGGGCCCTCGGATCAAGGCCTGGAGTTGCCGCCGTTGCCCCCTGGCCTGCGTGATACCGAATACGCCGACGGAGTGGCGGCGCTCACCGCTGGCGAGTACGAAGGCGCCATTCAGGCCTTCCGTAATTTCATACACGACAACGCCGACTCGGAGTACAGCGATGACGCGCAGTTCTGGATAGGCGAGGCCTGTTTTCGTCAGGAGCGATATTCGCGGGCGATAATCGAGTTCAACCGGGTGGTCGTCAAATTTGGTTCCGGTGACAGCAGTGCACGCGCACTTATCAGGCTGGCCGAGGCCTTTTCGGCCATCGGCGACGAAGTCGACGCCAAGCTGAGCCTGCAGAAGGTAGTCAACCGTTACCCGGGTTCAGCCGAGGCAGGTGAAGCTTCCCGACTGTTGCTGCAGATGGGGGGATAGCACCCGGCCCTAGATGCGGATCATCCGGAGTCTTGCTAGAGCCCGAGGCTGTTTCTTCAAACCCGTCATTACGATCGGTAATTTCGACGGCGTTCACAGGGGCCATCAGGAAATACTGCGGCAGGTCTGCGAGGACGCGGCACAGCGTCGTGTCGCGGCGGTCGCGTTGACCTTCGAACCCCACCCCATAGCCGTGCTTCGGCCCGAGGCTGCTCCTCGCCGCCTCATGACACTGGGCGACAGACTCAAGGCGCTCGAGTCATACGGTCTGGACGCGACCGTCGTTCAGTGGTTCTCGAGGCGCTTCGCCGCAATCAGTGCGGACGACTTCGTGCGCGGGTTTTTGGTCGAAACCCTGGACGTGCAAAAGGCCATCGTTGGCCACGATCTCAATTTCGGCTGCGATCGCGGAGGCTCCGCTGAATCCCTGGTGGAAGCGGGGGCTACCTACGGATTTTCGGTCGAAGTAGTGCGTCCCGTAGAGGCCGAGGGGCTGGTGGTGCACTCGAGTATGGTGCGCGAAGCGGTAGCGAGGGGAGAGGTGGAGCTTGCCGCCAAGCTGCTGGGTAGGCCTCATACGGTTCGCGGTATCGTCGTGAGGGGGGAAGGGCGCGGCGCCGACCTCGGTTTCCCGACCGCCAACATACGTCCCAAGACCTCCCTGCCCCCGGGGAACGGCGTCTACGCCACCCGAGCCCTACTCGACGGGGAGGACTTCGACGGGGTGACGTCCATAGGGGCGAAACCCACTTTCGGCGGCACGCGGACCGTCGTAGAGACCCACCTTTTCCGGGAGCAGGGGGAGCTGTATGGGCGAAACATGGCGCTGCGGTTCATCGCGAAAATCAGGGACCAGCGCAAGTTCGCGTCCCCTGAGGAACTGGTCGCGAGGGTCGCACGGGACGTGGAGGAGGCCCGCTCCGTGCTCAACGCGACGAGGCCGTGAGCGAGGGCCACGAGCAGACACGGAGATTCGTGGTCGAAGCTTCGGCCAGCGGGCGCAGGCTCGACCAGTGGTTGAGCGAGTGCTCGGGGGTCCCGACGCGTTCGCAGCTGCGGGCGGATATTCGTTCGGGAAGGGTGAGCGTGGACGGGGTGGTCGCAAAAGCGGCTCTGCGACTGCGGGGTGGCGAACTCGTCGAGCTGAGGCGGGTAGAGAGGTCGGCGAATCGCGAGGGGGGGCCGGTTCCCCAGGACCTGCCGCTCGAAATACTGTTCGAGGACGACACGGTTATAGCGGTCAACAAGCCCGCCGGAATGGTGGTCCACCCGGCGGCGGGCAACAAGGACGGCACCCTGGTAAACGCGCTGCTCCATCGTTATCCGGATCTGAGTGGGGCGGAACAGGGGAGAGCGGGCCTCATCCACAGGCTCGACAAGGACACCTCGGGGGTAGTGCTTGCCGCGCGTACGCCCGAGGCACACGAGGCCCTTGCCAAGCAGTTCCGAGACCGCGCCGTGGTCAAGCAGTACCTGGCGCTGGTCGCGGCGAAGGTGGCGCAGGGGGGGCGCGTCGACCTTCCACTTGGCCGACATCCTCGGGAGCGGAAGAAGATCTCGACGGCGTCGCGCCGAGCGCGCAGCGCCGTTACCGACTACGAGGTTCTGGAACGCTTTTCGTCTTTCACGCTGCTGCTGGTCAAGCCCCAGACCGGCCGGACCCATCAGATACGCGTACACCTGGCGGCCAGAGGCTGGCCCATCGTCCAGGATCCTCTGTACGGAGGTCGAAAGGCCGTCCGCACCCTTGTTCGCGGCAGGCTCGATCCGGCCATCGCCGCCGTGGTGATGGCGATGCCGCGCCAGGCGCTGCACGCGTGGAGAATTACCGTCTCCCACCCCAGCGGAGGGAAACTGACGATTGAAGCCCCGCTACCAGCGGACTACAGCGGGCTTATCGATGGTCTGCGGGGCTGCTGCGGTTCCAGCTTTCCCCTCTGGCAGGCGGGTGTTGATGAACCCGGTTGACTACATGGTAGGTATTGACTAGCCTTGAACTGCCTACCCGGTGCGATGCTCGTCGCGCAAGACTCGGTTTCGGCGCGGTACAGACCCGTCCCCCGCTGCGCGAAAAGCATCTGCTAGTCCGGGATCGGGTCCCCGCCGCCGCTTGGTTTAGCTGGCGTACGTTTTTGGGGACCCGGGGGGAGTACTGGACGGGCCAGTCCTTGGTGGCCCGATTCATCCGTTGAAAGCCATAGTTACCTCGTATTGCGACGTGTCCCGCTTGGCGGGCTAGAATACATAGGGTCCGACGGCGATAGATTTCAGGAAGGAACGGCTTATGGCACGACCACGTGGACAAAGCAGCCAGGCCGCCAAAGCGCGGCCTGCGGACAATGGCGCAGAAAAGGCCCGGGGTGGCCGGAACAATCGAGAGAAGGTCGGGAGTGGCGAGCAAGCTGGCGACGGCGACACGTCTTCAGGCGAGATTCTCAACCTCAAGACCCTGAAGGGCAAGACCGCCAGGGAACTCGGCGCCATATCCCGCGAGCTGGGAATCGACGGCGCGTCACAGATGCGCAAGCAAGAACTCATCTTCTCGATCCTCGGTGCCAAGGCGGGGAAAAACGGGAACGTCTACGGCGAGGGAGTACTCGAGATACTGCCCGACGGCTTTGGTTTCCTCAGGGCCGCCGACGCCAACTTCTTCCCCGGGCCGGACGACATCTACATCTCTCCGAGCCAGGTCCGCAAGTTCAGCCTTCGCACCGGCGACGTAGTGTCCGGCCCGATCCGTTCGCCAAAAGACGGGGAACGGTACTTCGCGTTGCTGAAGGTGGAGGCCATCAACTACGAGGAGCCCGAAAAAGCTCGCGAGCGGGTCCTTTTCGACAACCTCACCCCCTTGTATCCGGATTCCCAGCTCGTGCTTTCCCACGAGCCCAAGGAGTTCATCACGAGGGTGATCGACCTGTTGATCCCGATAGGCAAGGGCCAGCGGGCCCTTATCGTAGCGGCGCCGCGTACCGGCAAGACCGTCATGCTCCAGAACATCGCACACGGTATCGCCGCCAACAACAAAGACTCGATCCTCATCGTTTTGCTGATCGACGAGCGGCCCGAGGAGGTCACCGACATGCAGCGATCGGTGCAGGGGGAGGTGGTCGCCTCGACCTTCGATGAACCCCCTACCCGCCACGTGCAGGTTGCGGAGATGGTCATCGAGAAAGCACGGCGTCTGGTGGAACACGGCAAGGACGTTATTGTCCTGCTCGATTCGATCACCCGGCTCGCGCGGGCCTACAACGCGACGGTGCCCTCGAGCGGCAAGATCCTCTCAGGTGGTGTCGACTCCAACGCGCTTCGCGGTCCGAAGAAGTTTTTCGGTGCCGCCCGTAATATCGAGGACGGCGGGAGCCTCACGATCGTCGCGACCGCCCTGGTAGACACCGGTAGCCGGATGGACGAGGTTATATTCGAGGAGTTCAAGGGCACCGGTAACTGCGAAATCGTGCTCGACAGACGGCTCATGGACCGCAGAATCTATCCGACCATCGACATCATCAAGTCCGGAACCCGCAAGGAAGACCTGCTCCTGGACCGGGCGGTCTTGAGCAAGATGTACGTGCTCAGGAAGATCCTGAGCCAGCTCAACCCCGTCGAGGCCATGGAGTTCCTCCTCGACAAGATGAAGGGGACCAAGGACAACCCCGATTTCCTAGCCTCCATGAACTCCTGAACGGTGCTTTACGCGTTGCATCCAGAAGGCCATTTTGTTATGGACTACTGTTTATATCGCGGATCCCGGCTGGGGACCGGGGAAAAAAAAGGAGCTAGATGAGCCAAGTTACGATGAAACAGCTGCTCGAGGCCGGCGTGCACTTCGGTCACCAGACCAGTCGTTGGAACCCAAAAATGAAACCCTTCATTTTTGGGGCTCGTAACGGCATCCATATCATCGATCTCCAACAAACGGTTTCACTCTTCCGGGCAGCCTGCGATTTCGTCCGTGAGACCTCCGCGCAGGGGGGCAACGTACTCTTCGTCGGCACGAAGAAGCAAGCTAGAGATGTCATCCAGTCCGAAGCGGAGCGCTGCGGGCAACACTACGTAAACGTGCGCTGGCTCGGTGGTACGCTCACCAACTTTCAAACCATCAAGCAGTCCATCGACAGAATGAAAAAGCTCGAGGAAACCCTCGGCGACGTCGACGCCACGGCCGGATTCAAGAAGAAGGAACGACTCTCCATGCAGCGCCACCTCGACAAGCTGCGCATGAACCTCGACGGCGTCAAGGAACTCAAGCGCCCGCCCGACGTGCTGTTCATCATCGATCCCGACTGTGAAGAGATAGCGGTGAACGAGGCCAACAGGATGGGTATCCCGGTGGTCGCAGTGGTTGATACCAACTGCGATCCCGATCGAATAGTGTACTGCATTCCCGGCAATGACGACGCCATCCGTGCGATTCGTTTGTTCTGCTCCGCGATAGCCGACGCGGCCCTGGAGGGGGCGGTGGAACATCGTGAGAGGCTAGCCGCGTCGGGCGACGGAGCCGAGCCGGCCTTCGCACGGGCAGCGCCGCGTCCAGCGGGGGTGCCCAATGGCTCTCCTGCCGTGGAAGCTGTCGTAACGCGTGAGTCCGCTTTGGCCGGCGACGTCAGTGGCGCCGCCGGGGCCGAAACGGCGAGTCCCCCGCCAGCGGCGGATCCGAGTCCCACCGCAACGGACGAGGGCCCCTCCTCGGCCGAAACGCTGAGCACTGGTACGGAAGAGTTCGGTGAGGACGCCAAGGTGGCGGCCGCCGAAACGGGAGACGGCAGCGAGCGCACGGACGGGCACCGCGAGTGAGTGTTACCGCGGCCGAGGTCAAGCAGCTGCGCGAGCGCACGGGCGCCGGCATGATGGACTGCAAGCGGGCGCTGGCCGAGGTCGGCGGTGACATAGACGCGGCCATAGTGTTGCTTCGCGAGCGCGGGCTCGCCGGCGCGTCGAAAAAGGGAGGCCGCGTTACCGCGGAGGGCCTCGTCGGGGTGTTTCCCGCTCCCGACGCGAGGTCGGCGGTGGTGGTCGAGCTCAACTGTGAGACCGATTTCGTGGCCAAGACGGACGACTTCAGTGGCCTTCTTCAAGACCTCGGCGAGGCCCTGTTGGCGGCCGAAGGACTGGAAGAAGGGTCGGCGGATACCGTCGCCGATCTGGCGTTGGCCAACGGTGAGCAGGTAGCCGATCGCATCAGTGCGGCGATCGCGTCGATCGGTGAGAACGTCAGCCTGCGCCGCTTCACGAAGTTTACCGCCCCATCCGGGCGGCTGGGCCACTACGTTCACGCCGGTGGCAAGATCGGTGTTCTCGTCGAGGTAGAAGGGGCCACCGATGCCCACTCCGAGGCTTGCCGGGTGCTGGCGATGCAGGTCGCGGCGGCCAATCCGCGTTTCGTGGACCGCGAGCAAATCGACGCCACGGAGATCGAGAAGGAGCGCGCGATCTACAAGAACGAAGCCGCTGCCTCCGGAAAGCCCGACAAGATTCTCGACCGCATCGCGGACGGGAAGATGGCCAAGTATTTCCGGGAAGTCTGTCTTCTCGAACAGGAATTTATCAGGGATTCCGACCTCGATGTCGCGGCTTTTCTCGAAGCCCAGGCGACGGAGGGGAGCGGTTCCCTTGTGGTCAAACGCTTCGTGCGATACCAACTCGGCGAAGGGATTGAGCGCAGGGAGGCCGATCTCGCGGCTGAGGTCGCAGAGCAGATCGCGGGATCGTCGTAGGTCCTCCGTGTGCCCTGTTCCAGGGCGCCAACCATGAGTGAGACCGAGCCAAGATACCGCCGGGTCCTGCTAAAGATCAGCGGTGAAGCGTTAGCCGGTGGCGGCGGGTATGGTATTTCCCCCGAGGTCGTCAAGGGCCTCGCCGAGGAGGTCAAGCAGGTCGTTGCTGCAGGCTGCGAACTGGCGGTAGTCGTAGGCGGCGGCAACATATTTCGCGGGCTGAGGGCTTCCGAGTTGGGCATGGACCGCTCCACGGCGGACTACATGGGGATGCTCGCCACCATACTCAACAGCCTCGCCCTCCAGGACGCGTTCGAGAAAAACGGCGTCCCTACCCGCGTACAGTCCGCTCTCGATATCAGGCAGGTGGCCGAGCCCTATATTCGACGCCGGGCGACGCGGCACATGGAAAAGGGCCGCATCGTGATCTTCGCCGCTGGCACCGGCAACCCGTTTTTCACCACCGATACCGCCGCGAGCCTCAGGGCGATTGAGATCGGCGCTTCGGTCATCATGAAGGGGACACGCGTGGACGGCGTCTACAGCGCCGATCCCGAGAAGGATCCCTCGGCGGTGCGTTACGAGCGGCTCTCGTACATACAGCTGCTCAACGACAATTTGCGCGTAATGGACTCCACAGCCGTGACCCTGTGCATGGAGAACAAGATGCCTATAATCGTCTTTGACGCGACCAGTGTGGGCAACATTTTGAGAGCCGTGATGGGTGAGCCCATTGGAACCCTCGTGGGGGAGGCGTAAAGGTGACAGAGGAAATCTTTGAAACGCTTCAGGCCGATCTCGAGGAAACGCTGAGGTCACTGGAGCGCGACCTCGCGCGTATACGTACCGGGCGGGCCAATCCGGGCCTGCTCGATGGGGTTATGGTCGACTACTACGGTACGCCCACCATGCTCAACAAGCTCGCTACCGTCAGTGCCCCTGAAGCCCGACTGCTGCTGGTGCAGCCTTTCGATCAAGGGGCGATCGCCGGTATAGAGAAGGCCATCGTGTCTGCAGACCTCGGGCTCAACCCTTCCAGCGACGGCAAACTCATACGGGTGCCGGTGCCGGAGCTCACCGGCGAGAGGCGCAAGGAGATGGTCAAGCAGGTGGGCAAGGAAGCCGAAACGCACCGTATCTCTGCGCGTAACCACCGCCGCGACGCCAACGACATGCTCAAAGAGCTTCACTCGGAGAAAGAACTCAGTGACGATGACCTGCGAACGGCGCAGGGCCGGGTTCAGGAGCTCACCGACGCGTGTGTGAAGAAAATCGACGATCTTGCCAGGGCCAAGGAGACGGAGGTCTTGGCCGTCTGAGACTCAGCTAGAAGCGTGGCTCCGGAGCAACTAACAGGGTTGCCGCGCCACGTTGCGGTGATCATGGACGGCAACGGCCGCTGGGCCACCGCCCGGGGGATGACCCGCGTGCAGGGTCACCGCCGCGGGAAAGAATCGGTTCGTGAAGTGGTCGAAACCGCCCGCGAGTTGGGGATCGAGTTTCTCACCCTCTTCGCCTTTTCAAGCGAAAACTGGGCTCGCCCGCGCCGTGAGGTCGACGCGCTCATGCGTCTGCTTCGGCGCTACCTGAAAACCGAGTTACGTCGCATGATGGACAACGGCATCCGGCTGATCGCTATCGGCAACACGCGCAAGCTGCCACGCGAGGTGCTGACCGAGCTACGCAGGGTCGAACGCGCGACGCGCCGCAACGATGGCATGACGGTGGTACTGGCGGTAAGCTACGGTGGTCGGCAGGACATCGTATCGGCGGCGCGTGCGCTCGCGCGAGAGGCCAGGGACGGAAGGTTACGTCCGGAGCAGATCACCGAGCAGATCTTCGGCAGGTCTCTGATGACCAAGGGGATCCCAGATCCAGATCTGCTAATACGTACGAGTGGGGAAATGAGGATCTCTAATTTTCTTCTCTGGCAGCTTGCCTACACCGAAATATACGTTACCGACACCCCCTGGCCGGAGTTCCGGCGCAGGGAGTTCATCCGGGCTTTGCGCTATTTCCAGGGCCGAATCCGGAGGTTCGGCAGAACCACCGAGCAACTCGCGGTGGAACGCTGAGGCATGTTGAGGTCCCGCTTCCTTACCGCTCTCGTGGCCATACCGCTTCTGGTATGGCTGATCTTCTGGGCGTCGTCGTGGGTGTTCAACTTCGTGGTCTTGCTGGCCACTTTCGTCGCCCTGCGCGAGTTTTCGGCGATGGCGTTGGGGGCGGTCCGCGGGGCGGCGACGCTGACCACCCTGGGCGGGATGTCTATCGCCGCGGCCATGGGCCTGGTGCAAGGGGGGATGGCGGCGTCCACGGGGATCTCGGCCGGCATAGTGGCCTGCCTGACCCTCACCCTGCTCGGTACCCTGGCCACGGCCACGGACATGAACCGAAGCGTGCAGAACGCCGGTCAGATACTGCTCGGGGCGCTTTACGGCGGGGTATTGCTACCCCATCTGATATGGTTGCGGGCGCTGCCGGAGAAGGGACCGGCTTGGGTGTTCTTCGTATTTGCGGTCTCGATGGCCAGCGACGTCGGAGGATACTTCGGGGGCGGGGCGTTGGGTAACCGCAAGCTCTGGCCGAGCGTAAGCCCCAACAAGACCGTGGAAGGTGCGGCGGTTTCCTTCCTGTCGGGGCTTTTTGCTGGGGTGGTTCTCGACGCTATCATCCTTAGATCACTGGGTTTTCTGCAGGCTCTCTTCGTCGCGGGGCTCATCGCCCTGCTGGCCCAGCTAGGGGATTTGCTCGAATCCATGCTAAAGCGTGCTTACGGTGTAAAGGATTCGGGTTGGCTCTTGCCGGGCCACGGCGGCGTACTCGACCGTACCGACAGCCTCGTTCTTCCGATAGTATTCGTGTATTACTATGCTATCCTGGTAATCGGCTAAGGGCCTGGTTCCATTAGGTAATTTACTATGACTTTGGAGAGTATTGCCGCCGCCATCGGCGTTCTCGCGCTCGTAATCCTCGTTCACGAACTGGGTCACTTTCTGGTCGCGAAACGCTGCAACACCGAAGTCCAGGTCTTCTCCATAGGCTTTGGCCCGAAGCTGTTCTCCTTCGTTCGAGGCGAAACGGAATACAGGATTTCACTGATACCGGTCGGTGGCTACGTTCGCATGGCGGGCGAACTCGAAGAGTTCGCTCCCAAGGTGCCAGGCCGCGGCTTTCCCGAGCGGCCCCTGGCTCAGCGAAGCGCGATCGTCGCTGCCGGGCCGGCCGTAAATCTTCTCTTCGCCTTCGTGGTCTTTACGTTCGTTATGCTGTTCTACGGCAAACAGGTTCCGGGCGAACAGGCGCTGATCGGTGGCGTTCTCGAAGACTCGCCGGCCGCCGTCGGAGGCTTGCAGACGGACGACACCGTCATTGCCATTGACGGTGAGCCCATCAGCAGCTGGGACGAGCTCTACGAACGCGTGGTTTCCAGCGAAGGTCGTACGCTTGCGCTTACCGTGCTGTCGCCGGACGGCGAGACCCGTGAAGTCAGCGTAACCCCCGAGTCGCGTCCGCGTTACGATTACCTGGGCGAAGAGACTGGCGAGTCTTACGTAATCGGGGTGCAGCGTGGTCTCGAACGCCACAGCGTCGGACTTATAGAAGCCGTCAACCTCGGCGCGCGCTACACCTGGATGTGGACGTCGATCATCGCCGAGACGCTATGGCGACTCGTCCAGGGACGACTCGCGATTTCGGACCTCGGCGGGCCGATCATGATCGCGCAAGAGGCCGGACGCCGCGCCCAGAACGGTCTTGAGCCTTTGCTTCACTTCATGGCCCTGCTGAGCGTGAATCTCGGCATCATCAATATCCTGCCCATCCCGGGTCTCGACGGAGGGCACCTGCTGTTCTTTTCTTTCGAAGGATTGAGAGGACGCCCGATGCCCGATCGTGCTCGCGAATTGGTCCAACAGATGGGTGTCTTGGTGCTGGTTGCGTTGATGATCCTGGTGGTTTTCAACGACATCTCGCGCATGGTCGGCGGGTGACGGCGACAACCCGAAGACTCTTCCTCGGTATTGACAGCGTAAGCAGGCAGGCGGCCGTATCCTTGGCCGACGGTGACGCGGTACTGGTCCTCAGGGCTACTGGGGCCGCGCCGGCACGCGGCGAGACCCTCGCCGGGTGCATTCGTGATGCCTTCGACGAGATCGGTGCTGGCATCGCCGAGCTCGCCGCGATAGCGGTAGCTACAGGTCCCGGCTCTTATACCGGTGCGCGGGTCGGGATCGCCCTGGCCAGCGGTTTGGCGCTCCCTCGTAAGCTTCCGGTGTTCGGGGTCAATTCGTTGGAACTCTCGGTCCTGTGTTGTCCGCGGGTCCGAGGACGGGTCTGCGCCGTGCTCCCCACCAACGGCTCCGGGTTCTACGCAGCCTGCTACGAGGCCCTCGATGGGGTCCCTCGCGAGACCCTTGCCCCCCGCCTGTGTAGCCCCGAGGAACTGGGTGCTCTGCTCGAGGAATCGGGTTCAAATTGGCTCTTGGTCGGGGAGGGGGCACAAAATGCACTGGAGTCGTGGCCTTCCGGGGCCTCCGACCGGCCTCTCGTGACTCCGGCCGAGATCGGTGCGGCCGCTGCGCTTGCCATTACATGTGCGGCCAAGTTAGAGTCTGGTCCGATGGTGGTGACGTCCCACCCAAAGCCGCTCTACCTCGCGGGCAGCGGGGCGCGGCCCAACCGTAACAGGGTTGTCGCCCACTCCCTTGGGGGAGGGGCGGATACGTGAAAGTTCTTGTTCGAGGCGGTCGACCGACGGACAGCCTTGGGGGGCGGGCGTGCTTCGCCCTTTGCGCTAAGACGATCTAAGACCACACGAGGAGGGATGAATGGAGCCGAGTGAAGAGCAGTTGATCGAGTCTCTCGCCCAGGAAAACGCCGAACTCAAGTCCGCGTACGAGGAGCACCGGCGACTAAAGGTTCTTGTGAAAGAGCTTACCGACGAACCTCACTTGACTGTGTCGCAGCAGATGCGAAGAAAGGACCTCAAGAAGAGAAAACTGGCCCAGAAAGACAAAATCATGAAGATTCTGGCCGAGTACAGGCGCGGCCAGGCCGAGAGGCAGCAGGCCTGAACTCCTCCGCCGGCCTCTCCGGAGCCGGCACGGGTCCCAGTTGGCCCACCCGTGGATGGCGGCCGTGCACCGCGGTCTCCGGGTGCAGTTCCCCGTGCGCCTTGGTTTTCCCGGCCACTCCCCGTTAGAATACCGCAACTTGGAGCAGCGCAATGAGTTCCCACCCAAGAGAACACCTGAATCGACGTAGCCGTGTCATTACCGACGGGGACAACCGTTCTCCCAATCGCGCCATGCTGCGCGCGGTCGGCTTTCGCGATGAGGACTTCGGCAAGCCCGTGGTGGGCGTGGCCAACGGCGAGAGCGATATCACGCCTTGCAACGCGGGTCTCGGGGAACTCTCGCGGAGCGCGGGAGCCGCCATTCGTGAGGCGGGTGGAATGCCCCAGACTTTTGGCACCATCACGGTGAGCGACGGCATCTCCATGGGCACCGAGGGCATGAAGTGCTCGTTGGTGAGCCGAGAAGTCATCGCGGATTCCATCGAGACCGTGTGCCGGGCCCAGAGCCTGGACGGCGTCATCGCGGTCGGCGGCTGCGACAAGAACATGCCCGGGGCCATGATAGCCATGGCCAGGCTGAACATACCGTCTATTTTCGTCTACGGGGGAACGATCAAACCCGGTCACTACGACGGCGAGGACCTCACCATCGTGAGCGCGTTCGAGGCCGTAGGCGAATTCGGGGCTGGCAGGATTTCGCGTGAAAAGTTCTGTGAAATCGAGAAACGCGCCTGTCCGGGCAAGGGAGCCTGCGGCGGCATGTACACGGCAAACACCATGAGTTCGGCCTTCGAGGCCATCGGTATGAGCCTTCCGTACTCTTCCACCATGGCCGCCGAGGATCAGGAAAAAGCCGACAGCAGTGCAGAGAGCGGGCGCCGGCTCGTGGCGCTGATCGCCGAGGATCTCAAACCCCGCGATATCCTCACCCCGGCGGCTTTCGAAAACGCCATCAGCGTCGTCATGGCCGTTGGTGGATCGACCAACGCCGTTCTCCACCTGCTCGCCATCGCCCACGCCGCCGAAGTCGATCTGACCTTGGAGGACTTCGAGCGGGTGCGGGAAAGGGTGCCCGTGATCGCGGACCTGAAGCCGTCGGGCCGGTACGTGGCTACGGACCTGCACCGGGTCGGCGGTATTCCTCTGGTCATGAAGATGCTGCTCGCGCACGGTCTGCTTAACGGTGACTGCGTGACGGTCACCGGTCGCACGGTGGCCGAGAATCTCGGAGACGTGCCGGAATCGCCACCCGGGGACCAGGACGTCGTGCGTTCGATGGACTCGCCGATCTACGAAAAGGGGCACCTCGCGATTCTGCGCGGCAACCTCGCGCCCGAGGGCGGCGTGGCCAAGATCAGCGGCCTGAAAACGGACCGTATTGTGGGGCCGGCACGGGTGTTCGACTCCGAAGAGGAGTGCATGGAAGCGATCATGAGTGACCGCATCAAGGCCGGTGACGTGATCGTTATTCGTTACGAGGGCCCTCGTGGCGGGCCGGGAATGCGGGAGATGCTCTCGCCCACCAGCGCCATCATCGGCAAGGGGCTAGGTGACAGCGTCGGCCTGATCACCGATGGGCGCTTCTCCGGTGGCACCTACGGGATGGTCGTCGGTCACGTCTCTCCGGAGGCTCAGGCCGGGGGCACGCTCGCCCTGGTGTGTGACGGAGACACCATCACCATAGACGCGAGCAAGAGTCTGCTGCGGCTCGAAGTTGACGAAGAGGAGATAGAACGGCGCCGCCGCCGCTGGACACAGCCCCCGCCACGTTATCGCAGCGGCGTGCTCGCCAAGTACGCCAAACTCGTTTCCAGCGCGGCCCGCGGTGCGGTTACCGATTGAGGACAGTCGATATGAGCGAAGAGACAAGCTACACAATTTCGATTCTCGTCGAGAACGAGTTCGGCGTCCTCTCGAGGGTCTCCGGCTTGTTCAGCGGCCGCGGCTACAACATTTCGAGCCTTTCGGTAGCCGAAACCCTTGACCCGACGGTGTCGCGGATAACCCTGACAACCGAGGGCGACAGGGCGATCGTCGAACAGATCAACAAGCAGCTCAACAAGCTCGTGTCGGTAATCAAGGTGGTCGATTACGGTGAAGCCGAGCACGTGGAGAGGGAACTCGCGCTTATCAAGGTCACCGCGGATTCGCGTACCCGCGCCGAAGTGATCAGTATCGCCAGTATTTTCCGCGCCAAGATAGTAGACGTTGGCCCTGGCGAATGCATAGTCGAGATCACCGGTGGCGAAGAAAAGATCCGCGCGCTGCTCGAACTGCTCGAGCCTCTCGGGGTCAAGGAAATCGCGCGAACCGGCAAGGCCGCGTTATTTCGCGGTGAGCGCCTGCTGACCGTAGGGACACCGCAGAAGAGGCGCGCCAAACCCAAGTCCAAGGAGAAAGCCGCATGAAGATATATGACCGAGACGAGGCCAACCTCGACAATATCAGCTCCAAGACGGTTGCCGTGTTGGGCTACGGAAGCCAGGGCCATGCCCACGCTCTCAACCTGAAGGACAGCGGCGTGACGGTCGTCGTCGGGCTTCGCGAAGGCAGCCCGTCGGTCGCAAAGGCCGAGGCGGCGGGGCTCGACGTCGCGTCAGTTGCCGACGCGACAGGTAGGGCCGACGTGGTCATGATGCTCGTTCCCGACGAACTCGCGGCCGAACTCTACGAGTCGGACGTGGCTCCCAATCTCCGGAAGGGGGCTTTCCTGGCGGTCGCGCACGGGTTCAACATACACTTTGGAAAGATCAGCGCGCCCGAAGATTCGGGCGTCTTCATGGTAGCGCCCAAGGGTCCGGGCCACCTCGTGCGGAGCATGTACACCAACGGCATGGGAGTCCCGTGCCTTCTCGCGGTGGCGCAGGATCCTGGCGGTGACGCTGAAGCGGTGGGTCTGGCCTACGCCGCGGCCATAGGCGGTACCCGCGCCGCGGTGCTGCAAACGACTTTTCGCGAAGAGACGGAAACCGATCTCGTCGGCGAGCAGACCGTATTGTGCGGTGGACTCACAGAGCTGATTCGCGCCGGTTACGAGACCCTCGTAGAGGCGGGCTACTCACCCGAGATGGCCTACTTCGAGTGCGTACACGAAGTGAAGTTGATCGTCGACCTCATATACGAAGGCGGCATCGCCAACATGCGTTACTCGATCAGCAACACGGCGGAGTACGGAGACCTCACCCGCGGCAAGCGCATCATCGGTAACGATACACGCGAGGCCATGAAGGAGGCTCTGCAGCAGATTCAGTCTGGTGAGTTCGCCGACGAATGGATCACCGAGTACAAGTGCGGGCTACCCCACTTCAAGGAGCTTCGCAAGGAAGGCGAGAACCACCCGGTAGAGAAGGTTGGTGCAAAGCTCAGGGCACTCATGCCCTGGCTGTCCAAGGATCGACTCGTTGACAAGGCCGTCAATTGACCCTCGAGGATAGCGCTGGTTTGAGATTTGCCAAGGAAGGCTATGTGCCTGCGGCGGTGCCGGCTCTGCTGGGAATGCTGGTGTTGCTCTGGCCGGGCTGGACCGGTCTGGGATTGTTCCTGTTGTTATCGAGTTTGCTGGTGCTGCTTTTTTTCCGTGATCCCGAGAGGTATGCGCCGGCGGTCGACGGGGCTATAATTTCGCCTGCCGACGGCCGCGTTGTGTACGCGGGGCCGCACGAAGGCGGCCACCGCATGGCGCCGGAGGCCTGCCGGCGGGTGTCGATCTTCATGTCGGTAACCGACGTACACGTTAATCGAAGCCCTATCGCGGGGACGGTTCGCGAGGTGGTTCACCGCGCGGGTCGTTTTCGGGCGGCCTTCCGTGAGGACGCTTCCGAGGTGAACGAATCCAGTGCCATGCTCATCGATGCCGGGGATATGAGACTGGTGATTGTTCAGATAGCCGGCTTGCTCGCCCGCCGCATAGTCTGTCGCGTAGAGGGGGGACAGCGGCTCGAGCGCGGCCAGCGCTTCGGGCTCATCATGTTTGGATCGCGGGTGGACGTCTTCCTTCCCGAGTCCGTGGCTCTGAGGATCAGTACTGGCGAGAAAGTGAAAGCGGGGCACACCGTACTGGCCGAGGCGGTCGGGTAGTGGCGGTCAGCCCCTCACCGAGGGTCCGGTCCCTGCCTCACGCCCGAGAGAGCCGCAAGGGCGTTTACCTGTTACCAAACCTGCTCACCTCCGCAGGGCTTTTCTGCGGCGTCTATTCCATCGTCCAGACCATGCAGGGGGAGTATCTCTTCGCTGCACTGGCCATACTCGTCGCCCAGCTCTTTGACATCCTCGATGGTAGGGTAGCCAGGTACACGAACACGGCGAGCCGCTTCGGAGTCGAGTACGACTCGTTGTGCGACCTCGTTTCCTTCGGGGTCGCGTCGGGTCTGCTCATCTACGGCTGGGCTCTAAAGCCCTGGGGTGTATGGGGTTGGCTGGCCATAGGCCTGTTCGTGATCTGCGCGGCTTTGAGGCTGGCTCGTTTCAACACCATGGTAGACAAGGTCGACGGCTCTTTCTCGGGCCTGCCGGTACCGGCGGCGGCCATGATGCTCGCGTCCGTCGTGCTTATGTACAAGTACCTGGGACGCTCTGGTCTGCCGGACAAGCACATCGCCTTGCTGCTGATGACCTATACGCTTGCGGCGCTGATGGTGAGCACCCTGCCGTTTGCGAGCTTCAAACAGCTTCGGCTGAACCGGCGCCAGCCGCTGTGGAGACTGGTTCTTGCCATTCTCATGCTCAAGTTTCTCATAGCGCGCTACGAGCTCGTCATCTTCCTGTTCATCTCCGCTTACGTCTGTTCCGGCCCGATCACCTGGGCTCTCAAGCGTTATCGGGGTGAACCCATCGCTGTTCTTACGGTGGAAGAGGAAGACGAAGAGGATCTGGAAGCTTGACTCTTCCGCCGCAGAGGTAGTAGGATTGCTGGACGGTCGTCGGAAATGATTCGCGTGGTGAAAAGTTACGTTCTGCTCACAAGCACCCTGCTGCTTAGAAGCCCGTCCGTGGGCTCGGTGGTGGTGTAGCTTAGGGCGACCACACGAAGAGGCCACGGGCGGGCACCTTGACGACCCGTGGCGAAGGCAGTTTGTAGGCCGCGGGTCCTTCCCGCGGCCTTTGTTTTTGCTTCCGGGATGGACCCGCCGTAATCAGGAAACGGTAAAATGGCAGAAGCAGATTGGGTAAGAATATTCGATACGACCTTGCGTGACGGCGAGCAGTCTCCGGGATGTACGATGAATGTCGATGAGAAGGTCTCCATAGCCCTGCAGCTGGAGAACCTGGGCGTTGACGTCATCGAAGCGGGCTTTGCCGCTGCCTCGGCGGGCGACGCACTCGCGATCAAACGGGTTTCGGAAGCGGTGCGAGAGCCGGTAGTGCTCAGCCTGTCCCGCACCCGGGAGGCCGATATAGACGCCGCCATCGCCGCGGTTGAGCGAGCGAGGCGTCCCGGCATTCACATTTTCATCGCGACTTCGGATCTGCACCTGGAGTTCAAGCTGGCGATGAGCCGTCAGGAGGTCATCGACGCGGCGGCGTGGGCTGTTAGCCGGGCCAAGCAGCACCTCGACTACGTCGAGTTTTCTGCGGAGGACGCCTCACGCAGTGATCACGACTATCTCTGTGAGGTGTTCGGAGCGGCGATCGAGGCGGGGGCGGTGGTGTGCAACGTGCCCGACACGGTGGGGTACGGTGTGCCGTCGCGGTTGCGGGAGATGTTTCGCTACCTAATCGCCAACACCTCGGATTCTGGCAAAGCGGTATGGAGCGCCCACTGCCACAACGACCTGGGGCTGGCCGTGGCCAACTCGCTGGCGGCGGTTGAGGGAGGGGCGAGACAGGTCGAATGCACCATCAACGGTATAGGCGAACGGGCGGGGAACACCTCGATGGAGGAGGTGGTGATGGCGTTGCGTACCCGCGCTGACTATTACGAGGTGGATACCCGGGTGGTCTCGGAACAGATCTATCCGGCCAGTCAGTTGTTGTCGAAAATCATCGGTGTGCCGATAACGCCGACCAAGCCCATCGTCGGAGACAACGCGTTCGCTCACGAGGCCGGCATCCATCAAGACGGTGTACTGAAACACAAGCTCACCTACGAGATAATGACGCCAAAGTCAGTGGGTCGTGTGAGCAACAAACTGGTTCTGGGCAAGCATTCGGGACGGGCCGCGCTGGTGAACCGGCTGGGAGAGCTGGGCGTTGATCTGGTCGGTAAGGATTTCAACGAGCTCTTCGCTCGTTTCAAGGCGCTCGCCGACAAGAAGAAGGAGGTCTACGACGAAGATCTGTTCGCGATCGTCTCGGACGACGCGGACGTCGATCGTACCTTCGTGTTGGAGGATGTCATCGTATCGTCGTCGCTGAGCGGCGAGCCCAGTGCGCGGGTGAGGGTCAACGTCGGCGGCGAATCCCGAAGCGCGGAGGCGGGAGGCGACGGGGCCGTGGACGCCTGCTTCCAGGCGATCAAAGATGCCACCGGTCTGCGCCCCAAGCTCGAAGGCTTCCAGGTCAAGGGTATTACCGCGGGCACCGACGCGATGGGGGAGGTGAGCTGCCTGGTCCGTGACGGGGACATCGGCGTGCGTGGCCACGGTACCCATACCGACATCATAATGGCGTCGGCGCTCGCCTTCGTCGACGCTCTCAACCGTTACGAGAAGCAGGTCAAGGCGGGTTCGCGGGATGAAAGAGAGGTGGGACCCTGAGGGCCAAGTGTGTCGTAGAGTACCACGGCGCGGCTTACTCCGGTTGGCAGAGCCAGCCGGATCGCCCGACGGTACAGGCTGCGCTCGAGCACGCACTCAAGGTGGCCACCGGTGTGGCGTGTAGCGTGGAGGGCGCGGGTCGCACCGACGCCGGTGTGAGCGCGCTGGCTCAGGTGGCGGCCTTCGACCTGCCCGACGGGACGGACCTCTACCGGCTGAGGGCGTCGCTGAACGGTCTTACGGCGCGCGACATATCGGTCGTTGACCTCACGGAGGTTCCCGCGTCTTTTGACCCCCGCCGTGACGCGGTTTCACGGACCTACCGCTATACGGTGGTCTGCGGGCGTCCGCCGTCTCCGATGCTCGCCGATCGCAGCTGGCACGTGTACCCGGACCTTGACGAGAGCCTCCTCCAGGAGCTGGCCGATATGGTCGTCGGTACCCACGACTTCGCGGCTTTCAGGTCCGCGGATTGTGATTCGAGCAGTACCGAGAGGCAGATACTGTCTAGCCGATGGCGAAGGGACGGCCACGTACTCGTCTACGAGGTGAGTGTGGGCTGACCCAGTTTACCGGGCAACACGCCGTCCCCAGCCGCGTGGCCATAGCG